>MGTZ01000062.1 GCA_001799715.1 Elusimicrobia bacterium GWB2_63_16 | reverse complement strand
GTGTTCTTGGAAAGGATGGTGATGCCGCGCTCTTTTTCCAGGTCGTTGGAGTCCATGATGCAGATGGCTTCCTCGCCGCTTTTATCGTGGTAGGCGCCGGTCTGCTTGAGCATGGCGTCGACGAGGGTGGTTTTGCCGTGGTCGACGTGGGCGATGATGGCGATGTTGCGCAGGTCGGGCCGGCGCTTGGCGTTGTCTTGTTGCATGTGTTTTTGTTGCTCCTTAAAAGCTTACTGCTGCGCGGAGGCCGTTTCGCCGGCCGCTTCCAGCGCTTCGAGTTCGGAGGCGAAGGCGGCGATCTTGGCCTCGAGGGCGGTGATCTTGTCTCCGAGTTCCTTGACCTGCTTGTAGTCGGCGTGGATCTCGGGCGCGGACAGTTTGGCGGCCAGGCTCTCCACCGTCTTGCGCGAGTAGGCTATTTCCTTCTTCAGCGTCTCGGCGCGGCGGGTCTTCTTGCGGGCCTCGGCCTCCTGGCGCTTCTTTTCCTCGTAGTCCGCGGAAGGGGCGGCGGCCCGCTGCTCGGGTTCGGCCTTCTTCTTCTGGCCGGCGGCCTCGCGGGCCAGCTGCTCCTGGCGGTAGCGGAAGTAATCGTAGTTGCCGGGGTAGACGGTGGTCTTGCCGTGCTCGACGTGCACCACGGAGTCGGCCAGGGCGTTGAGGAAATAGACGTCGTGGCTGATCATGCACAGCGTGCCCTCGAACTCCTTGAGGGCGGCTATCAGCGCGTCCACGCTGGCCATGTCGAGGTGGGTGGTAGGCTCGTCCATCAGGATGACGTTGGGCGGGTCCACCAGCAGCTTCACCAGCATCAGGCGGCTCTTCTCGCCGCCGGAGAGCACCTCGGTCTTCTTGTAGACGTTGTCGCCGGGGAACAGGAAGGTGCCGAGCACGGTGCGCACCATCAGTTCGGGGTTCATCCGGTCGTTGTCCATCGCCTCCTGCAGCACGGTCTTGCGCGGGTCCAGGATGCCGTCGCGGTGCTGTGAGAAATAGCCGGTCTTGACGTTGAGGCCGAGCACGCGCTCTCCGGAGTCGGGCTCGATCACGCCGGCGAGCATCTTCAGCAGCGTGCTCTTGCCGGCGCCGTTGTGGCCCACGAAGGCCATCTTCTGGCCGCGCTCGAGGGAGAAGTCGAAATTGTCGTAGACCTTGATGTCGGGGTGGTCTGCCACCTTGTAGGTCTTGCTGATCCCCTTGAGCTCCAGCACCTTGGTGCCGGTGCGGCTGGGCTGCGGGAAGCGCATCTTGACGGTCTTGGTCTCGGCCGGCAGCTCGATGCGCTCCATCTTCTCCAGGCGCTTGAGCATGCTCTGCGCCCGGTTGGAGGTGCTGACGCGCGCCCGGTTGCGGGCCACGAAGTCCTCCATCTGGGCGATCTGCTCCTGCTGCAGGCGCCAGGCGGAATAGATCTTCTCCTTCTCGGATTCGCGCTGGGCGAGGAAATGCTCGTAGTCGCCGTGGTAGACGCGCAGTTTGTGCTCCTGCAGCGAAACGATGGAGTTGCAGATCTTGTTGATGAAGTCGCGGTCGTGCGAGATGACGAAGATGGCGCCCTGGTAGCTCTGCAGGTACTCCTCCAGCCACAGCAGGGAGTCCAGGTCCAGGTGGTTCGTGGGCTCGTCGAGCAGCAGCAGGTCGGGCTTCTTGAGCAGGAGTTTCGCCATGGCCACGCGCATCGCCCAGCCGCCGGAGAGGGTGTTGACCCTGCGGGTGAAGCCGTCCACCTTGAAGCCGAGGCCCATCAGGATGGCCTTGCCCTCGGCCTCTATGCGGCCGTCGTAGTCCTCGGCGCCGTCCAGGATCTCCTCCACCACGGTCTTTTCGGAAGTGGGCGGGTTCTCCTGCGGCAGATAGCCCACCACCACGCCTTTCTTGAACTGTATGTCGCCGTCGTCGGCCTCCTCGGTGCGCAGCATCATCTTGAACAGCGTGGACTTGCCGGCGCCGTTGGGGCCGACCAGCGCGAAGCGGTCGCCGTCGTTGACCTGCAGCGAAGCGTCCTCGAAAAGGACCTGGGAAGAGAAGGATTTATGTACGTTCCTAAGCGTTATCATAGGTGTGGGGCCCGCCCGCGCGGGGATTAGCAGTAAAATTTTCCGGAGACTGAACGGAACTGCGGGATCAGGATGCCGGGACTGCCTACCTGTATATTTTATCATTTTTACCCCCCCGCCTTTCTTTTGATACTTAAAAAATATAAACTACGCTTAAGTTAACGGAGGTTCTTATGCTCGACACTGTTATCAGCGTAGCCTGGGCCCTGGTTTTCGCGCTGGCCGGCGGCACCGCGGGCGCTTTCCTGCTGATGTGGCTCTCCGCGCGCATCCCGGCCGTTTTCGAGCGCATCACCCCCGACCTCGACGAGGGCAAGGAGATCATCCGCGGCAACCGCGCCGTGGGCGACTACTTCGGACGCATCGTCTCGGCGGCCATCCTGGGCGTCAGTATCATCATCGCCGCGGCCGTGCTCGGCGGCCTGCTGGCGGGCCTGCGCTAAAATGAAAGCCCTGCTGCTCGCGGCGCTGCTCGCCTGCGGGGCGGCCCCGGCCCTGGCCGGCGGCCTGCCGGCCGGCACCCCCGTCCTGACCATAAACGGCAGCGTGCCGGTGGAGGATGTGCGCCCCGGAGACCGCGTGCTGGCCTACTCCAACGAGAAACTGCTGCAGGTGGAGGTCAAGGACATAGAGAAAAAGAGGACCCGCCTGCTGGTGGTAAAGACCTCGCGCGGCTCCCTCAGGGCGGCGCCGGAACACCCGGTGCTCACCCGTTTCGATTTCACTGAAATGCGGGCCCTTAAGAAGGGCGACGACGTGGCGGTTTTCGAAGACGGGCGCCGCGTGTGGGCCAGGGTGCGCTCCGTAAAGACGGCCGGCGTGGCCGAAGTCTATAACCTGGCCGTGGACCCGCCGCATACCTTCATAGCGGGCGGCTTCGTAGTACACAACTACTACCGCAGCAGCTACCGCCGCCGCAGCTACGGCCCCTTCGACCTGGTCATCTTCGGCATAGCCGCGATAATAGTTTTCCTGAAGAACCAGTTCCGGCGCACCTCCTACGGCCGCGGCGGCTCGTACAATTCCTACGGCTCTTACGGATCGGCCGGCGGGTACGGCACGAAGGGCTCTTACAATCCCCCCAGCGCCTACCGGCCAGCCGCCGCGGCCGTCGCCGGGCGGCTGCAGGACAGCGCCATAGTGCCCCGGGCGCAGGCCACGCTGGCGATACTGCAGACCCTGGGCGCCAGGGACCCGGACTTCAATCCCGACGAGCTCGCCGCCTTCGCCCGCAAACTCTTCACCAAGTTCAAGGCGGCCCAGCAGGCCCGCGACTTCTACGCGGTGCGCGGCCTGCTAATGCCCAATATCCTGGCCGCGCACAGCGCCAGGGCCGAGTCGCAGCGGGTACGCGGCGAGGTCAACATGATCGAAGACCTCAAGGTCCTCGACGTGGATTTCATGCACGTGCGCTGCCCCCGCGAGAAGGAGGGGCGCTCGTTCACCGTGCTGGTCTCGTACGTGGCCAAGGACTACCTCGTCAGGGAAAGCGACAACATAAACTTCCGCGGCGTCTCCGAGCCCGCCTCGCGCCTGCAGGTGGCCGGCGGCAGTCTGGAGCCGCAGAATTTCCAGGAATACTGGACCTTCAACCAGTTGAACGGCAGCTGGGCGCTCGCCCGCATAGACCAGCCCGGCGAGATGGATTTCATCAACGCGCCCAACCTGCCGGACACGCCGCAGGCCGCGGCCTCTTTCCCGATGGCGGCCGGCGCCGCGGCGGTAGTCGCGGCCGCCGCCGGGCCACGCGACCACAGCGCCTACATGCCGCCCGGCTCCACCGCCCCGACCCGGCCTCAGGCCAGGCCGGCAGACGCGCTGCCGCCTGCCGAAGCCAGGCCGGCCCCCGCCGCCGAGGGCGATCACTGGAACAGGCAGAAGATGGAGATAGCCGCCACGCTGGCTTTCGAGAGCATCTACGAGGCCTGGGGCAGGAACGACAGCTCGCTGCTGACCGGCGAGTACGTCTCCGCCGAGGCCCTGGCAAAACTTAAAGCGGTGATGGACGCCCGCAAGGCCGAGGGCCTGACTTTCGAGTTCAAGAACCTGTTCCCTCGCCGGGCCGAGATAGTGCTGACCAGCCCGGCCGCCAGGAGCAAGCTGCACCTCGACGAGTTCACCGCCCGCATCACGGCCACCGCCGTGCGGGCCATGTCGCGCAACGGCAAAGTGCTGCACCGCGACGAGGCGCCAGAGCCCTTCACCGAGTACTGGGTGTTCGGCAGGCAGGACAAGGCCTGGAAGCTGCGGGACATACTGCCGCGCATGGACCACGAGGCCGACCGCACCCAGGACGGCGCGCCCGGCCCCGCCCAGATAGAGTGGTACTGGCATTCCTAGCGGCGCCAAAGAAAAAGCCCGCGCTTCCCTGGGAGGCGCGGGCTTTTTTATTTACGGCCTTTTACTTTACGCGGTTGAGCATGGGCACCACCGCGTTGATCTTGCCGGCCAGCACGCCGTGCAGGCCCAGCGCCCTGCGCAGCGCCTCGAGGAACTTGTGCTCGGGGGCTACCACCTTGCGGTCCGTGGCCACCATGTAGACGGCCCAGGCGTAGGCGGTCTCGCGCAGCGAGGGGCTGAGCAGTTCGGCCGCCCGCTCCAGAACGGCGTCGCGGCCCTTGTCGGCGATGGCCGAGGCGATGCAGCCCATATATTCCCCGGCGTCCTCCACCTTGCCGAACAGGGGGCTGGAAACCAGCACGCCCTTTAGATTGTCGATTTCCCTGTCGTTAAGTTTACCGTCGGAGGAGACCGCCAGTATGGCCACGGCCATCAAGGCGTCGGCCGGGCTCAGCAGCGTCTCCTGCTGGCAGCCGCAGGCGCAGCCGCATTCTTCCTTGTCGGTTTTCTTTTTCATGTTACCTCCTGTCCACAGTTCTTTTTAGCGGATCGCGACACATCGCTTTTCAGCCCAGCAACCGCACCTTGTAGCCGGCGGCCTCCAGTTCCTTCTTCACGAAGTCCCGGCGGTCGCCCTGTATTTCCAGCACGCCGTTCTTCACCGCCCCCCCGGCGCCCAGGCGCTTCTTGAATTTACTGAGCAGCTCTTCCTTGCCGGCGGGGTGCATGGGCAGGCGCTCCACCAGGGTCAGGCCGCTGCCCTTGCCGGTCTTCTTGAATGAGATGCGCACCGGCTCGGTTTGGTTTCGCTTGCGCACCTCCCCGGCCAGACCCTCCGCGCACTCGCACGGCGTCTTGCCGCAGTTGGGGCAGGAGACCTTGCCGTCGGGCCCCGTGGAATAGACCAGCCTGTCGTTGTCGCCCATTATTTGGCCTTCCCGGCGGCGGCCTTCTCCCGGGCGGCCGCGGCGGTCTTGCTCTTGTCCAGCATACCCCGCAGCGCCCTCATGTCGGCCCTGAAGGCCTTGCTCTTTGAGTAGGCCGCGAACAGCCGGTCGGCCAGCCGCTTGCCGGCCTCTATGTCGGCCGGATGGTGCACGCCGCCTATCACCCGGTCCAGCGCGGCCTCGTCGGCGCGCCTGAGGAATTCGGCCCGCCGGGCCGGCGCCAGTTCGGCGAGCATCAGCGCGAACAGCCTGGAGATCGTGGCGTGGCCGCTGGGGTAGGCCAGGCCGCCGGTCCGTCCCAGGCAGGGCTCGAGCGCCGGGTCGCGCAGGAAAGGGCGCTTGCGTTTGAACAGGTCCTTCACGTCCGCGGCGGCCCCGTCGGTCTCGGTCTTGACCCGCTGGAAGATAGCGGCGGCCTCGGCCGGCAGCGGCGCCGGGAACGGGGCTATATCGCCGAAGAAATTATCGAAGTCCGCGTGCGCCGCGCCGGCGGCCCGCGCGCACTGTTCCGGCGTACGCTTGCGCTGCCAGTCCAGGACGGCTTTCAGGTCGGCCCGGTCGGCGGCGGAACCCGGCTCCGGCGGCGGCATAAAATCCGGCATCCGCTGCTGTTCAGCGGAAATATAATAGGTGGTCCTGGGGATTATCCATTCCTCGCAGGCCGCGGGCGCGGCCGCCGCCAGGGCCGCCAGGACTAAAAGGAGTTTATAAATAAGCATGGTTAAATTTTACCAAATCCCGGCTATTCCCCCCCGCTCGGGCAAAAAGATATAATTACTCCATTATAGCGGCAGGAGACCATATGAGCGCAATAGTCAAAGAGAGGGCTAAAACCATGAAGAACGATTTCAAAGTCAAAGATATCGGCCTGGCCGCCTGGGGCCGCAAGGAAATAGACATAGCCGAGAAGGAAATGCCCGGCCTGATGGCCATCCGCGAGAAGTACGCCGCGAAGAAGCCCCTCAAGGGCGCGCGCGTGATGGGCTCGCTGCACATGACCACGCAGACCGCCGTGCTCATCGAGACGCTGGCCGCGCTGGGCGCCGAAGTGCGCTGGTGCTCCTGCAATATTTTCTCCACCTCCGACCAGGCCGCCGCCGCCATCGCCGCGGCCGGCATCCCCGTATTCGCCTGGAAGGGCGAAACGCTGGCCGAGTACTGGTGGTGCACCGAGCGCGCGCTGGACTTCGGCGGCGGCAAGGGTCCGCACCTCATCGTCGACGACGGCGGCGACGCCACCATGATGATACACCGCGGCGTGGACGCCGAGAAGGACGCCTCCGTCCTCAACGTGAAGTGCGGCGGCGAGGACGAGCAGGAACTCAACAACTGCCTCAAGACCATCCTCAAGAAGACCCCCCAGCGCTGGCATAACGCCGCCAAGGACTGGCGGGGCGTCTCCGAGGAGACCACCACCGGCGTGCACCGCCTGTACCAGATGCACGAAGCGGGCAAGCTGATGGTGCCCGCCATCAACGTCAACGATTCCGTGACCAAGTCCAAGTTCGACAACCTCTACGGCTGCCGCGAATCCCTGGCCGACGGCATCAAGCGCGCCACCGACGTGATGATCGCCGGCAAGGTCTGCGTGGTCTGCGGCTACGGCGACGTGGGCAAGGGCTCCGCCCGCTCCCTGCGCGGCTTCGGCGCGCGCGTGATCGTGACCGAGATAGACCCCATCTGCGCGCTGCAGGCCGCGATGGAAGGCTTCGAGGTGAAGACCGTCGAGGACACGCTGGGCGAGGGCGACGTCTACGTCACCACCACCGGCAACAAGGACATCATCCGCCTCGAGCACATGCTCAGGATGAAGGACCAGGCCATCGTCTGCAATATCGGCCATTTCGACAACGAGATCCAGGTGGAAGCCCTGAAGAACGCCAAGGGCGTCAAGCGCCTCAACATAAAGCCGCAGGTGGACCGCTACACCCTGCCCAACGGCCGCGCCATCTACCTGCTGGCCGACGGCCGCCTGGTGAACCTGGGCTGCGCCAAAGGCCACCCGTCCTTCGTGATGAGCAACTCCTTCTCCAACCAGACGCTCGCGCAGCTCGAACTCTGGACCAGGAAGCACGAGATCGGCGTGACCCGCCTGCCCAAGCACCTCGACGAGGAAGTGGCCCGCCTGCACCTCGAGAAGATCGGCGTCAAGCTGACCAAGCTCACCAAAGAACAGGCCGACTACATCGGCGTCAAGCAGAGCGGCCCCTACAAGCCGGACCATTACCGCTATTGAGGCTTCGCCTCGATAGAAAAGGAGCCCGGGGCTAAAACCCCGGGCTTTCTTTTTTCCCTCCAGCGGCAGGCAGCAGCTCATTTTCATATGAAAACACAGATTTTCACCTGAAAACAAACGCCCTCTCCCCCTACTTCCGCCAAAGGGGACAGCCGCCCCGCGCCCTGGCATTAAAATTGCTCCGCATAGGCCATGACGCAGAGAGGGACAAGGAGAATGGAAATGACGAAAAGGATATTATTCGCGGCCGTAATGGCCCTGGCAGCCGGCGCGAGCGCCGCCCAGGCGCAGACGCAGATAGATTTTGACCGCGGACAGGGCTCTCAGTCCCTGGCAGGCATGGTCAGGGAGGCCGCCCCCGCGGCCGCCGTGCCCGCGGTGCCGGAGCCCAAGCAGGAAGACCTGCAGAAGGGTTCCTTCGACAAGCCTAGGCAGTGCACAACCTATATCTTCAAGAGCGGCGGGGCGTACCGTCAGTATGTGAAGTTCCAGACCTCCTATACCGAGCAGGTTTGCCACGATACTTATATCAACTCCAACGGCAACTACACCACCATCTCGCAGTGCCATAACGAGAACCGCTGGTACACGGCCGGAGTGGAACTCTATATCGGGGCCAGGGATTACCGCGAGGGCGAGACCGAGGAGATAAAGTTCTGCTACGATTTCCCCAACCTCAAAGGCTCGGTCAAGGTGATGAAGTCCGCCTTCGAGTACACGGCCCGCGTGAACAGCGAGGACAATTACTTCTACTCCGAGACGCTGACCCCCGTGCGCCGCAAGCCGGTAGACCCCGACGGGTCCATAGTGACCCTCCGCTCCTTCAAGTACGACGAGAGCGCCCGCGAATTCACGCTGGACATCGCCGAAAACATCCTGGGCTTCGGCAGCGACTACTTCGGCCAGACCATCGTGATAGGCGCCGAGCTGGTGCAGGACAAGCTCTTCGACTCGTCCAGGGGCACCAAGTATTTCGAGTTCCCGGTCAACTGGCTGACCTCCGGCTTCACGCTCAAGTTCAAGGAGGGCGACTTCGACGGCGACAAGGACGCCGGGGATAACCGGGCCAAGGACAAGAAGTTCTTCGTAAAATGGGGCTTTAAAATGAAGAGCGGCCCCTTCACTGACAAGTTCGTGGACATGGGCAAGACCGAATCCGTCATCGTGCGCTGACGGCCGCAGCGGGGCCCCCGGGAGCATACCCGGGGGCCCTTCTTTTTTTGCGGATGAACCGGCCGCCGCAGTTTTGTAAGATATCCTCGGGGGAGCATGAAGATAAATTTTCTCACCATCAACGCCCACAAGGGCTTTTCGCATTTGAACCGGCGCTTCGCGCTGCCGGAGCTGCGCGAATGCGTGCATGACTCGGGCGCGGACATCGTCTTCATGCAGGAGGTGGTGGGCCAGAACCTGCGCCACGCCGAGCGCTACTTCGGCTGGCCGGTAAAACCGCAGCACGAGTTCATGACCGAGGTCTCCGGCTTCAACCACGCCTACGGCAAGAACGTGGTCTACACCGCCGGCCACCACGGCAACGCCATCCTCTCGCGCTTCCCCATCCTGCATTCCGAGCGCGTGGACATCTCCACCAACCGCGTGGAGAAGCGCGGCCTGCTCTACGCCAGGATACAGCTGCCCGGGGGCAAGCCGCCGCTGCACTGCGTCTGCGTGCACCTGGGCCTGCTGCGCAGGTCGCGCGTAAAGCAGTTCGCCAGGATCTGCGAGTTCGTCAAAGCCGTGGTCCCTGACCACGAGCCGGCGGTGGTGGCCGGCGATTTCAACGAGTGGCGCAAGGGCAAGAAGGACGAGCTGGAGACCTGCCTGCTGATGAAGGACGCCGGCCTGTCGCTGCACGGCCGCAAGCTGCGCACCTTCCCGGCCGCCCTGCCCGTGCTGCCGCTGGACCGCATTTACACTCGCGGCTTTAAGGTGACCAAGGCGCAGGTGCTCAGCGCCGGCCCCTGGCGGGATGTCTCCGACCACGCCGCCTTTCAGGCCGAGGCCGAATACGACTGGAACCCTGCCCCTAAACTCTCCGCCTAGCCCGCGCCCCGCCGGGGCCTTTTTTTTGGGATAATATACGCGATGTTATTGCCGATACAGCAGAACGCCGCCCAGCTGATCAAAGCCGTCTCCGCCGGCCGGCGCCTGATCGTTTCCTCCCCGCCCGGCTCGGGCAAATCCACCAAGGTGCCGCAGATCCTGCTGGACTCCTGCGGCCTCAAAGGCCGCGTGGCGGTGCTGGAGCCGCGCCGCCTGGCCGCGCGCATGCTGGCCGACCGCGTGGCGCGCGAGCGCGGCGGCGCCGCCGGGGGCGAGGTGGGCTACCGGGTGCGCTTCGAGGACAAGACCGGCCCGGCCACCCGCATAGTCTTCGAGACCGAGGGCATACTGCTGCGCGAGCTGGTCTCCGACCCGCAGTTGAAGAAATATTCCGCTATCATCCTCGACGAGTTCCACGAGCGCCACATCCACGCCGACATCACGCTGGCCGCCTGCCTCGAGCTGCAGCGCACCTCGCGCCCCGACCTGCTGCTGGTGGTCATGTCGGCCACCCTCGACGAGAAAAAGCTGGCCGCCTGCCTGGCCCCCTGCGAGACCGTGCTGGCGCAGGGCAGGGCCTACCCGGTGAGCGTGGCCTACTGCGGCCCCGAGACCGCTAAACTCAAGCCCTGGGACGCCGCGGCCCGGACCTGCGCCCAGGTGATGGCGCAGGTGAAAACCGGCCATGCGCTGGTCTTCATGCCCGGCGCCTACGAGATAGGCCGCACCGCCGCCGAACTGGCAAAAATACCGTCTCTGGCCGGCTTCGCCGTGCGCCCGCTGCACGGCGACATGCGGCCGCAGGACCAGGACGCCGCCGTGGCCCCCTCGGAAGGACGTAAGATCATCATCGCCACCAATATCGCCGAGACCTCGCTGACCATAGACGGCGTGACGGCCGTGGTGGACAGCGGCCTGGCCCGCGTGGCCCGCTACGACGGCGCGCGCGGCATCAACACCCTTTTCACCGAGAACATCGCCGCCCCGTCGGCCGAGCAGCGCGCTGGCCGCGCGGGCCGCACCGCGCCCGGCGTCTGCGCCCGCCTGTGGACCGAGCGCGACAACGCCGGCCGGCCACCCGCGCTGGAACCCGAGATCCTGCGTCTCGACATCAGCGAGGCGCTGCTGACGCTGAAGGCCTGCGGCTTCAAAGATTTCGGCGCGCTGCGCTGGCTGGACCCGCCGGCCGCCGAGGACGCGGAGCGGGCCGAGCGCCTGCTGCGCGAACTGGGAGCCACGGACGCCGCCGGCGCGCTGACCGCCGACGGGCGGGCCATGGCGCGCTATCCGCTGCACCCGCGCTACTCGCGCATGATGGTGGAGGGCGCGCGGCTGGGCTGCGTCCGGGAATGCGCGGTGATAGCCGCCGCCGCGCAGGGCCGCGGCCTGTGGATCGGCGAGGCCCGGCGCGCGGAGAGCGGCGCCGGCGAGATCCGCTCCGACCTGGCCGCGGTAGTGCGGGCGCTGGAGCGCTGCGCCGCAGCCAACTTCGATTTCTTCACCTGCGAGCGGGCCGGCGTAAAGCAGAACGCCGCGCGCGACGCCTGGCGCCTGGCCGGCCGGCTGGCCGGAGGCGTCCCCCCCGCCGGCGGGAGGGCCCTGGCGCTGGCCTCCAAATGTTTCCTGCGAGCCTTCCCGGACCGCGTGGGCGCCCTGTACTCGGCCGGCGGGCGCTACCAGCTGCCCGGCGACAGGCGGGCGCAGCTGTCCCAGTTCAGCGCCGCCGCGGGCGCGCCGCTGCTCTGCGCGGGCGAGGCGCTGGAAAGCCTCAAGAAGGGCGGCGCCGATATCACGCTGTCCTTCGCCGCCGAGATAAAAGAGGAATGGCTGGCCGAGGCCTTCCCCGGCGACATGCAGACCGTCTCGCGCCCCGCCCTCGACGAGGTCATGCGCACCCCGGTCACCGAAACCCTGACCCTCTACCGCGGCGTGACGGTACGCCGGGAGATAACCGCCGCCAGGCCGGCCAAAGCGTCCTCCGAACTGATAGCGGAAGAATTCATCAGCGGCAGCGAGAAATTACAGAAGTGGGACGAGGAAGTGGAGGAGTGGCTGGCGCGGGTGGATTTCCTGGCCAGGGCCTGCCCCGACCTGGGCCTGGAGCCGCTGTCCGAGGAGGACCGGCACCTGCTCGTCGCGGATATCTGCTCGGGCGCGCGCTCCGTGGCCGAGGCCAGGACCCGCCCGGTGCTGCCTGCGCTGCAGGACTGGTACGGCTGGGAGAAGGTGCGGCTGCTGGACAAACACGCCCCCGCGAGGCTTGAAATGCCAGGCGGCCGCCGCGCCAAGATCCGCTACCCCAGGAACGGCGAGCCTTTCCTGGAGGCGAAGATACAGGACCTGTTCACGGTAAATGAAACGCCCCGCGTGGCCGCGGGGCGGGTACCGCTGGTGGTGCATATACTCGCCCCCTCCATGCGGCCGGTGCAGGTCACCAAGGACCTGAAGAGTTTCTGGGCGGACAGCTATCCCAAGCTCAAGCCCGCCCTGGCCCGGCGCTACCCGCGCCACAAGTGGCTATAGCTTAAAGAAATCCCTTATCCTGGAGAGCAGGTTCTGCTCTTCGCTCTTGAGGCCGGCCGCGGCGTCGCCTGCCAGCTTCTCGCGGGCGGCCGAAAGTTCCAGCCGGCGCTTGGCCATGATGGCCGCGATGGCCTCGGCGATCTCCGGGCGGCTGGCCAGCACGCCGCGGAAGCTGTCGCGGTCCAGGCGGTAACAGTTCACTTCCTCGGAAGCCACCACGGTGGCCGTCCTCGGCTCTCCGGTCAGCAGCCCCATCTCGCCCAGCACGTCGCCCGGGCCCAGTTTCTTGACCACGGTATAAGAGCCGGAGCCGGCGGCGCTCACCTGCACCTCGGCCCCGCCGGAGCTGATTATATAGAGGCAGTCGGAGGCGGCGCCCTGCACGGTTATCTTTTCCCCGCTGGAGAACGGCGCCGACTTCAGCTTGCCCGACAGCAGGGACAATTCGGCCTCGGTAAGCGGCTCGAAGACCTCCACCTCTCGCAGCGCGTCCAGGCGGCGCTCGCGCTCGGTCTGCAGGCCGCGGTCGGCGGCGTCGCGCGCGGCCTCGCTGAGCACCAGCGAGCGGTTATGGACCGACAGCTTTATCCCGGCCCTGGAAAGAGAGTAGAAGATCTTGGAGCGCACCCTGGAGTCGGTGCCGCCGGGTGAGGAGAGGTCCGAAAGGTAGTACCTCAGCTCGTACACGACGCAGTTAGGCTGGAAATCCTTTATGCCGCAGTAAGGCACGGGGGTCGGGGCCACCCCTGCCGGCAGGTCCTCCCTGAAGGCCTGGTTCACCACGGCCTCCACCTCTCCGGGGGAGCGGTCGTAATAGACGTTGAAAGGCACGGCCCGCCAGCGGGTGTTGTTGGCGGCGCGGCCCTGCACCATCACCGGGCTCTTCATCAGGATGATGTTCGGCACTATGACCATGTCCCCGTCGAGCGTCTCTATGCTGGTCTGGCGCCAGCGCACCTCGCGCACTATGCCGGCGAATTTCTCTATCTCTATCCAGTCTCCGGGTTTAAACGTGTCCTCCAGGTGCAGCACCATGCCGCCTATCACGTTGCCCAGCGTGTCCTGGAGCGAGAAGGCGACCACGCCGGTGACCACGGCGGAGGTGGCCAGCACGCCGCTGAGGTCGGCGCCGGAGGCCGAGATGACGGCCAGGCCGCCCACCAGGTAGGCGCCAGCGAGGATCAGGTCCTCGACGAACTTGGAGACGCGGGTACGCAGCTTGGGCATTACGAGCGAGAAGCCGAGCACGCCCACCGCGTTGATCGCCGCCGCCATGGCCAGCATGCGCGCGGCCACCTCGATGAGCTTGGAGAGGTGGCCCGCGGCGGAACCACCCATCACGCGCGCCGTAAGGATGCCGGCTATGGAGAACAGCGCCATCAGCGCCGTGCCGCCCAGCCGCTTGCGCGCTCCGGGCACCGCGCGGTAGAGCAGGGCGGTCAGCAGGAAAAGCAGCGCGTAGAAGCCGATTATCCAGGGGCCGAACAGGGCGGAGATGTTTTGCATATCGATATTTTAGAAAATACTGCGGGTTAACGGGCGGCGAAAGCCGCCACCAGCGGCAGCTGCGCGGCCAGCGCCACGGCGCTGGCGAACAGAAAAAAGCGGTACTTGCGCGCCGTGACGCGGGCGTGCAGCAGGATCTGCGCTACGATGTCCTCGTAGTAGCGCGTGGCCGTGATGCCGCCGCCCAGGTAGCGGTCCAGCAGCGTCACCAGCTCCATGTGCGGGTACCGGGCCAGGTCCCGGGCCGTGATCAGCGAGTCGCCGGGCTGCGGCTTCATCAGGCCGTCGAGGGCGCGCACCGGGCCCTCGGCCTCGATGAACGGCGAGAAGGCGAACAGGCACAGCGGTATCACCGCGCAGAGCAGCAGTATGGCGGCGTAACCGGCGCCGCAGCGCGGCCCGCCCTTCAGCAGAGCCAGCTCCAGCGCGGCGAACACCGCCAGCGCGGCCAGCTTCAGGTCGGTGCGGTCGGCGGCCAGGCGCACTTTTTCGTGTATGATCCAGAGCCGGCGCTCTGGTTCTGGATTCAGGTGGGAGGATACGCTCATTTATTTCTCCGTGCGTAAGTATCGTAAAAAACTGCCGGGCTAGCCCGGGAACACCAGCGCCGCCGTATCGAAACCGAGCTCCGCGGCGCGCGACTTCAGGCGTTCCAGCACCTCCGGGTCCAGCTGCGGCTCGCGGGCCAGTATCCACAGGTAAGACCTGTCCGGACCGCAGACCAGCGCGTAGGAGTAATTTTCCTTGTCTAGTTCGACGATATTATAGCCGCCGTAGAAGGGCCGGAAGAAGGAGACCCTGAGACTGCCGACGCTCTTGTCGCCGTTGAAATAGGCCCGGCCCTCGGCCTGCTTCCACTCTCTCTTCGCGGCTTTATAGCCGCGGTTGAGCACGCGAACTCCGCCGTCGCCGCGCAGGGAATATTCGGCGGTGACCTGCGTCAGCCCCCGCTCGAAGCGGTGGTCCAGCCTGGCTATCTCGTGCCATTTCCCGAGGTAGCGTTCCAGTTCGAAGCCGGAGACAGGCGTTACGCCCTCCGGCGCCCCAAGGGAGCAGCCGGAGAGCAGCAACGGCACCAATAAAAGCAGTTTTTTCATGGTCTTTCCCGTCCCCGCCTGAATCATGAACATATCTTAACAAAAACCCGGCCGCCGGTTTTGGTAGAATCACCGCATGCGCATACTACTCACGGGCGCCACCGGTTTTGTGGGCGGGCACGTGGCCGCCGCGCTGGCGGCCGGCAACACGGTGATCTCCCCGGCGCGAGGCGCCGGCGGGGCGCTGCCGCCCGGAGTGGAACGCGTGCCCTTCAGCGAGGACCTGGCCGGCCTGGTGGCGGCGCACAGCCCCGACGCCGTAGTGAACCTGCTGGGCATAATCTCCGGCGATTTCGACCTGGTGCACGTTGAGTATACCCGCCGCCTGCTGGCCGGCGCGGCCGCGGCGGGCGTAAAGAAGTTCGTGCAGATGTCAGCCCTGGGCGCGTCGGAGACTTCCCCCTCGGCCTACCAGCGCAGCAAGGCCGCCGCCGAAAGATTAGTAGCGGCCTCCGGCCTGCCCTACGCCATAGCCCGCCCCTCCCTCATCTCCGGGACCGGCCAAAAACTTACCGGCCGCCTGGCCGCGGCGGCACGCTGGACGCCGCTGCTCGCCGCGCCGGCCGGCCTGCGGGTAGCGCCGGTGCCGGCAGAGACCGTGGCCGCCTGCTTCAGGCGCCTGACCGAAGACCCCGCCGTGAGCGGCATCTACGAGCTGGCGGGGCCGCGGGAGATGAGCATGAGCGATTATTTCCGCGAGGCCCTGCGGGGCGCCGGGGTACGCCGGCTGGTAGTCCCGGTGCCGCGCGCTCTCTTCCTGCCGCTGCTGCCCCTCTTCGCGCTGCTACCGGACCCGCCGCTCACGCTGGACCAGTACCGCATGCTGGCGGCTGATAACGTGCCGTCCGGGCAGTTCCCCGGCGTCAGAGAGCTGCTCGGAGGGACGCCATGATACGTTTGGGACTTTGCTGCAAGTTCAACGAGGAACCCATAAAGTTCCGCACGGCCACCGCCACGCACTTGCTGACGCTGACCCCGGCGGCGCGGGCGGAGAAGCTGGCCGGTATCTGCCGCGACAACGCGGCGGCACTGCGCGCGGCTCTGGACTTCTGCTCGGCCAACGGCATAGGCAGCTTCCGCGTCAACAGCCAGCTGCTGCCGCTCAAAACCCACCCGCGCGCCGGCTACGACCTGAAGGCTCTGCCCGGCGGAACGGCGACGGTCTCAGCCTTCAAGGCCTGCGGCCGCCGGGCGAAGAGCCTGGGCCTGCGGCTCACCTTCCACCCGGACCAGTTCGTCCTGCTCAGCTCCCCCGCGGCGGGCGTCACGAACGCCTCGCTGCTGGAGCTGGAATACCAGGCCGAGGCCGCCGAGTGGACCGGCGCCGACGTGATAAACATACACGGCGGGGGCGCCTACGGCGACAAGCCGGCCGCGCTGCGCCGGCTGGCCGCCGCGTTAAAGCGCCTCAGCCGCCGGGCCCGCGCGCGCCTGGCGCTCGAGAACGACGACCGCACTTATTCTCCGGCCGACCTGCTGCCTTTCTGCCGCGAGCACGCCCTGCCCTTCGTCTACGACGTGCATCACCACCGCTGCCTGCCCGACGGGCTTACGGTAGAGGAAGCAACCAGACAGGCGCTGGCCACCTGGGGCGCCCGCGAACCCCTGTTCCACCTCTCCAGCCCGCGCGACGGCTGGAAGGGTAGCGACCCGCGCCCGCACCACGACTACATAGACATAAAGGATTTCCCCGCCTGCTGGAGGAAACTGAGCATCACGATAGAAGTGGAGGCCAAGGCCAAAGAAACGGCCATCGCCCGCCTGCGCAAGGACCTGTCCATATAATCCTGCGGTTCCGGAAGGCCCCGGCCCGTCGGAGTAGCCGGCTAGTTCCCTCCGCGGCGCAGACCTTCGAAGCGCGCGCGGATCCGGGCGCTGCCGGGATCCAGGTAATGCGCCCGGGTGACTTGAGCCGCCGTGCGGGCCCGGCCGTATACGGCCATGGCCCCCACCTGCCCGGCGCTGCGCAGCAATGCCGCGGCGCCGACTATGGCCACCCCGGCCAGCAGCCGCCGCCGTGCGCGCTGTGACAGCGCCCGCGACCAGAACACCGGCGAAGGCGCCGCGAGCGCGCCGAACAGAGCCCAGCAGATAAAGGCCGGGGCGGGCAGCAGCAGAACCGCGTCGAAGGCGGCCACTATGCCGGTCACTACCAGCGTAGCCGCCAGGGCCAGGCCTTCCATATATTCGCCGCTGGTAACGGCCGCGACGGACCGCCGCCAGCCCCCGGCGAGCAGGCCGCCCAGCACCAGCAGCAGCGCTGTAAGCGCCGGCACACCGCGCTCGGCGACAATGGCCACCCAGTCGCCGCTGGGCCAGGGGTTTATCGTAGTCCCGGTGAAATAATCTATCGACGGGTCATAATACTCGGAGAATTTCGGATAAACTACCGCCCAGTTGCCGGGGCCGGCGCCCAGCAGCGGATGCGCGGCCGCCATGCGCAGCGTCCTGGCATACTGCACCACGCGGCCATGCCCGCTGCCTTCCTGATAATTCACCATGCCGGCGACAGTGTCGAGGTACGGCGAGCGGCTCTTCCATTCCAGCCTGTTGGGCAGCAGCAGCGCGCCGAGAACACCTACGGCGGCGGCCAGCGCGAGGGCCCGCATGCGCAAAGCGTTCCGCGCGTCGTTCCAGCGGCCGTGCGCGCGCCAGGCCCCGTAGGCGAGTATGGCCGTCCCGGCGGCCAGGCCCAGATAGGCCGCCCGGGACCTGGAGAGCACCAGCGCCGCCGCGAGCGCGGCCATCCCCGCATAGCCCGGCGCCGCGGCCCAGGAACGGCGGGCGGCGACAGTGGCGAGCACCAGCGCCGGGGCGCAGATGGCGGCTAGGTGGGCCATGAAGTTGCGGTTGCCGAAAGTGCCGCCCGGCACCCGGTGCCGGCTGAAGAAGTCGCTGTCGAGACCGTAGGCCTGCGCGAGCGAAACAGCGGCGCCGATCACGCCGGCGGCAGCGACGCCGGCGACGATGGTGCGGCGCCCGCCGCCATCGGCCGCGGCGCGCGCGGCCCAGAAAATAGCGGCGCCGGAGAGCGTTATGGCCAGGGCGCGCGCGGCCAGCCAATGGTCCGGCGCGAACAGAGCGCTGACGGCGCTGAGCGCCAGGTAGGCCGCCAGCAGCAGGTCCGTCCGGCTGAATTCCAGCGCCTTCAGCCGGCGCAGGCCCGGCAGCGCCAGCGCGAGGGCCACGGCGTGCAGCGCCATTTCCTTGGGCGCCAGGAAGCGGTCCAGGTCGAACAGGCGGTAAGGAGCGGCGGCCGCCACCACCAGCAGGGCGCCGATGACCAGCAGGGCCGGGCCCGCTTTGCCGTCGTACAGTGAAGTGTCCCTCGTCTCGCGCATGGCTATTACTATATCAAACAAGAAAAGCCGCCGCCAAAGCGGCTGCGGCCGGTTGAGCCGGCGTCCTTTCGCCGGATAAGGGTTTCTTTGTATTATAAATACGTTTCCGAAACTCCCGTGCCGAAGACACTGAGGTAACTACGATGAAAGATCTGAATTGGCGTTTGCTGTTGCTGGGCGGACTGTTATGCGCTGTGGCCGCCGCCGCTACCCCTTACGTAACCCTGAAGCTGGGCCAGAGCGTGGACCTGACCATGGGCGGCATGTTCCTGGCCGCCTTCGTGCTGGGCAAGCGGATGAAGGGCCAGGAGCTCGCCATCGAGCTCAACATCATCCAGGCCATGATAGGCCTGGTGTCGAGCATCGCCTTCATGGTGGTGATCCTCTCGGCCTTCTTCTATATACAGAACGTCTTCGGCCGGGACATCGGCTTCAACCTGAGCGTCTGGCAGATGTTCCTCTGGCTGATGGTCTCGGCGAGCCTCGGCGTGTTCATGGGTATCTTCCCCCGCGGCTCCCTGCTTAAGGACCACTCCATCCCCTGGCCGGGCAGCAAGGCCACTCTGGCCGTGGCGCAGACGCTGACCGATCCTAACGCCACGGAAACCACAAAGCGGCGCCGCGACGTGCTGATGGTCAGCACCGGAGGGGCCGGCTTCCTGACCTTCCTGCGCGACGGCATGGGCGTGCTCCCCCCCATTGTTGGCAACCAGGCACTCAACATCACTTTCGGACTGGAATTCGCGGCCTTCGGCATCGGCATGCTGGTACCGCTCTCCGTAGGCCTCTCCGGCCTGCTCGGCACCTGGATAGTCAGCGCCTTCGGCGACCAGGTGGCCAGGTACGCGGCCCTCTCCGGCGTGACCCCGGAGAACTTCTCGGCCTGCCTGAGCACGCTCAACTCCGTGGGCGGCCTGGAAGGCGCGCCCAAGGCGCAGGCCATGGACTTCCTCAACGCCACCTGCGGCAAGGCGACGGAATTCCTGGGCGCCGGCTCCCACTTCAAGTACGTGGTGCAGTGGATGATGTGGCCCGCCACGGCCATGATGATAGCAGCCGCGCTGACCAGCGTGCTGGTGCCCATCGTCAAGCATTTCTGGCAGAAGCGCGAGGTGAAATACGAGAAGCACGAGTTCAAGTCCCTGGCCGACGAGGAGATACCGCTCTGGTGGACCGTCACCGGCATCTCCGTCTCGGTCACGCTGCTGATCTGGATGACCAGCGCCTGGTTCAATATGCCCTGGCAGGAAGTGACGCTGGCCGTGGCCATACAGCCCGTGCTGATCGTGGCCGGCCTGCGCGTGCTCGGTATCACGGGCTCCGGCCCCGTCTCGCTGATGGCCAACGCCACGCAGTTCCTCTTCGGCCTCATCTGGCCCGCCCAGATCCGCTCCAACCTGGCGGCGGCCTACGTCAGCGCCAACCCGCAGGCCACGTCGGAAAGCGTGGTGCCGTCGTTCTGGGTGGCGCAGCGCCTGGGCGGCAGGTTCAAGACGCTCATCCTCGCCATGCTGGCGGTGATACCGATAGGCGCCCTGCTTACTCCCATCATGTTCAACATGCTCGAGAAGACCTACGGCATAGGCCTTAACCCCGGGCAGCTCGCGGCCCCGACGGGCCTCAAGATAGCCACGCTCGCCATAGTAATGGAGAAGGGCATCTCCTATCTCCCCCACGGCGCGCTGCAGGCCTCCGTCATCGCCATCTTCATCGGCGTCTTCTTCGAGCTGATGCTCTCGGTCAAGAGGACCAACGAGCAGGGCCACGAGGTGAGCCGCTTCTGGTTCATCCCGATACCGGCGGCCCTGGGCTTCGCGCTGATCCTGCCGGCCTCGCTGAACATCGGCATAGCCTGCGGGTCAATGATCTCGGCGGTCTGGGGCCGCTTCTCGCCCGGAGAGAAAGGCTCCTTCGGCCAGTACGGCACGCCGCTGGCCTCCGGCCTGGTGGCCGGCGAGGCCATGGTGGGCGCCATCCTGCTGCCCGCCCTCGCCGCCGTGATGGACCTGCTGAAGTAAATACGGCAGCAAAAAATCCCCGGCTGAGAGGCCGGGGATTTTTTTAGGGGACGCTGATGACTATATGACTATTTATTGAGACCAGACACAGAAGTGCAAGCGATCAGGAATATAGTCAAGCGTCCCCTGAACCACGGGGCGGCTAACTCACCTTCAGGACGTCGGCGATGGCTTTCTCCAGCGCGTCCTTGGGCAGCGCGCCGTGCGCCATCTGCGGCTTGCCGGCCATAGGGATGAACAGCATGCTGGGGATGCTCTGTATGCCGAAGGCCGAAGCCAGCGCCTGCTCCTGGTCGGTATCGATCTTGTAAACGTCCAGCTTGCCGGCGTATTTCTGCGACAGCTCGTCCAATACCGGCGCTATCATCTTGCAGGGGCCGCACCAGTCGGCGTAGAAATCCACTATGCACGGCTTATCGCCGGCGTACTTCCATTCGTTGTTCTTTTCGTAATCGAAGACCTTGGTCTTGAACTCTTCGGTAGTAAGCTTTTGCATGTTTTTCCTCCGTTAGCGGCCCAGCGAGAATGTAGCCCCAAGCAGCGCGCCCCATACCACGCTGAGATACGGGTTCCTTACTATGGGGCAGCCGCCGGTAGAGCAGCCAACCAGCCTGTGCCAGAGATAGCCCAGAACCCCGCCAGCCGCCGCGCCCGCCGCAGTTTCTATGCCTGTCATTCTCTCTCCTCCGCCTGTTTTATCCCGCACTCCTTTGATGCGCCCCCTGCCCAAAAGGTTTCACCCAGAAAGAACAAGGGGACGCTGCTTCCTATCTTCCTAAACACGCCAAACCCAGACAATTAGGAAGATAGGAAGCAGCGTCCCCTGTATGGAGTTAACCTCTATGCCGCAGGCTGCATTCCACGGCTTTAATGGCGTCTATGGCGGAGCTGGTTATGCCGCCGGCATAGCCGGCGCCTTCGCCGATAGGATACAGGTTCCCGATGTTGGAGGATTCGCAATTATCGTCACGCAGCACCTTGACCGGGCAGGAAGTCCTGGTTTCCGGGGCCAGGAGGACTGCCTCGCCGGAGACGAAGCTTGGATAACCTTTCTTGAACTCGGAGAAAGCCGTCAGGAGTTCATCGCTCACGAAGCCCGGCAGTATCTGCCGCAGGTCGGCCGGGGCCGTACCGGTGCGGCAGGAATTTTTATTCAGGCGGCCTGACATCTTCGCGCTTAAAAAATCCTCCAGGTTCTGCGCCGGCACCGTCCAGTCGCCGCCGCCGGCACTGAAGGCGCGGCGCTCTATGTCCTCCTGGAAACCGAAGCCGGCCAGCGGGCCTTCGGCCTTGTAGTCCTCGGCGCGGCAGGTTACCACCAGCGCCCCGTTGGAGAAACCCCCGGCGCGGGCTGCGCGGCTCATGCCGTTGACCGCCAGCAGCCCTTGCGCCGAAGAAGCGTTCACTATCTCCCCGCCGGGGCACATGCAGAAGGTATA
>MGTZ01000061.1 GCA_001799715.1 Elusimicrobia bacterium GWB2_63_16 | reverse complement strand
TCTATGGAGCGGTTGCGGAACGGGGAATCCTTGCCGGGCGTGCCGGGGGCGCCGCGGTGCTCGCGGATCTGGTCGGCGTTCAGGTCGCAGACGAAAGCCTTGCCGGTCTTCACCAGCTGCATGGCCCAGTCGTACATCTGCGGGAAATAGTCGGAGGCGAAGAACAGCCTGTCCTCGAAGTTACCGCCCAGCCACTTCACGTCCTCCACGATGGAATCCACGTACTCCTGCTCTTCCTTGGCGGGGTTGGTGTCGTCGAAGCGCAGGTTGAACTTGCCCTTGTAGGCGGCGGCTATGCCGGAATTGAGGATGATGGAGGTGGCGTGGCCGATATGCAGGTAGCCGTTGGGTTCCGGGGGAAAGCGCGTATGCACCCGGCCGTCGAACCGGCCGCTCTCCATATCCTTATCGATAATCTCGCGAATAAAGTTGCTCTTGGGCTCCGTGTTTTCCATATGTTAATTATAACAATTTCCCCTCCGCCAGTTTCAGGCCAACTGCGTGAGGGCGGCCGGCATAGCCCGGCTTGCCGTGAGCGATTTTAGGGCGCAGGGCCAAGGGCCGCTGCGGACTGACAGGGGGCCCGGGTTAACAAAACCTTCATGCGTGGAGCGCAGCGACACTTTCTCGAGCGAGGCTTGTTAATTCGCCGCGTGGAGCGAAGCGACACTTTCTTGCCCGATTGATGAGCGAGCGCACGGTGTGCGCGCGTGGAGCACAGCGACACTTTCTTGCGCGTTTTGCGCTCCGGGCCACCTGGCAGGCCGCGTATGGTTTGAAAGCTAGTGCCGGAAATGGCGGATACCGGCGAACAGCATGGCGACATTCCTTTCGTCGCAGAACCGGGCGCAGTCCTCGTCGTCCTGCCAGCCCCCCGGCTGTATCACGGCCGTCACGCCGCCGGCCAGGGCGGCCTGCAGCGTCTTCAGCGGCAGCGCGGCGTCGGCCGCCATCACCAGCGGGCCGGCGCCCGGCAGGATGGAGCGCTTCTCGCGCATTTTCCACAAGGCGTTGCGCACCGCGTCGTAGGTAGAGCTCTCGGAGGCGCTGATCGCCGTCACGCAGCGCCCTTCGGCCAGCGCCACGGCGTAGGTCTTAGCGTATTTCACCGTCTTCCAGGCCAGCCGCAGCGCGGCCGCCTCGGCTTCAGTGGGCTTGCGCTTCGTAGCGCAGGCGGGCTCGGCCGAGAAAAGCCGGTTGTCCCTGGACTCTATCAGCACCCCGCCCGCCACCGAGCGCAGGTTCACCTCGTAGGGCGAAAGCACCGGCGCCGGCAGCGCCACCACGCGCAGGCCGGCCTTGGACTTCAGCGCCTTGAGCGCCTCCGGCGCGTAGTCCGGGGCCACCACGCTCTCTATGAAAGTCTCCGCCAGCGCCGCGGCCGTCTCCGGCTCCACCTGGCGGTTAAAAGCGGCCGTGCCGCCCACCGAACCGGCCGGCTCGCTGCGCAACGCGCCCCGCAGGCTCTCGGCCTGGGTGCTGCCGCAGCAGACCGCGGCCGGCCGGTCGTGCTTAACTATGACGCAGACCGGTTCCTCGAATTCCTGCGCCAGCTCGAAGGCGGTGTCGAGGTCCAGGTAATGATTGAAATTAAAGTCGCCGCCTGACAGCAGCCGGGCGGCGTTGAGGCCGCGGGGGCGCGCGCCGCTGAGGGCGTAGAAGGCCGCGTTCTGGTGGCGGTTCTCGCCGTAGTCCAGGTCGGCCACCTTGCGCAGGCTCATCACCACCTCGTCGCCCAGTAAATTGCCGGTCTCGGAGAGGTACTGTGCCACGGTGGCGTCGTAGGCGGCCAGGTACTGCCAGGCCCTGGCGGCCAGCTGCTTCTGCACGCCCGGCTCCAGGCCGCCGGCTTCCTTGAGCGCGGCGAGCACGGGGGCGTAATCGGCCGCCGAGCAGACGGAGATGACGCTGACGAAATCCCGCGCCGCCGCGCGCAGCACGGCGGAGTTGGCCTGGTCCAGATAGCCGGGCAGTTCCTCTATGGCGAACTCCGGCTGCCCCATGACGGCGGCTATAGGGTAAAGGTTGGCGACCACCACGCGGAAGCGCGGCAGTTCCACGCCGTTCTCGGAGACGGCAGGGAAACGGCCGGCGAGCGCCTTGAGCACGGCCGAGGGCACGGGCGGCGAGTACTTCACCTCCTCGGCCTCTATGCCGGCCTCGGCCAGCAGCTTATAGGTGGACCCCGAGGCGTAGATCTCGAAATCCAGCTCGGCCAGGCCGCGCGCGAAGTCCTCTACGCCGGTCTTGTCGTAAACGCTGAGGTAAGCGGTCTTGTCCATGATTATTTTGTCGGCCCGCCGGGCGGCTTATCCGGAAAGACTTAGGAGATCAATTTTATAAATTCTTCTTCCGTGAGCACCTGGACGCCGAGCTTCTGCGCTTTGGCGAACTTGGAACCCGGATCGGCGCCGACCACCACGTAGGAGGTCTTGGCGGAGACGGAAGAGGTCTCTTGCCCCCCCAGCTCGCGCACTTTGGCCTGGGCCTCGTCGCGGGTAAGCGTTTCAAGTTCTCCGGTGAAGACGAAAGACTTGCCTTCCAGCCGGCCGCCGGCGGCGCGTTCGGGCTCGTCCCGGCGCAGGCCGAGCGCGCCCAGGTCCCGCACCATCAGGCGGGTGGCTTCGGATTTAAAGAATTCGGCTACCGCCTCGGCTATCACTGGGCCGACGTCGCTGACGCGGGCGAGCTCTTCCGCCCCGGCGGCCATGAAGGCGTCCATGGTCCTGAAATGCTGCGCCAGCGTGCGGGCGTTCTTCTCTCCGATATGGCGGATGCCGAGGGCGTAAATGAGGCGCGAGAGCGGCTGTTCCTTGCTCTTGCGTATCTGGGCCAGCAGGTTGTCGGCCTTCTTATCCTTGAAAAGCTCCAGACCCAGCAGGTCTTCCCTGCGCAGGCGGTAGATGTCGGTAAAGCCCTTAACGAGGCCTTTGTCCACCAGCTGCTCCACGGACGAGACGCCGAAGCCCTCGATGTTCATCGCGTCGCGCGAGGCGAAGTGCAGCAGGGCGCGCTTGAACTGCACCGGGCAGGAGGGGTTCACGCAGCGGTAAGCCACCTCTTCCTCGTCGCGGAACACTTCGGCCCCGCAGGAGGGGCAGGCCGCCGGCGGCACTATGTCGCGCTCGGCGCCCGTGCGGGCACCGGGCACCACCTTTACAACCTTGGGGATCACCTCGCCGGCGCGCTCTATGACCACGCGGTCGCCGATCTTCAGGCCCAGGCGCTCCACCTCGTCGAAATTGTGCAGCGTGGCGCTGGAGATGGTGACGCCGCCGCATTTTACCGGCTCCAGCTCCGCCACCGGCGTGATGGCGCCGGTGCGCCCCACGGAGAACTGCACGCCTTTGAGCGTGGTGGTGGCCTGCTGGGCGGGATATTTGAAAGCTATGGCCCAGCGCGGGCTCTTGGAGGTGAAGCCCAGCAGCTTGCGCTGGCGGAAGGAGTCCACCTTTATCACCAGGCCGTCTATCTCGTAAGGCAGCTGGAAGCGCTTCTCGGCGTACTCGGCGTAGGCGGCCAGCACTTCCCCGGCGCTATGGCAGGGCCTGTTGCCTATGGTGGAAATATTATAGCCGAGGCCGCGGCAAATATTGAGATACTCCCAGTGGGAGTCTGGCTCCACCATCCCCTCGAGGTAGCCGTAGGAGTGGACGATAAAGCGCAGCTTGCGGGCCGCCGTCACGGCGGGGTCCTTCTGGCGCAGCGAGCCGGCGGCGGCGTTGCGCGGGTTCACGGGAACGTCTTTTTTCCCCTCGTTGAGGGCCGCGTCGCGCAGCGCCTCGAAATCCTTCTTGTCCATGTATACTTCGCCGCGCGCCTCGAAGGCGGCCGGCGGGCGGCTGAGGTCCAGCCGGAGCGGCACGGACTTGATGGTGCGCACGTTCAGCGTCACGTCCTCGCCGGTCTCCCCGTCGCCGCGGGTGGAGGCCCGGACCAGCCGGCCGTTCTCGTATTCGATGGAGCAGGAGAGGCCGTCTATCTTGGCCTCCACTATCATCTCGAAGGGCTCGTCCTTGAGGCCCTTTTTAACGCGCTCGTGCCACTCCAGGAACTCCTCCGGGGAATAGCAGTTGTCGAGCGACAGCATGGGCACGCGGTGCGGCACCGGGGCGAAAGTATTGGAGCGTTCCCCGCCGACGCGGCGGGTAGGGGAGTCGCCGGAGGCGAACTCGGGATGGGCCGCCTCCAGCGCCTTCAGGCGGTTCATCAGCGCGTCGAACTCGCCGTCGGGGATCTCGGGCGTGTCGTCCACGTAATAGAGGCGCTCGTGCCGCAGTATCTCGGCCCTGAGCGCCTCTATCTCCTCTTTAGGGGAGCGGGTCATTTTACAAGGTTGTTTTGCCTGGCTATGCTGTCGAGCACGCCGTTGACGAACTTGCCCGATTTTTCGGTGGAGTATTTCTTGGCCAGTTCAATGGCTTCGTCTATGATGACGGCCACGGGGGCGTCGGAAAGGATCATCATCTCGCAGACGGCCATGCGCAGGATGGAGCGGTCTATCGCCGGCATGCGTTCCATCTCCCAGTTCAGGCTGGTCTTCTTGATGATCTCGTCTATCTTCTGGCGGTTGGCTACGGTGGAGGTGAAAAGGGATTTATAGAAATCGAAGACCTTTTCCTCGAGGGCGAACTCCTCCATCTGGAAACTGGCCAGAACGGAAGACGGCTCGAGACTGGAGATGTCCGAGCTGTACAGCGACTGCAGGCAGTTTTCCCTCGCTAATCTTCTTTTGCTCATAATTTAAAAAGACCTTGCACGGATATAATACTAAATTTACGACGGGTATAAAATGTTGTCACGGCGCTCCGTCTTTTGTAGACTAGCCACAGGTAAGGGAAAAGCGCAAGCATACGGAGGTTCAAATGGGTTTCGCTCCTTTAATAATAATCGCAGTGGTCATCCTGTTCGCCAGCATCAAGGTGCTTAACGAGTACGAGCGCGGCGTCACGCTGACCTTCGGCCGCTTCACCGGCGTGAAGGGCCCCGGCCTGATCATCCTGATCCCCGGCGTGCAGCAGATGTTCCGCATCAGCACCCGCGTAGTGGTCATGGACGTGCCGCCGCAGGACATCATCACCCGGGACAACATCTCGGTAAAGGTCAACGCCGTGGTCTACTTCCGCGTCGTCAACCCGCAGTCGGCCGTGCTGAACGTGGAGAATTTCATGTACGCCACCAGCCAGCTGGCCCAGACCACGCTGCGCAGCGTGCTCGGCCAGCAGGAACTCGACGACCTGCTCGCGCAGCGCGACAAGATCAACCAGAACCTGCAGCAGATCCTCGACCAGCACACCGAGCCCTGGGGCATCAAGGTGTCCAGCGTAGAGGTGAAGAACGTGGACCTGCCCCAGGAAATGCAGCGCGCCATCGCCCGCCAGGCCGAAGCCGAGCGCGAGCGCCGCGCCAAGATCATCCACGCCGAGGGCGAATTCCAGGCCTCCCAGAAGCTGGCGGACGCGGCCAAGATCATCGGCAGCGAGCCGGCCGCCATACAGCTGCGCTATCTGCAGACGCTCACCGAGGTGGCCACCGAGAGGAATTCCACCACCATCTTCCCGATACCGATAGACATGATCAGCCAGTTCCTCAAGAAGAGCCAGAACTAGGCGGCGCGGCCGCCGACGGAAGGGGCGGCCCGGCCGCCCCTTCTTTTTATAATAGGACCATGCGCGGACTTTACGTACATATCCCGTTCTGCAGGGCCAAATGCGGCTACTGCGACTTCGCCTCCGCCCCCGGCGCGCCGGCGGAGATCGACGCTTTCCTGGGGGCGCTGGCGGCGGAGTCGGCGCGCTACGACGCCCTGGCGGGCAGCTTCGACACCCTTTATGCGGGCGGCGGCACGCCCAGCCTGCTCTCGCCGGAACAGCTCCGGCGGCTGTGCGGCATCATTGAAACCCTGACCGGCCCGCTGGAGAGCCTGCGGGAGAGCACCTTCGAGGCCAACCCGGAAAGCCTGGACGCGGAGAAAGCCGCGCTGCTGAAGGCGGCCGGAGTGAACCGCGTCAGCCTCGGCCTGCAGTCCTCGCAGGAGCGGCTGCTCAAAAAACTGGGCAGGATAGCGACACCGCAAGACTTCCTGCGCGCCTACGGGCAGCTGCGGGCCGCGGGCTTCCGCGACATCAACGCGGACCTGATGTGCGGCCTGCCGGGGCAATCGCTGAAAGATTTCGCGGACTCGCTGGACTGGCTGCTGGCGCTCAAGCCCGAGCATGTCTCCTTCTACGCGCTGGAAGTGCACGACGGCACCCCGTTCTCGGCCGCCGGCGTGCAGGAAGAGCCGGACGCGGCCGCCGGCATGTACGAGGCCGGGGCGGCGGCGCTGGACCTGGCCGGCCTGCGGCGCTACGAGATCTCGAATTTCGCCCGGCCCGGCCGCGAGTCGCTGCACAACCTCAACTACTGGGACCAGGGCGAATACCTGGGTTTAGGCCCGGCGGCCGCCTCCTACCTGGGCGGCGAGCGCCGAGCCAACACGGCCTCCACCGGGGAATATGTCGCTGCGGCGGCTGCCGGCGGCTGCATTCCCCTCCAGTACAGCGAAAAGCTGGAAGGCCGGGCCAAAGACGCCGAGAGGATAATGCTGGGGCTGCGCCGGACGGCCGGAATTGAACTGCCGGACGATATATTTATAGAATTTAGAGGCGAGATAGACCGGCTGCTGCAGGCCGGCCTCATAGAGAAAAGCGGCCCCGTCATCCGGATCAAAGAGGACCGCCTTTACGTCTCCAACGCCGTTTTCCGCGAATTCGTGTAAATCAAAGGACATCATGCTAAGCAAAGCTTACGACCCCAAGCCGGTAGAGGCCAAGTGGGCCGATACCTGGCAGAAAGAAAGGCTCTTCATTTCCACCCCCAGCCCGGACAAGAAGCCTTTCGTGGTGGTTATCCCCCCGCCCAATATCACCGGCGCGCTGCATATCGGCCACGCCCTCAACAACACGCTGCAGGACGTGCTGATCCGCTACGCCCGCATGATGGGCCGCGAGGCCTACTGGGTGCCCGGCACCGACCACGGCGGCATAGCCACGCAGAACGTCATGGAGAAGCAGCTCAAGGCCGAGGGCAAGACCCGCCACGACCTGGGCCGCGAGGAATTCATAAAGCGCACCTGGGCCTGGTACGAGGAATGCGGCGGCACCATACTCGGCCAGCTGCGGCGCCTGGGCTGCGCGCTCGACCTCGACAAGAGCAACGTGCGCTTCACGATGGACAAGCCGCGCGCGGCCGCCGTCTTCGAAGCTTTCCGCTACATGTGGGAGAAGGGCCAGATCTACCGCCGCGAGCGCATGATCAACTGGTGCACGCGCTGCGGCACCGCCCTGTCCGACATCGAGGTGGAATACGAGGACGAGAAGTCCAAGCTCTGGCATATCAAGTACGCTTTCGAGGACGGCACCGGCTCCGTCACGGTGGCCACCACCCGCCCCGAGACCATGCTGGGCGACTCGGCCGTGGCCGTGAACCCGGAGGACACCCGCTACAAAGGGCTGCACGGCAAGAAACTCAAACTCCCGCTCACCGACAGGGTCATCCCGCTGGTGGCCGACGAGGGCGTGGAGAAGGATTTCGGCACCGGCGCGGTGAAGATCACCCCGGCGCACGACCCGCTGGACTTCGAGATAGGCGAGCGCCACAGCCTCGAAGTGCTCCGCGTGATCTCCTACGAGGGCAAGATGGTCAATTGCCCCGCCAAGTACGCGGGCTTAAGCGTGCAGGCCGCCCGCAAGGCCGTGGTGGAGGACCTGAGCGCCGCCGGCCTGCTGGAGAAAGAGGAACATTACAAGCATTCCGTCAGCAAATGCTCCCGCTGCAGCAGCCACATAGAGCCGCTGGTCAGCGAGCAGTGGTTCGTCAAAATGAAGGACATGGCCGCCCCCGCCATCGCGGCCGCGGAAAAAGAGGACGTGAAGTTCTACCCCGCCTCCTGGAAGAAGCCGTTCACGCAGTGGCTGGGCAAGATACAGGACTGGTGCATTTCACGGCAGATCTGGTGGGGCCACCGCATCCCCGTCTGGTACTGCCGCGCCTGCTCGGGCGCCGGCATGAAGTTCGACGACAAGGGCGAGCTGTCCCGCGTCTCTTTCGAGGACGGCGCGCTGCCCGTCATTTCGCAGGACAAGCCGTCCTCCTGCCCGAAGTGCGGCGGCCACGACCTGCTGCAGGACCCCGACGTGCTCGACACCTGGTTCTCGTCGGCCCTGTGGCCCTTCTCCGTCTTCGGCTGGCCGGAGAAAACGAAGGAACTGGACTATTATTACCCGACCTCGGTGCTGGTCACCGGCTACGAGATCCTCTACCTGTGGGTCGCCCGCATGGTGATGAGCGGCATCGAGCACATGGGCCGGCCGCCGTTCAGCCAGGTCTACGTGCACGGCATCGTGCGCGACAAGCACGGCAAGAAGATGTCCAAGTCGCTGGGCAACGTGGTGGACCCGCTCGTTATGGTCGACAAGTACGGCACCGACGCGCTGCGCTTCTCGCTGATGGCGCAGACGATGGGCGGCCGCGATATCCCTTTCTCCGAGGAAGGTATCGTCGGTGGACGCAACTTCGTCAACAAGCTCTACAACGCCGCGCGCTTCATGCAGATGTACCTGCCCGAAACCCCGGCGCCCGTTACTGCGGCCAAGCCGGCCGAGCTGGCCGACCGCTGGATCACCGAGCGCTACGCCGAGGCGCTGCGCAAGTCGCGGGCCGCGATGGCCGAATACGACCTGCCCAAGGCTCAGGACGCGCTGTACGGCTTCATCTGGGACGAGTTCTGCGACTGGTACCTGGAGCTGGCCAAGCCGCGCCTGCAGGGCCCGGACAAGGACAAGGTGCTCGCGCTGATGCTGGAGCTCTTCACCGGCGCGCTCAAGGCGCTGCACCCGTTCATGCCCTACGTCACCGAGGAGCTCTACTCCAGCCTTAAGGTCTACCTGCCCAAGCCCGGCGGCTACCTGCTCAACGAGGCCTGGCCCGAAGCCCCCGCCACCGACGGCGCGGCTACGGCGGCCATGCAGGAGCTGATGGGCGTCATCACGCAGCTGCGCGTGGTGCGCTCCCAGTTCGAGATCCCGCCGGGCAAGTTGATAAAAGCCCTGGCCGTCTCGGGCGACGCGCCCGCGCTGGACCGCCTCAAGGCCGGCGCGGCCTACGTAAGCCTGCTGGCCAAGGTGGAGGACCTCGCCGTGGGCAGGGACCTGCCCAAGCCGCCCCGGGCCATCAGCGCCATCGCCGGCGCCTTCAACCTTTACGTGCCGATGGACGGCACCGTGGATCTGGAGAAGGAAAAAGTCCGCATGGCCAAGGAGCTGGACAAGGCCCGCAGCGACAGCGACCAGTGCCGGCAGCGCCTGGGCGACGCGGCCTTCATGGCCCGGGCCCCCAAGGCCGAGATCGACAAGATCAAGGCCCGCTCCGAGGAATGCGGCGGCAAGATCTCGCGCCTGACCGCCATCCTGGAGGAGCTGGGATGAGCGCGCCCAAGTTCTGGATACGCCAGGACAGGACCACCTACTTCCTGGCGGGAGTGGTTATCGCCTGCAGCATAGGCGGGTTCGTCTCCTCCTATTGGCATTTCCAGGACCGCATCTCGGTTAGGCAGAAGATAAAGCTCAAGAGTAATCTCACAAAAGAGGCGGAGATCAAGAAACTGCGGGACACCCAGTTATCCCCCTCCAGGCTTCGCTCCGGCGCCACCAAATATTACCGCATGGAAGAGGACACCCTCCCCGCCATGCCGAGGCTGGGCGACGATGAATAAGGCCCTCCCGCTGCTCGCCGCCGGCCTGGCCCTGGCCGCCCTGCTGCCCGCGCCCGCCTCCGCCCAACTGGGTTCCAGGGCGGAGGAGCAGACCTTCGACTACGATCCCGGCGCCGCCGCGGCGGAGAAAGTAAAAGCATCGCCCGCGGAAGTCACGTTCGAGGACGCGGAAATAGTCAACCACCCGGTCTACGGCACCATAGTGCTCTCCAAGTACCGCTGGCGCAATTGGGTCACGCGCGCCCTGTACCTGACGCTGATCAACATAGCCCTGCTGGCCATCATCCTCGCCATGCCCCGCAGCGACGAGGTCAACCTCATAGTCGGCTACACCCTCTGCGGGGTCAGCATGACCGTTTCATTCTGGATCGTTCTCTGCGCGGTCCTGATCCTGACCCTGAAGGCAGCGGCCTGGACCTACGTGCTGCCGGTCGGCCTGGTTTCCGGGGCGGTCGGGTACCTGGTACTGATGCGCATCAAGAAATCAGACATCTCGCTCACCGAACTGAAGGAATCCTTCCAGAAGATGAACGCCCCCGCTACCGAAGACCCCCGGCTCAACTCGGTGCCGGGAACTCCGGGCGACTGGCCCGGCGACGACTTCCTCAGGTAAAAAGAAGAAGGGCCGCGCGGGCGGCCCTTCTTCTTTGCCTGCCGGCGGGGACCTAGAACTGCATCCACATACCGAAGCGGTGCACGCTGCCCAGGTCGCCGAAGGGCAGGAAGGCGTAGTCTATGCCCAGCCCCTGCACCTTTATGCCGAAGCCCAGGCTCATCCCCACCTCGCCGCCCAGGTTGGACGTGTCGTAGCCGAATTTGTAGCCGCCGCGCAGCGCCAGCGCGTCGCGGAACCAGTATTCGGCGCCCACCGAGGGATAGAACTTCTCGTCCTGCAGGTATTCGTTGATCTCGGCGGCCACCGTGAACCGGTCGGACACCCGGAACGCGCCGCCGGCGCGGATGCTGAGCGGCAGCGGGTCTGATTCCTCCACGAACTTCATTTTGGTGCCCAGGTTCTGCACCGCCATGGCGAAGTTCATCCGCTCGGTGGCGCGGTAGATGGCGCCCGCGTCCAGGGCGAAAGCGTAAGCCGTCTCGTCGTCGATGCCGGAACGTATGAACTTTACGGAGAAACCGCCGTCCAGGCGGGGCATCAGTTCCGGAGAGATCTCCCTGCGGGCGTAGGACAGCGTGACGGCCATGTCGCTGGCGTCGAAGGAGCCCAGCTCGGGCACGTAGCCCACGGAGTCGGTCAGGCCGCGCCGCTCTATCCCCCCAACCGTCATGAAGGTCAGGCCCAGGCCGAAGCGGTTCTCTTTGATCCGCCCGGCGTAGGAGAAATTCCCCATTTTAGCGTCCTGCAGGTAGGTGCTGAAGTCCAGCGCGGCCTCCTGCTCCTCGAATTGCGCCAGGCCGGCCGGGTTTACGAACACCGAGCCGGAGTCGTCGGCCATGGCGCTGTAAGCGCCGGCCAGCGCCACCGCCCGCGGGCTCATGGCCGCCTTCAGGAACGGCGCGGCCGTTGTGCCGGCGCCGGAGGCGTAAGCCCCGGCCGGCAAGGCCGCCAGCAGCGCTATTAAAATTGATTTTCTCATAAGTACCTCTCGCCTACCAGGCTGTCCGCAGTTCCGCTTCCGGGCCGCGCTGGGCGCGGCCCGGAGCGGGCTCTACTTTATGATCGCCATCTTGTGGGCCTTGTTGCCCAGCTTCTTGCCGTCCAGGTAGGTCAGCATGAAGTAGACGCCGGACGCGCAGTCCTGGTTGGCGTCGTTCTTGCCGTCCCACTCGGAGTACAGGATCTGGTTCCCGTCGCGGTGCCCCTCGTCGATGGTGCGCACCTTCTCGCCGGCCAGGTTGTAGATCACGAACTTCAGGCTACCGGACTTGCCCGCCGGCAGGTTGTACTTGATCACCGTGCCGTTGGTCGGGTAGGGGTCGGAAACCCCGGAGGTGCCGATGTCCGTGCTCAGGTCCACGTTCTTGCTCTTGAGGCTGAACGGGTTGGGCAGGTTGACCACCTCGTAGCCCGTGCCGTACGCCGCGACGCCGGTGGGCGGGTTGGCCGTGAACACGGCGAACTTGCCCGACTGGCTGGTGGCGGCGGTAGTGGACGGCCGGTAGCGGCCGTTGACCACGGCGCTCATGCCGTAGCGCTTGCGGCCCAGCGGCGTGGAGGCCGCGCTGGTCCCTTCCGTGGCGTTGGTAAGGCTGGCCACGTCGACGCTGAGCACGCCCAGCATGGGGTCCACCGTGTAGTTGCCGGGCACCTCGTTCCAGTTGCCGTTGCCGTCCTGCTGGTAGATGCGCAGGCGCTGGCTGTGGGCCGCGCCGCGCTCCTTGTCGTACTTGAGCGTCAGCGTGAACGGCTTGTTGGCCGAGGCGTTGGAGAGGTCCATGTTGTAGACCTCGGACGCCATCAGGTCCTGTATCGCGGCGCTGATCGTCAGGCTGCCCTTATCCGTCTTGACGGTGCGCACCGACGGCAGCGCGCTGAAGAAGCCGCCGACCAGGTTGGAGTAGTCCACCGCGCCCGCGGTGACCGTGGAGTAGGACAGGGCGCCGGGGTCCAGCTCGATGCCGGAGTATTCCTCGCTTTCCTTATCCATCTGCACGGAACCGCCGGCCAGCGACTCCTGCTGTATGTACTGTTCGGTCTTGGCGTTGCTGACCTGATCGTAGACGAAGAGCTTCTCCATCTTGTTGCCCGCGTCGCCGGCCGTGACCTTTACCGTGTAGTACTGCTGGCTGCTGCTCACGGTGAACTGACCCAGGTAGGTGCGGTTCGGACCCGGCACCAGCGCCAGCGTGACGGCGCTCGTCTCGTTGAACGTTTCGCCGGGGTTATAGCTGCAGCTGGGCGCCGTGATCAGCTGCTTGGGCGACTTGATGACCACGTCCACCTTGCTGGCGGAATCGGCCGACCGCTTGACCTTTATGGAGATCTGCGGCGGGATGTCCTTGAGGGTCAGGTCGCTCAGGACGGTATTCCCCTCCTGCGCCGTGACCTCCAGCACCTCGGGCAGCTTGCCGGAGTAGAACGCCGACAGCTTGTAGATATGGCCGGGCACCACCCCGGTGATCTCGAAGTTGCCGGCGGAGTCGGTCTGCGACTCGGTCTTGGGCAGGTAGGACTCCGGGGCCTGGACGTTAAGCGTCTCGTCGTAGACCACTATGTCCACGCCTTCGCGGGTCACCTGCGTCGGGAACTTGCTCATGAAGATGCGGCCCGTGATCTTGGACTCGGAGGGCAGCATGTAGAGCGTGAACGCCTCGGCGTCGTTGGCCGCCAGGCTGGTCTTGCGGCCCGCGGTCACGTAGCCGTTGCGCGAAACCTCCAGGCGGAAGATGCCGGTAGGCAGGTTGGAGAAGGAGAACGCGCCGGAGGAATCCGTCAGCGTGAACTTCTCCACCGTGCGGTGCCGCAGGTACACCCGGGCGCCCGACAGGGCCTCGCCGGTAGCGCTGCTCTTCACCACGCCGGAGATGCCGGCCGTCACCACTTCCTCGTTGTCGAAGTTGAAGGCGGTGATATCGGCGCCGGGGGCGGTGATATCCAGCACTTCCTTCGCGACGGGCGGGTAGTTGGGATTATTGAAGACCGCGGTGTAGCGGCCGGGCGGCAGGCCCCAGACGCCGTAGCCGAGCGGGTTGGCGGCCAGGTAGTCGCGCATGGCCTGCTTGTCGCGGTTCATGATGGCGGCCCAGAACGCCGGGAAGCCGTCCTGGTCGGGCATGCCGTTGGTGAAGCCCCGCAGGTCGCCGGCGGAGTCGTAGAGCATTACCGCCGGGATCAGCGGGTATATCTCCTCGAAACTGGCGAAGATGCGGTCCAGGTCGGAGTCGGTGAAGATGTTGGAGCCCTGCACCGTGCCGGTCAGCTCACCCTGGCCCACAGCGCCCAGCACGTTGATGGCGATAGGCTGCGCCGGGGTGCCGATCAGGGGGTTGCTGTCGGACTTCTGCACCGCCACGCCCTTGACGCGGCCGATGAAGTTGCCGAACTGGTCGTAGCTCTCGGGATCCTCGTTGCCGTCTCCGGGATTGTACCTGGAGGCCAGCAGCAGGTAGAAGTCGTACTGGCCGGGCGGCATGTACATGGTGTTCCAGCCCGTGCTGGTGCTGTACTCGAAAGCGTAGTCCAGGTCCTTATCAAAGAACAGTTCCGTCACGGATTTCTGGTTCATTTCCGTGCCGGACTCTACGCCCACTATGAGGTAGCGCCAGGTAGGGGTGGAGACTTCGGGCAGGCCATAGATCTGCGGCTTGACGGCCAGGCCGGCCTCCAGCTGCAGTTTTACCTCGGTGGTCCTGCCTTCGGTCACGGAAACCGTGGGCGGGTTGGCCACCACCCAGACGAAGCCGTCGCCATCGGGGCGTATCGTCACCTCGTAGGAGCCGGGGGCGATGTTGGGGAAGTTGAATTCGCCGTAATCGTCCACGTTACGGCCGTCGCTGAAGTCCACGTTGACGCCGTTCACCTGCACATCGGCCGAGTAGGCGCAGCCGCTCTCGTTGCAGGAGGGCTTGAAGTTGGTCCCGTCGGGCATCTTCAGCACGCCGCGCAGGCCGCCGGCCCGCAGCACCGACATGTCCTGGCGCACCGTGGGCACCTCCTCTGACGGGCTGACCTCCGACTCGAAGGAGTTGGCCTTGGCCCAGGCGGTGGAGAAGATGCGGGTGTAGTAAGAGACGCCGGTGGACAGCACCATCGAGTAACTCGTGGTGTTGGACGTGAACGTGCCGGCCAGCGAGGTGAAACTCATCTGCTGGTTCTTGCAGTCGCCGTCGCAGCGCTCCTGCGCCATCAGCGTCAGCGGCGAGGAGGTGGAGATCACCAGCGGTTCCAGCGCGCTGACGGTATACGTGGTTATGAACATCACGTCGCCGTACAGCAGGCCGGCGCCGTTGGCGCCCTCGGGCACTATATTGAAGGCCACGTTGCCGGCCGTCACGCAGGTGCCGGAACTGTTGATCACCCAGACGCGGCCGGGGCGGCAGGCATTGTTGAAAGGCAGGCCGGGCCCCCTCGCGCCCTGCGAGGAGATCGTGACGCGTATATTGTCGCTCCAGGATTCCGGATCGTTGCCCTCGTTAAGCGAGCGCCAGCCGCCTTCGAAGGCGGCCTCTATGCGCGCGTTGCCGTCCGTCAGGCCGGTCACGGTGAAGCTGCCGTCGGCCGCGGTGCGCACGCTGGCGTTGGAGCGTATGCCCAGGCCGTTGCCCCACTCTCCCTGCCGGTAGGAGTCGGTGGCGCTGATACTGTCGTAGTTGTAACTGTTCCAGTCCGGGTTGACCATGATGGTGGCGTTGGGCAGCGGCACGCCGTTGTACTTCAGTATGCCGGTGAGCGTATAAGTGGCCACCGCCAGGTTGAAGGTGGTGGACATCCCGGGGTTCATCGGGTCGCCCATGTAGGGCAGCGGGGTCCCTTCAGGCAGCGGGAAGTTGCGGTAGCCGCTCTCGTAGCCGGCCTTGCCCACGTTCAGACTGTAATTCATGTTCATCAGTTCTGAAGGCGTGCAGTTCGCCGGGAAAGCCAGCATATTGGCGCAGTTGGAATAGGGCACATTATAGAACGAGAAACTGCCGCCGGCGTCCGTCAGTGTCTCCTTGCTGAAGACGGTCTGGGACTGGCTGCACATAGTATTGGTCGGCGGATCGCTATACTCGGTGCACGTCCACCGTTCCAGGCGCACGCGGGCGCCGGTCAGCGGGGACCAGTTGGCGTCCAGAACCATGCCTGCCACTGAGGGCGGCACGGTGGAACCGCCCACCTCGAAAGAGGCGGCCAGCTGCGAGGCCAGCGACATGTCGGCGAGATAGGTGCTGGTGGACGGGAAAGGCCCGTTCATGAACAGCTGCAGCACCTTGTTCCTGGCCGGCACGCTGACGGCCATGCCGTAGACGCCGTCGGCGGCGGCCGGCAGGTTATAGATCTCCATGGGATTGATCAGCGCGTCCACGGCCCTGATCACGCTGTAGGCTACGCGCTCGCCGGTCTGCATGATGAACACCTCGCCCATCAGGTAGTCGCCGGCCTCTACCGTGCCGGTGAACGTAGAGACGTTCAGGGTCATCTTGTAGACAGCGTCCGCGGCGGCCGCGCGGGGCGTTATATAGTACTGCCGGGTAGTGTCCGCGTTGAGGTCCACGAAGAAGTTCGCGCCAGGGTCGGACAACTGGTCTTTGATGGTGGGGACCATGTTATGGCTGGAAACCGCCACGAAGTAGGACTTGCCGCCGGGCAGGGAGAACGTATAGGCTCCGGAGGAGTCCGTGACGTTCATCGATATGCCGTTGGGGTCTATGCCGCCGGTGGAGCTGAAGCCCATCACGGCCACGCGCACGCCCTGCAGGCCCGCGTTGGGCCCGCTGTTGACGCGCACCGTCAGGCGCGGGTTGGTCACGCTCATATTGAACTGGGTATGCTTGAAGAAGCCTGCCCCGTTTATAGTGTCATAGGTGTTGTAAGAGACCGCGGTCATCATGGCCCCGGCGTCCGCGGCGGCGTAAACGCCGCCTATGGAGTCGGCCGCTATGCCGCCGGCGTTGTCGTCGTTGCTGCCGGAGCTGTTGAGTGCCTGCGACCAGATCAGGTCGCCGGTCTCCGCGCTGTGCTTGCGCAGGAAGACGTTCTTGCCCTGGTTGATATCGTAGCGGGATTCCACGCCGGCCAGGTAGACGCCGCCGAGGCCGTCCAGCGCCACGCCATAGGCTTCGTCGTCGTTCTCATTGGCGGAATTATAACGGCTTTCCCAGTCCTTCACGCCGGCAGTGTACCTGGCCAGCCAGGCGTCCTGCGCCAGGTTATCGTCGGAAACAGCGCCGGCCAGGTAGAGCTTGGCGTTGGCGGTGTCCACCTCCACGTCGTAGATCTCGTCCTCGTAGCCTTTGGACACGATAATATCGTCGGTCGTGTCGCCCATACTGATATTCAGTTTCTTGACCAGGCCGTCGAAGTCCGCGCCGTTATGGTAGCGGCCGCCGGCGTAAACCCAGTTATTGACGCTGTCGAAAGCCACGGCGTGGAACACGTCGTCGCCGGACAGATCAGTGAAGAAAGAGTAAGCGGGAACGCCGGCCGGGGTCAGGGCGACCACTATGCCGTCCTCGGTGGTATTGGAGACGTTCTGGAACTTGCCGGCGACATAGACGTAATCCGGCCCGACGGTCACGCCGTTGATCTCGTCGTTGCCCTTGGAATTCTCCAGGTCGTAGGTCCTGGCCCAGACCATGCGTCCGTCCGCGTTGTACTTTATCAGCAGGGCGTCGCGCTTGGTCTCGGATTCGGGCCTGTAGACCGGGTAATAGACGTAGCCGTCGGAACCGGCGGTGCCGGCCGCGTACAGGTTGCCCTGCGCGTCCAGCGCCAGCGCGTTGATGACCGGCTGCGAATTCTCGTACTGGTCGGACCAGAAGCGGGTCCACACCGGCAGGCCGAGGCGCGTGAACTTGCGCACAAAGGCCACCGCCGACCCCTGGCCCCAGGGGCTGAAGGTGCCGGCCGTGTAGATATTGCCGTCGGCGTCCCGGACGAGCGGATTCCTGCCGCCGTGGGCGTTGTTGATGAGGAACAGGTTGCCGTTGGGATAGCGGTCGCTGCGGTCCCAGGCGCCGGGGGTATTGGGCACCGTGTAGGTGGAGGCGGCCACCTCGGTGACCGAGCCCTCGCCGGGGCGCCGGAAGCCGATGCGGAAGTAATGCACCGGCGAGTCCATGTTGTTCACACCGGGCACGGGAGCGCCGTTGCCGGACTCCAGGCCGGGGACGATGCGGTCCAGGTAGTCGCCGTTGAACAGCGTGTAGTCGGTATAGAAGGAGTACTGGGCCGCGGCGGCGTTGAAGGCCACGCCGGAATAGGTGGCATAGTGCACGTAGAACGTGGTGCCCTGCGGCAGTTCGGCCTCGGCCACCCAGGAAAGGCGCACGGAGGAGGGCTTATAACCGGGCTGGGCCATCAGGCCGCTCTGCGGCTCGGTCACCCTGGCTATGCCTGGGTTGCCTTCGTCGTTCATGCCCCAGATATTGAAGACGCCGGCCAGGTAGAAGTAGCCGTCGCCCCCCACTTCCAGGCCGTAGGAGAGCGCGCTCTCGTTCTGGTAGGTGCCGTCTATGGCCTTGGTCCAGACGGCGCCGCCGGCGAGGTTGCCGATGTCGTACTTGCGCAGCACCATGTTCTTCTGGCCGTCAGGCGGGTACAGGCGGTTCTCGTAGCCGGCCGCGTACAGGTAGCCGTTGCGCAGGCGCAGGCCGTAAGCGGCGGCGTCCAGGTCGTCGGCGGAATTATAGGCGTCGCTCCAGGCTATCGTATCCAGCGACGCGGCGCCGAGCTTGGCCAACCAGAAGCTGGTGGTGGACAGCGCGACGTTCATGTTCTTCTGGCCAGCCACGTAGATATCCGAGCCGTTGACCAGCAGGTCAGCGATGATATCCCAACCCTCCACGTCCGCGTTCTGCGCGTTGGCGTAGGAGGCCGTACCGGTTATGCCCAGCGAGGTATTGAACTTCACTATGGCGGCGTCGCGGTCGATCGCCGTGCCGCTCAGCGAAGAGAAATAGCCGCCGGCGTAGATATTGTCGGAGCCGTCCACGGCCAGGCCCCAGATAGAGGCGGGAGAACCGGCCGGGGTGGACCCCTTGTAAGTAATGCTGTCGATGATCTGCGGGGCCGGGGCCATGCGGGCCGGCTCGTACTTCGCCAGCACCATGGCGTCGTCGTCGCCCGCATCCATGGCTTTTTCACCGCCGGCGTAAACCTTGCCCAGCGAGTCGAAAGCGATGGCGGAGAAGCTGTCGGACTCTCCGGCAAAGCCCGCCATCACGTCGTCCCAGACCTTCACGCCCAGCGGATTGAACTTGGCTATCCAGGCGTCGTGCTGGTCTGGCGTCATCTGGTCGGCTATCATGCCGACGGCATAGATATTGCCGTCGAGGTCGAGCTTGAGGCGGTTGACCACGAAGCGGCCGTTGATGGAGGCGTGGTTGTAGAAACTGGTCCACTGGGCGGAGCCGTACTGGTCCATCTTGACTATGGCCACGCCGCCCATGCTGTTGCCGTAGGCGATATAGGTGTTGCTGGAAACGTCCCTGGCTATGGCCGCGGAAGGGGCCAGGGCGCTGTTGAACACCCAGAAACTGTCCTGCCCGCGGGAACTATAGTTCCAATAGTTATAAGGAGCGTTGGGCGCGGCGCTGGCCGTATTGGTCAGCGCGGTCCAGGTATTGGCCCCGGCCGGGCTGGTCCAGACCCTGAAATAATATACCGGTTCCGGCGTATTCGACCAGACGGTATGGTCGAGGCGCACCGGCAGGCCGTTCACGGGCGTGTCTACGGTCTGGCCGGCGGTCATGCCGGTGAAAGTGCCGGCGGGCAGGCCGGGGGTGTTCACGTTCCAGGCGTAGGCCGGGTAGGTGGCGTACTGCACCCTGTAGTCATAGTCGCCGGGGCTGTCGAAGGTCCAGAACAGGTTGACAGAGCCGGTGTACCAGCCGGGGCCGGCCATCAGCTGCTGCGGCGCGCCGAACTGCTCCTGCGCCACCACCAGCACGCCGTAATCCTGGTCGAAGGCGCCGCCCACCACCACTACGTCGCTGGCCGCCTCCACGTCGTAACCCGTCTCCTGGTTGCGGTGCGTCGTTACCTCGGAAAGGAGCGCGCCGGCGGGCGAATATTTTCCCAGCCACACGTTGTCGCCCTGGTTAAGGGTATAGGCCTCCATCTTGCCGGTAACGTAGATATTGCCGGCAGCGTCGCGCGCCAGGCCGAAGGCCTTGTCGTAACCGTTGGAGAGGCCGTTCTTGGTCTTGGCGAAAACCAAATTGCCGGCGGAGTCGAACTTGCCCAGCCAGATGTCGGAGCCGGAGTCGTAGCTATAGTAGAAGCCGGCAGCGTAGACGTTGCCCACCGAGTCTATCTTCACGGCATGGGCCTCGTCGTAGCCCCATTCGGGGTGACTGGCGGAGGTATAGGTGCTGGCCCACACCTGGGCCATATTGGATTTTTGGTACTTGGCCACCCAGATTTCGTTGCCGTACTCCAGGTCGGCGGGGTCGTTATAGTCCTTGCCGTCGTAGACGGTGCCGGCCACGGCGAGATAATCCGTGTTCTGGTGTATGGCGTAGGCGGTGTTGAAGTTGTCGCCGCCGTTAAAAATAGTAGCCGATGCGGCGCCGCCGCCTACCGGAAACTGGAAGATAGCGATGTCGTTCTTGCTGGTACCGGCCACATAGGCGTAGCCGGCGTCGGCCGTGATGTCGTAGGCGTTGTTGCCCCAATCGGAATTGTAAACCACACCGCCAGCGGCCCACTGCTCCACGCCCGCGGCGGAATACTTATTGACCACAACCTCGACGTTGCCGGAGTTGTCCCTGACGCTAAGCAGGTAGACGTAGGCGAAATCGGGGCTCAGGGCCACGCCGCGGCCGTAATCGGCGTAGCTGGAGGGATTGGCGGTATTGGAGACCGTGCTGGTCCAGAGGGTGACGCCGGCCGGGGAGATCTTGCGTATGAAGGGCCGCTGCGTGCTGCCGCCGTCGGGCGAGAAAGTGCCGGCCAGGTAGACGTTGCCGGCGGGGTCGCGGACGATATTGCTCTCTTTGCTCCAGTCGTCGCTCTGCCAGGTATAGGCCGGGGTCAGGAAGACCGTGGAGCCGTTGGCCAGCTCTTGCATGTTCAGCGCTCCGGGCATCTGGGCCAGCGCGGCCGAGGGCGACAGCGCCAGGGCCAGCAGGCCACCCAGAAAAATAGAAAGTTTGTTCATCTTGAGCATAATAGTCTCCGTACGACCGCTAACTTGCCTCGTATACGACGCTAGTGACAGCCCCGCGGCTTAAAACTCCCACTCCAGGCCCATCAGGTAGGTGCTGGCCCGGTAGTTGTACCTGTAATTGTCCTCGTAGCGCATGTTGGAAGAAGATACCTGGTAGTTGTACGCCGCGCGCGCGAAGAACCTGCTGAAAAGGGGGTACCTGGCCGAGATGGAGGTGAGCCAGTAGGTCTGGTCTATCTCGTCCGAGCCGTAATTGCCGGCGGCGTCCTGCTTGAGGCGGCCCAGGTAGAACACCCGGCGCCAGTCGAGGCTGAAGCCGAACTGCACCCCGTTCTTGAGGGCCAGCGTCATCGACGGGCTCACCTGCACGTCCACGTAGCTGTAATAGTCTTCCATGTACTTGCTGCGGGCCGAATCGTAGGAGCCCTGGTTGGAGCTCAGCCAGCCGGCCCTGGCCCCGACGTTGAGGAACAGCGGCTTTACCACGCGGGCCGCCTTCAGGCTGAAGTTCTGGGCTATGTCGGCGCGCGTGTCGCTCTTGAACGGCGACTGACCGGTGACGGGCCTGGCCGTCACGGCCTGGTCGCCGTAGGTGCGGTAAGTGATATCGTAGCCGGCCTTCATATTGAGCGGCTCCGGGAACCAGGCGTAGCCGAAGGCCAGCCGGTGGCTCATGTTGTCCATCGGGTTCTCGCCGGCGTTGGTGGACAGTTCGTTGAAGGTGGTGGTGTCGTTGAAAACGGACTGCGAGTCGCTGAGCAGCGTGCTGTAGTTGGGGTAGGCCACGCTGTAGAAGTCGTAGGACTCGGTGAAGGTGCCGTGCGGGCGCTCCTGTTCGGCCTCGAAGCCGGCGGACAGCGTGTTATAGTCGAACAGGCCGTCCCCCCAATCCTCGTCGTTGGTCTCCTTGATCCGGGCCAGCGAGTAGGAGAGGCGGGGCTTGTACTTATTGAACTCGTTGGTATGCACGTACTTCAGCGAGAAGGTATGCGTCTGGCGCTTGCGGGTCAGCACGCCGCCGCCCGCCAGTTCCTGTATATCCTGCGTGCCGGAGTAGTTGCCGGAGTAGACCGGGATCAGGTCGCGGCCCTCGGCGAGGTTTATCACCGGGGAAACGAAGGCGTCCACGCGGCCCTGGAAGGAGGCCGCGTCGGAATCCAGGAAATACTTGCCGCCCAGCAAATTGACGCTGGCCACGGGGGTGATCTTCATTTCGGCTTGCAGGGGCGACAGGCAGCAGGCGAGGAGCGCGGCGGAGAGTTTAAGGTTCTTTATCATAAGTTTACGGTTATATCCTTATAAAGCGGTCCGGCTCACTCGAACCGCAGCAGGCCGGCGTCCTTGAGCAGTTTGGCCGAGTACATCACGTCTATCGTGCGCCCGCCGAACAGCGAGCTGGTATAGACGCGCTCGAAATTGAGCCGGTCGGTGACCTGGTCCACGGTCTCCCCCGCGCCCAGGCCGCTGCTGAAGTCGCCCAGGGAAAGGATATCCCCGTCGTCGAACAGCACGAAGTCCTGCGCGCCTATCCAGGTGCCGTCTCCGTAGGTGTTCTTGGTGAAGGTGTGGAAGACGTCGGAGCCGGAGGGCGAGGACTGGTCGGTGATTATGGCCGTCGGCTGGCCCAGGTAGGTCAGCCCGCCCGTGGTGTTGGTCCCCACGTTGTAGTTGGTCTTGGTCCAGAGCCACTTGCCCAGGCCGCCGTTGTCGTTGGCCTCGGCCGGGCCGGCGGCGTAAAAGGAATAATTATTAAAGACCAGGTTGTAAGCGGGGTTGGTAAGACTGCCGTTATACTCCATGCTGCCGCCCGCGGCGTCCTCGGTGACCTTGTCGAGGGTGTTGCTCATCACGCTGTTCATCTCGGTCAGGTACCAGGCCGGGGCCGTGGCGCCGGGCGAGGTGATCATGTTGGCCGTGGCCTGCGAGAGGTCCGCGGGGAGAGCGGCGTTGAAGGTAAAGAGGATCTTGCCGAAATCGAAGCGGTCGCCGCGGGTGTTGAGCACCACGTACTTGAACTGGTTGTCGGCGGGGCGGATGGTGTACTCCTCCATGCGTACCCGGTTGCCGAAGGCGTCGATGGCGGTCTTGCGCATCTGGTACTCGGCAGACTGCATCTCCTCCTGCGCGCGGGCCAGCACGTCCTCTTTAGAGATCTCGCCGTAGATCTCGGCGCGGGCCGCCTGGCGGGGGTCGCCTACGGCGGAGTTCATGTCGCCGGGCTCGTTGGGGTTGTCGCCCGGCTCGCGCATGCTGCCGCCGTTGGGGATGTCGGAGAACTGCCCCTCGCGCACCAGCGCGGTGTTGCCGCGGCTGTCACCGGCCAGCACGCTGCCCTCGTAAACCTCCACGCGGCTGTTGCCGTCGGCGTCGGCCGACACCATGAAATCGGTGCCGCGCACTGCGCAGACGGCCGACGGGGTGCGGACCTCGAACTTCTTGGAGAACTTCTTCACCCACGAGCGCACGCGGCCGAAATACAGGCCGAGCGAGACCGAATCCTTGTTCTCGGCGGTCATCTTGAAGGCGGAGAGCGGCGCCAGTTTCACGCGCGAGCCGTCGTCCATGAAGATGTCGGCGGTAGAGGCGCGGGCGGTGCGCAGCTCGTCGCCCGGCGCCAGGCGGGTCTTCTCCCCGTCGGCCAGCCGCGTCCAGTCCGGGGCGCCGGACTTTTTCAGGTCCACGTTGCCGCGCACGGAGTCTATGTAGGCGGCGCGCAGGCCGGGACAAAGGGCGGCCAGCAGTATCAAAGAAAATAGATAACGCATAAGAACTCCTGTCTGTATAGCACGATATAGCCCGCGGGGCGGGCCGAAAAAGGTCCCCTTAACCATTACCAAGATTATAGGTTTGATGTAGGACTAAGTCAATCCGAAAGTATGTGACTTATGATACGGTTCAGGAGCAGATGTCGCAGGAGGAGTTTTCCACAGGTTCGGCCTCCACCTGGAACACGGTATGCCGTATGCCGAAGGCGGCCGCCACGCCGCAGGTGGCGGCCTTAAGCGCGGCCTGCTGCCTGGCCGGGTCCCGGACCACCAGGTGGGCGCTGACCGCGTTGAAACCCGTGGAGAGGCTCCAGGCGTGCAGTTCGTGCACGTCCGAGACCCCGTCTATGCCCCGCAGGGCTTTTTCCAGCTCCGGCAGGGAGAGGTCCCGGGGGGCCCCCTCCATGAGGATGTGGAAAGCCTCCCTGAGCAGGCGGGTGGAACTGAAGAGGATGAGGGCTATTATCAGCAGGGAGACTATGGTGTCAGCCCGGTACCAGCCGGTGAAATAGATGATCAGGCCGGCCGCTATGGCCGCCACCGAGCCGGCCAGGTCGCTGACCACGTGCAGAAAGGCCCCGCGGATGTTGATATTGTCGGCGCTGTGGCCGTGCAGTATCCAGGCGCTGGCCAGGTTGGCCAGCAGGCCCAGGACGGCCACCGCCAGCATGGGGCCGGAGAGCACGGCCACCGGGTTATGGAAGCGCTCGTACACCTCGCGCAGCATATAGCCTGAAAGGATCCAGAGCAGCATGGCGTTGGCCAGGGCGGCCACCACCTCGGCCCGGCGGTAACCGTAGGTGCGGGAAGAATCCGGCTTCAGCGAGGCCAGCCGGGAGGCGAAAAAGCTCATGCCCAGGGCGGCGGCGTCGGTCATCATATGCAGCGAGTCGCTGAGCAGGGCCATGCTGCCCGTCAGCAGGCCGCCGGCGGCCTCCGCCACCATGAAGCCGGCGGTGATAAAGAAGGCGGCTTTCAGGGCGCCGCGCTGCGCGCCCGCCCCGTGGACGTGGCCATGGGCGCAGCCGTGCCCGTGGAGCTCCTCACGCCGGTGCTCATGGCGGTCCTTGCGACCGTGCCCGTGGGGGTCTTCATGGTGGTGTTCGCAGTGATGCCCGCCGGTGTTTTCCATGATAGGGATTATATTAATTTTAATGCTAGAATATCGTGGTTATATGACAAAAACTGTCGGAAATATCGAAGAGTCCCTGCGCCTGGTGAAGGCGGCCATCGCCGCCGAGCTGGCCGCCGTGGACAAGGAGATCTTCGACTTCGGCAAATACCCCTTCAGCTTCCTGGGCAAGGCCGCCAGGGCGCGCTTCACGCTGCTGATGGCGGGCGCGCTGGGTTCCGACGCCGCCAGGGCCGAAAAGGCCGCGGCGGCCGCCGAACTGGCCCATACCGCCTCGCTGCTCCACGACGACTGCATAGACGAAGCCCGCTACCGCCGCGGGCTGCCTACCCTTTACGACCAGGCCGGCGTCAATTCCGCCATACTGGTGGGCGACCTGCTGATAGCCATGGCCATGGACTCGGCGCGCCTGGCCTCTCCCGACCTCGGCGAAAGCCTGATGCAGGCCGTACGGCGCATGACCGAGGGCGCGCTCATAGAGGAAGCCTCCAAAGGCAAAAAGATCTCCGCCGCCGCCGCCGAGCGCATAGTGACGCTCAAGACCGGTGCCCTGTTCCGCTGGTGCGCCCTGGCCGCCGGGCGGCTCTCCGACAAGCCGGCCCTGCTGGCCGGCTGCGCCCGCGTGGGCGAGGAAGCCGGCTGCGCCTTCCAGATCATAGACGACGTGCTGGATTTCGAGGGTGACGCCGAAGCCTGCGGCAAGGAAACCCTCAAGGACGTGCGGGAAGGCAAGTTCACCCTGCCGCTTATCCTCGCCCTCAACGACCCCGCTGCGGGCCCCGAAGCAGAGCGGCTGCTTGCCGCCACGCGAGCCGGGTCCGGAGCCGACCTGGCGCCGGCGCTGGCGCTGGCCGATCTGGTTCGCAAGGGCGGTTTCGCCGCGGCCGCCAGGCAGGCGGCGGCCGGCAAGATCGCCGACCTGGCGCCCGTCATAGACGGCTTTCCCTCCCCGGAGGGCGGGGCCGCGCTCAAGGATTTCCTGGCCGCGCTCTGCGCGCGCACCGCTTAATTCCGCATATATAAAGAGGACTACGAATATGAAGAAATGGTTCATCATACTGCGCGCCTATTCCTGGCCGGCCTCGCTGGCGCCGGTAGTTCTCGGCTCGGTGGTGGCCTGGCGCCACGGCGCGTTCTCCTGGCTGGATTTCGCGCTGACCTTCGTCGCGGCCTTCGTCGTGCACTCGGCGTCCAACCTGGCCAACACCTATTTCGACTTCAAGAACGGCGTGGACCGCCCCGAAACTGCGGACGACCGCGGCCTGGTGGACGGTCTGATGACGCCCCGGGCCATGCTGCTGACGGCCCTCGGCCTGTTCGCCGCCGGAGGCGCCATCGGCTTTCTGCTGGCCTTCAAGAACGGCGTGCCCGGCCTGGTATGGCTGGGCGCGGCCGGCTTCGCCCTGGCCTGGTTCTACACCGGCACCGGCTTCGCCTACAAGTACAGGACGCTCGGGGATATCGGCATCTTTTTCGCTTTCGGCCCCTTCATAGTTACCGGCACGGCCCTGATACAGGCGCGGGCCTTCCTGCCCGAGGCGCTGTGGGCCTCCATCCCGCTCGGCCTGCTGATAGTGGGCATCCTGCACGCCAACAACATGCGCGACGCCAGGGGCGACGGCGAAGCCGGCTTTACCACCCTGGCCGCGGCGCTGGGGCCGGGCGGGGCGCTGAAATTCTATTACGCGCTGATAGCCCTGCCCTATTTCTTCTCCCTCACTTTCGGCAGCATCTGGCCCCCGGTCTTCTGCGCGGTTTCGGTGCCGCTGGCCCTGCGGCTGTTCCGGATGGCCGCGCGCGGGGACTATTCCGTCCTGGTACCGGAAACGGGGAAACTGGTGGCCGTCTTCGGCCTGCTGCTCTCCGCCGGTCTCTACATAGCGGCCTGAAACTACTCCTTATTGTAAAGGCGCGAAAATTATTATAGATTATAGGTTGATACAAAGTTTACGGAGGTCCCAGTAATGAAGAAACAGCACCTGCTCCTCGCTTTCGCCCTGCCGCTGCTCGCGGCTTTCACCCTGTCTTCCTGCAACAAGAAGAACGTAAAGGGCGCGGCCGGGGACAATCCGGACATGACCGCCGAAACCGCCACCATCCCGACGCTCGACATACAGGAAGGGGCCGACGCCTCCACCGAGGGCGACATCCGCGGCGGCGAATTCGCCGCCCTGGAGACGATAAAGACCGTCAACTTCGATTACGACCGCTACGAGCTCTCCGAAGAGACCCGCGCCGTGCTGCAGGCCAACGCCGAGCTGATCAAGGCCCGCAAGGACTGGACCGTGGTGGTGGAAGGCCACTGCGACGACCGCGGCACCGTGGAATACAACCTCGCCCTGGGCCAGAAGCGCGCCAAGTCCGTGCGCGACTACTACGTGCGCCTCGGCGTGCCGGAGAGCGTCATGGGCACCATCTCCTACGGCGAAGAAAAGCCGGTCTGCGGCGAGGCCTCCGACGCCTGCTGGCTGCAGAACCGCCGCGCCGAAACCAAGGTCAAGGCCAACTAAATGTCTTTCAGAAAAGTCTTATTCCTGATCCCGGCCTGCCTGCTGGCCACCGGCTGCGTAGCCACGCAGCAGGACATGCTGCAGATGCAGAGCCAGATGGACGACCTCAACACCAGCCTGACCAACATGCAGAAGAACCAGGCCGAGCTGGCCGTAAAGATGGAGGAGCTCTCCAGGAGCCTCAATTCCTCCTCCGAGAGCATGAAGGACTTCTCCGGCCAGATGGACCGCCTCGGCGCCCGCCTCGACGAGATGGACTCGTCCATGGGCAAGCGGGTCAACGCCATAGGCCAGACCATCCGCAAACAGCAGGAGCAGGTGGAAGCCTCGCTGCTGCCCGCCAAGCTCTACAACGACGCCTACAACGCCTTCCTCAACAATAACTTCGACGGCGCGGCCACCGGCTTCAAGGCCTACCTGGCCAAGTTCCCCGGCGGAGAAATGGCCGAAGGCGCCTACTTTCACCTGGGCGAATCGCTCTACCTCAAGGAGCGCTGGCAGGAGTCGGCGCTGGCCTACGCCACCGTGCTCGAGAAGTTCCCGACCAGCCCCCGCGTGCCGTCCGCGCGCCTCAAGTACGCCATGGCCCTGCTGAAGCTGCCCGAAGACAAGAAGGACGAAGCCCTCAAATACCTGAAGTCGGTGGTAAAGGATTTCCCCCAGTCCCAGGAAGCCAAAACGGCCAAGGACCAGATAGCCAAATTGACCCCCAAACCCGCGGCCCCCGCCAAGGCTCCGGCTAAAGCCCCGGCCAAGGCCCCCGCCAAGAAAGGCTGATGCTCAGGCCGCTGCTGCTCGCCGCCCTGCTCGCGGCCGCTCCAGGCGCCGCGGCCGGAGCGGACGTCTACATAGGCGTCGCCGGCGGCCAGGAAACTAAAAAGGCCGCGCTGGGCCTGGCGCAGTTCCTCCCGGCCCGGCCGCAGAGCCCCGAGGACCTCGCCCTGGCAGAGACCTTCAGGGACATCATCCGCGCCGACCTCCTCTACTCCCGCTATTTCGACCTCAAGGAGGACGCCCTGTCCCCCGCCAACCTCGACGCCTCCAAGGAGTCGCTGGCCTGGTGGAAAGGGCTGGCTGGCCACCTTGTTACCGGCCGGGTCCGCGACGCCGGGAATATCTGGACCCTCACCGCCGTCCTTTACGACCTTTCCACCGGCAAAAAACTGACGGAAAAGTTCTATCAGGGCGAGAAGCGCGCCCTGCGCCGCGCCGCCCACATGTTCTCCGACGACGTGGTGCTGCGCCTGACCGGCAAGCGCGGCATAGCGGCCTCCAAGCTGGCCTTCGCCAACAACTCCACCGGCCGCAAAGAGATCTACATGGCCGACTACGACGGGGAAAGCCTGACCCGGCTCACCTCCGACAACAGCATCAGCCTGCTGCCGCGCTGGTCGCAGGACGGCAACCGCATCTATTTCACCACCTACCGCTGGGGCAACCCGGACATGTTCGAGATAGACCTGAAGGCCGGCAAGATAAAGCCGTTCACCACCTTCCAGGGGCTCAATATCCCCGGCGGCGTCTCCCCCGACGGCATGACGATGCTGATGACCATGTCCCGCGGAGACGATCCCAGCATCTACGCGCTGGACATCGTCACCAAGAAGGCCAAGAAACTGCTCAAGGGCTTCGGCGTCAGCTCCTCGCCCACGTGGTCCCCCGACGGCAAGGAGGCGGCTTTCGTCTCGGACCGCGCCGGCAACCCGCAGATCTTCGTGCTGGAGATGGCCTCCGGCAAAACCCGCAAGCTCACCCGCTTCAACTGGTGCGACTCCCCGTCCTGGTCCCCCTCCGGCGAGTGGATAGTGTTCGCCGGCCGCGAGACCCGCAAGGAGAAGCTCAACATCTTCGTCACCGACCCCACCGGCAGCCAGGTGCGCCGCCTTACCAGCGGCGCCGGCGACAACGAAGACCCGTCCTGGTCCCCCGACGGCAGGTTCATCGCCTTCACCTCCACGCGGCGCGGCAAGCGCGAGATCTTCGTCATGGACGCGGACGGCAGCGCCCCGCACCCTCTGACCGACATGAAGGGGAATTCTTTCACCCCGAACTGGGGCCCGTAAGGGCGCCGGCGGGACGCAAAAAAAGCGGAACAGGCGTTCCGCTTTTTTTATTGCCCGGACCGGGCGTTCAGGGGAAGAAAGAGCGCAGTTTTTCCAGCAGCGCGGCCCAGAGCCCGCCTTCCTGCGCGGCCTTGGCGGAGCGGAACTTCAGGTCGCGGTTGGCCTTCAGCGCGGCGGCCAGCTCGGCGTCCAGCAGCGCGAGGAACTCCGGCCCCAGGCGCTTGCGCCGCTCCGACAGGATGCCGGGGTTGGTGACGTCCTCCACCGCGAAATACTCCTGACCGCAGAAAGCCTGAATGTACGGACTCTCCATGAACTCGGCTACGGCGTCCTCGTCGGAGAGGTTCTTGAGCTGCTTGACGGCCAGCAGGCCGCAGACCAGCCTGGAATCCTTGGCGGGGCGGCCCTGGCCGGCGGCGAAATGCTTGCCGTATTCCTCGTCGAGGCGCTCCCAGGGCAGGGCCTCGGCCAGGCGCAGCCAGCGGTTGCCTTCCGCCAGCTTGGAGCCCAGGTGGAACAGTTTGCCGAACAGCGTGGGGTTGAATTTTTCGGAGCGGTACATTTTATTTTTCCGGCTGGAAGCACTTGCGGCAGCGGGCCTCGTACTTGTCGCCGGCGCCGACCACGATGCGCTTGCCGGAATCGGTCAGGCGCTGGCTGAAATGCGCCGGGTTGCCGCAGACCATGCAGATGGCCAGGTTCTTGGTGACAAACTCCGCCACCGCCATCAGCTTGGCCATGTTGTCGAAAGCCTCGCCGCGGTAGTCCTGGTCCAGGCCGGCCACGATGACGCGGCGGCCGGAATTGGCCAGCTTCTGGGCCACTTCCACTATCTCGGGGCCGAAAAAGTGAGCTTCGTCGATGCCCACCACCTGCGCGTCCTTATCCACGGCCTTGAGGATCTCCCTGGCGCTCTTCACCGGGTGCGCGGCCAGCGTGGACTTGTCGTGCGAGACCAGATGCTCCTTGGCGTAGCGCACGTCGAGGTGCGAGTTGAACACCTGCACCTTCTGCTTGGCGATGTTCGCCAGCTTCAGGCGGCGTATCAGTTCCTGCGTCTTGCCCGAGAACATGCTGCCGCACACAACTTCTATCCAGCCGGAAGAAGCCGAGACGTTGAATATCATTTCTTCCCCCATTTGGCCGAGAAGTAATCCCAGGTCAGCCGCAGCCCCTCGGGGAACTTCACCAGCGGCTTGTAGCCGAGCAGGCGGCGGGCCAGGGTGATGTCGGAATAGGTCTTGCGGATGTCGCCCTTGCGCTTGGGCGAGAAGAGCTTTGCCGTCTTCCGGCCGGTGATCTTCTCCAGCTCGCGGGCTATGTCGAGCAGCGAGATATTGGTGCCGGTGGCCACGTTGATCGTGAGGCCGGAGACTTTGGACGGAGCCAGGGCGGCGCGGATATTGCCGTCCACGACGTTGGCGACGTAGGTGAAGTCGCGGGACTGTTTGCCGTCCCAGTGGATCTCCAGCGGCTTGCCCTGCACCAGCAGCTCCATGAAGCGCGGGATCACGGCGGAATACATCGACTCCGGGTTCTGGCGGGGACCGAACACGTTGAAGTAGCGCAGCGCCACGGTCTCCAGACCGAAGGTCCGGGCGTAGACGCGGCAGTAATTCTCGCCGGCCAGCTTGCTGACGGCGTAGGGCGAAACCGGCATCGTGGGCAGGCTTTCCGTCTGCGGGAATACCTTGCACTCGCCGTAGGCGGAGCTGGTAGCGGCGTAGACGAAGCGCTTCACGCCGGCCTCTTTGGCTGCCATCAGGGCGTTCAGGGTGCCGGTGGCGTTATTGTCGTTGGCGGCGCGCGGGTTGTCCACGGACTTGGGCACGGAGCGGAAGGCGGCCTGGTGCAGCACGTAGGTCACGCCACGCATGGCCTTCTTCAGGTCGGCCGGCTCGCGCAGGTCGCCGCGCACCAGCTCGAACTTGCCCTTGAACGGGGCTAGGTTCTCTTCCTTGCCGGTGGAGAAATTGTCGAACACGCGCACGCGGCAGCCGCGCCGCAGCAGTTCTTCCACTATGTTGGAGCCTATGAACCCGGCCCCGCCGGTAACGAGCCAAAGCGGTTTTGTCATATTATCCTTCCCTATCCCTAAAGTTTATCATTTTCAAATTCAGCGTTGAAGCGGCCCGCACGGAGAGGGCCAACTTCTGCGAGGCCGCCTGGGGTATGCCCTCGGAGGGGGCTGCCAAGGGGACGCCCTCTCCGGGTACGCTCGGCCACACCGTGGCCTCGCTCTTTCACTCAGGCTCGGCGCTGCGCAAGCCTCGCCTTCGTGAGGCCCCTGCGAGGGCATCCCCTCGTCAGCCCCGAAAAGAAAATATTAATCCCTGACGGCGTCGCTGCGGCGCCAGGGGTGCCAGTAGGCGCGCGACTTCTGCTCAAGGGTGTCGTAGCGGTCGGGGTCGTTCATCTTCAGGTTCACGAAGAAGAAGAACTCCTTCACGCCGCCGGAGCGCACCCTGAAGTCCCAGCTGGTGCGGAAGTCGTGGAAGTCGCGGAACAGCGTCACGGCCTTCTCGAAGAACCTGAAACTCTCTAGCTTGCCGAAACCGTCGGGCACCAACCGGTAGCGCAGCACGGCCTCGGCCCGCCACTTGGAGGTCCGCCACGGCTTGAAGCCCAGCGTGTTGCTGATCACCCAGGCCTCGGGGTCGGTGCTGTAATTGGCCACGCCGGCGCTGAAATAGGACCCGGTCCCGCCCACCGTGGCCTGCCCGACGAAACCCTGGTTGCCGGTGGCGAAGCTGTAGGAATTCTGCGCGTAGAGGTCCAGCGTGGGGCGCGGCGAATAATAGGCCTCGGCGATCAGCGGGGACAGGCGCCGCGCGAAAGAGGCGGTGTAGTAATTGCGCAGGTCGTAGGAGGTGCGCGCCCGGAAATAAACGTTATGGCGCGGCATGATGAACAGGTCGGCGTAGAAAGACTCAAGTTCCTGTCCCTTGTCGGTCGAGCTCAGGTCCACGGAGAAGTCATTCTCCCGCATGCGCCGGGTGGAGGCGTAGCGCAGGTCCAGGGAACCCCACAGGCGGTCGTAGCGCAGGTTCACCGCGCCGCCGTAGCGCCCGGTCCAGATATCCCCGGCGGCCGGCGCCGTGGACAGCGCCACGGACTGGTCGAAGAAGGCCGAGGGCGAAAGTATCACGCGGCGGCTCAGCGGCACCGTCTTGGACACGCCCCAGTTGGCGCGGCCCTTCTTCTGGTAGTAACCTGTGCCGTATTCCCGGACGTTCTCGAAATAGCCGGAGAAGGTGTTGAGCACCGGCACCTTTGGGATCGCGAAGGGCACCGTGTTGAAGTCCAGGCGCGGCGCGGACTCGTAGGCTTTCACGAACTTCTCCTGGTCGGCCGCGGAGCGCTCGTCGCGGCCGTAGGCGCTCACGCGCGTCACCGTGTAATTGGTCTTGCGCGTGAAGGCGAGGCTCGCCTGCTTGTCCGGGCTGACGGCGAAAGGGTTGGTGCGGAAGAAATCGTTGTTGAACGACGGGTCCGAGAGCAGCCGGAAGAAGGACTGGCCGTAATACTGCGCCGGGTCGGACTCGCTGAACCGGTTGAAGGCGTGCCAGAAACCGCCGTTCATGCCCCAGCGGTCCGTAGCCTGACCATGCTCGCGGATGCGGTAGGCCGAGAGGTTGGTGATGTTCTTCCCCTCCTGCCGGTAGTCGAACTCGCCGCCGGTGCCCAGGCCGCGCTTGGAGAAATAGTCCAGGTAGGCCTTCACCCGCATGTGCGGGTTGACCCGGTACATGTAGTTGGACTTCAGGAAGGCGCCGTTGCGCTCGTCGTAACCGGGGAACAGGCTGGTGACGAAAGGCGTGCCGCGGCCCATCGGCTTGTAGAGCACCGGCAGGTAGAAGATAGGCACGCGCCCCAGGAAGAAGACGGTGTTGTAGGCCACGAAATAGCGCTCGGGGGCGAGGTGGATGCGCGAGGCCCTGATGCGGTAATGCGGCGGGTCCTCGTCGCAGCTGGTCAGGCTGGCCCGCTTGTAGACGTAGCCGTCCTTGTCGAAGTTGATGGAGCGGCCGCGGAAGATGAAGTTGCCGTGCTGGAAGCGGCCGTCGTTGATGTAGCCGTGATTTTCGCCGTAGCTGAAGAAGCCGCTCTTGCCGTAGGCGGTGCCGGTGTCGTCGTCTATCACGAAGTCGGAGGGCGCCGAGACGGTGCGGCTCGACATGCTGACGTTCAGCTCATGCGCGCGCACCAGCTTGAGCTGCTTGCCCTCCTCGGACAGTTCCTCCAGGCGCACGTTGCCCTGCAGTTGTATCTCGCGGGTATATTCGTTGAAGCCGGCCTGGTCCGCCTCGAAGCGCACGCGGTGCGCGCCGGTCGAGGACGGCAGCTCGTAGGCCGCCGCGGGAGCGGCGGCGGCGAGCAGGAGGGCGGCCAGGAGGTTTTTCACTTAGAGTAAAGCCTTATTTCAGTGCCCGCTCCAGGCCGAACAGGGCCGCCCCGTGGGAGCCCAGGTCGGCGTCGTCGGAGATCTTCACCTTCACCCTGGCGAAGGGGGTCTTTATCTGCTGGTCTTTCAGCACTTCCAGCATGGAGGGCAGGAACCATTTCCTGGCCCTGGACACACCGCCGGTCAGGACCACGCAGCCGGGGTTGATCAACAGTATCAGGCCGGCCAGACCCATGCCGAGGTAATGGCCGGTCTCGGCCCAGACCTTGCGCCCGGCGGGGTCGCCGGCTTCCGCCGCCCGGGTCAGGCAGATCGTGTTGAACCTGGGCCGGGCCGGGTCCGCGAATTTTTTAACGTAGGCGGCTTCGTTCTTAACCAGCTCGCGGGCGCGCCGCATGATGGCGCCGCTGCCGCAATAGGCCTCCAGGCAGCCCTTGCCGCCGCAGCCGCAGAGCCTGCCGTCGGGCACTATCTTCATGTGCCCGGCTTCTCCGGCGCAGCCGGAGGAGCCGTGGTAAAGCTTGCCGTCTATCACCATGCCCGAGCCTATGCCGGTGCCCAGCGTGAGCGTCAGCACGTCGTCGAGCTTGCGCTTGAGTTCTATCTCGTAGGCGCCCCAGGCGGCCATGTTGGCGTCGTTCTCCATGGCGCAGGGCAGGCCGGTCAGTTTCTCCAGCGGCGCGGTCAGCTTGACGTTGCGCCAGCCCAGGTTGGGCGCGAAGCGCAGCACGCCGCGTTCGGGGTCCACGTCGCCGGCGGCGCCTATGCCCACCGACACCAGCTGCCGGCCGTAGTCGCGGCGCAGGCCGTCCACCGCCGCGCCGAGCCGCTTAATAAAGGAAGCCGGGCCCTTGTCGGCCTCGGTCTTGAAGCGCTCGTGCGCCAGGGCCTTGCCGGCCTTGTTGACCACCACGAGCTTGGTATTGGTCCCGCCTATGTCTATACCTATGCCTAGCATGGTCTCTCCTGTTTTTCCCCGAGTATTTTCAGCGCTGAGCCCGCGAGGTAGAAGGACCCCACCACGGCGGCCGTGCCGCCCGGAGCGGCCGCCGCCAGCGCGGCCGTTATATCCTCCTGCACCTCTATCTCCGCGTCCGGCCGGATGGCCGCAATCTCGTCGGCCAGCGCGCAGGGATCGGCCGCGCGCGGCGAGTCCGGTTTCGTAAGGATGAACTTGGCCGCCAGCGGGGCCAGCAGTTCCAGTATGCCGCGGCGCTCCTTGTCCTGCAGCATGCCCAGCACGAAGGCCGCGGGGCGCCGCGCGAACGGCGACCCCCGCCAGGTGGCGGCGAAAGCCCTGGCCGCCTCCTCGTTGTGGGCCCCGTCTATGACGAAAAGGGCGCCGCCGAACTCCGCTCCGGCGCGAACGGCCTGGAACCTGGCCGGCCAGCGCACGGCGGCGAAACCGGCCGAGACGTGAGCGCGGCTGATGGGCCAGCCCAGGCCGCGCATGATCTCCAGCCCTTCCCAGGCCAGCGTGGCGTTGGAAACCTGGCCCTCGCCCATGATCCCGTAGGAAAACAGCTCGCCGGTCTTCTTGTGCCGCAGCAGCAGGCGGCTCTTCTCCCAGTCGCGGTTCGCGACCTCGAAAGACGGCGCGAAAAAATGGCATTGCGCGGCGCGCAGCTCCGCTTCCCTGGAGATCTCCCCGCGCGCCTCCGCCGGGAGCAGCGGGGCCACGCAGATGCCGCCGGGCTTGATGATGCCGGCCTTCTGCGCGGCGATCTCGGCGATGGTGCCGCCCAGGAACTTCACGTGGTCCAGGTCCACCGAGGTGATGACCGAAAGTTCCGGCTTGGCCAGCACGTTGGTAGTGTCGTAGCGCCCGCCTATGCCCACCTCTACTACCGCCAGGTCGGTGCGCTCCCGGTCGAAATGCAGGAAGGCCATGCAGGTGAGCAGCTCGAAGAAACTCAGGTCCGGCCCGGCCGCGAACACTTCCTCGAACAGCGCGGCGAAAGTCTCCTCGCCTATATTGACGCCGCCGACCTGTATACGCTCGGTCATGCTGAGCAGGTGGGGCGAGATGAACAGGCCGGTCTTCAGCCCGGCCGCGCGGGCGGCCGCCTCGTAGAGCGCGCACACCGAGCCCTTGCCGTTAGTGCCGGTCACGTGCACGGTCTTGAGCCGCTGCTGCGGGTTGCCCAGCTTGCCCAGGCAGGCCCAGACGCGGCCGAACCCGTCCTTCTTGACGAAGTCCTGGCGCGAGACCAGCAGTTTTTCGGCTTCTTTAAAGGTCATGCCTCAGGCTTTCACCCGGCTCGCGTCCACGCCCAGGTCTTTAAGCTTATGCTCCAGCTTCTCGTAGCCGCGGTCTATGTGGTATATGCGGCGTATGAGCGTCTTGCCCTTGGCCGCGGCGGCCGCCACCACCAGGGCCGCGCCGGCCCTCAGGTCGGAGGCCATCACCGGAGCGCCCAGCAGCTCCGCCACGCCGCGCACCACGGCCTTCTTGTCCGTCACCGTGATATCGGCGCCCATGCGCACCAGTTCCGGCGCGTGCATGAAGCGGTTCTCGAAAATATGCTCCTGCACTTCGCTCGTGCCGTTGGCGCGCGCCATAAAGGCCATCCAGGGCGCCTGCAGGTCCGTCGGGAAACCGGGGTGCGGCTTGGTGACCACGCTCACGGGCCTGGGCCGCCCGCGGGGCGCCTCTACTTCCAAGGAATCCTTGTAAGCCGTGATCTTGATGCCGGCTTTCTTCATGGCGCGGATCAGCGCGTCCAGGTTTTTGGGGGCGGCGTTGAGCAGCTTTATCTTCCCCCCTACGGCGGCGGCTAGCAGCATGAAGGTGCCGGCCTCTATGCGGTCGGGCATCACTGAATATTTAAGGCCTTTCAGCGAGGCGGCCCCGTGTATCTTTATCGTCGGGGTGCCGGCGCCTTCCACCAGGGCGCCCATTTTGGTCAGCGCGTTTGCGAGGTCCTCTATCTCCGGCTCGCGGGCGCAGTTCTCCAGAGTGGTCACGCCTTCTATCAGCGCGGCGCACATCATCAGGTTCTCGGTGGCCCCCACGCTGGGGAAGCGGAATTTCACGCGGCCGGGCTTCAGCTTCTTCGCCGTGAGGATCACGTCGCCTTTCTCATAGGAAACTACCGCGCCGAGTTTCTTGAAACCTTCCAGGTGTATGTCGATGGGGCGCATGCCGATGGAGCAGCCGCCGGGCAGCGAGAAGCGCACTTTCTTGAAGCGGGCCAGCAGCGGGCCCGACACCAGCATGGAGGCGCGCATCTTGCGCACCAGGTCGTAGGGGGCGTGCAGCTTCAGCTGCGCGTGTTCCTCGGCCACGAAGTTGCCGTAGCCGTAGAAGCAGTTCTTGCCCAGGTAGTTGAGCAGCTCGAAGGTGGACCGGATGTCCATCAGTTCCGGGACGTTCTTGATCTCGCATTTTTCGCGGGTCAGCAGCGTGGCGGCCAGGATAGGCAGCGCGGCGTTCTTGGAGCCGCTGATCGTGGTCTGCCCGTTCAAAGGCCGGCCGCCGCGTATGATGAAGTTATCCATTTATTTTTTCCTCGCGAACAGGAACCGCTCCACGCCGCACAGGTCCTTGAAAGTCCTCTTGCCGGTCCAGACGGCGGCCGGCATGGCCGCCAGCAGCCGGGGGGCCTGCCCGCCGCCCAGCTCCATGATCATCGCGCCGCCCTTCTTGAGCCGCGCCGGGGCCAGGCGCACCAGCATGCGCGCCACGTCCAGCCCGTCCCCGCCGCCGTCGAGCGCCACGCGCGGCTCGCTGAGCACTTCCGGGGCCAGGCCCGGGATCACGCCGGTGGGGATATACGGCGGGTTGGAAACTATAATGTCGAAAGGCCCGCGCACGGCGGCCAGCGTGGAGCCCTTCACGAACTTCACCCTGTCCGCCAGGCCCAGCTGCAGGGCGTTGTCGGCGGAGCAGTTTATGGCGCGGGCTGAGATCTCCACCCCGGTCACCCGCAGCGCCGGGAAGCGGCGCGCCAGCCACAGGCCTATCGCGCCCGAGCCGGAACCGTAATCCAGCGCCGAGAGCTCGCCCTTCCTGCCCAGCAGGAAGTCGGCGGCGTGGCCGGCCAGCTCCTCGGTCTCGGGGCGCGGCACCAGCACGCGCTTGTCGACGTTGATGCGCAGCCCCATGAAATCCTGCCAGCCCAGTATATAGGCCAGCGGCAGCCCCTGCTCTTTCTGCAGCAGCCCCGCCTTGAACTTCTTGAGCGCGGCGGGCGCCACCTGCGTGTCCGGCTCGGCCAGCAGGCGCAGGCGCTCCACGCCCGTAGCGTCGGCCAGCAGCCATTGCGCGTTCAGCGCCGGCTCTTCCACGCCCCCCGCGGTCAGGCGGGCGGCGGCCTCAGTCAGTATCCGGCCCGCTGTTGTTTTCACTTTTTCTCCCTATGTTCAGCCTGACCTCTTCGAGGATGTTCCTGATATTGCCTTCCATGATCTCCGGCATGTTGTGCCAGGAGATCTGCACGCGGTGGTCCGTCACGCGGTTCTGCGGGAAATTGTAGGTGCGGATCTTCTCGGAGCGGTCGCCGGTGCCCACCTGCGCCTTGCGCGCCCCGGCGTTCTCGCGGGCCTGGGTTTCCTCGCTGAGCTGCGCCAGTTTGGCGGCCAGCATGGCCATGGCCTTGGCGCGGTTCTTGCCCTGCGAGCGCTCCTCCTGGCAGGCCGTGATGATGCCGGTCGGGAGATGCGTGATGCGCACCGCGGTCTCCACCTTGTTGACGTTCTGGCCGCCCGCGCCGCTGGCGCGGTAGGTGTCCATCTTCAGGTCCTTGGCCTCTATCTTGATCTCCACCTCGTCCACCTCGTGCATGATGGCCACGGTGACGGTGGAGGTATGCACGCGGCCGCTGGCCTCGGTAGCCGGCACGCGCTGCACGCGGTGCACGCCGCCCTCGTACTTCATCCAGGCGAACACGTCCTGGCCCGAGATGTAGAGCACGGCGTACTTGATGCCCTTGAGGCCGGTGGTGGCCATGTCGCGCAGCTCCGCCCGCCAGCCCATGACCTGGGCGAAGCGGGTGTACATGCGCAGCAGGTCGCCGGCGAACAGCGCGCTTTCGTCGCCGCCCACGCCGGCGCGTATTTCGAGGAAGATGTTCTTGGAATCCGCCGGGTCCGGCGGGATGATCAGCAGCTGCAGCCGCTTGGCCAGCTCGGCGGCGTTCGCCTCCAGGCCGGGCAGTTCGGCGGCGGCCAGCGCGGCCATCTCCGGGTCCGTATTGGAGCACATCTGGCGCGTGTCCTCGGCCTCTTTAAGGGCCTTGTCCAGCGCGGCGGAGGTGTCGAGGATCTGGCGGCAGGCGGAGTGGCGGCGGGAGAATTTTTCTATCTCGGAGGGCTGCAGGCCGCCCGAGGCCAGGCGTGCCTCTATCTCGGCGAACTCCCGCTTTATAGCTTCCAACTCTTTTTCAAGCATAGAGGGGACGCTGCTTCCTATCTTCCTAACTTAGATTTTACTGCGTCCATTGGGATGCTGTTCCTACCGAGTTAGGAAGATAGGAAGCAGCGTCCCCTAATATGAAAAAACGGGCGCCCCATGCAATGGAACGCCCGTTTCTGGAGCGAAGCTACTTCGTCTCGGCTTTCGGCGCGGCCTTGGGAGCGGCCTTCGCCGCGGGCTTCTCGTCCTTCTTGGCCACGGTGGCGGCGGAGGAGAGCTTGCGCTTGACGGTGTGGCGCGGGGAGACGGCCTTCACGGCTATCTTCTTGGCCTTGCGCTCTACCATCTTGCCTTCGGTGGAAGCGAACTTCTTGTTGAAGCGCTCCACGCGGCCGGCGGTGTCGAGCATCTTCTGCTTGCCGGTGTAGAACGGGTGGCAAGCGGAGCACATTTCGACTTTGATCGAGGGTTTCACGGAGCGGGTCTGGAAAGCGTTACCGCAGACGCAGGAGACCTCGCAGAGAGTGTATTTGGGGTGTATGTCGTTTTTCATAGCCTTCCTCTAAAGTTGCTTCCGAATATAAATTATAGCATAAACGGGGGCGCTTGTTCAGCCGTTTCCGGCCCGCCCCCCTATTTCTTGCCTATCTTGGCCAGCGGGTTGACCGACTTGCCGGACGGGGTCAGGATCTCGAAATGCAGGTGCGGCCCGGTGGACATGCCGGTGGAACCCACCTTGCCCAGCAGGGTCTTTGACTTCTGCACGGTCTGGCCGGCGGTCACTTTCAGCACCGACAGGTGGCCGTAGCGGCAGCGCGAACCGTCCTTATGCTGCACCTCCACCAGATTGCCGTAGCCGCCCCGCCAGCCGGAGAAGGTGACGGTGCCCGAGCGGGAAGGGTACACCGGGGTGCCGATAGGCATGGGGATATCGGTGCCGTTGTGGAAGATGCGGCGCTTGAGCACGGGGTGGTAGCGCGAACCGAAGCGTCCGCTGATGCGGCCGAAGCTGCGCAGCGGCATGCGGTAGGTGTCCAGGTCCACGTAGACCGAGGGCAGGTACACCCTGTCGCCTTTTTTGAACTTGTGGTTGAGCAGCAGCGCGGAGGGCGGCAGGCCGTTCTCCTCCACGATCTCGGCCCTGAAGGCCCGCAGGTCGCGCCCCTTGCCCACGTAGCGCGAGGAGATGGAGTTCAGGCTCTCGCCGTTGACCGTCACCTCGTAGAGCAGGCCTTTGCCGTTGTGCACCCGGATGTAGCCGCCGCGGCTCATGAAGATGAACTCGTTGGAGTTGGTGCTCTGCAGGGAGCGCACGTCCGTGCCGTAGGCCGAGGCCAGCGCGCGCACGTTGTCGCCCTTGGCCACTTTGTGGCGGGCGTGGATCAGGCGGGGGATGAGGCGGAAGGCCTCCGGGGGCGGCTCGGCCGGCCCCGGGGGCGTCAGCACGGAGAAGCGGGCGTAGTAGAAGGGCGAGACGCCGGGCGCCACGGCCGAAGAGAGCGCCGCCGTTCCCAGCAGCACCCCCAGCCCCGCGGCTATCTTCCAGCGCCCTCCCGTCATCAGCGGCCCGAACCTATCTCCATGGATTTCAGGAAGTCCTTGTTCGACTTGGTGGAATTGAGCTTGCTGATCAGCAGCTCCATCGAGTCTATCGGGGACAGGGGCGCGAGCACCTTGCGCAGGATCCACACCTTGTTCAGCTCGTCCTCGCTCATCAGCAGCTCTTCCTTGCGGGTAGAGGTGCGGTTGATGTCGATGGCCGGGAACACGCGGCGGTCGGCCAGCTTGCGCTCCAGGTAAATTTCCGAGTTGCCGGTACCCTTGAACTCTTCGAAGATGACGTCGTCCATGCGGCTGCCGGTCTCGACGAGGGCGGTGGCGATGATGGTCAGCGAGCCGCCTTCCTCTATATTGCGGGCCGCGCCGAAGAAGCGCTTGGGCCGCTGCAGCGAGGTGGACTCGAGGCCGCCGGACAGCACGCGGCCGGAGGAGGGCGCCACGGTGTTGTAGGCGCGCGCCAGGCGGGTGATCGAGTCGAGCAGCACCACCACGTCCTTGCCCATTTCGGTTATGCGCTTGGCCTTCTCGAGGACGATCTCGGCCACCTGCACGTGGCGGTCGGCCGGCTCGTCGAAGGTGGAGGCCAGCACTTCGCCGCGCACGGAGCGCTTCATGTCGGTGACTTCCTCGGGGCGCTCGTCTATGAGCAGCACGATCAGTTCTATCTCGGGATGGTTGGTGGCGAGCGAATTGGCGATGCGCTGCAGGATCATCGTCTTGCCGGTCTTGGGGGCGGCCACGATGAGCTGGCGCTGGCCCTTGCCGACGGGCACGATGAGGTCGATCACGCGGCCGGTCATCTCGCCCTTGCCGGTCTCGAGCAGGAAGCGCTTGTTGGGGTGCAGCGGCGTGAGATTTTCGAACAGCGGGCGGTGCTGTATCTTCTCTATCTCCACGCCGTTGACGGTCTTCACCTGCAGCAGCGCGAAGAAGCGCTCGCCGTCCTTGGGCGGGCGGATGAGGCCGTTGACGGCGTCGCCCTTGCGCAGGCCGAGCTTCTTGATCTGGGAGGGAGAGACGTAAATGTCCTCGTGGCTGGAAAGGTAATTGTATTCCTGGGAGCGCAGGAAGCCGAAGCCGTCAGGCAGCACTTCCAGCACGCCCTCGCCCTGGGCCACGCCGTTGGCCTTGGCCTGGGCTTCCATGATCTTGCCGATGAGCTCCTGCTTGCGCAGGGAGGCCACGCCTTCCATGTTGAACTGCTCGGCGATCTTGACCAGCTCGGCCACGGTCATCTTGGTCATGCCGGCTATATCGAGCTTGGGCAGGTTGGGGTTTGGGTTCTGGTTCTGCCCCTGGCCCTGGTTCTGATTCTGGTTCTGGCCCCCGTTGGGCTGTCTGTTATCGTTCATTTTCTGGTTTCCCCTCTCGTCCCGCCGTGGGTCGCCGCCGTTGCCGCGCTGCCCGCCGTTAGGCCCCATATTCTGATTTCGCTGAAATCTTTTCTCGTCCTGCTGTTGTCCGTTCATGTCTTTTTTCCTTGAGCCGTCTCCTTCAGGAAACGGCAGATGAATTTTATCTTCTCCGCCAGCTCGCGCGGCGCGCCGGAATTATCCAGCGTCATGTCCGCCCTGGCGTATTTCTCCGCGGCGGGCAGCTGGGCCCTCGCCCGCTCCAGGTACTGCGCCCTGCTCCAGCCCCTTTCCAGGGCCCTCTCTTCCAGCGTCCGCTCGGGGGCGGACAGGCAGACCGTGAACGTAAAACACTCCTCGAGTCCCGCTTCGAACAGCAGGGGCGCCTCGACAACCGTTATCTTTTTGGGGGAGCTGGTTATTAGGGAGTGAATTCTTCTAAGGATCCGCGGGTGCAGCAAGGCTTCAAGCCATTTGCGTTTCGCCGGTGAACCGAAGACTTCGGCCGCCAGCTTCTTTTTGTCCAGTTTTCCGTTTGTGAGGATTTTACCAGGGTTAAACTTCCTTAATATTTTATTATAGCAGGCGGGTTCTGTCAATAAGGAAGCTGAAACAGCGTCGGCCGAGAGGCCCAGCGCCCCCTCCTTAATAAAGAGCTCCAGCGCCAGGCTTTTGCCCGAGGCTATGGGGCCGGTCAGGCCTATGACGGTCTTGCCCCGCGGTACCCGGAATTTCATGCCCTGCCCCCGCGCCTGGAATACTCGTCGAGACGCTCCAGCTCGGCGCGGCTCAGGGCCCCCTGCCCCTGCCTGGAGATCTTCTCCAGCAGGCGGTCTATCTCCTCGCGCTCTATCGCCGCGGGGTCCGGCGTTTCCCGCTCCGGCCGCGCGGGCCGCTCCTGCCAGCGGCGCTCGGCCCACAGCCAGGCCAGGCCGGCCGCCAGCCCGCCCAGGTGGGTGATATTGGAGATGCCGGAACCGGGCCGTGAGAGCGTCATCACCAGTTCCAGCCCGCCCAGCAGCGCCGCCATGGTCCTGGCGCTCATGGGGAAAAGGAAATAAAAATAGACTTTGGCGTCAGGGAACAGGAAGGCGAAAGCGCCCAGCAGGCCGAAGACCGCCCCGGAGGCGCCTATGACCGGCCTGATGGAGCCGGGCTGCCAGGCCACGGTCAGCAGCGCCGCGGCGGCCCCGCAGCCCAGGAAATAGAGCAGGAAACGGCGCGAGCCCATTACCTGCTCCACCGCGCTGCCCAGCATCCAGAGCATGAAGGCGTTGAACAGGAAATGCCAGAAGTCGGCGTGCAGGAAGATGTAGGTGAAAGCCTGCCACAGCCAGCCGCCCAGGAACTGGTACGGCACCAGGCCGAAATAAAAACTGACCTTGAAGCCGAAGGCCAGCTTCAATACCCAGCCGGCCAGGAAAGCCGCCGCCAGCCACCGCGTCACCGGCGGCAACTCCCTCAGCGGCGCAGCACCTAGCCTCATCGCACGCTCCTGCCGTGCCGGACGGCCCGGAACGCAAAAACGTGGTCTCGCACACCGTGCTCGCCACTCCCCGTCTCGGCCTCGGCGCTTACGCAAGCCTCGGCCTCCGACAGGGTTTTGCTAACCCGAGCCGTCCGTCCCGGCGGAACCCACGATTTCGTCCCGCTATACTTCATATTTGGTCATGTCGCGCCAGTTGGGGCCGGACTTGAAGTCGGCTACCAGCGGCACCGAGAGGGCGTAGGCGCCTTCCATGCCGCGCTTGATGACGGCTGCGGCCTGACGCAGGTGGCCCTTGCGCACCTCGAACACCAGTTCGTCGTGCACCTGCAGCAGCATATACACGTCCTTGGAGCCACTGAACTCTCGGAACAAGCCTATCATGGCCTTCTTTATAATGTCGGCCGAGCCGCCCTGCACCGGGGTATTCACGGCGGCGCGCTCGGCGAAGCTGCGCAGGTGCGGGTTGGTGGCCGTCAGCTCGGGCAGGTGGCGGCGGCGGCCGGTGAAAGTGGCGACCATACCGGTCTTCTTGGCCTCGGCCACCGTGCGCTCGCTCCATTCCTTCACGCCGGGGCAGGCCTCGAAATAATGCCTGATGTAGCCGGCCGCCTCGGCGCGGCTGATGCCCAGGTCCTGGCTCAGGCCCTGCGCCGTCTTGCCGTACACTATGCCGAAATTTATGGCCTTGGCCGCGCGGCGCATCTCGGGCGTCACCAGCTGCGGCGCGCAGTGGAAGATCTCGGAGGCGGTGCGCTGGTGTATATCCTCGCCGCTGCGGAAGGCCTCGGTCAGGTTGCGGTCTCCGGAGAGGTGCGCCAGCACGCGCAGGTCTATCTGCGAATAGTCGGCGCTCAGCAGTTCGAAGCCCTCTCGCGCCACGAAACATTTGCGCACCAGCAGGCCGGCCTCGGAGCGCACCGGGATGTTCTGCAGGTTGGGCCTGGAGCTGGAGAAGCGGCCGGTGGCCGCGCCCAACTGGTCGAAAGTGGTGTGCAGCCGCCCGTCGGGGCCGGCGGCGGCCAGCAAATTGTCCACGAAAGAGGACTTGAGCTTGGAGACCTCGCGGAACTCCATCAGCAGCGGCACCACGGGATGCGCGGCCTTGAGGTACTGCAGGGCCTCCTCGCCGGTGGTATAGCCGTCCTTGGTCTTGAACTGCTTCTTCTGCGCCTCGCCCAGGCCGAGGTTGAGCTTCTCGTAGAGCAGCGCGGCCACCTGCTTGGGGGAATTCAGGTTCACTTCCATCCCGGTGAGCCGCTGCGACTCGGCCTGCAGTTCGGCCATCTGCCGCTCGAAGCGGGTGGACAGCTCGCCCAGCAGCGCGGTGTCGGCGGCGGCGCCGGTGCGCTCCATGGAGTAGACTACGGGCAGCAGCGGCAGCTCCAGCTCCTCGTAGACACCCAGCATCCCGGCCTGCTCCAGCTCCGCCTTCAAAAGGTGCCACAGCGCCGGCAGCCCGGCGCAGGCCTGCGCCTTCTCCTCGTCGGAGCCGGGCAGGTGCAGCGGCAGGCCCAGGCGCTCGAAGAGCTGCTGCGGCAGTTCGGTGCGGCGCGTACCGGCCGTCAGCAGCGCGGCGGCCGTGTCGGCGTCGTAATAATTCACGGGGACGAAGCCGGCCGGCAGGTCCAGCAGGCGCAGCGCGGCCTTCAGGCCGAAAGTGACTTTGGGGAGGGCCTTGTCTTCCAGCAGCTTCACCGCCAGGGCGGCCTGTTCGGGGCCGAAGAAGCCGGGGCGCAGCACGCAGACGCCGTGCTTGTTGCCTATGGCCAGGCCGTCGGCGAAAGCGGCGAAAGCGGCTTCCCCTTTCAAGTCGGCCAGCGCCTCTTCGGGAGTGCGCAGGGGCGGCAGCGGGGCGGCCTTGTGCTCCGCCGGGGCGCCGCCGGCCAGCGCCAGCAGCTCTTTGAATTCCAGGCGGCGGGCCATCTCTTCCAGCTCCGGCCCCCCGGGAGCGGCGGGCTTGAAGATGTCCAGCCCCTCCTCCACCGGCGCGTCGGCGGCCAGCGAGACCAGGCGGCGGGACAGCCTGGCGTTCTCCATGTCTTTGGCCACCTTGGCCAGGGCCTTGTCGGCGGCCGCCAGGGCCGGGTCCATGGCCGCGGCCAGGATCTTCTCCAGCGGGCCGTAGGTCTGTATAAGTTTTACCGCGCTCTTGGGTCCGACGCCGGCCACGCCGGGCACGTTGTCGGAGGAGTCGCCGGTCAGCGCGAAATAGTCGGGCAGCAGCGAGGGCGGCAAGCCGTACTTCTTCTCAACGGCCTCGGGGCCGGAAAAGTCGGGGGCGCTGCCGTCCCACATCTTCACTCCTTCCCCCACCAGCTGGGCCGCGTCCTTGTCGCCGGAAACTATCACGGCCTCCAGGCCGGCCGCCGCGGCGCGGCGCGCCAGCGTGGCGATGATGTCGTCGGCCTCATAGCCTTTCAGGTAAACGCCCTTGAGGCCCAGCGCCGATACCAGGTCGCGCGCCGTGTTGAGCTGGCCCACCAGCCCCGGCTCGGTCTCCTTGCGGTTGGCCTTGTACTCGGCGAACATCTCGTCGCGGAAAGTGCCGCCCTTGGAGTCGAAGCAGACGGCCACGTACTCCGGCTTGCGCTCGCGCAGGATCTTCAGCAGCACGCGCGTGAAGCCGTACAGCGCTCCCACCTCCTCCCCTTTCGAGGTGGAGAACTTTGGCAGGGCGTGGTAGCTCCTGTGCAGGAAGGCGTGTGCGTCTATGATGAAAACGCGCTTGGTCGGCATTTTTTATAGGGGACCGGGAGAGGGGAACGGCCCGCCGCGTTTTACGGCGGCGGGCCCGCGGGAACTTCTTAGATCAGCTCGTCGAGGTGCTTCTTCAGCTCTTCCTTGGGCTGCAGGCCCACGAGCTGCTGCACCACCTTGCCGCCCTTGAAGAGCAGGATGGTGGGGATGGCCGAGATCTGGTACTTGCCGGCGGTGTCCTGCGCCTCGTCGGTATTGAGTTTGCAGACCTTCACCTTGCCGGCGTACTCCTTGGCCAGTTCCTCTATCACGGGGCCTATCATGCGGCAGGGGCCGCACCAGGGGGCCCAGAAGTCCACGAGCACGGGCTGCGCGCTCTTGATCACTTCCTGTTCAAAATTCTCATCGGTAACCTGTATCTCGTTTGACATGTTTGGCCTCGCTTTTATAGTTCTCTGGATCGCCGGCTGTAAGGGAACAGCCTAATGGTATAAGACTTATTTTTTATTGTCAAGCCCGGCGCCGCCGGAGCGGCCGAGCAGGTAGCTGAGCTCCTTCCAGAGCTCATCGATGTCTATGGGCTTGGAGAAGAAGGCGCCGGCGCCCGCCAGCATCGCCTCCGAGCGGTCCGCCGGCTCCGTGTACTTGGCGGAGATGAAGACTACCGGCACTTTCTTGAGCCGCGCCGACTCGCGGATCAGGCGCAGGAACTCCACGCCGTGCATGTCGGGCAGCTGTATGTCGAGGATGATGACGGAGGGCAGCACGGCCGCCAGCTGGTCCAGCGCCTCCCGGGCGCTTTTGGCCACCTTCACCACGGCCTCCACGTTCTTGAGCTTGAGGCCGTCCTCCAGCGTCTCTATGAAATTCTTGTCGTCGTCCACTATCAGTATGGTCATGGGCATAGTTAAAATCCGAAACTGAGCCGCTCCGCGAGTATCGAGGGCATCTTCAGCCCCGCCATCAGGTTCTGGACGGCTCCCACGTCGTAAAAGACCCTGAACAGCTCGAAACATTTCAGCTGCGAATCGTAGATCCCGCAGGCGGCGCGGGTGTCGCCGTCGCGCGGCTGGCCCACGGAGCCGGGGTTGAGCATCAGCTTGCCCTTCACGAAGATCTTCACCGCGGGCTTGAGGAAATCGGTCTCGGGGACCCCGAATTCCCCCTCCCTGAAATAGAGAGGCATATGGCTGTGGCCTATAAAGCAGGGCGAAACCTGCCAGCCTTTGGCATTGTCGGTGAACTGGCCCTCGCTGAGCAGGTATTCGGTCAGCGGCTTGCGCGGCGAACCGTGCACCAGCGTGAAATCGGCGTTCTCGGCGCGCTCCGGCAGGCGGGCGATGAAGTCCATGGCCTGGCCGCTCAGCTGCTTGCGGGCGAAATCTATGGCCCAGGCGGCGTTGGGGTTGAACCACTTCACGTCCATCCTGCCCACGGCGGCCGCGTCGTGATTGCCCATCACGGCCGTCAGGTTCTTCATGGCCATCAGCTCCTGCGCGCATTCCTGCGGCTGGGGGCCGTAGCCCACGATGTCCCCGCAGCAGACGAAGTTCTCCACGCCGTTGGCGCGCAGGAAAGCCAGCACGGCCTTCAGGGCCACGTAGTTCCCGTGCACGTCGGAGAAAACGCCGTATCTCACAAGTTCAGCCTATACCCCCACCGGCTCTTCGTTGTTCACCATATGGGCGGCCCGCTTGAGGTCCACGCTGACGAGCTTGCTGACGCCGAGCTCCTCCATCGTGACCCCGTAAAGCGTGTCGGCCGCTTCCATCGTGCGCTTGTTGTGCGTGATCACGATGAACTGCGTGGTGGCGGAGAATTCCTTGATCAGGCGCACGAAGCGCTCCACGTTGGCCTCGTCCAGCGGGGCGTCGGCCTCGTCCATCACGCAGAAGGGCGAGGGGTTGACGCGGAAGAAGCTGAACAGCAGGGCCAGCGCGGTCAGGGCCTTCTCGCCGCCCGACAGCTGCGAGATGCTCACGAGCTTCTTGCCGGGCGGGTGGGCCAGGATCTCCACGCCGGTCTCCAGCAGGTTCTCGGGCATGGTCAGCACCAGGTCCGCCTCTCCGCCGTTGAACAGCAGCGAGTAGAGTTCCTTGAAGTAGCCGCGCACCTTGTCGAAGGTGTTCTTGAAGTTCTCGCGGGTGGTGTCGTTGATCTTGTTGATCGCCGAGCGCAGGTCGGCCTTGGCGCGGTTGAGGTCCTCCACCTGGGAGTTCATGAAGTTGTAGCGCTGCGTCAGGGCCTCGTACTCCTCGGGAGCGGTCATGTTGACGTTGCCCATCTCGTTGACGCGGCGGCGCAGGAACTGCACGCGGTCGTGGTCCGTCTCGATGCCGGCGTAGCGCTCGCGCGCCTCCTCCGGGGTGAGGTTGAATTCCTCGGCCATGCGGCGGGCCGTCTCTTCGGCGCGGGCCGCTATGGTGGCCAGCTCGGTCTCGATCTGGTAGCGGGAGCGCTCGTTCTCCTGCGCCACGTCGCGGTTGTCGCGCAGGTTCGCGCCCAGGCGGGCCAGCGTGCCGCGCATCTCGTTGAGCTCGTCCTCCATGGCGCGGTCGATGATCTCCTTCTCGGCCAGGTCGTGCATCAGCTCGGCCAGGCGGCCGCGGAACGAGGAGATCTCCTCGTTGTAGCGGGCCTCGCGGGCGGCGTATTCGGCGCGGCGCTCCTCGAAGTGGGAGCGCTCCTCCGTGATCGCGGCCAGGTCGCCCTCGGCGCGGGCGAGCTCGCTCTTGAGCGCCTCCAGGGTAGCCCGGTAATTCTCCAGGTTGGCGCGGCGGGCGCCCACTTCCTCTTTCTTGTGGGCGTAGTCCTGATGCAGCGCGTCCTTCTTCTCGCCCAGCGCGGCCTGCTCCGCGCGGCGGGACTCGGTGGCGGCGTTGGCGGCGGCCTTGTCCTCCACCAGCGCGGCGAACTCGGCCTCGGCCTGCCTTATGCCGGCCTCGGCCTTCTCCAGTTCGGATTGGGACAGCGCCAGGCTCTCGTGCTTGACGCGCAGGCCGTCCTCGGCGCCGGAGACCTCGGTCTCGTTCTTATGGAAATCCACGTTCAGGGCGGCGGCCCTGTCGCCGGCGGCGGCCGCCGCGGCGCGGGCGCCGTCGAGCTGCGGCAGCAGCGAAACCTTCTCGGTCTCGAGGGCGGCGCTTTCCTCGTCGAACCTGGCGATCTGCGCCTTCAGGTCGTCGGCCTCCTCCCAGTACGGCTCGTTGGAGACGATCTCGTCCACGCCGCCGGTCACCCAGAACGGCCCGTGCACCGAGCCGCCCGAGGCGTACACCCCGGCCAGCAGCGCGGTCACGAGCGGCAGGTACTGCGGCTCGCAGGAAATTTTTTCCAGCACGCGCTGCGCGCCCGGGGCCGTCCAGCCTTCGGCCTGCGCGCCCTGCGCCGGGGCCTTGTCGAGGATGAGGAAACGGCAGCGGCCCTTGCCGATATGCTTGAGGTAGCCTATGGCCTCCTGCGCGGCGGCCTCGTTCTCGCAGACTATGGAATCCAGGAAGCGGCCCAGCGCCTCGTCCACGGCCATGCGGTCCTCTTTGCGTATCGAGAGCAGGTGGCGCAGCGTGCCCTTGACCCCGGCGACGCCGGAATTCAGCACGCCGTTGATGCCCACCCAGTAGGAATCGTGTTCGCCCTGGGCCAGGATGGCCTCCAGACGGCTCTGGTCCCAGGCTTTCTCCTCGCGGATCTTGGCCTGGCGGGAGTCTATCTCCTCGAGGCGGGCGGCGAGGGTGCCGGCCTGGGCCTCGGCGGCGGCGGCCTTTTCCTTTTCGGCGTTGAGCTCGCCGGTCAGCGAGGCGGAGCGGGCCTTCAGCTCGGCTATGCGGGCCCCGATATAGGTAGCGGCGCCGGTGATGTCGGCTATGTCCTTCTCCAGGCCGGCCTTGGCGTCGTTGAAATGGCCGATGTTGGAGCCGGTGACGGCTATCTTGCTGGAAATTTCCATCTCGCGCGTGTAGGCGGCGTTCATCTCGGCGGCCAGCTTGTCCACCTCCGCGTCCGTAGCCTGCATCTGCGTGCTGACCTCGGCCAGCGCGGCCGCGGCGGCGTCGCACTCGGCCTGCAGGGCGGGCAGGCCGCCCTCGTCGGAGGAAAGCTTGGCGCGCAGCTCGGCCATGCGGGGCTCGATGGCGGCCAGCTGCTCGGCGTTGCGGCGCTCGGAGGTCTCGAGCTGGGCCCGGTTGCGGGCTATCTCGGCGAGCATCTCCTGCCCGCCCACGATCTTGCCCTCGGCCTGGTTCTTGTCGATCTTGACGTTGGTGACGGCCTCTTTGAGCACGCGCTGCTCTTCCACTTTCTGGGTAAGGGTCAGGTTGAGGGCGGCGATCTCGCCCTCCAGGCCGGTGATGGCCACGGCTATCTCGGAGAGTTCCTTCTTGACGGGCTCCAGGCGGGCTGAGGCCTCGGCGCTGCGGGCGGCGAAGGCGTCCCCTTCCTTGAGCAGCAGGGCCACTTCGGCGCCGGTCAGCTCTTCCTTGTACTTCTGCTGCAGGCGGGCCTTGGCGGCCTCCTTGTCGAGCTTCTTGATCTGCTCGTCGAGCAGGATCATGCTGTCGGCCAGGCGGTTCAGGTCGGCCTCCACCTTCTCGAGCTTGCGGCCGGCCTCTTCGCGCTTGGCCTTGTACTTGCTCACGCCGGCGGCCTCTTCGAACAGCTCGCGGCGCTGCTCGGCGGTGGCGGAGAGCACGGTCTCCACCTCGCCCTGGTCGATGATGGCGTAGCCGTCCGTGCCGATGCCGGTGTCAAGGAACATCTCGCGGATGTCCCTGAGGCGGCACTGCACCTTGTTGATGAAATATTCGCTCTCCTCGGAGCGGTAGATCTTGCGGGTCACGGTGACCTCGCTGAAGTCGAGCGGCAGCTTGCGGCTGTCGTTGTCGAACGTCATCGAGACCTCGCCCATGTTCAGCTGCTGGCGCTTGGTGGTGCCGGCGAAGATGACGTCCATCATGGACGGCATGCGCAGCGACTTCCAGCTCATTTCGCCTATGCACCATTTCAGCGAGTCCACCACGTTGGACTTGCCGCAGCCGTTGGGACCGACTATGCAGGTAATGCCGGGTTTGAGCGGCATCTTCACCTTGTTGGCGAAGGATTTGAAACCGTAGATTTCAAGCGCTTTGAGGTACATTTAAGAGTTCCCCTTGGGTGAGTAATACAAAATCGGCCGCTCCCGCCTGCCTGGCGGGAACGCTAGAAAGACAATTATATAAATAAAAAGGCCCGGGTGTCTGCCCGGGCCCGCGCCGCCGCGAAGGCCTGCGCCTAATTGCTCGCCAGTATCACCCAAACGGGGGTCGCGACAGTATCGCCATCATAGTCCAGTAATCCGCCGCTCTGCACCATGGCGTACTGGAATTGGCCGCTCAAGTCCATATTGTCTTGTCCCTCAATGGTCTCGTTCAACGGGATATCCCAGCCATAGGGAAGCAAAGTCACAAAAGTAGCCCCAAGGTCTATCCGCTTAACGGTATAGACCCGGCCGGTTACGCCAGCGGCCGGCGGCAGAACTACATTCACATTCCCGCCCGCAGCGTCCACCAGAACGGTGCTGTCCTGGTCCGTAAGCGAGTAAGGGCTATCCGCGACAGTAATGGTCTTTACTGCCAGCGACAAGGACCCGTTGACGCTCAAGATCGAATTGGGCGAGGCCGTACCCAGGCCGGTGCGGCCGGCGGCCACCACCAGGCCCGAGGAGACCCTGACGCCCGGGGCGGTGGCGTGCTGGAAAGTGAAAGCGGCGCTTGAAGTAAAGGTATTGGCGCCGGTAAAAGCCTGCGTGGCCGCCAGGGCCGCGTAGGAGGCCAGGTCGGCCTGATGGGCGGCAGTGGTCTCATAGTCCGCCAGGGCGGCAGTAATGTCGCCGCCAGTGGCGTACCCTGCCGTAGCGTGGTCCCCCCAACCGTAGGCGCTATCCCAGTTGGTTATATCTCCGGCGACTATAAGCGAGGAAACGCTGACCACGAAAAGCGGGTCCGTTTCGGAGCCGGCCAGGGCCATGGAGCCCAGGCCGCTGATGACCGCGGTGCTGATCTGCACTCGGTCGTCGCCGAACTTGCCGGAGGTGACGGAAGCCGTGGAAAGGGAGAAAACCGCGTCGGGGGCCAGCGCCTGCGCCACCATAGCGTAAGGGGCGGAAACGAGCTCCTGGCGCGGCGAGAGCGGCACGCCGTCCACGGTTATCTCTATGTAGCTGGCCCCGGCGAAAGCGGCGGTGGAAAGGGCCGGGGTGCCGGCCGCGAGGGTGGCGTTGAACACGCCGTTAGCCAGTGCTACCGCCTGGGCGTCGCCGGTCCAGACCAAATTGCCGCCGGAAACCGCGTCGTAGAGCTTGAATACGAAGTTCTTGGTGCCTTCGGCCGGCTGGCCGCTCTCGTCAAGGCGGCCCTGGAAGCCTATCTTAAGCGGGGCGCCGGCGCTGAGGTCGGCCGGGAGAAAGGGCAGCAGCGCGGCGCAGGCCAGCGCGAGATAAAGGGCTTTGATTTTCATAAGTCTCTCCATAGGATCACCAGATCACCATCAATTTGCCGGTGGCGGACTCGCCGCCGCTCTTGACCGTAAAGACGTAGACGCCGCTGGCCACGTTCTGTCCCCGGGAATTGCGCACATCCCAGTCCAGAGTCTCGCCGCCGTCGTTCTTTTCCAGCGTGCGCACCAGCTCGCCGCTCACCGTGTAGACCCGCACCCGAGCCTGGCGCGTGAGGCCCGTAAATGTTATACGCGTGTGGCCGGCCGAAGGCTTGAAGGGCACCGGGTAGCAGTGCGCCGCGCCCAGCGTGGCATTGGCGGCTTCTATGATGACCACGGCCGGGGCGCCGCCGGCGGCCAGGCTGAAAGAGCCGCCGGTCAGGGCCGCGGACGGGGCCACGGGGCCGCCCATACTCACGGCAGAAATCGAGAAGGCCCCGCCCGCGGACGGGGCGCCGCCGGAAACCGAGAAGACCAGCGGCACGGTGAAAGAACCGCCGCTCATGGCCGCAGCGCGCAGGGCCGGCGGCAGCGCCGCCAGGGCGGCGGCCAACAGGCAACAAGATGCACTCTTTAATTTCATAGGCCGCCCGCCTTGCCCAGCGCCTCCATAAAAGCGTTCTTTACCGTTTCAGACTCTTCCGAGCGCAGCAGTTCCTGCAGGCGTTCGGCCGCGGCCGCGCCGCCGCGCCCGTCCAGCGCCAGGGCCGCCGCGGCGCGCACTTCGGGCTCGGGGTCACCCAGCGCCTTGATAAGTTCGGCTGGCGCGCGCGGGTCCCGGCTGCGGGCCAGGCCGGCCACGGCCGTCCGCCGCCACTCCGTCTTGCCTGAGGAGAGCAGGGCCGAGAAATGTTCCAGGGCCCGGGGTTCGCCGGCTATGGCCTCCGCCGCCGCCATGGCGGCGGCCGGGTCCGGCCCGTACAGGGCTTCCAGGCTGAGGTTAAAATCACGGGGCTCCGCGGGTTCGGGGACAGGCGCGGGGGCTGAGGCGGCAGCGGGCGCCGCCTCGGCTTGCGCCGGTGCCGGTCCTGAGACCCGGGCGAAACGGTAGGAGAGGCCGAATTTATGCACATTGCCCAGGTCGTAGGTGGAGCCGTAGGAATAATCCAGGGTCATGTCACCGGCGTAGCGCCGCGGCAGGGCCAGCCCCAGGCCGAAACTGAGGCCGTTGGAAACGTCGCCGAAAGCCGTATAGCCGGCCCGCAGCGCCAGCGCGCCGTACAGCGTGTTCTCTATGCCGGCGGAGAGGTAACTGCCGCCGTCCTCGGGGAAATTGAAGTCGGCGGTGAGCAGGGCGGAAATCGGCAGGCGCCGCAACAGGTAGGCGGCGCCGGCTTTTACCTTGCGGGCCGGTCGCGCGCCGGCATCAATATATTCCATGCGGCTGCCCAGCAGATTTTCCACGCCCAGCCCCAGGCTGAGGCCGCGCAGGGCGGGCAACAGCACCAGGCCGGCGTCGGCGCCGTAGCCGGAGGCCGAGGCGTCGTCGAGCCGGCTCCGTATATATTTCACGGCCGCGCCCAGGCGTATGTCCGGCAGGAAGCCCAGGCCGGTGCGCAGGCCGGCGCCGTAGCCCAGGTAGGCCGCCGCGTCGTAGGCCGAGACCGAGCCTATGCCGGCGCCAGCGCCGTCATAGGCCGGGAAAGCCTTTACGTTGAAATAGTTCAGGCCCAGGCCCAGCGCGCCGTACTTCAGCGGGTACGCGGCGGCCAGCCATTGCTGCGAGAGGCCGGAGAAATAATTATTGTAGGAGTACGAGACTTCGGGAGCCGTCAGCGAGCCCAGGCCGGCCGGGTTATAGAAGACCGCCCCGGGGCCGGCCGCTGCGGCGGTCATGGCCCCGCCCAGGGCGGTCTCGCGTGCGCCGACCGGGATCTTCAGGAAATTAGCCGCGGTGGTGCCCGGCCCTGCGGCCGCTGAGGAACCGGCCGCCAGGGCGCAGGCGGCGGTCAACAGCAATCCTCGCATTGTGATGCTCATAACGGAACCTAGATTATATTATATTCTCCGGGGAAATGAAGAAGGCCCGGGCTGTCCCGGGCCTTCCCCCTTCGGCCTTCCCTAGTAGGACAGGCTGTAGGCGATACCGAAGCTGTTGCCGGTATAGTTATAAGGCATGTACTTCTCGAACTTGCTGTTGGAGCTGGCCACTATCATCGAGCCGAACAGCCGCACCATGGCCACTTCGTTGATGCGCTTGCGGATGGAGCCGGTCAGCGTGCTCATGGTGTTCACCTGCTTCTCGGTGGTGAAGTTATTGTCCGCGTCGCGGGCCAGGCGCGCGTCGTAGGCGCGGCGGGTGAGGTTCAGCGAGCCGCCTATGGCCCACTTGCTGGTGATGTTGAGGTCCACCGGCACGCTCAGGTTCATCTCCTTGAAGCTGTAGTAGTTCTCGGCGGCCTCGGGGAGGGTGTCACCCAGGAACTTGTACTTCATGAAGTTCTGGTTGGACTTGTGCATGGTGTAGGACACCATGGGGTAGATCTCGAAGATCCACAGCCGGTGGTGGAAACCGAAGTCCAGCATGGTGTCGGTGTCCTCCTGTTTGGTGTCGCCGTACACGCCGGTCAGTTCCACGACCTTCTGGTTCTTGTAGTTCTGCATCGTGTAGGTGACGCCGCCGAAGAACTTGTTCCAGGCCGGGCGCAGGCTGACCTGGCTCATGGTCTGGTCGTTCAGGCCGCCGTCGATATTGCCCTGGCTGCCGGCGCTCTGAAACTCCGCCAGTAGGTCGGTATAGTTCGGGAATTCCACCTTGCGGTACAGGTACTGCAGCGTCACGTAGCCGTTGCGCTCCCTGTCGAAGGTGTAGTCCGCGGCCAGCTGGCCGCCCGCCGAGTCCATGTTGTACAGGCCGGTCTCCCAGGCCTCGTTGGCGCCGCTGCGGCGGTATTCCTTGGTCAGGGCCACGCCGGGGCGCAGCCGGAATTTCTCGCCCAGCGCGCGGCGGTACTCCAGGTTGAAGCCGTGGGACATGGAGCGGTCCGTGAACTGCTTGCTGTCCTGCGGCGTGAAGCTCTGGCCGACGTAGCCGAAGTTGTACAGGCCGAACAGCTGGTCCTTCTGCGACACATTGGCCAGCAGGCCCACCTGCGTATTGATGTTGCCGCCGCTGAAGATATTGCCCTCCGAGGGCAGGAAAGCCGCCTCGGAGAGGGTCATGTCGAAGAAAGGCGTGAAGACTTTGGAATCTTCGGCCACGGCCGCCCAGGCCCCGCCGGCCATGCTTGCCGCTATAAAAGCGCTTAAGATCAGTTTTTTCATGTTTTATCCCTTAAAAGTTAAGGTGGAAATTCCAGACGGGGTGGAACACCAGCACGCCCTCCGGGAAGATGTTGAGGCCCAGCTCGAAGTACTTGCCGTACCAGCTCACCTTGCTCGAGAAGGTCTGCGTCTTGAGGCCGTAGTTGAGCTGTATGCTCCACAGCTTGCCTATGCCCTTGGGCGTCTCTATGCCGGCCACAAAGAAGTCGTCCTTGAAGCCGGTGTCGAAGCTGTTTACCTGGGTGCCCAGCAGCTCGGGCTCCTCGCCGGCCTTGAAGTCCAGCTTGGCCTTGAGCACGCTGTGTTTATAGCCCCAGAACGTGCGCACGCGCGGGCTGACCGAGGTGCTCATGATGGCGCCGGCATAGTAGCCGCCGAACTTGGCGCTGTCTATGGTGTCGGAGTCCTTGGTGGCCATCTTGGCCGCCAGCATGTCCCAGTAGCCGCCGATGAGGTCCAGCTGCGGCACGCCGGGGGCTATGCGGCCCTCGCCGTGCAGGCGCACCTTGGCCGAGACGTTGGTATACGTCATCGGTATGGTGGTCGGGAACAGCGAGGTCTGCACGCCGAACCGCTTGCCGGGGGGCAGCGGGGTGGTGCCTTCCAGGTCCTGCTGGAAGTCGTAGAAGAAGCCGGCCGGGTTGGCCATTATTTCGCCTACCATCTGCATGCCTTTGGATTCCCAGTCTATGCTGGCAAAGGCGGGACTTTTGACCAAAAAAAGACCCAAAAGGATTAAGATCAGCCTTTTCATTATTTATCCCCTGTTATTCGTTCATCGAGCTCAGGGCGGGCAGCATGCGCTGTACCGCGGCCAGGGCCAGGTCGGGCACTATCACCAGGTCGATATTGGTGC
>MGTZ01000060.1:114230-122311 GCA_001799715.1 Elusimicrobia bacterium GWB2_63_16 | reverse complement strand
GCCGGGCCGCTCCCGGGCCGCAACAGCGGCCCGTACATCCCCGCATTTATTTTTTTCTTATTTTTAAATTATGGCCACCGATAAGGATTTACCTTATTTCCGTTTCCCCTCTCCGAGGTGGCAATAATTGGGTGGTGCTTCGGCTTTCGGTTAGGCAAACTTCATGAGGATGTGTGTCGGTGTTTCTGAAATCTGTTTAAATCCTAGCCGACGGTACAGCTTAAGGGCGGAATGATTCGATTTGAAAACCCCCAGTTCAACGGGGAGATGCTGAGTTCTGGCTTCTGAAAGCAACTTCTCAATTATTCCTGTTCCGATGCCTGAGCCCTGGTGCTTTGGAAGTACGCAAACATCAACAAGATAAAGGCTTGAATCAGTGCGTTTAATCCAAACGTAGCCGACGTCTATCCCGTCGGCTACGATGACATCAAACTGTCCAGAGGAAAAGTCTTTTCGGTGCTCGTCCAATTGCCAGGCTTCATTCCAAGGGCCAAAGGTGGCGACGATATAGTCCTTTAATGCCGCCTTCTTTATTTCAAAGGTCAGACTGAGGTCAGCTTCGCAAGATTTTCGGAGGACAACTGTTTTCATGAGGCGCGACCGCTTTAATTGGCAGATTTCTCTTTGACGGTCCAGAACCCCTCGAAAATGTAGCCGATCTTAAATCCAAGCGCCGGCTTCAGCGTCCCGGCTTTCCCCCCGCCCACGTTGTCTAGGTCGAGGTCAATCAGCCTGTAGAAAATGTCAAAGGTGAAGCCTGTGGGCGTATCAGCGAACTCATTGGTAGTGTAGAGCAACCCGGCGGAAATCATGGGAGCGGCGTAAAGCGTCGTGTCAGACAGTCCAAGGTCGGCATAAGCCTGTGCGGTAAAGCGCAGGGGCTTTCCCTGGACCTTTGGCGTCATGTACTCCATACCGAGCAGTAGATCAAAAAGATAAAACGTGTCTTTGCCGGTGTGCGGGTTATCAACCTTTATGCTTTGAAACTGCAACCCTCCAGTCTTGGAGATGGTTTCATGCCCTACGGCTCGAAAGCCAAACCCCCAAGGTTTTACGCTCTCACTACCGCCGCCTGAGATGTCCAGGCTCTGTCCGGTAGGCATGATCATGTAATACTCATTAGCTGAAACCCATTTATATACCGGTTTTGGGTCTGCTGCGCTGGCTGAAGACGCCATAAAATATATTGTCGCAATAATAGAGACTATTCTTTTCATAGTTTTTTGTCGCCTTGTAAGGTCTGTGCTATTGCACTGTCCTTCCCAGTAGGAAGTATTTAGATTTCCTGTTGCCGAAGGCGCGAGCTGTTCCCTCTAAAACATCAACTAATCCCTTTTTGATGTCCGCATTTTCTATGGCACCGCTAGTGTAGGTAATACTGTTTCCTGCCTTACGATCTATCTTTGCGAGTATTACTTGTTCGGCATTACACACAACCGCCAAGTTGGCGTTGTGTGTGATGATAAATATCTGGCGCTTTTCTTTGGCTTTTTTTATGCACGGGACAAGAACATCAACAACGGTTTCATTATCCAGATTCTCTTCAGGCTGGTCTAGAAGAATGGGGTCCTCTCTTTTGTCTACCAGTAAATAAAAAACCAGTAGCAATGTGCCCCGTTCTCCAGGGGATAAATGTCCTAACTCTCTTCCTGCATAGCGCATTGTGTATCGTGGTTTTAGAAATTCAAAGGAATAAAGGAAATCGTAGAATTCCAATTTCTTTTGGCCACTTCTTAGCTGTGCGTCCAGGGATGTTTGCTTAGGGGGACTTTGTCTGCAATCTTTAATGAGACTTCCCCGTATATCTTCGAGAAAAGATATTGACGCTGGTTCTGTGGAAAAATCTGTTTTTGCCAGTTGCCCTGATAAATATCTGTCGCCTGCCTCCTTTCCGTTATATGTGCCAGCCGCGCTTTGGGAGAAGAATGTGAAGAATTTATCTTTAAAGCAGGTATCTTTTATCGTAACCTCAAATTCGAGCGGGACACCTGCTTTAACCGTCGAATTAGTGGAAATAAACTCTTGGACTGGTTTATACAACGCTCGGTAAACCTCGGCCCGATTGCAAATCTTTTCATATATCTTTTTAGAGAAATCTAGTCGCTTTTTGTTGAGCTCTTCAATCGCAACGGGGATGCTGGTCAGATTGGTAAGTAGGTTCTCGTAGTATTTAATTGACCCCAATTTGTTCTCTTTTCCAATAATTTCTGTTTTTTGTGCCTCCCATAATTCAAGTTTCTTTTTGGCTTCGTGAGCGGCTTTTGCCGGAGCATCTAGTTTTTCATTGAATTGCTTTATTGCAGTTTCTAGTTTTTGTTTCTTTCCTGCTGTGCTCATTGGTTCTGCGGGGTTGAGCTCAAAATTGCACTTCTGTATTTTTGTCAGCACATCAGTAAGGATATCCTCGACCGGCTTTATGTCTAATTCTAACTTTGCCAATAAATCGGCTTTTAATCCGACAAATTCGCAATCATCAGCAACTAGGGTCTTAAATGACTCATAATTGGTCTTTAGGTTGGTTAATCTCTCCTTTATTCGTGTTGTCGCCTCTCGTTTTGCGATTAAAAGTCTGGAATCTTCTTCGATTCTCGCCAAGTCCTTCTTAATTCCCTCAAGTTTCGTTTGTTCTGTCTCAATGGACTTCTGGAGTTCAGAGGTGCCTTCTCCGCTTGTGGGTGGAACGGCTTTAGGAGGATCTGCTTTCAGGGCAGTTAGTGCTTGTCTTTTTTGAGCTAATTCGCCTTCCAGTTTTTGGCGATATCCCGGCGCAGACTTTGCTTCCAAATCGACAATCTCTTGGTTTATGGCATGTAGCTGGCCGACTAAAATCCCCATTGATTCTTTTATTGGTGCGGCTTTCTTGCTTACAAGTTCGTCAAGGCTTGCAAAGCCCTGCTTTTCAGCATCGGATACATGCGAGAAAATAACAGCTTTTAATTCCCCCTCAAACTGGGACTCCTCTGTTTTTCCTAATTCAGTGCAAACTTCTTCCAGGAGCTGTTGTGGAATATATTTTACAGTCTCTACTGTGTTTTCGTCTACTTTGCCACTGAGAGCTGTCTGGGGCGACACAGTGTTGTCATACCATTTAAGTTGGGCTTCAAAATGATCGGCACGATTGCCGCCTTTTGGACTGCAAAACTTGTCACCACGGAGAAAAGAAAACGATTTCTGTCGTTTCGAGTTCCCAACGAGTCCAATAATATCAGCTAAAGCGCTTTTCCCGCTGCCCTTGCGGCCGACAATAGCAATTAAATCGGTGTTAAATGGGATTTCCTGATCGAACCAGTGTTCCTTTAATGGGGAGTCTGGCTTCTTGGAAAGTTTAACGGATTTTATGAATTTTGTTGGGTTCCTTCTGGTGTGCTCAAGCTTTGGCGGGCAGTCTCCTACAAAAACACTGTCGTCGTATTCAATCAAGGCGTGAGCAAGTCCGTCAAAAGTTGGGTCAGCTTTAATCCAGGTATAGCATTGGCCCAATCTATTGCTTTCGGAAGAGTCGCTGAAATGATGTGCATCACTGCAATCGAATAACTTCGAGTTGACTTTTTCTTCCTGTAGTTTTTTAAAGCTCGCCTTAAAAGCCTCTATGGTCGGCGCGGCGGTGAATACCATGTGTGCCCCATTGATTAAAGACTTTTTCTCTGCGGCCGCTTGGTCCCACCTCATTGACGCCCATTCAGCTTTCCCAATTGTGGTAATATGTTTCCCGGCGAAATAGTTCCGATTAAGAATCTCTTTTACGGAATCGAGCGGAATACAAATATTGCGAAATGCTTCTTCTAGCGGCGACTTTCCAGCCTTTTTGTCTTCCGGCAAGCCTGTGATAATGCTGTTGCCTAAATCTATTAACGCATCTCTGGTAAGCACGCCAGACCAGCTTGTTTGATGTGCTTCCAGTCCGGGATCTAAATGGTAGTTGGCTGCTAAAGCATAAATAAATTGTTGTTCTATTGTATCTGGTTCAATTTCCTCAGAAAATATTACGTGATAGTTGATTCTCGCCCAATCTCCGGCAGCCCCTGCAAATTGCCTGAGTCGCAGCTCAATTATTGGAAGAATCAGATCGATATTAGGAAGTTTTCCGTCGCGCTTTGCTTGACGCAGTTTCTTGTATCCATCAATAAAAAAATAATCACTTACCCCAATGACTTTAAATTCTTCGGGTAGAGCTCGTATATCAGAAATGAACTTGTCCCAGGCTTCTTTAGTGTCACCCCCATAGCTTTGTTGTAGGGAAGCCGGAGTATGCACATGCAAATCCCATTTGCTCCATTTTGAGCCATCGATATGATTTTTTCCCATATTATCTCCGATTCATGCTTAAGGATTAGCTGTGTTCTCTTTATCGCTCAAAAATCTTAACTGAATTACTTTTCGGTGAAAACTATGTTAATGGATGCCTTGGTTTTATTCCCGGCAGCCTTGGCTTTGTAGGGCCGCGTGCCAGAGTTTATATAGGCGGTGAAAGCTTTGGCGGTCTCCAGGGAAGTTTGTTTGGGTTTTAAGGCCAGAGGGATATTCCACCCGGCGACATGGTTTGTTGTCCCATCCGGGCGCTTAAAACGAAATATTGAAAGCCACAAGTCTATTGTGCCGTCGATGCCTGCATCCAGTTTGCCGGTTGCAAGCCCTGAAATTTCAACAATCCCAGGCTTTCCACCTACAGTTACTTTACCAGCCGTTACAGAAATCTTTTGAGTTTTGTCGTAAGATGCAGCTGTAAGGTTTGCCCCCTTGGCTAACTCTATCGTGGGATCGTACCCGCCATTGCCTACCTTTTTCATAAACCAAATCCCCCTGTAAATATGTCTATTCCGCCCATCTTGAAGACCGCAACCCAAATAGTGCTTCTATGTCCTGAGCGCATATCTTGAGGCTTCCTACAGGCCCCGGCCACATAATCTTTTGCCCGCAGCTATGAGATGCGGCGTTTCTCAGCTCTCTTTTGGTGTCCCACATCTCCCTATCTTTTTCAAGAAGGATCCCATTCTTTGCAAGCCAATTGATCTTGGCTGACATCTTTCTTAAACTTAGTGGCGCTTTGGCCGCAATACAGCGAAGAGAAATTGCAGTTTCAGCTAATCGGTCCATCTGCTCATCTGCGACTGTAAAAAGCGGATAGAAGAACAATCCATATATTGCCGTTCCGCGGGCAACAGCAAACATCTCTTGTATCTCTGCGGGCAGGCGTTCATCGATGGACACTTCTAAAATCTCGTTAACCCATCTTTCGGCATGTTTCGGGTCAAAGCCTACAGGTAGATGGCTGAATCCATGCATGGCATTAATAAGCGGATCAGGTTTTAACCAGTTTCCGACTGTTAATACTTTGAAAGGCGGTTTAGTCATGGCTGACACTTAAAGTCATTTTTTGGCAGATTCCGACGTCAGGCTAATCTTTACATTGTAGAGTTTTAATTCCACGTTGGGGATTGCTGCCATTGCTAAGCGGAGCCTTTCATCTGCTTCATGGGCTACAACAATCCCTCTTACTGTTTTTCCCTTCGGTAAATGGTTTATTTTTACATAGCCCATGTAACGTGCCAACTGGGCAATTACGAGGTCAGACGAACCGTCCCGTTTTAATTCAACTACGACAGGATTGCCGTTTTTATCCTTACAAAAAAGATCAATTCTCCCGGCGGCGCCAACAGTAATCTCTTCGGCTCCGCTTTTTAAATCAAAAGGAACAAGACCTGGTTCAAGCTGGGATAGGTCCGCCGCAAGCATTTTCCGGAGGGCTGACTCCCTAACCGGAGAATACCAAGTTTCCTCGGATTCATCAGGGTACTCGTCGTCCTGCTCTTCGGAGAGTTCCGCAATAGGTTCCCACCTAGAACGATCTCCAAGGATTTTCTTCAATCGTTCAAAGGCATCTGGAGATAACGGATTGATTGTGGAAAGGCAGGTAAAGCCTTTTACGTCTTCCGGGAGCATTCGTGCAGCCTGGCCAATTGGGGGTGAATGCTTTTCATCCCAGGAGACAGAGATTACTTTCCCGAAGTCCGCCTCTTCTGTGTTGGGCGCAAGTTGTGGCTCAAAAATCTGTTCATTGAAAGGCTTTGTAACTGTCCCCCAACTTCCTAATCTGCGGTCTTTTAGAAAAGCGACAACGACATCACCAGGTTGAATCCTTCTGAAATAGCCTATGGCTTTTTGATATGAGCTAAGATTCTCAATCTCATCTTCAGTCCATCGACGCCAGCCGATAGCCGCCAAGCCATTTTTGCGGCAGTTCTGCCATATCTCAATGTTGAACGACCAGTTTAAATTGATAAGCCAGTATGCCATTGTAGCCCCCCCTGCTGAATAACAAGCTGATATTACGTCACGGCCCAACCCTCTGATAATACCTCGGCCTGTTCCAGGACTGTTTTGGTAGCTTTCTCCTGCTTGTCCGGCGGGTAGCCGTATTTGCGTAGTATGCGCTTTACAAGGACGCGGAGTTCGGCGCGTACGTTCTCACGCATGGTCCAATCTATTCTCACATTGGCTTTAACGCTCTTTACCAGCTCCTGGGCTATCGTGCGCAAGGTTTCGTCACCTAGTACTTTTACGGCGCTATCATTAGCTTCAAGCGCATCGTAAAAAGCGACTTCGTCCTCGTTAAGGCCAAGCTTTTCGCCGCGCTCTCCGGATTTGCGGATGTCTTGGGCAAGACCTATTAATTGCTCCAGCACCTGCGCAGCCTCTATGGCGCGGTTCTGATAGCGCCTGATAGACTCTTCTAGCATTTCAGCGAATGAACGAGCCTGCACAACATTCTTCTTATGTTTTTTGAGTATTTCACTGGTTAAAAGTTTTTTCAACAGTTCAACTGCCAAGTTGCGCTGCGGCATGTCCTTTACTTCAGCCAAGAAGTCGTCCGAAAGTATGGAAATATCCGGCCTTTTAAGACCGGCCGCAGTGAATATATCCACTACGCCTTCAGAGGAAACAGCGCGGGACACTATCTGCCTTACGGCTTGGTCCAAATCTTCTTCAGGGCGGGCGTCTTCGGGGGCGCGCTTAACTAAGCTGGCCTTTACGGCCTGAAAGAAAGCTACATCGTCGCGGATGCGCAGGGCCTCGTCGCTGGGAACGGCCAGTGCAAAAGCCTGGGAGAGGGCCTGAACAATCTGTAAAAGCCGAGGGCGGCCATCTTCTTGCGCTAGGATATGCTCCTGGGAAGCCGGCAATAAGCCAAGGCGCTCGGCTGGCGTGCCAGAGGTCCATTTGCTCCAGTCAAAGCCATGAAATAAGCCGCAGCAGACTTCGTGTTTCTCAAGCATAACAGCGATAGCTTGTTCCTGATCTATTGCTGTTTTGCCTGTGCCGCCGCTTTCTGTATAGGTGGCAAGTGCCTGCTTAAGTTCGTGTGCTAAGCCAAGGTAATCCACAACAAGACCGCCCGGCTTGTCTTTAAATACACGGTTAACCCTTGCGATAGTTTGCATAAGGCCATGACCGCGCATTGGTTTGTCTATGTACATCGTGTGCAGGGACGGGGCATCAAAGCCAGTCAGCCACATGTCTCGCACAATAACTAGGCGCAGGGAATCGGCCGGAGAGCGGAAACGATTAGCCAGAGCCTCACGGCGAATTTTGTTGCGTGCATGAGCGGCTACGCGCGGACCTTCCGAAGCGTTACCAGTCATTACAACTTTTAAAAAGCCTTTTTCGTCTTCTTCATTGAACCAGTTCGGGCGCAGTTTCACTATGGCATCATGCAAATCCATGCAGATACGGCGACTCATGCAGACTATCATGCCCTTGCCGTCCATAACATCAAGCCGAGCCTCAAAATGATCCACAATATCCTTGGCAATAAGGTTTAGGCGCTTTTCAGCGCCCACAACCGCCTCGAACTGTGCCCATTTGGTTTTAAGCTTTTCTTTGCGCTCAACCTCTTCCCCCTCTGTAACTTCTTCAAACGTGGGGTCAATCTTTGGGCGCTCGGCTTGATCAAGTTGAAGTTTTGCAAGCCGGCTCTCATAGTAAATCGGGACGGTGGCTTTATCTTCAACGGCGCGCTGTATATCGTAGATGCTTATGTAGTCGCCAAAGACCGCCTGTGTGTTTTTGTCGGTCAACTCTAT
>MGTZ01000060.1:96217-114217 GCA_001799715.1 Elusimicrobia bacterium GWB2_63_16 | reverse complement strand
GCATGTGCCGGGCAAAGCCATCGATAAAATCATATTGGCTGCGGTGGGCTTCGTCGGCGATAACTACAATATTCCGCCTGTCCGAAAGCATTGGGTAGTGATCGCCTTTTTCTTCCGGCAGGAATTTCTGTATGGTTGTGAAGACTACTCCACCGGCGTTGACTGAAAGTTTTTGGCGCAGATCGGTGCGGTTTTCTGCCTGAACTGGCGGCTGGCGCAGGAGGTCGCGGCAGCGGGAAAAGGTGCCGAATAGTTGGTCGTCTAAATCGTTGCGGTCTGTTAGGACGACAATTGTCGGGTTTGACATTGCAGGCTCGCGGATTATGCGGCCTGCGTAAAAAGCCATAGTTAGACTTTTGCCGGAGCCCTGGGTGTGCCACACAACACCTACGCGTTTGTCACCAGGTTGGCCGCCAGGCTGAGCGCCGGCTTCCCACCGCCCTTTTCCCTCTGCCGTAGCAGAATCTTTTTCTTTGGCAGCGCGGATGGTTTCGCCTACTGCGACGCGTACGGCATGGAACTGATGATAACCTGCCATCTTCTTTACGAGTGCGCCGTGGTCCGGGTCCTCGAAAACTATGAAATCGCGCAGAAGGTCCAAGAAACGGCGCTTTTCAAAAATGCCGTCCAGCATGACCTGAAGCTCGGGCATACTCGCCGGGGCGAGTTTTTCTCCTGATATCGTACGCCACGGCTTAAACCATTCACGCCCGGCGGTGAAAGTTCCTATGCGAGATTCCACACCATCTGAAATTATTAAGAGTGCGTTGTAATTAAAAAGCGAGGGCACTTCGGTTTTGTATGTTTGGAACTGTTGATAAGCGGACCACATGGTTGCGTTTTCATCGGCAGCATTTTTTAGTTCGATTAAAACAAGCGGTAGTCCGTTTACAAATAGTGTAAGGTCAGGCCGGCGATTGTGTTTGTTTTCAATAACAGTGAACTGGTTGACGGCCAACCAGTCATTTGCAGCAAGATCGCTAAAATCAATTACTTTTACCTGCGCCCCTGCAATATGCCCATCTTTGTGGCGATACTCAACGTTAACGCCGTTGATCAACATGCCATGGATTGCGCGGTTACGTACTTCTAAAGTCGCACCTTCGGGCCGGGACAATTTACGGAACGCATCTTCAATAGCTTCCGGGGGCAGCAAAGGATTAAGTCGTGATAAAGCGTCGCGAAGGCGCGATTCAAATATAACCTGTCCATAATCAGTACGCTCGGGATACAAAGAATCCGGCGCTATATTCGGGCCGTGTAGGATAGCCCACCCGATACTTTCAAGCCAAGCTAGTGCGGCCTGTTCTACAACCGACTCGGTAAAACCTTGATCTGTCATTGTACTTCTCCAGTGCTGGCATCCGGGGGTACATCTTTCTCCTCCAACTCAAACTCGGCAAGGGACATCCGGTATGTCTGGGGCTCCATTTCGAAAAGAACTTCACTGGGGCGGAACTCAACGCCACAAATACTTACTTTCCCAGATGTCTCATCAATGTAGGCATTGAATTCTTGGTTTTTATCATAAAGTGGGACTGTCGGTAGTTGTGGGATTCGGTCTTGCCGGTGAATGTTGTATAGAAACCCGATAATAGCATCAGCCGCCGCGGCAGCCAAGATTGCCTGCTCTCCACCCATTGTCGGACGTGGTTTCCCTGACCCATGAGAAGCAAAGCCGCATTGGTTGCGCAACTCACAAAGGCCGTGTATGGAAGTGTGTAATCCTCCCAATGTCTGGCCCAGGCTCCGGCGGACTTCGGCTTTGTCACTTGCTCCAATCGGTAGAAATGGTACGTTCTGTGTAACCATTTTAAAAAGGCCGGGGAGGTCCTCTTCTGTGCTAAACGGAATGGCGCGATCTTCTAGTACCGCGCGGCACACGCTTTCCACAAGTGTTTTGGCTAAATCAAAAGCTAACCCCGGGTTTTCTACGACAGCCTTTTCTAGTGCTTTAACTTGTTCATCTATATGCACCAAGCCGTTTGAAACAACATCGCGTGCGCCTTGCATAACAAAGGGCATGGGAGATGCTTCAGTCATTATATGGTCACTCTTATTTCACCTGACATTAATTTGGGTAAGAGCGTATCGCGCAGATTTGCAAGTATACGTGATTCATTCCGAATAGCTTCGAACTGGCGTAGAATAGGCTGTAAGCTTTCATCAAATACGTCCATTATTGCTTTTGGCGGGATTATTAACGGGATTGTACGTAGGTAGGTGACAGGCTGTGCAATAGATGGAACCCCTGACGAGGAAGCATTGGCAAGCAATCTGTGTTGCCCTTCAGCTGTCTTGAAATAAAAAACCATAAAGCTCGGCGACACCCATGATAAATTGCACCGCACGTAAAATTGCCGCTGCGAGATAACATAGCGGGAAAACTTTCCGTTTTCAGGAATATATGCCACTTGGCCTATATTGCCAGCATGTGTAAAAATAACATCACCAGGTTTAACATTTGCGTTTTTCAGTTTGTCTGCATGCTCAATGGTCACATAATTAAAATCAGAGTCCTCAACCATAAACCCGCGCAAGTGTTGCCCACTTATTACAGGTATACCCTCAGGGACGAAGGTGTCTACCTTTATGGATGACCCAAATGGGCCCATTGCAACACGTTCAGCAATGTCCTGTATCGTCTTAACTTCCCATCCCTCGGGAATCTCGCCTAGTTCGGATTCTACGAGGCGGGATGAGAAGAGATCCGCTATTTCTTTAGGTAGACCAATGGATTTCCCGGAGAGCTTGGCGCGGACGGGATCAAAATCAATAAACCAGGATTTGAAGATGGTGTGGGCCATGTTCTCCAACGTCTCATTCATTTGTCGGTTCAGTTCTATCTTTTCGTCCAAGTCACCCAAAATCTTCGCAATTCTGTTTTGTTCACCAAGAGGAGGGAGCGACCAATTAAGTTTTTTTAAATGTTCCCAATCTGCACGTGGCATCCTAGTCCCGGAACTCCCGGAGCTAGCTAAACTGACAAATTCATGACTCGCTAAAAGGTAGAACAAGTATCCTTGCGCTACACCTTCTTTTGCTCTGAAAACCCAAATATCTGTGGAACACACCCCAGAGAACTTAGGTCGAAAAACTTTTCTGAAGTAAGGCCTAAGTTTCCCAAACAAAACATCTCCACTATCAAATTTAAATTTATTGCTTCCCGCCTTAGAAGAGTCACCTGCCCCATTTAATGACAATGTCTGTTGATCAATATGCTCAAGACCTATATATGGGAAATGGGATTCTAAGTCGGGAGAATGAATCTCCTTAATGATTTGCGCTATCTCCGATAAAGGCCGGACTTCTCTATCTTTTGAGCTGATAGTAGCGCTAAAATTTATCACCTTGGAATCATTCATGCTAAATTTCATATCCCAGCTTCTTAAGATTAGTCTTTATCTCTTTTTCTAACTGTTCTGATTTTTTAAACTGTGCTGATAGCTCTGAACTGAAAGACTTCATCCTGTCTTCAAAGGGCTCACTATCAATTTCTTGTGATTCAGCACCGACATACCTACCTGGGGTGAGCACATAGCCGTGATGACGTATCTCCTCAAGTTTGACACTCTTGCAATAACCGAGAGCGTCCACGTATTTGCCGGCTCCCTTTTCGCCACGCCAGGCATGGTATGTTTTAGTTATTTTGGATATATCATCAGCGGCAAGCTCTAGGTGCGAGCGGTCTACCATGCGGCCCAATTTGCGTGCATCGATAAATAGGATTTCTCCACGTCGGTCGCGGAATTTATGATTTTTCCTATCACGGGCGAGGAACCACAGGCATACTGGTATCTGAGTGGAATAAAAAAGCTGGCCAGGCATTGCTACCATACAGTCCACAAGATCGGCCTCAATAATATTTTTACGGATTTCTCCTTCGCCGCTGCTGTTTGAAGACATGGAACCGTTGGCAAGAACAAAACCTGCAACGCCAGTAGGCGCAAGATGGTGAATTATATGTTGAACCCAGGCGTAGTTGGCATTCCCGGCAGGAGGTACGCCGTATTTCCACCGCTTATCATTTTTTAGCAGTTCGCCGCGCCAGTCGCTTATATTAAATGGTGGATTGGCAAGAATATAATCCGCCTTAAGGTCCGGGTGGCGGTCATTATGGAAAGTGTCGCCGTGGGCGATATTGCCATCTACCCCGCGTATGGCGAGGTTCATTTTGGCTAAGCGCCAGGTTGTGTAGTTGGATTCCTGACCAAAAATATTTATATCGTTAAGTTTGCCGCCGTGCGCTGAAATAAATTCTTCGGATTGGACAAACATCCCGGATGACCCGCAGCAGGGGTCGTATATACGGCCCTTATAGGGCTCAATCATTTCAACCAGCAATGAAACCACGCAGCGCGGGGTATAAAACTCTCCGCCCTTTTTCCCCTCTGCGCTTGCGAACTGAGACAGGAAGTACTCGTAAACACGACCAAGAACGTCTTTAGAGCGGCTTTTGGCGTCGCCTATCATTATATTGCTGATCATGTCGATAAGCTGCCCAAGGCGCTGCTTATCAAGCGCTGGCCGTGCATATTCTTTTGGGAGCACGCCTTTAAGGCTAGGGTTATCACGCTCTATGCCGCTCATCGCATCATCCACAAGCTGGCCTATTGTTGCCTGCTTGGCTTGGGCCTTAAGATGCGACCAGCGGGCTTCCGGCGGAACCCAGAAAACATTGAAGCGCCTATATTCGTCAGAATCTTCCGGGTCGGCCCCCTGGGACTTTTCGGTAATTAGTTTTGTATGCAGCTCCTCGAAAGCGTCAGAGATGTATTTAAGAAAGATGAGGCCAAGGACTACATGTTTGTATTCCCCGGAGTCCATGCTGCCCCGCAGGGCGTCCGCGGTTAGCCAGAGTTCGGCTTCAAAACCGATATTGGCCCCGGTGTCTTTTTTTTGTTTCTCGGAAGCTGCGTTAGTATTTTGCATTTTCCCTCTATGTTTTATACCGCCAATACTACCGGTTTCTGGCTATAGATTTTCCCATCCAAGGAGCGGCCGGCCTTTTTCTTGCGTACGCCGCCCCATTGTTTAAAGAAGAAGGGGACAGAAGATTTAAAGCAATTGTCACGGAGTCCTGTTACCCATTCTGGTTTCATAGGCCTGGCGCCGGGGCCCGATTCCCCCCCGACGATAACCCAGTCTATGCCTTTGAGGTTGAGGCCCGGTAACGGCCCCAAGAGTGGCTCTAACGAGAGGAACTTTGTTTTAGCCCCTGTCTTTTTAAGATGAGCCAGACGGTTTAAATGTTTCTCATTTTCAATGGTAACGCCCATGAGAATATTGTCAGCCCAGGTGAGTTCTTTGCTCATGCACAGAAGGCGCTCTGAGCGTTTTGTGAGTACCTGGAACTTATGCCAGTAGGCCTTCTTCATAACCTCGAACATGTCCTGTATAAAGGCGTCCGGGACATCCTTGTGGAAAAGGTCGCTCATGGAGTTAACGAATATGATTTGCGGCTTTTTCCATTTAAGCGGCAGTTCAAGGGAATCCCGGTGAACGGCTAGTTTAAAGCCGTGAGCATAATGGGCAGAGCCCATCGCTTTCAGGCGCTTGGTCATACGTTCAGCGTAGCAATGCTGGCAGCCGTCGCTGATCTTTGTACAGCCCGTTACAGGGTTCCAAGTGGACTCAGTCCACTCTATCGCGGAGTTTTGTGACATAGATTGCCTTAATCTATATATTTTATGATACTTCGCGGGGTAATAATATTAGGCTTTGAAACATAGGGCCTTACTTGCTTCCCATTAGTCACAGTAATCGCAAACTTGGTGTGATGCTTTTTGAGGATATCTTCTGCATGCCTGGGAAGAAATCCCTCTTTGATAGCGAAGTGGATTACGTCCACGTTTGTCATTATCTTGCGGCTTTTCATTTCTGCAAGAAGTGTTTTTTCAAATTCCACCAACGCAGGAGTGGCTGTTTCTAATTCTTGATTTGAAAACAATCCCGGTTCTTCCTGCTCTTTTACAAGAACTCTTTTTCCGTCATAGGCGTCTTCCCAGATCACTTCGTTCATTACAAGCATCCCATGAATGCTTTTGCTCAGGAAGAAGAGAGTGTTCTTTTGTTGGCCTGCGTCGAGGATTATGGGGCGGACGAAATCAATGCCGAGGGAAGTTAAAAGTTTTGCCCTTATGGAATTAATGAAGTCATCGAAATCCGCGTAGTCGGCAATGCCTCTGGTCGTAAAAGATTCGAGAAAGCGTTTGGTCTTTTCTTCGGTTTCAACACCCGCGAACCGGTAGGCGAAGAATGCGGGCATAAAGAGGAGGACTTCCGTGTAGGGTGAATCAATCAGGAGTTTGATGTCCTCCATGGTTACATCGCTGTAATTGAACGGGTCGAGGAAAAAGAATTTGGGGCGTGGACTACGTATTAGAATCGAGTTTCCGTTTATTACGTCCCTGAAATGCTTGCTGGTAGGAGTTTCAATCCGCAACTCTCGTGGTAAGGTCATGCGTGATAGTTCAACCGCAAGGTTGGCAATGTGGTCAGGCTCGATATCGTTGAAAAGGATAGAGACTTCCGGATTGGGGTGGATTTTCTTTAATGTCTCCGAAGCGAGCATCTTCTCGGCTTGTTCGAGTAAGACCAACGGGCTGCCATTCTCTGAGCCGTTTTTACCGGGGCCGCAGAAGAGATCGGCAACGGCACATTTGCCGAATTTCATTAAGACCTTGATCAGGTAAGTTCCGATGTAGCCCTGATAGAGTTTTATCTTGGCTGCTGTGATGTCGCTCTGGCTTGAATAAAAGTCATTTACCGGCATGATATCTCCCCTTAACCTAATAATATTATGGCTTTTCCTGTATATAAAGTGTAGCAGACGAACCCGACAAGGGTGTGTCGCGTTGGAAAAGGCTATTTTTGCTGTTTTCTGCGTTTCCGGGTGGGTAATTCTGCCGTACCTTAATTTGGGCGGGGGCAGTTAAGGCGGGCCAGGGCCAGGGGCGGCGTCCATCTCGAGGAAAGCCGCTACTGGCCCTGGCCTCTCCATATTTTCTTTGCAGGTTTCCCCTTTCCCCACGGGGGCGACATAAATATAACAGAAAAGCCCGCCAGGGCGAGCGAACAGCGAGCCTGGGCGGGTTTTTAATTAGCCAAGGTGCCCCCGTTTAAATTCTTTCCCCCGGTGGCCATAATTTAAAAATAAGAAAAAAATAAAGGCGGGGATGTACGGGCCGCTGTTGCGGCCCGGGAGCGGCCCGGCCAAGGCCCCTGTTTATGGGGCCGGCTGGCCGCGCATAGGAGGTTGTTATAAGATGCAGCCTACCGGCGGAGCAAGAGCGAAGGCGCGTAGTGCCGAGCCTTGCGAACCCGCTTCTCGCGGCAAGGAGCAGTGCGGGGCCGCGCTGCGTGGCCACGCCTGCGACGACATCTCGCGGATAAGCTCGGCCTACCGCTTCCAAAGACGATAGGGGAGCCGCATAGTGGCCGGCGAGCGGCCACCCTGCGGCGAGCGAGCGGAGCGAAGGCGCGTAGTGCCGAGCCCGCGAGCGGCTTCTCGCGGGTAAGATCAGCAATACAATGTTTTCAGGATAGGATGAACAGTACGATGTAGGCGGAGCAAAAGTTCATCCGAAAGTAATAATGTGGACTTTCTTCACCCTTACATTTTATCTTTTTAAACGCAGCCGGGCCGCCAAAGGCGGGAAAGCTGTCTTTGGGAAACGCGGCAGGTAGGCCAGCCGGCGCTGTAATACCGGAGACATAATCCGCAACTTGGGCCTTTAGTCTTAGCGGAAGATATCCGACAAGGACTCTTCCACCGCTGCCGCCGACACGTATTCGGTTCTGTATTTTTTTATCAGAGCGCTGTCGGTCACGCCATCTATTGTCAGGTACTTTCCCCCTCCCGCCGACGCCTTATAATGTCCGTCCGGAGAGAATATTGCCCACTCGTCGTCAAGGAAGGCGACCAGGCTGGACGCCTCTTTGCCGGTTTCAACATTTCGGACCGATATCAAGCCGTTCGCCCCACCAATAGCCAGAAATTTCCCGGTCCCGAAGAACGACAGGCCGCCCACGCTCGCGCCGAAAGCTGGCAAGCGCGATTTCTGCTCCAGCGTGGAGGCATCCAGTATTACAGGAACACCCCCCTTCCCCACAAGGGCAATCAATTTATTGTCGGCGGTTGAAGCGCCCCTCCCCGGCCATTCCCAGTGCCCCGGCACCACCCGCCCTTCCTTGTCTACCTTATCGGTCATTCTTAAAATCTTATCCTGCCCATTGATCAGGTATTTACCCCCCACAGCGGCCACCAAGCTGTTATACGACTCGACAAATCCATTAAGGTGCATTACTTCCTTCCATGTCGACGTGTCCCATATGGTAGCCCGGGCCCCCATGCTGATGCCGATAAGGTATTTCCCATCATTTGAATACGCGATGACCGGGACAAAGGTGTTGCCGGTGAGCACTTTTGCGTCACTGCCATCTCTTGTCTTGATGATTCGAATCGAGTTATCATTACGCGCGTAAGCTAGGTAGTTGTTATCAGGGGAAAAATCCTGGCAAGCTTCGCAGAAGAGGGCGCCGTCCAGCGGGATAGGGGTGGGGCCTGGCTGCTCTTTGCTCGCGCAGGCAAGCAACATTTGCCTCCCGTTCCGATTGATGAATGAAGCGACTGCAGCGCATTTTTTGTCTTTTGAAAAGACGGAATGTTTGCCGTTATCGTAAACCTTCGCGGTGAACTCAATGACGGGTTTAAGTGTCTCTAGGTCGTATACTACCAGATGGTCTCCCCGCGAGTCTGAATAAAAGAAGTTGCGTTCGTCATCGGAGACGGCGAGTTGGACAAAGTCCATATACGGAAGCGTCCACTTGCTTGCAAGCGTCCCCTTCCCCAAGTCCCAAAGGCGAGCGGTTCCGTTAGAATCGCCGCTCAATAGAAGTTTTCGCGCGCCTATGGCTGCCAGGCTTACAATACCTGCGGTATTCTGTTTTAAAGTTTTAATCCTTTTGCCCGAGCGCACATCCCAGAGCTCCACCGGTCCCAGTCCGGGAAGGATGGCCAGATTACGTCCGCCTTGCACGAAGTAAATGCCCCTCGCAGACCTGGCCTCATATCCTTCCGCGAACTGGCCATAGGGTTTGTCTTCCACCCAGCTAAAAGAGGATAATTGCGCGCCTGTGCGGATATCCCAGATCTGGACTATGCCATACTCACGGCAAATCGCCAGCAGTTTGCCGTCCCCGGAAAAAGCTAGCTGCTCTATGCTTCCCTTCTGTTCTGGTTCAAGTTCCCTTACGGCTCCGTTGGCCAGATTCAATAGTTTAAGTTTGCCGTAACCATAAGCCACGCTTCCTGCCCCGGGCGCTATAGCGCTTCTAAATCCTTCGCTTTTCCATTTCTTTATTTCAGCGCCGGTCTTAATATCCCAGACTGCTATCTCCCTGTCTCGTGAAGAAGAAACCAGCCTAGTGTCGCCCTCCGTAAATGCTATATCCGAGCAGGAATCTTTGAACGAAAATCGCCTCACTTGTTTGCCGGTGGAGGTTTCATATACTACAGCCTGCTTGTCGCCGACTACAGCCAGGCTCTTGCCGCTTCTTGAGAACACCATGCGCCACGAGCGCTCCAAACCAGTTAACGGGATCTCCGTTATTTTATAAGGGTTGGCCAGTGCGCGTATCTGAAGCCCGCCGTAGTTTCCCAGAGACGCCAGTTGTTTGGAGTCGGCGGAAAAGGCCAGCGCTGAACTGCCGTCCGGATTTCCCTTTATAACCGTTATTGTAACGCCTCGGCCGTTGAACCCGAAGACCCGGATATTGCCGTCGCGGCTGGCAATAGCCAGGGTCCCCCCATCCGGAGAGACGGCCGATTCACGGCCAATAGAGAGCGGCCATAAGTGAGGCTTAAGCATATGGTCTGAAGCAGCCGAGAGATTACCGCATCCTAAACTAAGCACGAAAATACCCAACAAGAGAGCTTTCCTCATTATTTAATCTCCCCTAACAATTTTCTGAATTTCATTAAGACTTCGATTAGGTAGGTCCCGGTGTATCCCTGATAGAGTTTTATCTTGGCTGCTGTGATGTCGCTCTGGCTTGAATAAAAGTCATTTGCCGGCATGATATCTCCCCTTAACCCAATGATATTATGGCTTTTCCTGTATATAAAGTGTAGCAGACGAACCCGACAAGGGCGTGGCGCGTTGGGGATGTCTATTTTTGCTGTTCTCCCCCGCCCCACGGGGGCGACATAAACATAGCAGAAAAGCCCGCCAGGGCGAGCGAACAGCTGGTGGAGCGTGCGAAGCGCGCGACACAAATCATTTTGTTGACGTCAACAAAATGATCCCCTAATGGTTGGTGTGAGTTGAACCAAACGAGTTTTGCCTTTTTTACCAGCAGGAAATTGCGCCACTCGGTGTAGCCTGGGAAGGCCTGCAAGTCCCTCGCCATCCAATATATAAAAAGGAGCAGCGTCCCTATATGGATACAGGTAGCTCTATCTATCAGCGGTACTGAATACGCCCACCGGTCCCATTCGCCAATTTGATCCAATTGGCTAATGCCTTTTCCAAAGCGTCCAAAACCGCCGCCTTGGACCCGGCGATTGCTTTAAGTTCGGTTAGTTCTTTCCTCAGATGCAATAACTGCGATTCGGCAACGATATGTCCGCTATGCTCGAGCATCGTCCGCCATTGTTTCACGGTTCGCTTGGGAAGGCTGTAGTTCCAGCAAATCTCATCAAGATCTGCGCCACGTTGCAGCCACTCCTGCACAACCGCCACTTTCTCTTCCAGGGTGTATTTATGAGTCGTTTTCATAATATTACTTTCCAAAGGCAAAGCCGGCCGCCATTGAGATCATCCCATCCTTGTCCGCAAAACTCCAGGTGTAGCTTAACCCAAGCGGCATGGGGAAGCGCCAGAACTGGTAATAAAAATTAATTCCGGCGCCGGACTGATTGTATCGGTTGCCATCGTTCCAGACCCATGCGCTTTCGGCAAATGGCTCCACCGCGAGAATTCCGCGTTTGCTGCGGTTCAGGAAGTGGGAAAAAGAGACAGTCCCGCCGATCCCCTCCGTGCCTCGCCATTCTCGCCTGTATTGACCGCGAAGGCCGACATCGGCTCCGGTAGGGATCAGTTGTGTGAACGGCAGCGACCAGCCCTTTGAGCCGCTTACACGGAACGCAAGCTTGTCGTGCCTGTTGAATTCCCATACGCCCCGCCAGGCCGCCTGCATAATTGAATAATTGTATTGAGAACCGCTAATGCCGCCTGCGCTCATGGTGTTGAGTTCCAAGACCTGCAAATTTCCGATATTCTTGCGCTTGTTTACACGGTCATCCAGATCGGATAGGCCTAAACCAAATACTACGCCCATGCCGCCGCCTTGCTGTGATATGCCGCCATTTCCCTCGTGGGTATAAGCGTATTTAATCCCGATCATGTTATGCCGTCCTGTTTCATCCTTAAGCGGGGGCATTCCGTCCTTAAGGTCGAACTTTGCCATTGAGAACGAAATCCCGATGGTATGGCTGTCATTGAGTTTACGTGAGATGGCTATCTTAGACTGTTCCGTACTGCGGGTGTACCTGTTTACGGGTTGTCCCACCTTAGTGGTATCAGGGGTTGCCCCCAAAGTGTTATACGCACCGTCCGCATATTGCTTTTCCGTATAATCGGCGTTGCTGACCTGGGTTACCATGCGCCAATCGCCTTTATCGATTGCAGCTATTGCGGACCGGTTATCAGGGCCGATGGTGCCGCGCAAAAACAGTGTTTCGGCGCGGTGGAACATATTACCCGATACCAGCATAAGGCTGTACCCGCTGCCACTGCTGCCCGAGGTCACCAGCGGCAGAGGAACAATGAACCAGCCATCGTCGGCGTTTATATCCACCACCACCCCATGTGCAGCCTCATTGTAGTGGCTTTTTACTTCCAGTTTGCGGAAGACGCCCATTTCGTGAAGACGCTTTTTAACTTTGTTCTCGGCTTCAAGGCTATAGGGCCCGCCTTTTTTCAATTCCACGATGCGCGCGGATATTTCCTCTGGGCTGGTGCGCTTGCTCGTGATATTTATGGCAACGATCGGCTTTCCTTCAAGCTGTTCTTGTTGTGCATAGACTGGGTTGGCTGATAGTGCTGCAATAATAACCAATGCGGCCGTGAAAAGATCGGGAACTCTCCGGAGGTTTGTCCGGCTGTAGCTTCTGGTACCTGTCAGTGTAGTGTGCATATGAAATGTCCTTGGCAATTGAGTGTGTACTCAATAAGTTGTCGGAAAAGATCCCGCATGGAGCTGCCATGCGGGAGCAGGAGTTCTATTTCGTAGCTATTACTCCCGATATGAACATCGTAAAAGCTTTATGTATGGTGTCGCTCAAACTGGTCTTTTTTTTCTGCATCTTCCAGCGCAAGTAGTTAAAGTTAAAGATACCGATAAGCGAAAACGCCGCTATCTGTGGATCTATGTCCTTTCTGAAAAAGCCGGCAGCTTTACCCTCTTCAAATATGTTTTCAAGCACGGTCATCCTTTTGAAAATATGCTGCGCTTCCCGTGATTCCGGTGGAATGTCCATCGCCGGAAGATGCCTCGTTATCAACTCGGTTATATCCGGGAATTCCTCGGCTCTCCGGGCCAAACTATCGCCGACAAGCTGGAGTTTTTCTATGGGGTCACGTGGCTTTGCATTCTGCATGGAAACTTTGTCGCGATCATTAACTTGCTCTACCCCCTCAAAGGTAGAAACCCAAAACAGGTTTTCTTTTGTTTTGAAGTAGTGGAATAAGATTCCTTGGGAAACTCCGGCTTCATTCGCAATAGTGGCGGTACTGGTGCGGTCAAAACCCTGGCGGGCAAATAGCCTGGTTGCAGTCTTAAGTATCAAGCTGCGGGTCTTTTCCGAGCGCTCGCTCTGTTTAAGCCCGGATGGTTTCGCTTTTCTCATTATTTGGGACCTCTCATTGTTCCCGTAAGTGCTTTGGTATATTGATTGACTGCTCAATATACATTATAACAGCTATCTGAGCGGTTGTCAAGAGGCAGAGTCCTGACAGCAGTGGTTTGAATAGAGGAGATTGTGCTGTGAATAAAATGAGTGCCGGTTTCCGCCTCACCGAGGGGGCGGCTCAACAATGGGGTTATCTGTTTTCCCACAGCCGGCGTAGAGCTGCATGGATGAAACCATCCCCAAAACCGTCGTCGTACATTAAACTTCTCTGCGCCGGGATAGTCGCACGGTAGCGGTTGTAAAATAAATCAGTCTTCATGAAATTACAGGTTATTAGCCACTTCAGATTGTTTGAGTCGCTGCGAGGCGCAAGCCCATCTGCTATACGCTGGCGTATGGAAGCGTCAGTCGGCGGCATACTCCAACCTATAATGACAACAGCTTGGGAACTCTCGAACTCCCGCTGAACGGCTTTGTGAACTTTGTAAAGGAACTCTCCTCCTACAGCTTTATTGAGGACCGGCGGTATTATCAAAGGGGAAAATTCATGCCTTTGCGATTGGTGTATAACCACGACGCGATCTTGTTCTGGGGGAAGATATGCGGGGGCTCCCTGGGTATTTGTTCCCCCCTCCGTTAGTCCGTCCTTGTTTAAAAGAAGGACGGGGATACCATAAGGGTCATCCTGCGGTGTAAGCCAGGAAAGTGAGCCGTGCGGTTTCAACACGAGAGTAGGCGATGGTTGGTGCGATGGTAAGTGCTCTAAAGTACGAGCGGCAGCTATGTAGCGGAGCGGTAAGGGATTGACGCTGTTCTTCAGATAGCCATTTACCGGATTCCATAGCCCGTGTCTTTGCAGGGCCTGCTCCAGCCAAACATCGTAGTTGAATGAGATGAAGTGATGTGTGTGCCCATGGCGGTCTGCGGCGATGGCGGCAGCTAAAAGATCGTAGGGGTTCTTTTCTGCTTTTGAAACAAAATCCAGATCTAAACGCGAGAAGAGACGGCTAAGCAAAGACTGGATGAGATTATGCGCAAAATCCGCTGCTCCTGCTTGGTCGTGCGTGCCCCAAGATGCGACATCCTCCAGTTCTTGGAGAAGCTTCTCAATATTTAACGTGGAGATACTCTCCGGCATTGTTTTGCCTGGTCTTATCAAGTCTCCTTTAAAAACAAATTCCTTGTAAAGACCAGTCTCTACCAGTAGTTCTTTTAATCGTTCAATCTCTTTCGGAAAATATTTAGTCATGGATGCAAGCATTTGCATCCCTGGGATATTCTTAGGTGCAATGGCGCAAGAGGCTCCTGCACCGATAAGGTAGGTTATATGCATTGAAAGTATTCTATCTATAAGGTGGTGAGACTCGCAAATAAACCAGGAATGAATCCCGCCTGGTGTATGCTACGGCGGAGTGGATAACTTTCTTTGTTCCCGGGTGGGTAATTCTGCTGTACCTTGATTTGGGTGGGGGTAAATTCGAGAGGGCCAGGGCCAGGTGCCGCGGCCATCTCGAGGCAAGCGGCTACTGGCCCTGGCCTTTCCATATTTTCTTTGTTGTTCTTCCCCCGCCCCACGGGGGCTACATAACAGTAACAGAAAAGCCCGCCAGGGCGAGCGAACAGCGAGCCTGGGCGGGTTTTTAATAAACCAAGGTGCCCCCGTTTAAATTCTTTCCCCCGGTGGCCATAATTTAAAAATAAGAAAAAATAAATGCGGGGATGTACGGGCCGCTGTTGCGGCCCGGGGGTGGAGCGCAGCGACACCGCAGTGCGGCTGCGCCAAGGCCCACGTTTATTGGGCCGGCTGGCCGCGCATTGGAGGTTGTTATAAGATGCCGCCTACCGGCGGAGCAAGAGCGAAGGCGCGTAGTGCCGGGTGGAGCGAAGCGACACAATTCAGTGTTCAGGCCTTGCGAACCCGCTTCTCGAGGCAAGGGGTGGAGCAGCAGCGACACCGCAGTGCAGTGCGGGGCCGCGCTGCGTGGCCACGCCTGCGACGACATCTCGCGGATAAGATCGGCCTACCGCTTCCAAAGACGATAGGGGAGCCGCATAGTGGCCGGCAAGCGGCCACCCTGCGGCGAGCGAGCGGAGCGAAGGCGCGTAGTGCCGCGTGGAGCGAAGCGACACTTTCTTGCCCGCGAGCGGCTTCTCGCGGGTAAGATCAGCAATACAATGTTTTAAGGATTGGATGAATGGTCCGGTGCAACCGGGCCCAAAGTTCACCCGAAAGTAATAATGAATACGGCCTTATTCGGGCGGGTCCGTGGGTCCCCGTTCTGCGGTTTTTCCGGTTTCTGCATTCTTTTTTGTGTCCTGTTAAATCTTCTCTTACGGCTTGGGCCCTTTCTTCCCCAGTCGCTTGGAGCCCTTAAGAATCTGCTTGTCCGCAGTGTTAAGGCGGCGTTCCAGTTTTTTAATATCTTCTTCCGGAGGCAGAGCTTCCGGGGCTATGCCGCTTTTTCCGAGCAAAGCCCTCACGTCTCTATTGTTTTTTATATGCTCCTGCGTTATTTGGGCTTCTCCGTTGAGTTGTTTCTCTTTGGTGTTGAAATTAGTGATTTCGGTGGCGAAGTCCTTGGCCTTTATAGTTATTGTGGGCAGGAAATCCGCGAGCGGCCTGTTCTCCGGGATGCCCATCTTTTTTTTTATCTCTATCGTGGTATTCCCGCCGAAAAGAGCTTGGTCGCCTTTGCTGCGAATTCTTCCGAAGCCTTGGTCGTCAACGCCGTGTTGGTAGATGGTTTTGGAAAGCTCTGTTTCTGTTTCAGTGAGTTTCTTCCTGGCTATGAGCCTTTCCGCCAGTGCTATGCGTTCTTCAAGTAATTCCTGTTTGCGCGTCTGAATGGCGAAATAACTTTGCGCGAAAGCTATAGGTCCTTTTCTGGGATCGCCGTTCTGTGCTATAAGGTAGCAGGCATAACGGGTGAGCATTATGTCGTCTACTTCCCTCTTGCTTCCGGAACCTAGGTCTACCATTTTGTTGACGTCAACAAAATGGTCCCCCAGCGGTTGATGGGAATTAAAGCAAGCCAGTTTTGCTTTATCTATCACCAGTCGGAAATTGCGCCATTCTGTGTAGCCCAGCAAAACTTGCAAGTCGCGGGCCATCCAATACTCTACGCCATCCTGCTCATTGGTGGAACCCTCAAATCTTTTGTTCAATTCTATTATCAATTGCTTATCCATAAGAGGTCTCCCTTCTTGAGACCATTTTCCTGGCGTCAGGAAAATGGTTCTGGGTTAGGTTGCCTGCCAGTTAGATAGAGTCAGCATGGATATTATAGAACATCACCCCGACAAGGGTGTGACGGGTTGTGAAATGTTATTTTTGTCTTTGATACGCCGCGCCCGCGAGCGGCTTCTCGCGGGTAAGATCAGGCATACAATGTTTTGAGGAACTTATCGAGAGTGCGGTTGAGTTGGATCCACAGCTCAGCCGAAGGTAATGATGCAGGCTTCCTTATGCGGGCGGTTCCGTGGGCCTTGGTTCTGCGGTTTTTCCGGTTTCTGCATTTCTTGTCCCGCCGGATTCAACCGGTAAGGTTTAAATCGAACTCTTTATCTGTTAAGTTGTCTATGTCAACGTGCATCTGTGGGATCCTTCCGGTTGCCTTGTCTTTCTTTGATGGTCCAGAAACCTTCAAAAATATAACCGATCTTATAATTCCGAGCGCCGTCCTCAACTAATCCGTAAGCATATAGAGGGCCCAGGTCTGGTAGCGGAGCAAGTGTTTCCAGAGATTGTCTATGTCTTTTTTCGTGTAGACCTCTCCTTCGTACGACACGCGATTCTTCTCGTTGATTATCTTTTCCAAGTGCCGTGTTCCAGCTTTCCCTTTCTCGTCCAGCGCAAGAACCTGTTGCAAGAGGTCAACTGCGGCCATATGGTCTTCGCCTTTGCTCCTTACCCCGCCGAATTTTATGGTAAGGGCGTCCGTGTATGCTATGGCGGCGTGCACTATAAGAACCCCGGCGGCGTTGTAGTAGTCAAACTCTTTCGCGACCTCAGCGCCTTTGCAGAAGTTCTCGGCGACGCGGGTATAGTCTGATTTCTTTGATTTCGGTAACGAAACGCGGCTATGTCGTCTCGGGGTCATTTGAGTATATCCTCCAAACGCTCTGATAGCAGGTCGATCCCATGTGCAAGGATGTTTTTTAGCAGCGGGTCCGCCTTCCTGTACTTGGCGCGGACTTCACGGGTTGTCAGTGCCATCGGGGAAAATCTTACGCCGTATTCTGTAATGAATCTTTTTCCGAATAGACGCGCTCTTTCTTCCAACGGGTCTTTGTTCGGTGCGTCCGTCACAAGCAGGAGGTCCACATCGCTTCCCGGTTCATCTTCTCTCCTTGCGGTGCTTCCGAACAGTGTTGCTGTACGCGCCTGCCGCCCGAATTCTTTTCGTATCTGCAGGCGCGCCGACTCCAGGAAACTCTTTTCTGCCCGGAACATGGGAAGCAGGGCCTCTTTTACAAGGATGTTCTCGAAATTTAGCCGGACAAGTTGTGTGTGGCCTGCTCCTTGCCTTACAATAATACCGGCGGATTCAAGATCCCTAAGCGCCCTACGGCATGCCTGATGGGTGAACCCAGCGGCCCGCGCGGCGGCCCGGCCGCTCATTCCCTCCCGGCTGTCTTTAAGCGCCCGTATAACGGCGATATTGCTGGGGGCTGAAAAGACCCAGTTTAATGGGGAGTTGAGAAAACTTGTCTTATTTGGCATATGGATAGTATACCATCCAATTGGCTACTATTCAAGCCAATAATGCGGACTTTGAACTGCCGAGTATTCCTCGGCAGTTGCCAGTTCTTACGGGGGCGACATAAACAAAACAGAAAAGCCCGCCAGGGCGAGCGAGTAGCGGGTGGGGAGGAGCGAAGCGACCGTGGAAAGCATGCTGCCAGCCGCGCCTAGCGCTGCTTCGACACAAACACCACCCTGAGTTCCGCACTGTGGTCGTTGCCGTATGCCGCGGCTTTATACGGCCTTGTGCCGGCATTTATCTGCGCGGCAAAAGCCGCGGCCGTTTCTGTCGCCGTCTGACCCGCAGCCAGCGGCACCATGATATTCCAGCCTGCCACAT
>MGTZ01000060.1:95612-96166 GCA_001799715.1 Elusimicrobia bacterium GWB2_63_16 | reverse complement strand
CCATAGTTCCTTCAATCCCGGAACCGGGCCGGCCGGTGGCCAGGCCTGAGATCTCTGCGACCCCCGCCTTGCCGCCGACCGTCACTTTGTTCTCCGCTACGGCGACGCTCTGTGTTTTGTCATAGGACCCGGCCGTCAACGTCGCCCCTTTCTGCAGTTCTATTTCCGGGTTGTATGTGCCGCGTCGGTTCATCTATAGTCCCTCCGGGTTTTCAGAGCTGGGGGCAATCCCGCTTTTTACTGCCCAGCAGCCTATCTATTGTCGTGGGTAATTGCGATAACTGCTCCCATCCCTTCAGCATGAACGATGCCCCTCCGCAACTGGCAGCCGCTTCTATTTCGGCATCGGGGTCGGAGCTGAATAGAATGACAGGGATGTCTTTTGTGGTTTCACACTGGCGCAGTTCTGCGCAGACAGAACCCGCATCACCGTCCGGCAGATGGAAATCCAGGATAATACAGTCCGGTCTTAACAGACCTGCAAGTCTTACCCCGTCGGTGCAGGTACCGGACACATGCACGGAAAACCCGGCAGCGCGCATTACCCTTTTATG
>MGTZ01000060.1:30119-95464 GCA_001799715.1 Elusimicrobia bacterium GWB2_63_16 | reverse complement strand
CCCGCCTCTCTATAGAGCACCTATGGCAGCAGCTATGAGGCCAATAAAGAGCAGCATCGGCAATCCCCGTTTCATCCCGTCGAATTCGTCCTCATCGCCCCCGGTATTCTTGCGGAAATATTCTTCCGCCGCCGTGGCCCTTTCCGTTTGCGGCGCCGCGCTATTGGCTGCCGGTGCCCTAGCCCTGCGGTCGTCCGCCGTGCCAATTCTCTCGGTGATGCTCGCTCTCCCGTTCTCCCGTGCGCGAGGAGTACACCCGCCAAAAACGGCGAAAACCATTGCGAGGTATATTATCGCCCGGGCCCGGATCATTCTTTAATTGCCAGTTTGACCTTCAGCCAGAAATCCAGGGGGCTCGGCAAAGAGGTTTCCTGTCCGCCGGATCCGCCGCCGGGGCGTCCCCCGCCGCCGGGGCCGCCTCCAGGGCCTCCGCCCATCATTCCTCCGCCGGGGCCGCCCATCTCTCCGCCGCCACCGCCGGGCATCCCGCCAGACGGCGGACCAAAGCCCTCTCCTCTGGCGCCGCCCCGGCCTGTTCTGCCGGCAGTCCCGCCCTCCGTCTTGGGCATGGCGCTTTCGTCTATCTTGGAGGTTTCTATGCCTATACCGACTATGTCACCGGCCTTTGCCGTAAGTCTTTCCAAAGGTATCCTGAGTTCAAAGAGAGGCCGCTCCCGCCTGGTTAAACCGTTCTTGAACTCAACACCTTCCAGCGGGATCGCTTCCTCGTCCTCCCCCTCCACCAGCCCGGCCGTGTACGCGGGTTTTCGGGATGAGCCCATTTTAGGTTGTTCCTGGCGCGCCGCGCCGGCCGGTCTCTTCATTTCCGGCGTCACCTTTATCCCAAAAGTCTTTTTCTTTGTTCCCTTGGGGTCCAGCCAGATGGTGAAAGACTGTTTGAACATCCCTGAGAGTTGAGCGGCGGTATCGCGGTCGCGCGCGGCCACATAAACGTAAAGGTCCCGCTCGTCGTTGGCTACGGCGATCTCAATACCGTCTTTCTCGGTCATTGCGTCCACCTTCCATTCCGAGCCGTCGCCGTCGGCCTTTGCCGCGGCGTCGTTCCAGGCGGCCGGCAGCGGCTTGCCGCTGAAGAGCCCGGCATTGGCCGCCGGCACCAGTAGCGCGGCCGCCGCGAAACTCAGCCCAAGCGCTGCACCGAACGTCCAGGAATACTTCCTTCCTTGTTTTATCGTGGTCATTTCCCTGTCTCCTTAAGCTACATTGAACCGCCGAAGCGCGACAGCCAGTTTATTCCCGACCGCTATCCTCGCGGCAAGGCGGTGCTGTCCCGGGACAAGGGGCGGCAGGCGCAGCTTCCAGAGGCCTTCTTCGCGGCGTGCGCCTCTCCAGGCTCCGCCGTTAACCGAGAATTCTACCGGAGTCCCTTCGGGAGCGGCCGCGGCCGTGTACCAGTTGTCTGCGGGGCTCATAGTGCCATCCTGCGCGGGGGTAATTATCCGCACCGCGCGCCGCATAAGTGGATCTGTTTTTCTCATAACTCGCCTCCATTCTCAGAATAGATTCCCAAGCGTAAAATAGATGTCGGAACGCTGCTCTCCGCTCTTGTGATTAAAGCCGTAGCCCCAGTCGAGGCGTATCGGGAAAGCCGGGGTGGTGAAGCGTATGCCGAAGCCGGCGCCCGCTTTGAGGTTGGTGGTGCCCGTGCCAAAGCGCATAGAGACGTCGTCAAAACTGTCCCAGGAGTTGCCCAGGTCGAAGAAGAAGGCCCACTGCACAATGGTGCGGCGCCGTTCCCGCGCCAGCGGGAACTTGAACTCTATGTTCATCACGTCGTACACCTTGCCGCCGTTCTCCGGTCCGATCTGGCCGTTATTGGAGTAGCCGCGCACCGTCTCGGCCCCGCCCAGGAAGAAACGCTCGTATACCGGCACGCTCCGGGTGCTGCCGAAGCGGCCTATGAAGCCCAGCCTGTTGGCCACGGACAGCACGAAGGGGTAGCTGTCTATGGAGAACAGTTTCAGGTTATAGCTGTGTGAAAGGGTAGGCTTGTAATAGTTCACATCCCCCCGCAGAGGACCGCCTGCGTATTCCAGTCCCAGCGAGGTGCGGCAGCCCCGCGTAGGGTCGAAGGTGCTGTCGCGGGTATCGCGGGCGAACTCCACGAAGATGGACGAAGTCACGCTGGTTCCTGCCTGCAGTTCGCTGGTGTATTCCTCGTCCACGTTGTAGATCCTGACCTTCTCATAGGTGTAGGAGGTCGTGAGCTTATACTTGTCGTCGCTGAAGCGGGGGGCCACGGTAACTCTGCCGCCGGTGCGCTTTTCGGTATAGGCGGCCGTGGTGTCCTCATATGGTTTATCGCGGCGCGCGTTGAAGAGGTTGACCCCGAGCGATGTGGGCGAATTCCCTATCCAGGGCATGGACCAGTCCACGTTGTAATCCTGCACCTTCTTGCCGAAATTGGTGGAGAGGGAAAGTTTATGGGCCCGCCCAAAAAGGTTCAAGTGCGACAGGGACAGCGTGCCAACAAGCCCGTCGGAGGAGGAGAGGCCCGCGCCCGCGGTAAGCATTCCCGGCTTGCCCTCCGTCACGTCGAAGACCAGGTCCACCTTGTCCGGGTCCTCCGTCGGGTTGATGACCGGGTTCACGTCGTCGATGAACCCCAGGTTGAACAACTTCTCCTGGCTGCGTCTGATCTTGGAGGAACTGAACGGTTCCCCCTCCTTCTGCGTTATCTCCCGCCGCAGTACATGCGTCTTGGCGGCCTTATTGCCTTCCACGTCGATGTGTGACACGTATATGCGGCTGTTCTCGGAGATATGGAAAGTTATGTCGGTCTCTCCGGTCTTTTCATTCGGCGCCTTTACCGGCTCCACAAGCGCCTTCAGGTAGCCCTTGTCGGCGTATTTCTCCTGTATGGCCCGGAGTGTGGTCTCGAAGCTCTCCTGCTCGTAATATTTGCCCCGGCTGAAATCCACCGCGGTTTCCAGTTCGCTGGAAAGCAGCACGGTGTTGCCGGAGAAGTAGACGGCGCCGAAACGCTGGCGGTTGCCTTCTGAAATGGAGATATGCAGCGTTGCGCTGGAACGGTCCTCGTTAAACACTACAGAGGAACCTGCCAGCTTGAAGTCCGCGTAGCCGTTGTTCTTATAAAAGGTCTCTAAGCTCTTCAGGTCAGAGTCCAGTTCCTGCGGGGAATATAGCTTCTTCGGGCGGTTCTTCAGCTTTTTCCTTAGTTTCTTCGCGGGGAAGCCGGCAACGCCAGCAAAGAGAACTTCTGCTATCCGGGCCTTTTTCCCTTCGGTAACGGTTATCGTCAGGAAGCACAGCGAGGCTGCGGTGTCGTAGCTCACTTCGTAGCCGGCCTTTGCGTCTATAAAGCCTTTCTCGCGATACTTGTCCGTTATCTTTCCCATGTCCTCGCGCACAGTCAGCTCGTCGAAGAAGTCCTTCTCCTTGAGCCTCATCTCGTCCTTCACGGCGCCCTTCGACATGCCCTTGGCGCCGACCACCGTTATGGTCTTCACCGCCGGTTTCTCCGCTACCTGATAGGTAACGCGCGCGACCGCCGCGGCGCCGGCCTTTGAAAGCTTCGGAGATACCTCCCGCCCCGGAAGTTCCTCTATATCCACCGAGACTTTTTCGACGCTGCCGAGTCCCATTAAAGCCTCTATATCCTGACTGACGAAAGACTTCCGGTAAGATCGGCCTTTCTTCGCCTTTACCGTTCTCACTATGGCCTTTGGCTTTATGTTCTTCGTGCCTGTAACGACAACCTCACCGACTTCCCATAGTTCTCCGGAGGCGGCGGCTGTGACGCCGGCCGGCGCAAGGCCAGTGAACGCAAACACAAATAACGCGAGTTGCTTTAATGTTCTCATGATGCTTACAGGTCAAAACCGGAACGAAAATCCCAGTGAGGCCAGGTGCGCGTAGTAGCGTTTGCGGAACTCACCGGAATACCCCAGGTAATAGGAAAAAGAGCCTTGCGCCATACTCACTCTGGCGGAGGTGGTCAGCGCGTTGCGCGCCGTCGTTCCGGGCGCTGCTGTGAAAGAGTCTCCCCCGGCGGCCAGGGACGACGTGAGCGCCATTCCCGGATCTTCATGCTCTTTTTCCCAGGCCCCGGAAAGGCTCATCCTGATAACGCTGCCGTAGTTCTCTACTGCCTCGAAATAGCGTATGCCCGCCGTGGAGCGCAGCGAGCGTGTTCGGGCGGGGCTGACCGTGAGGTTCAGGTCCCCTGCCCCGGTTTCTGTGAACGCGTCCGTTCTGAGCCTGTCGGAGTTGAGCGTAAGGTAAGGGACAAAGCCGCCGGCGGGCGTAGAGGCGGGGAAGCGGTATTCCAGGCCGGCTTCAAGATTCTCTTCCGTGCCGCGCGGCGCGCCCTTTGCCGTCCTCGAAACGCTTTCAAATGTTATATCGCGCTTTGTTTTATAAGTATCCCTGGTGCGCCCGGCGTAAAGGCGCAGCACCAGGTCGCCTGCGGAGGCCGAGGCGTAGGCTCCGTAATGCGCGGAGTCGGCGGACACCTCGGCGTCGGAAGGGTAGTAGACGTCCGCTTTCTGCCTGTTGAACCCGGTGAGCAGCCCTAAAGTTAAATGGCTTGTCAGAGCGTAGTCCGCGCCGGCGTACAACCCGCCGCCGGTAAGTTCGTAACCTGCTTTCTCCCCTCCGTCTTTTTCCGGAAGTTCCCTGGCCGAAACCCCGTTCGCCGCGGCGAAAAAGGCCAGCGGTGCGTTATCCGCCGCCGGGCGCGTCGGGTTACTGGCCCTGCGCCGCGGGGCGGTCTCTTCGTATTCGATATCCGGCATCCGCTTCTTTTCGCCGGTATATGAAGTAAAGCTCTTTCTTGCCGTGCCGGCGGACAGGTCTTCGGCCCGCGCCCTGAAGGCCGAGGAACGCAACTCCGCCGAGCCGAGGGCGAGACCACGGAGGGACGACAGAGAGGCCGGCCCTATCTGATCCAGAGCGGCCCGCAGAGGTTCGGCTTCCAGCGTGTAAAGCGCGGCCAGCACCGTCGCCATGTCCCCGGCGGGGGTTGCACGCAGCGGCTCCAGCGCGGCGCCGACGGCACGCTGGTTGGCGGTGGCGCCTATTTCCGTGAATGGTACCAGCGAGGCGGTAAGCACCACCCGGTCGCTGTAATACGACGGGGTGAAACTCACGGCCGCGGGCGAATAGATATTGGCGAAAACCCCGTTAAGGAGCGTGGACGTTATGGGCGTAAAGGCCTGCCCCTCCGTAATTATCTGCGGGCTATAACTCACATGCAGCGAACTTCCCCCGATATCCGCAGTCCCCGCGACGGCAAGGTTCGTTGCCCCGGTCCGCAGTTGAAGGCGCAGGGTTCCCGCGCTGGCGATAGCGGCCAGGGCCTGTGTGTGGCCGCCAAGGTCAAGTACGGCGCCGGAAGCCAGCGTGGCCGTGCTAACCGCGGAGATGGCATTGTCGGTTCCAAGGACAAGGGTGCCGGCGTTTATGGCGGTGGTTCCCAGATAGGTGCCGGCCGAGTAAAGAGCGAGTGTCCCGCTTCCTGTCTTTTGGAGGCCGCCGGGGCCGCTTATCGCGCCGGTGAGGGCGAGCGTGCAGGAGTTGGTATCGAATATGCCCCCGGCCGGTCCGAGCACAATGGCCCTGCCGGATGAAATATCGGCCAGCAGCCTCAGCCTGCCGCCGTCCAGTGATAACCCGGCTCCGGATGTCCCCAGGGACCCGTCCTCGTCGGTCGCGAGTATCCCTCCGTTAATGTATGTCCCCCCGGAGTAGCTATTGTCGCCGGTTAGCACCAGTGTTCCGTCGCCGGTCTTGATAAACGAGCCAGACCCGCCGATATCCTCGTGTATGGTCCAGGTGCTGGAGATGCTGTCGTTGCGGAATGTGACCGCACCCCCCAGCGACATGGAGTTCGTGGAGTCGGCGATGACGGCGTCGGTGATGGAATTGGAGGCGTCCAGGGTGGTATTGCCGTTTATGGCGGGCAGATCGCTAAGCAGCGTCAGCGTGCCGCCGGCGCCGTATATCCAGTTTATGGCGTTGGTCCCGCCGGCGGTATTGGAGATGTCTATGGCCCAGCGCAGGGACCCTGTGCCGGAATCGGCGTTGTTATAGATGGAGATCGTTCCGGACTTCGCAGTCGCGGGCAGGAAGAAGAGCACGGCCGCAACGACAGCCGAAAGCGCCGGGTTGCGGCCGGGAGAGAAAATGGAGAACTCCTGCGTATGAGGAGTACTTACGGCCCGCAGGAGTCCTCGAATTGTTTTCATCGCGCGGATCTTTTAAAGCATTGTTCTTGCCGCATCAGAAGGGCCTCTGTCCCATTGGCGGGCGATCTCCCATGGGCCCTCGGTGACCGCGCTTGCCGAACTCTTTTTCCATACTCTCCAGTTTTTTCAACTGGTCCTGATTAAGGATGTTCTTTAGTTCGGCTTTCATGCGGCCCCTTACTTTCTCCATTTCGGTCCTGTTGGCCTCCATGGCCTTGTCCATTTCCGGCTTGTACTTCTCGAAAATGGCGGAGACTTCCTGTTTCTGGGTTTCGCTGAGTTCCAACTCGCGGTTGAACATCTCCATGGGGCCTCCGCTCATGTGCGGCGGGGGCGGCCAGTGCGGCCGGAAGTGCATCCGGTAAAGATCGGAAAACACGGCTCCCAGCAGAAAACCTATCGCCGCGGCTATGGCCACCTGGTTCCAACGTATATTCATATTTTTAGTCTCCTTCGAACAATAAGGCCAGAAGCTGCTCGTCGCCGGCCTTCTGCCCTCCGTAGAGCATGGCTGAAATCTTTTGCGAACTGTTGTAGGCGCTTAGTACGGACACCAGCTGCGACCGCGCGCCCGGCAGCAGCCCGGTTTCCACGCAGAGCGCGTAAACGGCGCAGGAGGCAAGAGCCAGGGCCGGCACCTTCCACCAGCCGGCCAGTATGGTCAGCGCGCTGGGAGGCCTGGCGATGACCAGTTCCGCTACCCTGCTCATGACCGGTTCGATAATGTCGGCCTGCGACAGTTGCGGCCTGAGTATGCCTTCAAGGGCGCGCAGGCCGGCTAATTCCTCGCGGCAGGCGGGGCAGTTCTTAACGTGCTCCGCCATGGCGGGCCTTTCGGCCTGGGGAAGCTCTCCGTCATGGAAGGCCTCCAGTTGACTGCAATAATGTCCCTGTTTCATTTATGCTCCGTAGGTTTAGACAAGTCTTCGGGCAGAAGGTGTCGCAGCCTTATGCGCAGGATGGCGCGCGCCCGACGCAGCCTGGCCTTGACCGAATCCACGGAAGTGCCCAGGGCGGCGGCTATGGCGGCGTAAGATTCCCCCTCCAGGCGCAGCGCCAGGACGGCCCGGTACTCGGCCGGAAGTTCGCCAAGAGCCATGGCGCTTAGATCCGTTTCGGCGGGTTCCGCTCCTGGCACCTGCGCGCTCAGTACTTTATCCCTTTCCGATTCCGCCATGGAATCCAGGCTTTCCTGTCTGGTCCTGGTGTCTTTGGCGCGGATATTGCAGCAGTGATTGTAAGCTATGCGGTAAAGCCAGGTGGAAAAAGCCGCCCCGCCGCGGAATTGCGGCAGGGCTGTGAAAGCCTTTGTGAAGATCTCCTGGGCGGCGTCTTCCGCGGTCTGCGGGTTGACCAGCATGGAAAGGCAGAAGCCGAGCACTTTTCGCTGATGGCGCGCCACGAGGCCGGCAAAAGCCTCATGATCGCCGTCCAGGACGGCTTTTGTTAACTCCTCATCATCCGACTCCGAATAGGTCAAGTGAACTCCGGCCTGCTTCGCTATTAATTAGGACAATCCGCGCGAGAAAAAGTGTCGCGGTACCGTCCCGCCTCATATCCGTGTTATGCCTCCGGCCCCGACCGGTAGCCGGCCAGCCGGGCCAGAACACCGCCGCTCCAGATGCGGAAGCGGTCCACGTACGCGAACACCGCCGGCACCACTATCAGCGTGAGCAGCGTGGAGCTTATCAGGCCGCCTATCACGGCCACGCCCATGCTGGTGCGCTGCTTGGAGGCTTCGTTCAGCCCGATGGCGACGGGGATCATGCCGGCTATCAGCGCAATCGAGGTCATAAGGATAGGGCGCAGCCTTATCTTGCCGGCCTCTATTATGGCTTCCGTCCGGTCTTTTCCCTCCGCTATCAGGCGGGCCGTGTAGTCCACCAGCAGGATGGAATTCTTGCAGGCTATGCCGAGCAGCATGATCAGGCCCATCGCCGTGAAGATGCTGAAAGACGCGCCGGTCACCAGCAGCGCCACGAACGCGCCGCACATGGCCAGCGGCAGCGCCAGCATGATGGTGAACGGCGTCACGAACGATTCGTACAGGCTCGCCAGCACGAAGAAGATGAACAGGATGCCGAAGCCTACGGCCATCACCATGGAGCTTATCATGTCCTGCATGTTCTCCGACTCGCCCACGAAAACCCAGCGTATGCCCTTGGGCGGCTGCAGCTCGCCGGCGAACAGCTGTTTTACGCTGCTCACCACGTCGTTCAGGCCCACCTTGGGCGCCAGGTTGGCCTTTATCTGGATGTAGCGGCCCTTGTCCACGCGCTCCACGGTGGCCAGGCCTTTCTCGGAGGTAGCCGCGGCCACGTCGGTCAGGCGCACCAGGCGGCCGTTCACGTTGGGCACGTAGATGGCCTGGTAGTTGGAGGCGAGGTCGCGCTGCTCCGGCTGCAGGCGCACGCGCACGTCGTATTCCTGGCCGTTCTCGCGGAACTTCACCGGCGTCACGCCCTCCACCTGCGCGCGGATCTCCTCGCCGATAGTGCGGGTGTTCACGCCGTAGATCTTGGCCTTCTCCAGGTCGGCCTTTATCTGCAGCTCGGGCTTGCCGGGGCGGTAGTTGGTGTCTATGTCGCGCAGGCGCTTATCCTGTTTCAACTTAATAATCACTTTTTCGGCGTAGGCGTTGAGCGCGGCCTGGTCGGTGCCTATCAGGTTCAACTGCAGCGGCTGGCTCTTAGAGGAACCGGTAGGGTCGTAATCGCTCACCAGCGGACTCGCCTCGGGTATGGCCGGCTCCAGCTGCGCGCGCAGGCGGGACTTCATCTCCTTGGTGGTGGCTTTGCGCTCGGAGGGGTCCTTGAGCTGGATGTAGAGGCTCGCCTTATAGGCCTCGTCGTTGGTGCCGCCCACGGTGAGCGCGGTCAGCTTCACCTCGGGGCTGGCCCTTACTATGGCCACCGCCTTGTCGGCCACGGCCTGCATGGCGTCCAGGCTGGCGCCCGGGGAGAGTTCCATGTCCACGCCGAACTGGCCGGTGTCGCTGTCGGGCATGAAGTTTATGGCCACTTTCGTGAAGGAACTCATGCACAGCAGGAAGACTGCGCCGCTGACGGCCAGGGTCTTAAGCGGATGGACCACCACCCAGCGCAACAGGCGCTCGTAGCCGTTGGCGAGCGCGGTGTTCAAGCTCTCGAACCAGCCGAGCGGCTTAGCCATAACGCGCGCCCAGAGCGAGGGTTTGTCCTCTCCGCCCGCGCGGCCGGACTTGCCGAGGTAGGCGGACAGCATGGGCGCTATGGTGAGCGCGTCGAAGAGCGAGATGAGCATGGCAAAGCAGATGGTGAGACCGAACTGCTTCATCAGCATGCCCACCATGCCGCTGACCAGCGCTATCGGCGCGAACACGGAGAGCACCACCAGCGTGGTGGCTATGACGGCGAGCTGCACCTCTTTGGTGCCGTTCACCGCGGCCTCCTCGGGCGTTTCGCCCTGCTCCATCTTGCGGAAGATGTTCTCGCGCACCACGATGGCGTCGTCTATCAGCAAGCCCACCGCCAGACTCAGCGCCAGGAGTGAAATTATGTTGAGCGAGAAGCCGGCCACGGCCATCAGGATGAACGCGCCGATGAGCGAGTTGGGCAGCGCCAGCGCGGTTATTATCGTAGAGCGGCCGTTGGCGAGGAAGAAGTATACCACCACGATGGTCAGCAGGATGCCGATGAAGATGGTCTCCTCCACGTCGGTGATGTTGTCCTTGATGTCGGTGCTGGAGTCCTGGAGCACGCTGATGCGCGGCTTGCCGTCCAGGGCCTCCAGCGCGGGTTTGAGGGCCTCCAGTTTTTTCTTCACGTCGTCGGCCACGCCTATGGTGTTGGCGCCCGACTGGCGGTAGATCTGGATGAACAGCGACTTCTTGCCGTCCACGAACACGCGGGTGGTCTCGTCCTGCACGGTGTCGTACACCTTGCCTATGTCGGAGACGCGCGTGGCCACCTCGTTGCCGTAAAGGCCCAGCACGGTGTTGGCTATCTCCTTCACGCTGGCGAACTCGCCCATGCTGCGGTAGGTGATCTCCTGGCCGCCCCTGTTCACCTTGCCGCCGGGCACGTTCTCGCCGGAGGCGGACAGGCTCGACGCCACGCCCGAGACCGAGAGTTCGCGCTTCTTAAGCGCGGCGCGGTCCAGCACCACCTGGATCTCGCGCTTGCGGCCGCCGGTCAGTTTCACCGAGCCCACGTTGTTCACCTGTTCCAGCGCGGGCTTTATGGTATATTCGGCCACGTCGTAAAGCTTGCTCTCCGGCAGGTCGGCCGACACCACCAGCTTGAGTATCGGCATGTTGGCCGGGTCCATCAGCGAGAGCGTGGGGTCCTTGACGTCGGCGGGCAGGGTGGCCTTTACCGTGGTTATCTTGTCGCGCATCTTCTCGGACATCAGGTTGACATCCGAGCCGAAGTTGAACTCGACCGTGATCTGGCTTACGCCCTCCATGCTTTTGGAGGTCACGCGCTTGAGCCCCGAGATGGTGCTGAGCTCGTCTTCAAGCGGCTTGGTTACCAGTGTCTCGATTTCCGAAGGGCCGGCGCCGGTGTAGCGCGTGGTAACCGTTATGGTGGGGAAGCTGGTGTCAGGCATTTTCTCCACGGGCAGGCGCTTGAAGCAGGTCCAGCCCACCACGAGCATCAGGAGGACCAGGCAGGTTATAAAGATGGGACGTTTTATGGATAATTCGGCGAGAGACATAAGTTATTCCTTTGACCCGGCGATGGCGGGGTTGCTGCCGGCCTGCACGTAAAGCTTGAGATTGGCCAGGGTGGAGAGCACCTGCGCCGCGGCGCTGACGCGCGTGTACTGGGCGTTGGTATAATCCTGCTCGAAGGTGAGAACCTGGTAGGTCGTAGTACGGCCTTCCTTCAGGCGCTGCTTCTCGTATTCCAGCTTCGCCCGCTGCGCTTCCTCTATGGTGTAGGAAAGCTCAAGCCGCTCCCTTGCGTCGCTCAGCTTCGCCGTAAGGTCGCGCCAGTCGCTCGCCTGGGCCAGCAATTTCTGTTTATAGGAAAGTTGCGCGGCCTTCTCTTTGAGCAGCGCGCCGGCCCGCGCTTCTTTAGAGGCGGAATAATTGAAGGGGATCGAGAAGGTCAGCCCGGCCTTTGCGGTAGGTTTGTCCCAGTTCAGCGAATCGGATACCCTGGAAGAGAGGTCCGCGTCGCGGCCGTTTAGCGCGTAGCTCAATTTAAGGTCCAGCGCCGGTTTATCTTTTTCGGCCAGTATGCGGGCATTCGCCGCGGTCGCATTGGCGGCGGCTTCGGCCGCTTTTACGTCCGCCCGGTTGCCTTTCACCCAGACAGGGTCCGGCAGCGCCCGCACCTTGTCCCAATTTATCTGCATAAGTTCCGGCACCTGTACGGCCTCTCCCATGTTGGCGTACGCTTTAAACGCGCGCAGCGCCGCGGCTTCGTTATGCGTGGCGCTCTTGAGGTTAAGCCGCGCGGTCTCCAGCGAGGCGCGCGCCTGCAGCGCGTCGGACCTGTCGGTCAGGTTCATGCTGGCCCGCTTGCTGACATAATCGTATATGGCCTGGGCCTCCTCCATAGCCTTGCCGCGCACCTGTACCAATTCCCTGGACGTGGCCAGGTCCCAATATGACTTCTCCGCGTTGACCAGCAGGGTCCGCAGGTCGCTCTCGGCGTTCCAGGCGTCGGCTTCAGCCTGCGCGCGGGTGGCTTCCTCGTTGTCTTTGTCCGCTCTGCCGCCGTAGTTCTGCCACAGCGGCTGGGTCAGTTCCACCACGGGGCTGGCGGTATAATACCGGGTGTCCGGAGAGCCGTCGTACAGGTAGCTGTAATGGTTCAGTGAATAATAAAGTTTCGCCCTGGTGCCGGTAGGGTAGGTCTGGCTTACCCCCGCGGTATACGTCTCGCTTTTAAGTTCCTTATAGTTGGCCGCCCCGGCCATGCCCATGTCGGGTTCCTTCTTATCCGAGGCTATCTGCGCTTCCGTGAAAAAGGACGGACTGAAGACCAGGTCGGCTTCCCGCTTGCGGGCGTCCGAGCCGGCTTTCTGGCGTTGGGAGCCCTGGTAACTCCAGTTGTTGGCGCTCACCTGCCCGAGATAATCCGTAAGCGTCAGCGTCTCGGCTGCGCTTGCGGCGGACAGCCAGGAGATGAGCAGCAGGGCCGCAATGGATGAAAAACGTTTTAACAGTGCCTGGTGTGTGATGTGTCTCATATATTTATCTGCCAAGAGCTTTGCGTATTCTGTGCCTGCACTATCTGTTCATTATTTATGTGCTTCTGATATGGAAATATTTATAAATCGAAGTATTCTGGGCAAAAAAAATGCCGGCTATTTTCGCTCCTTTATCGTAGTAGCTATTTTCCTGAACAATGCCACGAACGTGTCCTGCTCCTGCGGATCGAGCGCCTTAAGGTGCGTACGCATCAGTTCGAGATGCCCTTCCAGCGCCGTCTGATAAACCTTGTTCCCCTCATCCGTGAGAACGACCTGCACAATGCGGCGATCCTCGCCCGAGCGGACACGCCGCACGACCTGCTTGGCTTCAAGTTTATCGACGATGCCGGTAATGCTGCTCAAAGAAAGCTGCATCTTGGCGGCGATATCGCTCATGATGCAGTTTCCCTGGTGCCCGACCGTCATCAGCACATGAAACTCCTGGGGACCGAAGGCCGAAAGAAAGCTCATCAATTTCTTGTCGTTAAGCTGGGTCTCCGCCATAATGGCGTGCATGCAGTCGGAGAGTTCGCGTGCTTTGGATTCAAGGCTCATATGTTTGAAGAATAAACTATTCAATACTTGAAGTATACCAGAGGTCTGGCTGTTTGTCAAGGCCGTTAGCTGCAGTATTACAAACCCGGATAGCCCACCTACGCAAACGCGTACGGAGAAAATGCAGAAGCCCCGCCGGGAGGCGGGGCTTCCGTCGGCTTCAACCAGACGTTTACCAGAGGTTGATGTCGAGCTGCACGGTGTAGGTGTTCGCGCCGGCTATCTTGTCGTTGTTGTAGACGTCGTAGCCGAAGATGACGCTGGTGTTGGGCGAGAAGGCCCAGGCCAGGCCGAAGCTGAGCGCGCCCAGAGCGGAGTCGCCGCCCTGGTAGTCCACCGCCGCCCACAGCTTGTCCGAAACCTCGGAGATGGTGCGGTCCCAGGACAGCAGCACGCCGGTATTGGCCTTGTCGCCGTTCTCGTCCACCAGCACCTTGTCGTTGCCGGAGAAGTAGCCGGCGGAGAAGCGGCCCAGTTTGCCCACGTTCTTCGCGGCCAGGCCGTAGATGATGTTCTGGTCGGTCACGTCCTTCTTGGTGCCGAAGTTGTAGCCTCCCAGCGCCAGGGCCGGGCTGCCGGAGAAGGCGCTGCCTTCGGGGGTGCCGAGCTTGGCGTGCAGGTACAGCGGGTCGCTGTCGGCCGCCAGGCCGGCGCGCATCAGGTCGAAGCCGATCTCGGCCTGCACCTTCTCGTAGGGCAGCACGCCCACGGTGGGCCCGATGACCAGCAGCGGGGCTTTCCAGTTGCCGGCGGTTTCTTGCTCGGAGGAAACGTAGTTGTCGACGTTGAGGTGGACGCTCTTGTACTTCTGCACGTCGGTGGACGGGATCCAGACCTGCGTGGACGGCGTGGCGTAGGCGGCCAGCGGGGCCAGGCTGAGGGCGAGGACGGCGGTAAGTTTAGCGATTTTCATTGTATCTCCTTAAGTTAGTAAAAAGCCCGCCCGGGGTTGTCCGGGCGGGCTCAAAGGCGCTGTTTAATGCAGGTAGGCGGTTTCGCCGTGCAGCGCTTCGTCCATGCCGATCTCTTCTTCTTTCTCGGTGGTCTTCACGGGCGTGAACAGGTTGATCACGTGAAGGGCCGCGTAGGAGAAGGCGAAGGCGTACAGCGCGGTGCCGAACACGGCCGCCACCTGCTTGCCGAAGAAGGCCGCGCCGCCGTGGTAGATGCCGTTGGCGCCGGCGGCGTTGACCGCCGTGGTGCCGAACACGCCGAGCAGGATCACGCCCAGCACGCCGCCCACGCCGTGCACGCCCCACACGTCCAGCGCGTCGTCCCAGCCCAGCTTGTTCTTCAGGTTGACGGCCAGGTAGCAGACCACGCTGGCGAGTATCCCGATGAAGACCGCCGCCTTGGTGGTGACGTAGCCCGCGCCCGGGGTGATGGTGGCCAGCCCGGCGATGGAGCCGGTCAGCAGGCCCAGGAACTTGGGCTTCTTCTCGAAGTGCCAGGCCAGGAACAGCCAGGTGACGGCCGCGAAGGAGGCCGCTATGTCGGTGTTGACGAAGGCCAGCGCCGTGACGGCGTCCACCTTGAGCTCGGAGCCGGCGTTAAAGCCGTACCAGCCGAACCAGAGGAGGCCCGTGCCCAGCGCCACCAGCGGTATGCTGTGCGCCGCGTCGGCCACCTTGCGCTTGCCCACGAAGAATACCGAGGCCAGCGCCGCGAAACCCGCCGTGGCGTGCACCACTATGCCGCCGGCGAAGTCGAGCACGCCCCACTTGGCCAGCAGGCCGCCGCCCCACACCATGTGGACGAGCGGGAAGTACACGAAGATCAGCCAGGCCACCAGGAACACCAGGTAGGCTTTGAAGTTGATGCGGTTGGTGAACGCCCCGGTGATGAGCGCCGGGGTGATCTGGGCGAACATCATCTGGTAGGCGAAGAACACCAGGAGCGGGATGCTGTTGGAGCCCGCGAAAGGCGTATTCAGGTCCACGCCGCGCAGGAAGGCCATGTCGAGGTTGCCTATGATGGCCCCCTCCCCGCCAGAGAAGCACAGCGAGTAGCCGAAGGCGTACCACAGCACCGTGGTAACGCCGAGAGAAACGAAACTCTGCATCATGATGCCCAGCACGCTCTTGCGGCCTACGAGCCCGCCGTAGAAGAAGGCGAGGCCGGGGGTCATGAGCATGACGAGGCTGGTCGACACGAGCATGAACCCGGTATTTCCGGTATCGAACATAGTATTCCTCCGTTTGGGTACGCGCGCTGACGGCCGCGCTATACCCAATTATATGGATTGGAGGAAAGAAGAGGTATCGGGGATTCCCCTAGCAGGACGGTAGAAAAACCCTAGCTGCCGTCAGTCACCCCGGCGAAAGCCGTGGGCCAGCGGCGAAGATGAAATCCCGGATTCCGGCTTTCGCCGGAATGACGAGGGGCGGCGCTACAGGCTGACCAGGCCTTCCTTGACGGCGTAGCGGGTGAGCCCGGCTATGCTGGCAATGCCCAGTTTTTCCATGATCTTCTTGCGGTGGGTCTCCACGGTCTTTACGCTGAGGGCCAGTTTATGGGAGATCTCTTTTGTGCGCAGGCCCTCGGCGAGCAATTGCAGCACCTCGCGCTCGCGGGCGGAAAGGATGGAGAACGGGCTGCGCGGGTCCCCGGCGGGGCCTTTGATATAGTCGCTCAGCACTATGCTGGTTATCCCGGCGCTCAGGAAGTAGCGGCCGCAGCTGACGGCCTTGATGGCGTCCAGGAGCTCCTCGAACGCCGAGTCTTTAAGCAGGTAGGCGCGCGCGCCGGCCTTGAAGATCTCGGTTACGTATTTGCGGTCGTTGTGCATGGAAAGCGCTATGACCCGCGCCGACTTTCTGACCTTGGCCAGCTTGCGCGCGGCCTCTATGCCGTTGAGGCCCGGCATGGAGATGTCCATTATAACTATGTCCGGGGAAAGTTCGCGCGCCAGTTTTACGGCTTCCAGTCCGTCGCGGGCCCCCCCCACCACTTTCACGCCGGGCTGGCCCTCGAGCAGCGCGCGCAGGCCTTCGCGGAAGATCTTATGGTCGTCGCAGATGAGGATTTTCTTTTCCATGGTTTTTGCCTTTGCCCAGAGGGGCCGTTATCACGGCGAGCGTACCGGCGCCGGGCCTGGTGCTCAGACGGAACGCCCCGCCCAGGTGGGATACTTTTTCGCGGATGGAGAACAGCCCGAAGCCGCGCCGGTCCGTGCCGTAGCCCGAAGCCGCGCCGGCGGCGAAACCGCGGCCGTTGTCGCGCACGGTCACCGCAATTTTGCCGGCGGCTCTGCGGACCCGCACTTTCACGCTTGACGCCTTGGCGTGTTTCACAGCGTTCATCAGAAGTTCGCGCACGGCCTTGAAGATCATCACGCTGGTCTCGGTAGGCAGCGGCTTGTTCCTGCCGTCGCCGCTGAAATCCACGCGCAGGCCGTGGCGCTTGCGCATATCCTCGGCCAGGCGTTCCAGGGCGCTCTCCAGCCCCAGCTCGTAGAGTATCGGCGAGGCCAGCTGGAAGGTGAGGCTGCGGGTGGCGAGGATGGCCTCGTCGATAAAAGAGGAAAGGTCCTTCAGGCCGCCGGCCGCCTCGGGCGCGGAGCAGAAGCCGCGCAGCGCGCCCGTCTTCATTTTGGCCATGGCCAGCGTCTGGCCTATCACGTCGTGCAGGTCGGTGGCAATCTCGCGGCGCTCGCGCTCTTCGGTGAGGATGAGCTCGGCGGAGAGGCCGCGCAGTTTCTCCTGGTAGGAGAGTATCTCTTTCTGGCGCAGTTCCCGCTCGCGGACTTCCGCCTTCAGCGCTGTATTGAGTTTCTGAAGCTCGGCGGTGCGCTGCTTCACGCGCTTTTCGAGGTCTTTGTGCGCGTCCAGCAGGGCTTTGGACGCGAGCTTGCGCTCGAAGTAGACGCGCAGCATGTCCGCGAGGGAGTTTATCAGGTTGCGCTCTTCCGCCAGGAACGGGCCTTCGGCTTCCGGCGGGGATTTCCTGAGGTAATACACTTCTATACGCCCCGCCAGCTCCGGGCTGACCTGGAAATCGCAGGCCTGCAGCCAGGGGGTGCGCCTGAAGCCTTTAGTACGGCTTTCGTGCTTTCCTACCAGTATGCGGCCGGCGGTGTTTTCCGGATACTGCCACGCGGGCGGGATCAGTTTTACCACCCGGTCCAGGATCTCGACCGTGGAAAGATCGTAGTTCTGCAGTATGCAGACGGTGGAATGCAGCGCGGTCAATTCCTTGACGCGCTCGCGCAGTGCGTGGATGACCTCGTTCTTGGGGACCTGCGGGTGCAGCGCGTGTATGGCCTGCTCGGGAGGCAGTATGCGCTGGCGGGTGCTCTTTGACGGCATTCGAGAATAGTATCAAATGCTGTACGTATCGCCAATGGCGGCCGCGGAGGGAAGCAAAAAAGGCTCCCCTCGAGGGGAGCCCTTTATCGCCTTGCAGCGGGCTTACTTCAGGTCCGAGGCGCAGTGGGCGCACTTCACCGCTTTGAGCGGGATCACCGACAGGCACAGGGGGCATTCCCTGGTGCCGGGCGCGGCCGCGGGGGCCGGCTTGTCGAACTTCGCCTTCAGCCGGTTCATCTGGCTGATCATCAGGAAGATGGCGCCGGCCACGATCAGGAAGTTGATGACGGTGTTGAGGAACAGGCCATAGTTGATGGTGGCGGCCCCGGCCTTCTGCGCCTCGGCGAGGCTCGCGTAGGCGACCCCGGAGAGGTTGATGTAGAGGCTGGAGAAGTCCACGCCGCCGGTCAGCCGGCCGATGGGCGGCATGATGACGTCGCCGACCAGCGAGGTGACGATCTTGCCGAAGGCGCCGCCGATGATGACGCCCACGGCCATGTCCACCACGTTGCCGCGCATGATGAATTCTTTGAAGTCTTTGAGCATTTAAGTCTCCTTATTATTACCCGCGGGATCAGTAGTTAACGATGAGCGACAGCATGTTGATAGTGTCGGTCTTTCTGAACCCGGCCGACGGAGAGTTGACGTATTTCCAGACGTGGGAAGCCTTCAGGGAGAAGTGGCTGCTGATGGAGGCCGCCAGGGCGGTCTCGGCGTTCATGCGGTAGCCGTCGGACTCCTTGAGGTTGCCCAGGTACTCGAAGTCCTGGCTGGCGTTGGCCGTGGCCGACAGCGTGCGGATGTACTTGGCGTAGCCGCGGTAGGTGCCGAAGGACTTGTTCTCCGAGCCGGGCATCCTGTCCTCGAACATGTAGCCGCCGCCGACTTCGGCGAACAGTTGGTCGTCTGCGGACTCCAGGATGTGGCGGCCGACGCCGACGCCCAGGTCCCAGCGGTCCTTGATGCCGGCGAAGCGGTTCTTGTCCCAGGCTATCTTTTCAAAGGTGTAATTCTTTCCGGTCAGTTTCCAGCTTACTTTCTCCGAGGCGTTGTATTGCTCCCCCGTCACGGAGGTGCCGCTCTTGGTGCCCAGGCCGCCTGCGGCCAGTTCCAGCGCGGCTTTCTGCCAGTCGTAGTTGAAGAGGTTCTTGGCTGAAAGGGTGGTGGTCTTGGAGTTGCCGGAGGTCTGCACGTATGACAGCTCGGCGGCGTCCTTCCATTTTTTTGGGGCTTCCTGCGCCTGGGCCGCGGCCGCGAGGGCCAGTACGGGGATAAGCAGTATTGCGGTTTTCATGTAGTCTCCTTGTAAGTCGCTGGTGTTTTTATCTCTGAAATTATAAACCGGCCCCCCGCGGGGCCGGTCTACAGCGCGGTTGGTTATTTCTTGCCGCCGCCCTTCTCGGGCCTGTCCATCTTGGTGGGCTTTTCGGGCCTGTCACCCTTCATATTCTTGCCGCCTTTCCTTTCCTTGGCCTCTTTCATGGCCTTTTCTCTCTTGGCCTTGGCCTCTTCCTTGCGGAGTTCGGCGGCGGCCTTCTTGGCCTTGCTGATGGCCGGGCCGACCTTGAGGCCCAGGTCCTTGGCTATCTTGCCCCAGCCGGCCTTCGGCGGGCCCTGGCGCAGGGCGGTAAGCTTCTGCACGTTCTCGTCGTTGATGCCGCCGGGCATGCCCTGGGCGAGGGCGAGGGCTATCTGGATCTCGCCGTTGCTCAGGCCCGAGTCCTTCATGGCCTGCACCCGGGCGTCGTCCACTCCGAACTGGGTCTTTATTTTGTTGGCCACGCGCTCCTGGCCTTCCGGAGTGGCGGCGTTCTTTTCCATCTCCATTACGGCTTTGTCCGCCTGCTTGTCCTCGGGGGTTTCCTGGGCGAGGGCCGGTATGGCCGCCGCGAGCAGGAAAAGCCCGGCTAGCATGAATGCTGATCTTTTCATTTTGTGTCTCCTTAACTTGTTTCTATTGTGCTTAGGGGCGAACGTCGGCCTCCGTTCTCCGGAAGCTGCGTTCGCGCGGTTTTACTTGAATTCTCCCAACCCCTCTAGCCCTAATGACACAATATAAGGGTGCGGCCAGTCAAGGCCGCGGGCGGCGGCGGCCGTACGGAAAAAAGAAAGGCCCCCCGCAACCCGCGGGGGGCCCTGCCATGCGCGGCGGCTTTTACCTGGTAAGGCCGGCGGCCGCGGCGTTGACGGCGGCCGCGTAGGCCCTGAACCCCGCCTGCAGGTCGCCGGGCTGCACCGCGTAAGGGATGTCGGGCGTGACGCCGAGGCTCTCTATCGGCTGGCCGCCCGGGCGGTAGGCGATGGTCTCCGTGAGGTTGAATTCGTCCATGCCCAGCAGGCTGTTCTGGTACTTGTACTTCTTCACCACGCCGCCGGCGCCGCCGGTGCGCGCGCCGAAGGTGACGGCCCGGCGGTTGTCCTGCATTATCGCCGGGAAGAAGTCGCCGCCGGACATGTCGCGCTCGTTGGTGAGGATCATGATGGGCTTGGTGTAGCGGGCCCCGTAGGCGGGCTTGACCGCCGCCAGGCCGAACAGCGGCAGCGGGTCGGTGAGGACCTTGCCTTCGTTCCACTGCCCGATCACGGCGGCCGACTGGGCGCGCATGCCGGTGAGCAGTTCCAGCGACACCGGGTAGCCGGCCAGCGTCTCGCCCAGGGCTTCCCTGGCCTGGGCCTCGGTCTTCATCTGGGCGGTCTCGGTCACGAAACTTATCGCGGAAGCCACGTCGGCCGGCGTCAGCGTGATGCTGTGCGCAGGTACGGCCAGCGGCGCGTCGGTGAGCATGGAGGCCAGCGCGTAGAGGTAAAAGACTATGCCGCCGGGGTTGTTGAGCTGGTCTATCACCAGCCTGTCGGAGCGGCGCTCCAGTTCGGCGACCAGGCGGGAGAAGTCCCGCACCATCGCGTCGGGGTCCTCCACCATGTAGGAGGCTATGCGCACGTAGCCGGTGTTCCTGCCGTCGGCCGGGTTGCGGTAGACGTAGGCGCGGAAGAGCGAATCTGCCGGGGCCTGCCAGACCTTCTCGCCGAGGTCGGGCAGCGGGCCTTCCCTGTCGCCCATGCCGTGGCCGGCGGCCACGGGCCCGGCGGCGGCGGCCAGCGGGTCGGCGTACATCACCGAGAGCCAGTCCAGCGGCAGGGCGCGCCTGGCGCCCTTATTGAGGAAAGGCTGCGGGGCTATCAGTTCGGGCACGTAGGACCAGTTGAGCTCCACCGGTACGGCCAGCGCGGCTCCGGCGGGTTTTATCTCGAGCTTAACCGGGCCGGTGGGCACGGTGTCGCCCAGCATGCCGCCGCGGAAGCGCAGCAGGCTGGCCGCCATCGCCCTGTCGGCTCCGGGCACGTTGTTCATGCCGGCGGCGGCCATGCGCTCGGCCACGGCCTCGGCGGCCGGCTTGCCGTCGAAAACGGTGATCTCGTCGCCCACCTTGTACGGGAAAGAGCTCTCGGGGAGCAGCTTGCGGTTGATGCCTGAGATGTAATACCTGCCGCCGGACTCGGTGATCCCTATCGGCAGCGAGGCCATCTCCGTGGAATGGAAGGAGACGGAGACATGGTAGTCCTGCGTGGAGGCGAACAGGCGCTTTACGATCTTCTGGTATTCTTTGACGCTGGGCTCGGGCATGGCGTTCACCGCCTCCCGGGCTTTCTGCATCTCGGCGTCCAGGTCCCAGCCGTTGAGCTCCCCTTTCCAGCCGGCCGGGGCGTAGCGCGCCTCGAAGATGTTCTTGATGGAATCCAGGTCGGCCAGCATGGTCTGGCGCAGCTGCTCCTGGGTCATGGCGCGCGCGTCGGGAGAGCCCGGGGCGCGGTCGGCGTTGTCGAAGACCTTGCCGAAGTCTTCGGGTGAGGCGGCCGCGGCGGCCTCCAGTTCCGCGAGCGGTGCGGCGGCGGCGCCGGTAAAAAACGAGAGTCCGCAGAGGGCGGCGAACAGGCCCACAAGAGGATATTTCATGACAGCTCCTGGCGAATTAGGGAATGATTTCACTATTACTATTATAGCCGCGCGGGGAGCGCGGCGGCAGGGGCTAAGGACCCCTTATTTTCTGGGCCTTATGGTCTCGGGCGGCAGCCCTCGGTGTGCTTTATGACCTGGTTCATCATGCGCACGGCCTCCGCCGGGTATTTGCCGGCGGCCGTCTCGGCCGAGAGCATGACGTAGTCGGTGCCGTCCAGGACGGCGTTGGCCACGTCGGAAACCTCGGCGCGGGTGGGAATGGGGTTGGCGGTCATGCTCTCGAGCATCTGCGTGGCGGTGATCACCGGCTTGCCGCGGCGGTTGCAGGCGGCGATGATGCGCTTCTGCAGCATGGGCACTTCCCAGAGCGGGAACATTACCCCGAGGTCGCCGCGCGCCACCATCACGCCGTCGGCGGCGTCGATGATGGCGTCGAGGTTGCGCAGGGATTCCCGGGCCTCTATCTTGGCTATTACCAGGCAGCGGGGATTGCGCGGCTTCACCAGCCGGGCCACGGCCCGCACGTCGGCGGGCGTGCGCACGAAGGACTGCGCCACGAAATCCGGCTGCAGCGTCAGGCCGAACGCTATGTCCTCCCGGTCCTCGTCCGAGAGCGGCGGGAAATCCAGCGTGGCGGCTGGGATGTTGACGCCCTTGCGCTCCTTCAGCAGCCCTCCGGCCGCCACCTCGCAGGAGAGCGAATCCCGGCCGACGGACTTTACCTCCAGGGCGATGTTGCCGTCGTCGATATAGACGAAATGGCCCTTCTTTATTACTTTGAGCGAGCCGCGGTAGTCGAACGGTATTTCCCCCGTCCGGCCGGGCCGCCCGGCCTGCACCAGCGCTACCCGCTGGCGCCGCTTCAGTTCCAGGGGCGCCTTGAGCCGGCCTATCCGGATCCGGTTGCCCTTTAGGTCCTGCAGTACCAGCACATGGCGGCGCAGCTTGCGGTTGAGTTCCCTCACCAGGGCCACGCGCGCGGCGTGCTCCTCGTTGAGGCCGTGAGAGAAGTTCAGGCGCACGGCGTCCAGGCCGGCGTCGTAGAGCCGCCTGAGCACGGCTCGCGTGGAACTGGCCGGGCCGAGCGTGGCGAGGATGCGAGTCCTGGGGCAGCGGGGCGTTTTGAGCATGGTTTTATTCTACCAAAGAAAACAGCCGCCTCGATGGGGCCCCGGGGGGCTCCTTGAGACGGCTGTTCTTGTCCGGCTGCGGTCTTAGTTGACTTTGCAGCGGCGGCGCTTGGAGATCAGGTACTCCCCGTTGCGCTTGTGCATGCGGGCCACCAGCTGGTGGGTGCCGGGCTGGAAGTTGGCCCAGTCGAACCACCAGTACCCCACGGCGTGGCGGCAAGGCTGCCAGGGCTGGTCGTTGATGGAGATGTCCATCCCGGTGCAGTCGCTGGCGCCCATGCGCACGCAGTAGGTGCGGGCGGTGATGGTTTCCAGGTTCTTCGGGTAGTCGATAACCACGTATTCCTCGGTGTTGAGGATCTTCGCCGGCTTGGCGGGCTTGGCTGCGGTCGTTTTGTTGTTCTTTTTCACGGCTAACTTAAGCATTTCGCTTTCCTCCGTCTGGTCTTGGGCAGCGGGTTGCGTCCGGCTGCGTGTCCGGCGGCAGGCTTGCGCCTTCGCGGACCTAAGGTTGGCTTGGCGGTTATTGTAAGGAAGTCGCGTTGTGCGCGCCGTTCCGGCCGCTGCTGCCTGTAGTAAGTGTTTTCCCCTCAAGGCCTATTATATACCTTCCGTGGGGGCGGGGTCAAGCGTTTTGAGGCATAATGATACCAAACGGGTATCATTAGTGTCAAGCGACATGGCGATTTTGGATTTTACGACGGAGAGTCAGGCTCCCCGTTCCAGGTCTTCTACTTTTTTCAGGCGGCGCTTGTGGCGGTCTTCGTCGGAGAAACGGGCCGAGGCGAAGGCGGCGACTATCTCGAAAGCGAGCGACAGCCCGATGATGCGGGCGCCCAGGCAGAGCACGTTCATGTCGTCGTGCTCCACGCCCTGGTGGGCGGAGTAGGTGTCGTGGCAGAGGCCGGCGCGGATGCCCTTGAACTTGTTGGCGGCCACGCAGGCCCCCACCCCTGAGCCGCAGACCACTATGCCGCGCTCGGCCCGGCCGGAGAGCACCTCGCGGGCCACGGCGGCGGCGAAATCGGGATAATCCACGGACTTGTCGGGCGAGTCGGTGCCCAGGTCGGCGGGCTCGTGGCCCAGGGCTCTGAGGTGCGGCAGCAGGGCCGCTTTCAACGGGTAGCCGGCGTGGTCGCCGGCAATGGCGATTTTCATAGTGTCCTTGTTCTGCCGCTATATCTTGTCTATGTCCGTCTTGAGGGCCCAGCCCTTTATCCCCTCTTTGGGCAGGCCGATTTCGTAATAGGCCTCGTCGTCGGTGTCGAGGATCTTGACGATGCGCCCTTCGGGCGCCGAGGCGTAGGTCTTGAAATTGTCGCCCGGGCCGCTGAGCATGCGCGTGCCGCCGGCCTTGGTCACCACGCCGGCGGAACTGAAGGCGGAGGTCTGGCGCGCGCCCAGCCAGGCCAGCGAGCACAAGAGCAGCAGGCCGGCGGCGGCGGCGGTGCGGCAGGCGGGGCCGCTCCACTTATTGCCGTCGAGCAGGAAGCCCGCCGCCCAGGCCAGGCAGCCGAGCCAGAACAGCAGCAGCGACAGCGCCTTCAGCTCGCGTTCCGAGACTATGTAGTAGAAGTAATGCAGCGCCGCCGGCGCCCCTTCCGGCACCAGCCGCTGACCGGTATGGCGCAGGGCGAAATCCAGGTTGCCCCGTATGTCCTGCGAGCGCGGGTCCAGCGTGAAGGCCCTGGAATAATGGTAGATGGCCGGGCCCATGCGGTTGAGCCGGAACAGCGCGTTGGCGGCGTTGTACCAGCCCCACTGGTTGGAGGGTTCCTTGGCTATCAGTTGCCTGTAGCCTTCCAGCGCCTCCTCGTACTGGCCGGCGCGGTAGAGGTCGTTGAATTCGGCCAGTTCGCCGCGGTCGTAGGCCGCGGCGGCGGCGGGCAGGGCGAGCAGGAGGGCGAGCAGCAGGCGTCTCATCTCAGCTCCTTCTCGAGGAACTCGAGCAGCAGCGAATATTTCTTGGCCAGGTCGCCCGCCCCTTCCCTGCCGGCGGTGCCGGGAGAATAGTGCCGCAGCTCCAGGGCTTCCCACAGTTCCCTGATCTCGCCGAGCGAGCGCTCGGTGGCCTTGGGGAAGCGGCTCTTGATCAGTTCCCCCGCCTTCTTCATGGTCAGCGCGCTGACCTTGAGGCCGCATTTGTCCGAAAGGTAATCGAGGAAGGAATCGTAGAGCAGGGCCACGGCCTCGTTGGTCTTGCCGGCCTTGATCAGGGCCTCGGCCTCGTCGATGTCGCGCGAGGCTTCGCTGCGCGCCTGGCGGAAGCGGAACAGCAGCGGGTTGGCCAGCTTGAAGCGGTTGAAGCGGGCCAGCCAGAAGGAGAGCGTGAGCAGCGCCAGCGGCCCCGTGTGCACCCACCACGGCAGCGACAGCACCGCGCCCGACAGCAGCGGCAGGCTGTCACGGCCGGTCCGGTCGCTGACATAGGCGATGTCCGAGCCGGAGGCCCGCACCGGGGCCCCGGAGTTGCCGGGGTTGAAATTCACGCTCTTCGCCGCCTGGCCGCCCTTCTCCACCGTCAGGGTGACCGGCTCGGTCTGCAGTTCGCGGTATTCTCCGGCGCGCGGGTCGAAATAGGAGAACCTGACCGGAGGCACGGTCTTGCGGCCCTCGCTGCGGGGCACCAGGATGTAGGTGAAGGTCTTCTTGCCGGTGATGACGTCGTTATCCTTGCGCACGTCGAGCGAGCTCATGGTGTCGAAGACCTTGAAGTCGGGCAGGTCGGGGAACTTGGGGGCGATGACGGCTTTCAGGTTGCCGCTGCCGGAAACCGTGACCGAAAAATTCACGGCCTCGCCGGCGCGCGCGTCGGGCCGGTCGGCCGCGGCGGTGACGGTGTAGTCGCCCACGGCGCCGCCGAACGAGGCGGGCGCCCCCGCCGGCAGCGGCTTGATGTCGAGTTTGACCAGGTCGGTGGTGAACTCCATGCTGCGGCCCTGCGCGCCGCTCATAGCCATGAATTTCTGGAAGAAGTTGGGGTCGAACGGGTCGATCTGGTCCTGCGCCGGGACCTGCGCTATGACGGTGGCCGGGCCGACCTGCGCCGGGCCCGGGGCCAGCGCGAAGAGCGCGGCCTTGATCTCGCTGTAGGCGTAGCGGGTGCCGTTGATCTCGGTCTCGCCGTTGCGCACCGGCGGCAGGTCCTCTGAGATCAGGTTCTTGAACGAGGGCGGCATGTACTGCGGGTTGGAGCTGAGCGGCACCGAGGTGTAGAACTTTATGCTGATGTTGATCTGCTCGCCGGGGTAGGCCGACTTGCGGTCGGTCTCGGCCTTTAGGAAGATCCGCTCGCCCTTTACCGCGGCGGTCCTGGCCGCCGGCGACGGGCGCTGCGGCCTGGCGGCGGGCTGGCGGGGCGCGGCCGGCTGCTGCGGCTTGGGCTGCTGGGCGGCCTTGACTACGGTGACGGTGAGCTCGCTGGTGACGGCCTTTTCCCGGCCGTTGAAGACCGAGATGGACGGGATGGTCTGCGCGCCGAGGAAGCGCGGGGTCAGCATGTAGGTGAACGAGACGGAGGTGGTGATCTTGCCGTTGATGATGGAGATGCTCTGGCTGCGGCCCGAGGAGTAGACGTTGAAATTCTGCATGTTCGGGAGCTTGGGCTCGGGCACGCTGGCCGAGTCGCCCGAGACCGTGACGGTCAGGTAAAGGTTGTCGTCTATCTGCACCGTGTCGCGGTCGGTCCCGGCCGTGACGGTGAGCAGCGCCCGCGCCGGGGCGGCGCAGAGCAGCGCCGCCAGCGCCAGCAGGACGGGGAGGTTCTTTCTCACCAGTCCTCCAGCCGGTTCTGCGGCTCGGGCTTGCCGGCCTGCCGGGCGGCCTGGCGCATGTTCTCGGGGTCGCGGGCGGCCGCTTTCTCTTTTTCCTTCATCATTTCCAGTATCTGCCGGCTGCGCGCCTGCGCCTCGGCCTTCTTTTTTTCCTGCTCCTTCTGCTTTTCTTTTTCCTTGCCCTTCTCGTCCTGCTTGGCCTCGCCGCCGCCGTCTTCTTTCTTTTCCTTGTCCTTGTCGCCCTGGTCTTTCTTGTCCTGGTCCTTCTTGTTGTCCTTGTTCTCTTTGTTGTCCTTGTTCTTGTCGCAGGAGTTCTTCTGCTTCTGCTCCAGGGCCTTCTGCAGGTTGAACTTGGCGTTGCTGTCTCCGGGCTCGAGGTCGAGGGTCTGCCGGTAGGCGGCTATGGCGCCGGCCAGGTCCCCCTTCCTGAACAGCGCGTTGCCGCGGTTATAGTGCGCGCGGGCGGCCACCTTGGGCCCCGCCGAGGCCTGCTCGAAGGACTCGGCGGCCTTCTCGTAATCCTCCAGCCGGTAGTAGGCGTCGCCGACGTTGAACGTGAGGCGCTTGTCGGCCGGGTTCCTGGCCGCCGCGCGCGAGTAATGCTCCACGGCGGATTGCCAGTCCTTGCCCTCGTAGGCGGCGTTGCCGCGGCGGGCGTCCTTGGAGGGTCCGGCCGCCTGCGCGGCCGCGGCCAGCGCCAGCAGCAGGGCGGCGGCGCCCTTAAAGAACTTCGGGAACCGGAACGAAGGCTTGTTAAAGCTGAACCCCTTCTCCATTATCAGTAATTCTATCAAAAGCAGCAGCAGGGCCGCAGCCAGCGGCCACTGGTAGCGGTTCTTGTAGGCGGAGCGTCCTTTGCCCTTGCTTTTTTCCAGGTCCAGCGCGGCCACCGCGGAGCGCACCGCCTCGGCCGCGGAGTCGGGGTCGGTATAGCGCTGGTAGGCGGCGCCGGTGCGGCTGGCGATCTTCATCAGCGTGGGCTCGTCGAGCCGGCTGACTACGGTCTTGCCCTGCTTGTCCTTCTTGTACTCCATCGTGTTGCCGGCCGAATCCGTCATCGGGACCAGGTCCCCGTCGGGGTTGCCGATGCCTATGGTGTAGATCTTCAGGTTCTGCTCGACCGCCGCCTTCAGCGCGGTGTCCAGACCGGAGGAGTGGTCCTCGCCGTCGGTGATGAGGACCATCACCTTCTGGCCGCCGTAGCGCGACAGCATGGTCAGCACGGTCTCGACCGCCTCGGAGAAATCCGTGCCCTGCTCCGGCATCATGCCCGGCCGCAGCGCCGAGGCGAAATAGGTGATGGCGTCCTGGTCGGTGGTCAGCGGGCACTGCACGTAGGCCTGCCCGGCGAAGGCCACCACGCCTATGCGGTAGTCGGCGAATTTCTCGGAGATCGCGCCCAGCAGCAGGCGCGCGTTGGAGAGGCGGTCCGGCTTGAGGTCGCGCGCCGCCATGGAGAGGGAGGCGTCGACGGCGATGACGATATTGCCCTTGAGGTCCGTCACGGGGGCCAGTTCCGCGCCCCACTGCGGCCCGGCGGCGGCGAAGGCGAGCAGGGCCAGCGCTATGAAATAGAGCAGCCCGCGCAGGCGGCGGCGGGCGGCCTCCGGCCCGGCGGCCAGGCGCTCGAAGGCCGGGCCCAGCACGGCGCGCGCCGCGGCCAGCCTGGAGGCTTCCGCCCTGAAGCGGAAGAAGACCAGCGCGGCGAAGGCTCCGGCCAGACCGGCGAGCAATAGCGGGTATCTGAAAAGTTCCATGGTTAAGGTATGGTCCTGAAGTACGTGCGCTCCAGCACGAACATCAGCGCCAGCAGCAGCAGCGCCGGCGCCAGGAAATTCATGTATTTATCCGAATACTCGGTATAGGTCTTCACCTCGAACTCGGTCTTCTCCAGGGAGTCTATCCGGCCGTAGATGCGGTCCAGCTCGGCGTAATTCTTGGCGCGGTAGAACTCCCCCCCGGTCAGCGCCGCGATCTCGCGCAGCGTGGGCTCGTCCAGGTCCTCCTCGATGTAGACCACCGGCTGCATCGGGTCGCCGGTGCTGATGGCCGCCTTGCCCTTGCCGGCGGTGCCGATGGTGTAGACCTTGATGTCGAACGCCGCCGCGGTCTTGGCGGCCAGGTTCAGGTCCGTGACGAGGCCGGTGTTGGACCTGCCGTCGGTGAGCAGCACGATCACCTTGCTCTTGGCCTTGCTCTCCTTAAGGTGGTTCACGCCCGTCACTATGGCGTCCCCGACGGCGGTGCCCTCGGCGCGCGTCATGTTGAGGTAGGCGGAGTCCAGCATCTCCAGCACGGACTGGTAGTCCAGCGTGAGCGGGCAGGTGAGCATGGCCGCGCCGCCGAACATGATCACGCCTATGCGGTCGTTCTTGCGCTGTTTCACGAAGTCGGCCGCGGCTTTCTTGGCCGCCTCCAGGCGGTTGTACGGGTGGAAGTCCTCGGCCGCCATGCTGTAGGAGGTGTCCACCGTCAGCATGATGTCGATGCCCTCCGACGGCGGCACCTCGCCGCGGGTGGCCTGCTGCGGGCGCGCCAGCGCGAAGACCAGCAGCGTCAGGGCCAGTACCCGGCCCCAGAACGGGATTATCCGGAAAAGCCGCGTGCGCGTGGTGCGCAGGGCCGGCAGCGTGGCCGGGACCCCGGCCGTGACGTTGCGGCGGTAGCGCTGGCTCCAGGCCAGCCCGGCGAGGATGCCGATGACCGGCATGAGCAGCAGCACCCAGGGGTGCTTGAACATGTTCACGGCCTGCCCCCCCGGCGCCTGGCCTGCTCGGCGGCGGCGGCCTCGGCGGCGGCCTTGAGCGCGCGGGCCTGCTCGGCCGCGGCGTTGAATTCGGCAAGCAGCTCGCGCAGCGCGCCGGCGTCGGCGGCGGGGTCCGCCGGTTTAAGCCTGGCGAACTTCACCAGGTCGGCCTTGTGCAGGAGGTCCCTGGCCTTGAGCAGCGTCTTCAGCTCGGCCCCGGTGCGCTTGAGCTCGCGGCCCAGGTCGGCGGTGGTCATCTGCGAGGCTTCCATCGCGAATTCCTCGTCGAGGTAGAAGCGCAGCACCGCCGTGAGGCCGGTGTAGTATTCCTTCATCTTGCCGTTCTGGGCCAGCGGGCAGCCGGCCAGCCGGTCCAGACGCTCGCGCGCGCGCTGGTAAGGGGTGCGGGTGTCGGTCCAGGGGGCGCGCGAGAAGAGCGGCGTTTTGCCGCCGGAGAAGCGGCGGTAGAGGTAGAAGGCCAGGGCCGCCAGCGCGGCCAGGAGCAGCGCCAGCCGCCACGGGAAGTAGCCGTAAGGGCCGTAGATATCCTTTATGTCCTCGCCTTCCTTTATCTCGAAGGCCGGCAGCACTTCGAGGTTGAAAGGCTCGGATCTGACTACGGAGCCGGCCGCCGCGCCCGGGCCGGCGACCTGCCAGGCCAGGGCCGGGAAGGTGCTGACGCCCAGCGTGAAGGCCTTGGCCTCCACCTCGAAGGTCTCGGTCCTGCGCCCGGCCGCAGATTTCGCGCCTTTGGAGGCGAAGCGCGTCACCTGGAATTCGGAATTGGAGGCGGCGGCGGTATCTGGCCGGAGCGTGTAGCCCTCCGGCATGACGGCCTCCACCCTGAAGTCGAAAGTTTCGGCCAGGCCCACCTTGCCGTCGGGCGGGGTCAGCGCCAGCGTCACCGGGCCGCCAGCGGGGGCGGGCTGGGCCGGAGCGGCCGCGGGGGCCGACAGCAGGAGCAGCAGCAGGGCGGCGGTCCTCATATCAGCTTGAACCTCCGGCGCTGGCGGAAAAATTTCTCCACCGGGCCGTGCACCGGCAGCGCGGGATCGATGTCTATAAAGTCCGCGCCGGCCGAGCGCATGACGCTCTCCAGCGCGGCCCTGCGGCCCGCGGCCTCGCGCTCGTAGGCCTCGCGGTAGCCGGGGCTGGCGAGGTCCGCCGTGCGGTCCTCGCCGCTCTCGAGCTCCTCGGACACCAGCAGCGCGTTCGACGCCGGCAGCACGCGTTCGAAGCGGTCGGTGATGACCACCGGGATCAGGTCGTGGCGGCGGGCGGTCAGGCGCGCCTCCCTGGAATAATCGGGGGCGTTGAAGTCGGAGATCAGGATCACTATGCCGCGCCGCTTCATCACGCTGTTGGCGGTGCGCAGCGCCATGGCGATGTCGGTGCCGCGGCTCTTCGGCGCGAAGCCCAGCAGTTCGCGGATGATGCGCAGGTTGTGGTTCTTGCCCTTGCGCGGCGGGATGTAGAGCTCGGGCTTGTCGGAGAAGAGCAGCAGGCCGCTCTTGTCGCTGTTCTTGAGCGCGGAGAAGGCGAACATCGCGGCCAGCTCGGCGGCGGCCTCGCTCTTGGGCCTGGCCGAGGAGCCGAAGCCCTGCGAGGCCGAGACGTCGCAGAGGATCATCAGCGTCAGCTCGCGCTCCTCGATGTACTGCTTGATGAAGGGCTTCTGCGCGCGGGCGGTGACGTTCCAGTCTATGGCGCGCACGTCGTCGCCGGGCACGTACTCGCGCACCTCGGAGAATTCTATGCCGCGGCCCTTGAACACGCTCTGGTACTGGCCGGAGAACGTCTCGCTGACCAGGCGGCCGGTCTTGATCTCGATCTCGCGGACCTTTTTAAGCAGTTCTGCCGTATTCATATGGCTTGGCGGCGGCTGGCGCTTTTACGGGACCTCGACGGCCTCGAAGAGGCTCTTGACGATGTCCTCCGAGGTGATGTTCTCGGCCTCGGCCTCGTAGGTGAGCATCACGCGGTGGCGCAGCACGTCGAAGCCGACGGCTTTGATGTCCTCGGGCGTGACGTAGCCGCGGCCGTTGATGAAGGCGTAGGCCTTGGCGGCCTGGATCATGAAGATAGTGGCGCGCGGGCTGGCGCCGTAGTTGATCCAGGGCTTGATCTTGTCGAGGCCGTGCTTGGAGGGCTCGCGCGTGGCGATCACCAGGTCGAGCACGTAATTCTTGATCTTGTCGTCGACGTAGATCAGGTCGGCCGTCTGGCGGGCCTTGAGCACCGCGTCGACGCCGACCACCTTGCCGGCCGAGGGCAGCGTCTGCCGCGCCATCAGCTCCAGCACCTTGGCCTCCTCGGCCTTGGACGGGTAGGTGATGTTGACCTTGAGCATGAAGCGGTCCACCTGCGCCTCGGGCAGCGGGTAGGTGCCTTCCTGCTCTATCGGGTTCTGCGTAGCGAGCACCATGAACAGGTCCGGCAGCTTGTAGGTGGTGTCGGAGATGGTGACCTGGCGCTCCTGCATGCCTTCCAGCAGCGCGCTCTGCACCTTGGCCGGGGCGCGGTTGATCTCGTCGGCGAGGATGATGTTGGAGAAGATCGGGCCCTTGCGCACGGCGAAGGTGTTCTCCTTGGGGTTGAACACCAGCGTGCCGACGATGTCGGCGGGCAGCAGGTCCGGCGTGAACTGGATGCGCTGGAAGCCGGCCGACATGCACGACGCCAGCGTCTTGACGGTCAGCGTCTTGGCCAGGCCGGGCAGGCCTTCCACCAGCACGTGGCCGTTGGCGATGAGGCCCGTGAGCAGGCTGTTGATCAGGTCCTCCTGGCCGATGACCACCTTGGCCATCTCCTTGCGCAGGTCCTGGATGAATAGGGCGTCCTGCTGAATTTTCTGGTTCAGTTTGGATATCTCCGAGTCCATGGTTGCTCCTTAAGTTATGTTCTGGAGTGAATGAAATGAATTTTCAGGAAAATTTTAAAAAAATCTTCTCAAAAAAATCAAGCGCCACCGGGCCGCGGGCCCGGCCTATTCGATGCGGAACAGGGGCTGCTTCGTTTCCAGCTCGCGCAGCTGCTGTTCCTTGTGCGCCTCTATATCCTTGCGGATCGTGTTGACGGCCTGCAGGGCCTTGAGGCGCACTTCCTCGTCGTAATCCGAGAGGGCCCGGTCCAGGGCCGGGATCGCTTCTTTATTGGAAAAGGTGCCTATCGCCGTGACGGCGTGCAGGCGTATCTCGCGCTCATAGTCCTTGAGCGCCTCCGTCATCAGCGCCAGGCTGAGCTTGCTCTTGTCCTTGGCCAGCATGTCGATGATCTGCTTCTTGACGGCGGGCTCCGTCTCGTTCTCGAGCATGTTCTTGATGACGGCCGGGGCGCTCTCGTCCTGCAGCTGCCAGAGCAGCTCGGCGGAGGCGAAGCGCACCTTCTCGTTGGCGTCCTCGGTGAGAGAGCGCAGGGTCTTGAGCGTCGCCATGGAGAACTTGATAACGTAGGTCTTCTCGGGCTTCACGGGCAGCGGCGGCTCGGGCAGCACGGCGATCTGGTCCTTCTTGGAGAGCTGCACCAGCTCCTTTTTCCTGGCCTCTTCCTTGTTCTGGTTTACGAGGTAGTACACGCCGGCGATGAAGATCAGGAGCATCAAAAACCATTTCATAAGGTTATCCTCTCGAAGCCGATTTTTATCCTGCCGCCGGCCAGGCGGGCCGAGGCCACCGACGGGTCGTCCATCTTTTTCCAGCCGGGGCGGCCGTCGGCCGGCTCGCTGGAGAACACCGCGCGCCCCTTCTCCTGCCGCCAGGCTATCCTGCCCGCCTCCCAGCCGGGGGTGAGCAGCGCGGGCTTGCCCCCCCCTTTCCGCCGCCGGCCGTGGCAGAGCACGGTAAGCGAATCCGCGGAGGCCAGGAACAGGTTAAGGCCCTGATAGGGTTCCTTCCTGCCGGGGTACTTGTCCCGGCACGAGACCCAGACCGTGAGGATCTCGTCGAGCGCCATGCGCAGGGCCACGGCGGGATCGCCGTAGGCGTCCAGCATCTTTACCGCCTGCCAGAAGAGGACTTCGGAATCGTTGGCGCCCTTAACCTTGCCGGCGTAGGCGCCGAGCAGCGAGCGGATCTCGTCCTTGATGAAGAGCGTGCCGTTGTGGGCGAAGAGAAAGCCGCCGGCGGAGAAGGGCTGCGTGTTGGCCGGGCCGATCAGGCTGGCCCGGGGCAGGCCCGACGGGTTGGACGCTTCGCGCAGGTGCGCCAGCGTCACGCGGGAGACCGCGCTCCGGGCGGCGGCCTTGAAAGCGCCGGTTTCGAGACGCGCGGGGCCGGGGCTCTTTTTCACGACGGGCTTGCCGCCGCGGAAGCAGCCCACGCCCCAGCCGTCGTCCTGGAACCGGCCCTCCACGGCGCCGGCCTGCGCGAGCAGCGATTTCGGGCCGGCGCAGAGCACGTCTTCGTTAGCGGCCGGGCTGACTGAGAGAATGGCGGTTATCCTGCACATAGTATGTGATATTTAAACAATTTTGAGGCCGGGGTTCAAATACTTCGCGAAGTTTATATATAATTGTTCAAACGGGGTAAACAACGCTTATGGAAAACAACGATCTGGAATTCAAGCCGCTGCCGGGGATCCCCGGCCTGGAAGACGCCGCCGCTCCCGCTGACGAGGGGCTGGTACCGGCCGGCTTCAACGAGCGCTTCGTGGCCTATGTCATAGACGCGCTGCCGTTCGTGCTGCTGACCTACGCCACGCTGAAGCTGGCCGTAAAAGCCGGGCTCTTCCCCTACACCACCGGCAACGAGTGGGTGTGGAAATTTCTCTGGATGGGCCTCTACATAATCTACGAGGCCGTCTTCTCCAGCGGCGGCCGCGCCACGGTGGGCAAGTGGCTGCTGAATATCCGCGTCAGGGCCGCCGACGGCGGAGACCTGTCCTTCGGCCGGGCCTTCGTCCGCGCGCTGGCCTACTTCCTCAGCTCGGCCACCTTCAATATCGGCTACCTGATGGCGCTGTTCACCGGCAACAAGCGCGCGCTGCACGACTACGTGGCCGGCAGCCGGGTGGTGAGCATAAAGGAGCGCAGCGACTGGGGCGACGGCCTGGTGCTGGCCCTGTCCTGGGGGCTGATGGTGATCCTCGCCGGTACCTGGCTCAACAACACCGTGCTCAAGATCACCCCTTCCGAGAAGCGGCAGATCGTGGCCGCCCACCGTACCATTTCCAAGCTGGCCACGCTCGAGCTGATCTACATGCGCCGGGAAGGCCGCTATACCAACGACCTGCGCAAGCTGGCCGACCTGACCGGCAACGTGAACGCTGTGCGCGCCGAACTCTTCAAGAATCTCCAGCCGGAGACGCTGGTGATAGCTTCCAACGGGCGCCGCTTCCGCATAACGGCCAAGGCCCGGAACTGGCGCCATACCGAGGTGGAGGTCTCTTCCGCCGTGGACGCCCCGGCGCCGTCCATGCTGGAGTGACGCCGGGCGCCTGAAAGAAGAAAGCCCCGCGGCGAGCCGCGGGGCTTTTCTTTTTGCGCCTGAGGGGGTTCAGAACCCGCTGCGCTCCGAGCCGCTCTGGCAGACCATGCAGTAGCGGGCGCTGGGCAGCGCCTTTATGCGCTTCTTCTCTATGGCCTTCTTGCAGTGTTCGCAGAGGCCGTAGGTGCCTTTTTCCATCTTGCGCAGCGCGGCGTCCACGTCGCGCAGGATCTTGCGCTCGTTGTCGGAGAGTTCGAAGAGGATCTCCTTGTCGAGGCTCTGGGAGGCCTGGTCGATGGAATCGCCGACCTCGGGCTCGAGGATGTCGAAGTTCTTCTTGTCCTCGACGTTCTTTGCGATGTCCACGCGCATCTCGCTGAGATTGGCCGCGATCTCGGCCAGCTCGGTCTTGGTCAGGGACTCTTCGGCCCGGGCCGCTTTCTTGACCGGGGCCGGGGCGGGCGCCGGCTTCCTGGGGGCGGCCTTGACCGGGGCTTTTTTCGCCGCGGCCTTTTTGGGCGCCGCTTTTTGGGGCGCAGTCTTCTTTACCGCTTTAGTCGTTTTTTTCATTGTGTCTCCGTCCGGGCCGTTCCCGGCCTTTGCTAGTGCTGCGAAGTGCTGAAAAACATCGGGCGCGCCTCCGTGATGACGGCGCGCGAGGCCTTGATCCGGTCCCGGTAATACTTCGGGAGGCTGAAGGCCCCGGTAATGGTGCTTCCGTCCGAAAATTTCAGCGGGCGCCTGAGGCGCCGCCCCGCGGCGCGGTCCAGCGCCGCGGCGTCGAGCCGCGCGGGGGCTTTGGCCGGGTCGTCGGTGCAGTAGAGGAAGGTCCACGGCATGTCGTAAGAGGGAATGAAGGCCGAGTAGCTGCCCACGAAGCGGAAGACCTTGCGCAGGGTGTTGTAGATGGCCGGGTGCAGCTCGAACTGCAGCGGCGTGCCGGGGCCGGCCTGCACGGTGAAGACGGAGCCGGGGCCCATGAGTTTCTTCATGCGGCGGTAGAATTCCAGGGTATAGAGGGAGTAGGCCGGGCCGCCCTCCACCGGGCTCGGCAGGTCGGAGTAGACCAGGTCGAACTTCCGCGCGGTGTTGAAGACGAACTTTTTGGCGTCCTGGGCCAGCAGGCGCAGGCGCGGGTCGGAGAAGGAGCCGCGGTGCCAGGTGTCCAGGTGCTTCTCGGCGAAGCGCAGGATATTGTAGTCGATGTCCGCCATCACCACGCGCTCGATGCCGCGGTCGTTGAGGATGTCGCGCGCGGTGGCGCCTTCCCCCCCGCCCAGGATCAGCGCCGTCCGGGGGGCGCGGTGGGCCAGCAGCGCCGGGTAGACCAGCGACTCGTGGTAGAAGGCCTCGTCGTACTGGCTGGACTGCGTCTCGCCGTCGAGCACCAGCACCTTGCCGAAGGTGTGGGTCTTGATCAGCGCGGCTTCCTGGAAGGCGGTGGAGGAGGTCTCGAGCACCTTGAGCGCGCGGTGGGCGTGCAGCTCGCCGGGCGTGAAGAACTCCACGAACCAGTCCCCTCCCGGCAGCAGGCCGCCCGAGGACTTGATCCAGTCGAATTTTCTTTTCTTGGCGGTCATTTATTTGGGGAGCAGGCCGCGCTCCATCTTCATCACGCTGAAATGGGTGGCCTTGAAGAGCGCCTTCACCTTCTTGAAGGCCTCCCACGGGCGGGTCTTGTCGCCGCAGGTGTAGAGGTCGAGCGAGGCGTACTTATGCTCGGGCCAGGTATGGATGGCGAAATGGGACTCGGCTATCACTATGACGCCGGAGACCCCGTACGGCTTGAAGTGGTGGAAGATCGAGTCTATGATCGTGGCGTTGGCCGCGCGGGCGGCCTTGAGCATGGCGTCCTGCACGTCAGACACGGAAGACAGGGTGGCTTCGTCGCAGCCGTAAAGTTCGAGGATAAGGTGCTGTCCGAGGGCTTTCATCATTTTTTCCAGTTAACCAATTTATATTATTTGCCCCTATGTGTCAACCGGGCTAAAAGTAACGGAGCCGGGGGTATCCCGGCTCCGGTCGGACCGCCTGGGCGGGCTCCGGTTACTTGAACGAGATCCCCTTCATCTTGGTGAAGATCGTGCGGTCGCGCCGCTGGAAGATGGGGCTGCGGAAAGGGAAGTCGAAGGTCAGCGAGATGCGGTGGGTGGTGCCGAGCTCCCCCATCGGGACGAAAGCGTAGTCGAGGCTGAAGAAGTGCAGCGTGGCGCCCACGCCCATGGAGAAGCCGCTGATGCCGTCGCTCATTTTCTGCGTGTCCAGGCCGGCGCGCACGCAGAGGCGGGTAAGCTCGTTCGGGGTGGCCGCCAGCTCCGCGCCCAGGCGCACGCTGGGCTTGTTGTGCTTGGGCAGCACCACGTCCGTGGCCACCAGCAGGTTGCGGAAGGGGTTGACCGCCGCGCCCAGCTTGAACGTCAGCGGGATGGGGTTGGACTCGGTGTCGTAGGTCAGGCCGCCGCCCATGTTGGTGGCGACTACGGACAGGCGGTACGGGATGTCGGAGAAATTGTAGGTCATCACGCCGATGTCGCCGGCGTAGGCCTTGGCCGAGTCAACGATCTGCGACTTGATGTACTTGGCGGAGACGCCGACGGAGACGTCGATGTCCTTGTCGGAGAACTCCAGGATGGCCTTGCTGTAGGACAGCGTGAACACCTGGTCGCGCGGCGTGAAGCTGCCCAGCGTGTTGCCCGAGATGTCGGTCTCGGTTATCGAGCCGATGTCGGTGAGCATCACCGAGCCGGCGATGACGGAGTCGTACGAGAGGCGGTGCGCGTAGGCGGCGTACTGGTAGCTGATCTCCTCGAGGTACTGGGCCCGCATGAAGATAGCGGACAGCTTGGGGATCTGGACCAGGCCGGCCGGATTCCAGTAGATGGCGGAGGCCTCTTCGCTGACGGCGGTATAGGCGCCGCCCATGCCGGCCGCGCGGGCGCCGATGGGCAGGTTCAGGAAGTCGGCCGTGGTGGTGCCGGCCGACTTGGCGGAGAAATAGCGGGGGTCCTCGAGCGCCGCGAGGGGCGAGGCGAGGGTCAGGGCCAGCAGTGCCGCGGCCAGGGCTGTTTTGTTGTCAGCCTTCATAACTTACCTTTCCACCGCCAGTTTCAGGACTTTCTTGCCGGCGCTGGAATCGATGACGGCCAGGTAGATGCCGCTGGCCACCAGGTTGCCGGACTTGTTGACGCCCTTCCAGATTATCACGCCGGTGCTGCCGGCCGCGCCTTCCCAGACCTTATCGCCCGACAGGGTGTAGATGCGCACCTTGGCGTTCGCGGGCAGGCGGTCGATGGTGACGAAGCCCTGGCCGCGGTTCGCGTAGAACGGGTTGGGGTAGACGCTGACGGCGGCCAGGCTGGTGGCGGCGGTGCGCACCATCAGCTGGAACAGGCTGAAGTGGTTGAGCGTGGCCGTGATCGTGCGCTCGCCTATGTTAACCCGCGTCTCCAGCGGCAGGCACTGGCCCGAGACCGGGTTGTAGCGGGCCATCACCACCTGGGAGGCCTTGTTGATGATGTCGTTCTTGGCCAGCGTAGGGTCCTGGTCGAACTTGATCGTGAGGGTGACCGGGACCTGGGGCTGGGCGCCGTTCTCCGAATAGATGGCCACCTCTATCGGGATCAGGCCGCCGGCCAGGTAGCCGCACGGGTTGAGATTGGAGGAGGAGACCGCTATGGCGGTGGAGCCGGGGAACGAGTCTTCCGGGACGAACAGCGCCACTTCGCGGTTGTTCGGGAGCGTGCCGGAGATGGTCACGTCTTCGGTGGCGCTGCTGGTGCCTCCGACGGAGCCGGACGGCGCGCCCGAAGGGCCCGGCACCGTGTAGGCGGCCAGGGCGCGCTTGCGGGCCGTGATCAGGCCTTCCCCGTTGCGGGCCGCCACGTCGAAGTAATAGGTAGTGGCCGTGAGCAGGCCGTTGACGAAGGCCGAGCTCTCCGTGCTGAGGTAAGCGAACGGCACGTGGGTGACGATGGGGTCAGCGAACACGTCGCTGGTGGAGCTGCGCAGTTCGTAAGTGGTCTCGGGCGAGTTGCCGGCGGTGTCCCAGGACAGGGAGATGCCGGACATGGTGATCTCGTCGGCCGTGAGGCTGCCAGGCACCTTGGCCAGGGTGTACTTGGTGCCCAGGTCGACGGTGTCCCCGGGGGTCCCGTCGCCGTTGTAGGGCGTGAGGGTCAGGCCGTAGGCGATGTTGGGCGAGAGGGCGTTGAAGGTCACGGCGGCCTGCACCGTGGTGACGCTGCTGACCAGCACGGTGCCGGTGGTGAGCTGCACGTTATAGGCCGTCCAGGTGGAGTTGCCGTTGGTGATCCAGTTAACGGTCAGCGTGCCGGTGCTGACCGCGGTGAAGATGTTGGCGGGCAGCGCGGGCGGCACGGTAAGCGTATAGACGCCCTGCGCCTGGGACCACGGGCCGCGTATGGGGCCGTCCACGGTGGTCTTGACCGCGCCGACCACGGCGTAATAGCGGCGGTTGGCGGAGAGGCCGGTCTGGGAATAGGCCATCAGCGTGGTGGAGCCGACCATCACGGCGGAGCTGGTGCCGTTGGTGATGTCGTAGACTTCGTAGTAGGTGGCGCCTATGGCCTCGTCCCAGGACCAGTTGATCGTGGAACTGCTGAGCGCCTGGCCGGAGAAGTTGTTGACGCCGCTGACGGTTATCGTGGAGGCGTAGTTGCTGAAGGCCGTGGTGAGGCCGGCGCCGTTCATGGCCCTGACGCGGAAATCGTACATCTGGTTCGCGGTCAGCGTCTGCAGGACGGTGGAGGTGCTGAGGTAGTTCACGGTGAAAGGCACCGGCGTGGAGATGGCCAGCGGGTCCGAGAACTTGGGGGTCTTCACGGGCGACATCGAGATCTCGTAGGCGGTGATGTTGGAGTTGCCGCTGCCGCTCCATTCCAGTTCCGCGGTCTCGAAACTGGCCGTTTTTACCGCCAGGGCCGAGGGCGCGGCCGCCAGCGTATAGTAGGTGGAGGACTGGCTCAGGCCGCCGTAGCCGCCCATGTTGAAGGCGGAGACCTTGATGGCGGCTTCGGTGTTGGGCGGCATGCCCGTCTGCGTGTAGGAGACGCTGTCGACGAAGGCCGTGGTGGCGATGAAGACGCTGTCGGAGGCCGAGTAGATGGCGTAGCCCTGCGCGCCGTCTACGGGGATGGTGTTGCGGGTCCAGGTCCAGGTGATAGAGCTGGTGCCCAGCACCTGGCCTACGGGCTCGGAGGGCAGGCCCGAGGGGCGGGGCATGGTAACCTGCACCGTGTGGCCGTCGGAGAAGACGCCGTTGGCGGCCACGCGCATGTGGTACCAGCCGTGCGGCAGCGCCCCGATCTCGCCCGGCGCCACTATGGTAAGGGAGCTGACCGTCCTGTCCCAGTTGGTCGCGCCGTAGGTGCCGCCGTAATGGGAGTAGAGGCGGGTGGAGAGGTCTATCATGAAGCCGCTGGGATTGTCGATCTGCTGCATGTAGAGGCGCGGGCCGCTGAAAGAGGAGTTGAGCGAGGCCGCGCCGCCGCCGGAGGCTTCGGTGATGCCGTGGAAATTGGAGGTGTCGCTGAGCAGCGTGGCGAGCCCGCCGCGGTCGAAGTAGACCGTGCCGGTGGAGATGATGGCCTGGCGCGTGGTTTCGGCCTCCAGGCCGTCGCTGTCGGGGCTGTGGTTGAAGTGGGAGAACTCTACCGTGTTGAGGTATTCCCCACCGTCCCAGCCGCCGATGTTGACCACTAAATTATCCTTGGTCATCAGCGAGGTGTGGTGCGTCCGGCCAGAGCCTTTGGCCTGTACGGACCAGCTGCGGAAGTCGGGGTCGAAACTCTCGGAGTAGGGCTGGGCCGTGCCGCGCATTTCGCCGCCGCTGAGCATGATCTTGCCGTTGGGCATCAGCACGGTGCGGTGGTTGGCACGGTTATAGTTCAGCTCCACGCCGCTATCCGCCCAGGAGGCCCCGTTGAAGAGGTCCGAAGACTTGAGGCTGTCGGCGCCGTTGCTGCCGCCTATGGCCAGCACGTTGCCGTCGCGCAGCTGCACCGCGGTGTGGGCGACGCGTGCCGAGGACATGTTCCCGGTGGCCGCGGAGGTGCGGGCGGTATAGTTATAGATCTCCGCGGAATTCAGGGGCCCGGTGGCGTTTCTGCCGCCGGCCAGCAGCACGTTGCCGTTCTTGAGCAGCGTGGCCGTATGCTCCGACCTGCGCTCGGCCATGTTGCCGCCCGCCACCCAGTAGGAGGTGGAGGCTATGAATATTTCAGCCGAATTGGAATAATTTCCGGGAACGGCGCCGCCGGCCACCAGCACGTTGCCGTCCGGCATCAGCGTGGCCGTATGCAGCTGCCTGGCCGAAGCCATGGAGGAGGTGGGCACCCAGCGCTGGGTGTCGGGGTAGAAGATCTCGGCCGAGCTTATGGCCACGCCCCAGGGTGTTATACCGCCGGTCACCAGCACGAGGCCGTTGGGCAGCAGTGTGGCGGTGTGCTTGGCGCGGGGCAGGGTCATGGCGCCTGTGGCGGTCCAGGCCTTGCTGACCGGGTCCATAAGTTCGCAGCTCGACAGCGGCTTGGCGCCGTCGGAACCGCCGCAGGTGAGGATATGGCCCGTGGGCAGCAGCGTGCTGGTATGGAAGGCGCGCTTGGTGGCCAGGTTCTTGCCGGTCTGCAGATCGGCCGGCTCGCCGCCGGTCCCCCCGGCGTAGACCGGGATGATGGCGGTGGTCGCCGTGGCGGGGCTGAAGTTCATGACGTCCCGGAGGCAGTCGGCGGCGGGTGAATCTTCGCAGTTCTGGCCGCCCAGCAGCAGGGTGTCGGCGGCGGGCGTGAGCAGGGCGGTATGGTTGAAGACGGGCTGCGACAGCGTGTCGGAGTCCTTGTCGTCGGCCAGTGCTTCCCACTCGTTCTTGGCGGGCGTGTACTCCAGCCTGTTGCTGAAGAGCATGGAACGTACCACCACGGTGGACTGCGAGAAGGAATAGGAGGGCTCCCTGTCCTCCACGGTGACCCGGTCGGCCGTAAACGAGATCTCCATCGAAACGCTGGTGACGTCGCCGGTAGTGCTGAGGACGCTGTAAAAAGTGTTGGCCTCTTCCAGCGTGGTCAGGTTGACTATGGAACCGGTGAGGCCGGTAAAGACCACCGTGCCGGTGAAAGGGCAGGTCTTCTCTACCAGGTCGTCGCAGGCGCCCACCTGGTTCAGCGCGAACTGGCCTGAGGTGGCGCCCTCATTGAGGGTGATGCTGTATTGGCCCAAGCCGTCCTCCATGGCGCCGGACTCGAGCGTGGCTACGGCGGTGATCACGGCCGACCTGTAGGTATTAGGGAAATCTATGCTGAGAGGGAGGGTCAGCGTGCCGGCGGTAACGTTGGACTCCGCGCCCGCCCCCAGCGGACTATTGCTGAACGTGACGTTGGAGACGGAGGCGGCGCTGCCTTCCTCCTCCGCGGTCTCGGTTTCGAACTCGACGAAACCGGCGGGGTTGTTCAGTCTCACTATGCTGTCAAAGTCCCCGGGCTTGTAGCCGTCGTTGGAGCTGCCGAGCATCAGGCCCACGGGTTTGCCGTCCAGGATGGCGTTGGCCGATCCCAGGAAGAACTTGGCGCTTTCCACTACGAAAGAAGGCTGGTCAGGATCCGCGGCCGGGGAGATGAAGAAATCGGCGTCGGTAAGGCGGCCGCTGACCGGGCGCGAGAGGTCGAATTTGAGCCGGAAATCTATGATGCTGGAGCCGCTCACTATGGTGCCGGTGTTATTGCCCGTGCGCGCCACTCTGATGTCGGAGGTGTCCTCCAGCGTGGGAGTGACGTTGATAAAGGTGGGCACGATATTGCCCATGCCGCCTGACAGCGCGACCCTGCCGCTGGTGTTGAGCGTGGCGGCATGCCAGCCAGCGCGGTAGGGCATTTCGCCGTAGGTCTCTTCCTGTATTACGGTGCGGCCGCCGTTCTGGTCGAAGAACTCGGCGCCGTCCACGAAACCGTGAGTGCCGGCGTCCTGCGCCAGCACCGCCGGGTCGCCGCTGTATCTGATATGCCAGCACTCGTCTTCGAGACTGGCGGGGTCCGAGGCCTGGCAATAGAGCCAGTTGCTGCCGTTGTAGCCGCCGGCTATCATGATCTTGCCGTTATTGAGCACGGTGGCCGTATGGCCGGTGCGGCCCTGGTTCAGGCCCTCGACCGGGGTCCAGACATTGGTCTGGGGGTCGTACATCATGTTCTCCGACGCATACTCCCAGGCGGCGCCGGTCCAGCGCTTGCCGCCGGTGACGAAAACGCGGCCGCCGCGCAGCAATGTCGCGGCATGGCCGGCGAGGTTGGGCATGACGGGATCGTTGACCAAGTCGCCGGCGCTGGTGTCTATGGTATTGTCGGCGGGATTGAAAAAGTCGCAACTGGCCGTGCCGGCGTTAGTGGCGGTCTGGCCGCCGCAGATCAGCACTTTACCGGCATTGGGACCGTTGGAGAGCAGGGTGGCCGTGTGGTTGGCCCTGGCTACGGAAAGAGAAGGCATGCCTGTGGCGGAGCAGATCCGCGTGATCGGGTTGCAGATCTCGAGCGAGGCGGTGAAGGCGGCGGCGCCGGTAAAGCCGCCGGCTATCAGCACGCGGCCGTCGGAGAGCAGCGTGGCGGTGTGGGAGGACCTGGCCGTGTCCAGGGCGTTCCAGTCCACGAAAGTATTGGCGGCCATGTCGTAGGACTGGGCGCTGCCGGTGAAAGCTCCGGCGGTGGTGCCTCCCCCCGTCACCAGGATATTGCCGTCGGCCAGCAGCGTGGTGGTATGGGAGTGGCGGGTCACCAGTGGAACGGCGGAGGCGCCCGGCGCTAAAAGCGCGGGAGCCAGCAGAGAGAGGAAGAGGACTTTTCTGAAATCCATAAAAGCGTCCGGGGATAGTCTATCAGAAACCTGTTACAGGTTTGTTAACAAAAAAACGGCTATTCCACCATCACCAGGGAGTCCCCGGTGGGCGCCTTGGGTTTGCCCGGGTCCAGTTTCTTCTTGCCGTCCACGGTGAAGTGGTACGGGTAGTTGCCGGGCAGTATATAGACCTCTGCCTTCCAGACGCCGTTCTTCTTGGTCATCGGCTTGGCCTTCCAGGAGGTGAAGCTGCCGGCCAGCTTTACGGACTTGGCCTTGGCGTCCTTGTACTCGAAGACGGTCTTGACCGCCTTTACCTTGCCGGCTTCGTCCTTGTCACCGGCGGCGGGCTGCTGGGCGGGTTCTTCGGGCTTGGCCGCGGCCGCGGTTCCGGCGCTTTCCACGGTCTCTTCCTCGCCGGCTTCTTCCTGCGGCGGGGGCATGGGCACCGGGTGCACTTCGAGAGTTTCCCCGGGGAGATGCGCCGAGACGCGCCCGTATATGGAATACGCGGCGAAAACCATGACGGCCAGGCTGACTAGCGCCGAGGCCGCCCAGAAGTTCTTGGATTTTGTCATAGGTAATTCCGGAACGGTGCTGAAAGTTAGTCGCTAAAGCTTCAACCAAACACCCGCAAAATCAAACCGGGTAACAGCACTCTCCTCTTAACTCCCCCCATCCCCCGCTTTTGGGGCGCTAACCGGCAACAACCAGCCACACCGGAACTCTCTGAGACTATAGCGGGTGACCTGCGAGCGTCAGCGAGCTTCCCCATAAGGAAATTCCCATCACCCGCTTTTGGGACGCTAATCGATAACGGCCAACCTCAGCGAACAGTCTGTTGCCTTGAGCAAATTCAAAAGCGGGTGATGGGAATCGAACCCACGTCTAATGCTTGGGAAGCACTCGTTCTACCATTGAACTACACCCGCGTATATATAAAGAACCGCCCTGCGAATACCCGTAAATTCTACTTAAAACGGGTATCGTTTTCAATATTATTATTATCTCTTTATGAGGTCCAGGAATTCCTGCCGCACGCGGCTGTCGGTCTGGAAGCTGCCCAGCATGGCGCTGGTGGTGGCGAAAGAGGTTTCGTTCTTCACCCCCCGCATGCTCACGCAGAGGTGTTCGGCCTCCATGACCACCCCCACCCCGCGGGGCTTGAGATGCTTGAACAGCGTGCGGGCGACCTCCTCGGTCAGGCGCTCCTGCACCTGCAGCCGGCGGGCGAAAGCCTCTACCAGGCGCGGGATCTTGGACAGGCCTACTATGCGGCCGTTGGGGATGTAGGCGACGTGGGCCTTGCCGAAGAAGGGCAGCATATGATGCTCGCAGAGCGAATAGAAAGCGATGTCCTTTACTATCACCATCTCGCGGTAGTCGGCCTTAAAGAAGGCGCCGTTGAAAACCTTGTCCATGTCCGCGCCGTAGCCGGCGGTGATCTCCCGGAAAGCGCGGGCCACGCGCAGCGGGGTTTTTTTCAGGCCTTCCCTGGCTGGGTTTTCGCCCAGGGCTTTGAGGATCTGCAGCGCCGCCGATTCGATCGGGTCTTTCATGATACGGTAATTTTACAATTTTATTCCCCGGGGGCGCATTAGGCCGCCAAAAAAAAGATCCCCCGCCGGGGCGGAGGATCTTCGCGGGCGCAAGCCCGGTTTACTTGGAAGCGATGTACAGCCACTTGCTGGTGGCGCTGAGGTCGCGCGAGGCGCCGCGCAGGGCCCGGGCGTCGGCGGCGAGGCGGGCCATGGAGCGCTGTTCCGCCAGCACTTCGGTGAGCTGCCGGCCGCGCGCTTTCTTGCCGCCCTTCCTGGAGGTGACGGCGTCGCGCATGGCGGCTTTCTTGTTCTTGGCGGCCAGCTGCGCTATCAGCGTGCCTACCTGCACGGACTTGCGGTCCACTTTGCGGCTGTAGCTGAGTATGGTGTTGGTGTACCGGGAAAGATCGGAGCCGGGCTGTATGGCGGCGAACTCGGCCTTGTTGAGGGCGGAGACGTGGCGGAGGTTCTTGGCGATGGCTTTCAGGCTGACGCCGACGGCGGCGAGGTCCTCCTGCGAGGGGCGGCCGGAGGCGGTGTCGAGGATCTCGATGGCCTCGTCGAGATACTCGTCCTGGCGGACGAGCTTGACCAGGATATCCTTGAATTCCCTGGTTTTCGCGTCTTCCTGTACCGAGGCCTGCGAGGGCTGCGCGGGGACGGCGGTGCCGGCGAAAGCCAAACCCATTCCGGTTATGAACACCAGGCCTGCGGAAAGCGCGAATTTGAATTTCATGGTTTTATCTCCTCGTCCCTTACACCTATAGTCTAGCTTTAAGAACCGTGCGCGGCACGGGCCATGGGGGCCCATATAAATAAGAAAAGGTCCTACGCTGCCGTAGGACCTTTGGGCCGGGGCGCAGGGGGGCCGGTACGCTACTTCATTCCCTTCAGCGCTTTGAGGGCCTGGTCGCGGGTCTTCACCTTGCCCTCGAACTGCAGCAGCTGCACCTTCTCCAGCAGCTCGCCTATGCGGGGGCCCTCTTTGATCTTCAGCGTCTTGATGACGTCGTTGCCGTCCAGCAGGCGGGCGGCGCCCAGCTTGAGGCTTTTCTTTACGTAGACGTTGAAGAGCTGGTTGAGCACCTGCATGTAGCGCAGCGTCTTTTTAGGTGAATTGTAGGGCAGGCCGGGCGGCAGCGGGGCCGGCGGCTGCTGCAGCCGCTTGCGCATGCGGCCCAACTGTTCGGCCGTGACATAGCTGGCATGGTCGGCCCAGGAGAGGGCGAGCAGCGGCACGGTGTACTGGCCCATGGCCCTGAAGAAGCGGAACATGGCCCTGTCTGAAATGGAATCGTTGGCGGCCAGATTGCCGGGGCGCAGGTGGGCGCCGATGACGGCGCAGACCAGGCGGATCTCGTCGCGCGAGAAGCGCAGGCGCTCCATCTCTTTCTCCGCCATCACGGCGCCGAATTCCTCGTGGCCGAAAAAGCGCAGCCGGCCGTTGACCATGGCCGCTTTCGGGGGCTTGGCGATGTCGTGCAGCAGGGCCGCGAAGCGCAGCAGCCGCGCCGGCGGCAGCAGGTCCCCCGCCTTCTTCCAGGCCGGCAGCCAGGCCGGCAGGTCCCGGTAAAGTTCGTCGGCGCGCTCCACCACGCGCAGCGTGTGCGTGAGCACGCCGCCCTTGCCGTAGTAGCCTGTGGCGCAGCGTTCCTGCGCCGCCAGTTCGGGGAACAGGGCGGTCAGCAGGCCGTGCTTGTGCATGAGGGCCAGCCATTTATGGGACTCGGGGCTTTCCAGGAGCCGCATCAGCTCTTCGCGCACGCGTTCCTGCGCCGGCTTGGCGATCAGGGCGGCGTGCTTTTTGACGCCCTTCACCGCGTCGGGGGTCAGCTCGAAGCCGAGGCCCGCGGCCAGGCGGTAGGCGCGCATCAGGCGCACCGGGTCTTCGGTGAAAATAGCGGGGGTGACGGGGCGCAGCTTTTTGGCGGCGAGGTCCTTGAGCCCGCCCGCGTGGTCTATCACGGCGGCTTTGGCGGGCTTGAAAACGAAGTCGCCGGTTTTGGCGCGGGCGAGGATCTTAACGCCGGGGGCCAGGCGCAGGGCCAGGGCGTTCACGGTGAAGTCGCGGCGGCGCAGATCGGAGGCCAGCGTGCCGCCCACGAAGGGCATGATGTCCACCTGGGCGCGGGGAGCGGCGCGCTGCGTCAGGCGCCAGACCTGGTTCTCCTCGTCGAGCGGGAAAGCCGCCGCGCCCAGGCGCGCGGCGAGGCGCCGCAACCGGGCCTCGAAGTCGGGCGAGGGCGGCACGGCCACGTCTATGTCTTTGAAGGGACGGTTGAGGAGGGCGTCGCGCAGGGCGCCGCCCACCAGGTAGGCTTCCTTGAAAACGCCGGTTACCGCGGCTGTTAAGTCCATCGTTGCCTTACCGCCGCGGCCGCCGTCAGCGGGCGGCCTGCTGCGCTTTTTCCACTATGGCGTCGGCCGAGGCCTTGGCCCGCTTCTCGAGCTCTTTGCGGAGCAGCTCGCGCTTAAGCACCTTCTGCAGGGCGTTCTTGGGCAGGGCGCTGACCACTTCCACCTCGCGCGGGCGCTTGTACGCGTCGAAGTTCTCCTTGATGAACTTCATGATCTCGGACTTTTCCAGATCCACGTCGGAGCGGGCCACGACGAAGCATTTCATCGTCTCGTTGCCGCTGCCGTCGGGGATGCCGATCACGGCGTTCTCCAGCACCTTGGGATGGGTGTTGATGGAGTGCTCGATCTGGGCCGGGAACACCTTGAGGCCCTTCACGATGACCATGTCCTTCTTGCGGTCGCGGATGAACAGGAAGCCGTCGGTGTCGAGCACGCCGATGTCGCCGGTCTTGAGCCAGCCGTCCTGCGTGAACAGCTCGCGGGTGGCGGTCTCGTTGCCGTGGTAGCCGCGGGTGATGTTGGGACCCATCACGCAGATCTCGCCTTCCTCGCCGTGCTTGAGGTGGTTGCCCTGCTCGTCGACGATGCGGATCTTGACGCCGGGGATGGCCTTGCCCACCGAGCCGTGCTTGCGCGACCTGGGCGGCACTATGGTCACCACCGGGCTGGTTTCCGTCAGGCCGTAGCCCTCGAGGATGTGCAGGCCGAAGGCCTTGTGGAAGTGGTCCGTGATGGTGCGGTTGAGCGGGGCCGCGCCGGACAGGCACAGGCGCACCTTGCGCAGGCTCCAGAACTTGAGGAAGAACTTCTTGAGGCCGCGGGCCTCCTTGGCCAGCACGCCGTAGATCTGGGGCACGGCTATCATGATGGTCACGCCCTCGCGGCCCATGGCCTGCAGCCAGGGCTTGGGCGGGGTGATGCTCTTGACTATCATGGTCTTGGAGCCGAGCAGGATCGGGGTGATCACGTTGCCGGTCCACGAGAAGGTGTGGAACATGGGCAGCAGCGCCATGAACACGTCCTTCTTGGTGGGCTCCAGGGTGGCGATGGCCGCCTTGGAGTTCTCTATCATGTTGTGGTGCGTCAGCAGCACGCCTTTGGGGTGGCCGGTGGTGCCGGAGGTGTAAAGGATGGTGGCCAGGTCGTGCTCGTCGGCCGCGGCTTTCTGGGTCTGCGGATGGTAATGGGCGTGCTTCACGGAGTGCCAGAAGTCGTGGACGCCGTCCACGCCGGTGAAATCGGCCGAGATCAGGAACTTCAGGCCCGGCAGGTTCTTCTTGACGTTAAGATAGTTCTTTATGAACTCCTTCTCGGTCACCACGCCCTTGCAGGAGGAGTTCTCGAGGATGTAGGAGAGTTCTTCGGCCTTGGAGACCAGGTAGTTGATCGGCACCGCCACCGCTCCGATCTTGGAGAGGGCGAAGTAGGCGATGATGAATTCCGGAGAGTTGCGCAGAGCTATGGCCGCCCTGTCCCCCTTGCGCAGGCCGTGCTGCCAGAACATGTCGGCCGCGCGGTCCACGGAATAGAGCACCTCGTGCCAGGACATGTGCTTGTCGCCGGTGACGTAGGCGGTCTCTTCGGGATGCCGTTCGGCTGTCTTGGCAAGGCAGGAGTAAAGGTCTTTGGGTTCGGTCATTGGGCCTCCGGTAAGCCTAAATTGTAGATAATTATCGGGGGGTTATGAAAGCGCGCGTAGCAGAAGTAACGGGCCGCTGGCGCGGCCTACTTATCCAGCGGGATGAGCAGTTTGACGCCCTTTTCTAGCCGGTGGGGGTTGGTCAGCTGCGGGTTAGCGCCCCAGATCTTCTCCCAGAGCTTGAGGTCGCCGTAGTATCTGATGGCGATCTCTGCCATGGTCTCGCCGGCCCTGACCACGTGGATGACGTAGCGGCCGCCCTTGGCGCAGTCCCCGTCCCCGAACAGGCAGTCGAACACCGCGCCGGTCTCGGCCGAGGTGGTCAGCGCCGCCGTGGACAGCGGCACCGCGGGGGTGGGCGCGTCCCGGTCCAGCTCGGCCAGCAGGGCCAGCGTCCTGAGCGAATCGTTCCTGGGGAAGATCTCCGCGGCGCGCCGCAGCGAGTCGCGGGCGCCGGCATAGTCCCCCTCCCTCAGCGCGTCCTTGCCCTTTATGGCCAGGCAATGGCCGAGGATCTCTTTGGCGCGGGTATCTTTGGGGTTCTCTTTCAGCGCGCCGGAAAAGAAGGCGATGGCGCTGTCCAGGCGGCCGGAGAGGAAGAGGCCGGCCCCGCGGTCCAGCGCGTCCTGCGCGCCGGCCGGCAGCAGGGCGGCGGCCAGCGCGGCCAGGGCGCAGGCCAGCTTAGCGGGGAGGCGCATCGGGGCCTCCCAGTTGCTTTTTAGCTTCGCTGACGTCCACGCCCAGCGGAGAGAACTTCTCTATGATGCGCTTCAGCAGCGTCTCCTGCTCGGCCCTGCCCAGCTTCTCGGCCTCGGTCTTGGCCCTGAACCACTGCATGGTCTCGGCGTAGACGTCGGCGGCGGCGCGGGTCACTTTCTTCCCGTTCTTTTCCAGGGTGATCTGGTCCTGCTTCGCGGTGAGCGAATCGAACTTTATCTTCAGACTGAGGCGGTGCGTCATGCCCAGGTCGCCGTAGGGGCTCAGCGCGTAATCCACTCCCAGCGCGCCGGTCTCCACGCCGAAGCCCAGGCTGATGGCCGCCATGGCGCCGAGGTAGCCCATCGCCGCGGTCTTGAAGCCGCCGCGCAGGGCCAGGCGCGCGCCTTTCACCGGCGCCGGGTAGATGTACTCCGCGCCGAAATGCAGCCCCAGCGAATCGTCGAAAGGCAGACTTATATCGGAGGTGAGCAGCAGGTCCTTATTGTACTGCAGGGCGGCGCCGGCGCGCAGGCCCATGGGCAGCCCGCCCGGGGTGCCGGCTTCGCCCAGCGCGAGGCCCGTGCCCAGGTTGCGCAGCGTGGCGCCGAACTTGAGGCGCGGGGAGCGTTCGTAAACGGCGCCGGCGTCCAGCGCGAAAGCCTGGCCGCTCTCGCTCTCTATGCGCTCGCGGATGATCTTAAAGCTGGCGCCGGCCCGGAGCTTGTTCTTGAGCGTGCGGGCGTAGGAGCCTATCAGCACCAGGTCGCCGGCGCTGTAGTAGCCTTCGGTGTAGCCGTACTTGTTGCCGCGCTCTATGTCGCCGGTGGACAGGCCGCCGAGGCCGGCGCCTATCACGTCGTCGGGCGTGCGGCGCAGGGCGAAGGCCGCGTGCTGCAGGCTGGTATCGGCCAGCCAGACGTTGTGGCCGAAGGTCTGCTGCATGCGCTTGACGTAATTAAGCCCGGCCGGGTTCCAGTAGAGGGCGTCCACGTCGTCGGCGGCGGCCGTGAAGGCCTCGCCCATGGCCGCGGGCCTGGCGCCCCAGCCCACCCGCAGGAAGGCGGCCGAGGAGGCCCCGGCGGCGCGGGCTTCACCGGCGCAGCACAGGGCGGCGAGGGCGGTGAGGGCGAGGAGGCGTGAGCTTTTCATGGCGTTCTAGCGGATGATGGAGAACTTGCCTTTCCGCGGTTCCCCGCTCCCTCCTTTGACGAAATAGATGTAGACGCCGGTGGCCGTCTCGGCCCCGGAGTCGCTCTTGGTGTCCCAGAGGTAGCGGCCTTCGCTGTCGGCCGTGCCCGACTTCTGGTGTATCAGCTGGCCGGACAGGTCCACTATGGTCAGGTTGAAGGACCCGCCGGCGCCGAGGCCGGCGAACACTATGCCCGCGCCCAGCGTTGAATCGTCGAAGTTGCCGCCGCTGCCGGGACGGTAGGGGTTGGGGTAGACCTTGGCCGGTATGCCGCTGCCGCCGCCGGGGCCGCCTATGCCTCCCCCGCCGCCGCTGGAAACGGCTTTAATGACGGCGTACTTATTGTTGGCCGCCTTGGCCGGGGCGGTCACCGTTTTGGCTGCGGTGTTGACCGTGGAGGGCAGCGCTACCCAGCCGGAGGCGGTGTCGTAGTAGCCCAGCGACAGGGCGGCCTCGGGGTAGTCGCCCAGGTCCGCGACGCTGTAGCGCAGGGTGACCGTCAGGTTCTGCAGGGAGGTGGTGGAAGGGTTGCCCGCTATGAAAAGGCCCTCGCCGGCCTGCTGTATGTCGCCGGCAGCGGCGGTTTCCGGAGAGAGCGTGATGGTCTCCTGCAGCGCGAAGGAGTTGGCCGGCACGGAGACCGTGACCTGGCCCAGCTTCATCATGGCGCTTATCGTGGCCGCCTGGGCGGCTGGGATGGACTGGCGCAGGCGGGTCCTGGCCAGCGAGGCGGAAGTGTAATACTCGCCGTTGGAGTTGGTGACGGTGATGGTGGTGAAGCCCAGTATGACCGAGGGCGCCGGGGCTACCTGCAGAGTGATCTGGCCTGAATTATACGAGGCCGCGCCGGTGGAGATCAGCGTGTCGGAGAAAGAGACGGCCGTGTCCGGCAGCAGGCCGCGGCCGATGATGTTGACGTTCGAAGTCTCGCCGATATAGAGCTCGTCCACGGCGGTGAGCTTCGGCGAGGCGTTGTATTTGACCACGAAATAGTTGTCGGTCGCCGTGTAGCTCTGGCCGGCCACGATCACATTGTCTTCGGCGTCCACGATGACGGCGTTGGAGATGTCGGCCTGGCCGCCGTCATAGGCCGCCGTGGACAGTACGTTGAGCGAACTGTCGTACTTGATGGTTAAAAAATTACCGGCCGCGGGGAAATTGGTGTGCCCGGTTACGATGATGTTGCCGCTGGAATCCACCGCCACGCCCTTGGGCCAGTCCACCCCCCCGCTGTCGTAGACCGCCGATGAGATCAGCGTGGTCAGCGTGCTGTCGTATTTAAGGGTGAGGAAGTCCGGCGTGGCTCCCGCCCGGCGGGCGGCCACGATGATGTTGCCCTGCGCGTCGGAGGCTACGCCGTACGCCACGTCGCCGCCGCCGCTGTCGAAAGAAACCGCCGGCGGCAGGTAATTGAGGTTCTTGTCGTAGCGCACCAGACGCACGTTGTCGTTGGTCCCGCCGTCCGTCTTGGTCAGGCCCGCCACTATCAGGTAGTCGCCGTTGAAGGTCAGGGCGTTGGCCTGGTCCAGGTCGCCGCTGTCGTAGGCCGCGCTGGAGACCTGGTTCAGGGCGGGGCTGTACTTGATGGTGTAGAAATCGTCGGTGCCGTTGTTGCTGTAGCCGGTGACGTAGATATTGTTCTGGTCGTCGGTGATCACGGCGTTGGCTTTATCCTCGACCCCGCCGGAATAGGCGGCGGAAGAGAGCAGAGCGCCGAAATTGGCGCTGTATTTCAGCGTGACGTAGTTGGCCGCGCTGTTCTCGGAACCCGCCACCACGATGTTCCCGAGGCCGTCCACGGCTATGCCGCCCGGGATATTGCCGCTGCCGCCGTTGGCGTAAAGGCTGGCCGCGCCCACGGTGAGCGCCAGGGTCTTGCTGTATTTGACGGAGAGGAAGTCGTTGCCGCTGTTGCCGGTGACGAAGATGTTGCCGGCCGCGTCCACGGCCAGCGCGGTGGCCACGTCGGACAGCGCGCCGGAGTCGTACGTGGCGGAGGCCAGTACGATCATCTCCGGCGCGGCCTGGGCCGCGGCCGCGCAGCAGGCGGCCAGCAGGGCCGTCAGCAGGGGCTTGAGCGTTGCGTGGCGCATGCGGCGTCAGCCCCCGTTGGCCGGGTAGGCCTGCTCCAGCAGGCGCACGCGCTTGATCAGCTCGTCGTTCTCGAAGGGCTTGGTCAGGTAATCGTCGGCGCCGCGCTCTATCCCCTTGGCCTTCTCGTCCATGCCCTTGCGCGCGGTCAGCAGCATCACAGGCATCTCCTTGTAGCGGTCGTCGCCGCGTATCAGGTCCAGCAGCTCCAGGCCGTCCATCTCCGGCATGTTGATGTCGAGCACGGCCATGTCGGCGCCGTTCTTCTGCAGGGCCTCCCAGGCTTTTTTGCCGTTGGGATGGGGCGAGACGTCGTAGCCGGCCGAGCTGAGCACCATTTCCACCAGGTCCCTCACGTCGTCGTCGTCGTCAGCGATAATTATTCTCATTGATTCTCCTTAGCCTGCCTTACCTGTTGCCTTAATTTGCGGTTTGCCGCTCCGCGCTCACCACTTCCGCCAGAGGCGCCGACGGGGCGGTCCTCCTGCGTATCAGTATCTCCACCCTGCGGTTGGCCGCCTTGTGCTCCGGCGTATCGTTGGGGTACAGCGGGCTGTACTGCCCGTGCCCCGCGGCCGCGAAAAGTTCCGGGTTGTTCCCCTCTTTCACGAGGAAATCTATCACGCTGATGGCCCGGTAGAGCGAAAGTTCCCAGTTGGACGAGAAGTCGCCGCCGTAGAAGACCGGCTCGTCGTCCGTGTGACCGTCCACCACCACCACGTAGCGCTCGTCGAGGTTCTTGATGCTCGCGGCCAGGTTGCCCAGGGTGGGCAGGGCCGCGTCCTTGAGTCTGGCTATGCTCAGGTCGAAAACCACGGAAGAGGGCAGCGTTACCTTGATCCCGTCCTCCACCGTCTCCACCTTGGCGTCCTGCAGGTCCTTGAGGTCCTCTTTGACCTCCTGTGCCAGGATCTCGGTGCGCTCGGCGTTCTTTTTCTTCAGGCGCTCCGAGTAGTCGGCGTACTGGATCAGGAAGAAGATGCACAAGATGGTCATGACGCCGATGTAGGGCATCAGGTAGGCGTTCATCGCCTCGGAGAAGTCCAGTTTCTTCTTCTTCATTGGACCGTCCCCGGCGCCGCCGCGGCCTCCGGGGCCTGCTGCAGGGCCGCCATCCGCACCAGGGCCGCCCTGTCGCGCAGCACCAGCTTGATCTCTATGCGGCGGTTCCTGGCCCGGTTCTCGTAGCTGTCGTTGGGGCCAGCCGGCATGTACTCGCCGTAGGCCGCCGCCGCTACGCGCTCCGGGGCCAGCAGCCTCTCCCTCGTAAAATACTGCAGCACCTGCAGCGAGCGCGCCGCCGACAGCTCGCGGTTGGAATAGTAGGGCCCGAGCCCCGTGGAGCGCGCCATGGCCAGCTGCCAGCGCTTCATGCCGGCCGGCGCCGCCTGGGTTATGGGCACGTCGTCCGTGTGGCCTTCTATCTCCAGGTCGTAGCGGCTGGCGGCCAGCACCTTGCCCACTTCGGTCAGCACCAGTTTCCCCTCTTCCTTAAGTTTGGCCTGGCCGGATTCGAACAGCACCGGCTCCGGCAGCACGATGCGCAGGTCCTTGTCGCCGAGCTTCACCGAGGCTATGCCTTCTATCCTGGCCAGCTTTTTGCCGGTCTCCGTCATGGTCTTGGCCGCGGCTTCCTTCTTGTAGATCGAGGTGGAGATGCCGCGCATGTAATCCCTGAATTCCTGCTCCGTGAAGCCTTTCTGGTAGGCTATGAGCACGCTGGCGAAAAGCATCATGAAGAACAGAGCCTCGTTGGTTATGAGGTCGCTGTAGACCGTCATCCAGACTACGGGCGTTTTAAGGCTTTTCTTCTTCAGGGCCATCGGTTCGGGGTACGGCTATTTTTCCTCTTTGCGGTGCTGCGCGCCCAGGTGCTTCTCCAGCTTGCGGCGCAGGTTCAGGGAAGACTCCTCTTTCTTGAAGGAGAGCACGCCCATCAGCATCAGCTGCTTGGCCAGGAGTTCCTTGTTGCTGTAGTTCTCCAGCTTGCCGGCGGTGGGCAGCGCTATGAAATTGGCCATGAAGATGCCGTAGAAAGTGGTAACGATGGCCACCGTCATGGCGGCGCCCATGGCCTTGGGGCTGTCGAGGTAGCGCAGCACGCCCAGGATGCCGATGAGCGTACCGAGCAGGCCGAACACCGGTCCGTAGCCGCCGGCCGCCGCGAAGGCCTTCTGCACCTGCTGGTGTCGCTCCAGCGTGAATTCCATGTCCTTCTCGAGACTTTCCTTGATGGCGTCCTCGTCCCATTCGCTGAGTATCATTTTTACCCCGGACTTCAGGAACTTGTCGTCCTTGACGGTGTGTTCGGCGAGCGAGTCCACGCCCTTCTCCTTGACCACGTCGGCCAGCGCGCAGAGCCGGTTGATGATAACCTGCGGCTTGCCTACCTTCTGCGGGAAGAAGGTCAGCAGCAGCGAGCGCGGCACGTGTTTTATGACTTCCATCGGGAAGGTCATCATGGTGGAGGCTATGGTGCCGCCGACCACCAGGATGAAGGAAGGCAGGTCCCACAGCAGGCCCATGATGTCGCCGGCCGCCATGGCGTAATAAACGCAGCCCACGCCCAGGGCCAATCCTATAACGGTTGAAAAGTCCACGTTAACTCCTCCTTAAAATAGCGGCTCAGACCTTGCCGGCCTGCTTGACGTCGGCCAGCGGCAGGATCAGCCCCTTGGCGGCCAGCGCCTGCACGGCGGCCAGGATGGTCAGCTCCGAATCGTTGGTGTCGCCGGTCAGCAGCATGTTCTGCATGCGCGCGTTCACGAGGTCCCTGATGGCGGGGCCCAGCATCTCGTGGAAGGCCTCCAGCGTGGGGGCGTCGCAGTTCTTCAGGCAGCGGGCGAAAGGCTCGGCGCCGGCCTTGCGGAAGATCCTGCGCAGCGCCATCTCGTCGTAGCGCATCAGGTCCTCGAACTTGAAGTAGCGGGTCTCCACGGCCGCGGCGAAGGCCGCGTCCTTCTCGCGCAGGAAGGCCAGCGTGCGCTCCTGGGATTTCTTGTCCATGATCTGCATCAGGTTGCCCAGGCGCTGCTCGCCGCCGAAGCTGCCGGCCATCTTGTCCTTGATGCGGTCCAGCAGCGTCTTGATCTTCTCCGGCTCGTCGAACTCGCGCTTGAGGAACTGCTCGAGCACTTCCTTCATCTTGTATTTGGGGATGGCCGTGAAGGCCAGCTTCTGCGGGATGCGCTGCACCACCTTGGCTATCACTTCGGCGGGCTCGTCGTGCAGGATGAGCATCAGGTCGTCCACGTTGTCCTTGGTGACGTACTTTTCCAGCGGGATGTTGTCGCCGGAATCGAAAGAGAGCACCGACGCCCCGCCGCCGCCGCCGGCTATGGCCAGCGCGCCCGACATCGTGGTCTCGGCGGGCATGTCGTCCCCCCCGGCCAGGGTGATGTCCCCGCCGCCGCCGGACTTGTGCTCGGCCGGGCCTTTCTTCGCCGCCGCCAGGGCGGCCAGGTTCTCGTTGAGGCGGGCCAGGAAGCCGCGGAAAGGGCCGTACAGGAAGGCGGCCAGCACGGCCAGGCAGACCAGGGCCACGATGGCGCCGATATCCAGCGCGCGCGAAGGCTTCTCCGGCAGCGTGCTCTCCACGGAAATGGTGTCGCCAACGGCGGTGTCCAGGCCCAGCGCGTCGCCGACCAGCTTCTTGATCTTGGTCTCCTGGTCCTTGGCCACCGGCTTGCCCACGATGATCCAGATGTTCACGCTGTCCACTCCCAGGCGCACCTGCCGCTTGGCGGCCTCGGCGGCCTTGGCCGCGCCGGAATCCTTGGTCATCGAGGTAGCCGCGGGCACGCCGGGCAGGATCAGTTCGTCCTTGTCGTCCCACTTGCGCACGCCGCTCTTGGGATCGTCGTTCTTGCGGCTGACCAGCACGTTGACCTTGGCGGCCACGGCGACTTCCTTGGTGTTGAGGTAGGAAGAGATCATGGACCGGAGGCGCTCTTCTATCTGCGCCTCCAGGGCCGTCTTGCTGCGCAGCGCTTCCAGCGACTGGGCTTGCGCCGCCGCCGGGGCCAGAAGGGCCGCGGCCAGCAGCGCGAAAGTTAAGAGGTTCTTGCTTTTCATTTTTACCTGCTCCTTCTATAACGCAAAAAAGCGGGGCGCCGGCCCTGGGGGACTCCGGCGCTGCCCGCCTTTAATTCATCTTCATGAACTGGTTAACTTCCGTATTACCGGGATCAAGTTCCAAAACCCTCCGCCAGTTTTTCCTCGCGATATCCTTCTTTTCCATCGCCCAGTAGGCCGAGCCCATGCGGGTCAGGGCCGGTATATTGTCGGGCTCCAGCTGCAGCACCCGCTGCAGGGTGGAAATGGCCTGGATGAAGCGGCCGTTGCGGATGAAGTCCAGGGCGTCCTGCAGCAGCTGGTCTATGATCGTGATGCCGGGCAGGATGCGCAGTTCCGAGGCCGTCTCCGGGAATTCCCGGCTGATGAGATTATACAACCTTGCGACCGCTATGTCCCTCGGCCACTTCTGGCGGGCGTAGGTGATGTAGAGCACCGCGTCGGTGTTCTTGTCGGCGTAGCGGTTGACGGACTTGCGCAGCAGGTCGTCGCGGCCGGCCTGGGCGGTAGCCTCGGGCAGGATCTCGCTCACCGCGTTCATCTTGAGCGTGGTTTCCTTGATGGACGGGTCGGTGTTCATCAGCAGCTCGTCGGCCTTCTTGTAAGCGGCCTCGGCCTTCGCGTAGGCGCCGGAGCGCAGGCTGAGCCTGGCCTCGCGCAGCAGCTTGCCGGCCTTCTGCAGGTCCTGCTTGCTCGGTTCGGTCTTCTGCGGCAGGCCTTCGCCCTCGCCGGCGCCGTCCCCCTTGCCGCCGCCGCGGCCTTTCTCCCCGGCCTCGTCGGAATACTGGTTCTCCCGGTCGGCCAGCGGGCCGCGGGCCTCGCCCCAGGCGACGAACAGCCCGAGCTGGTGGGAGCCCATGGTGTCGGCCAGGCCGCTGAGCGGGTAGACGAAGGAATAGTCCACGCGGTAGGAGGCGCGGCGGTAGCCGAAGCCGGCGGCGAGCGAGCGGTAGTCGCGCGAGCCCACGCTGAAGCCGCCGCGGGCCTGCAGCCGGTCGCCGTAAGTCTCTTTCATTACCGGCACCTCGGCGCCGGTCTTGATCTTGATATCCTGCCCGGACAGGGACAGGTCGGTGTTCCAGGTGAAAGCCTGCCGCTTGAGGGCCATGCCCAGGCTGATCTTGCGGGAGACCTTGTTGGCGTACTTGATGCCCAGGTCCGGCTCGTTGGCGTTCTGGATGGAGAGGCCGAAGTCGGCCAGCTCCGCGCTGTAGACGGCGCCGAGGTCGAGGCCCATGGCGGACATTTCCTTGGCGCTGCTGAGCACCGGGTTCACGGCGGTATAGGCGTCGCTGCCGTAGGTCACCCCCATGCGGGCTATGGCCAGGCCGGCCCACAGCCGCTCTTTAAGCGGGTAGGCCCAGGCTATGCGCAGGCGGGACTCGCTGTAGAGGCTGTCTAGGCTGAGCGTATCCAGGCCCACGGCGGCGGTGCCCCAGTAGGAGCCGCCGAAGGCCAGCGGCAGGCCGAAGGCTATGGCGTTGCGCGAGATGGCGCTGCCGTCGGTCAGGCCGAGGTAGAGCTTCTGCTGGGCGAGGGCGGCCTCGTAGCGGGTGGTGCCGATGATGCCGGCGGGGTTGTAGAAAACGGAGGAGATGCCTTCGGACTGGGCGGCGTAGGCGCCGGCCATGGCCGAGGCCCTGGGGCCGGTCTCCACGTCCTCGAAGGCGGCGCGCGCCGGCGCCGCGGCGAGGGCCGCCAGGCAGAGCAGGGAGAAGATGGCGAAGATAGTCTTCATATTATAGGACCGTTTCATTTAGCCACCACCACGGTGCCGGTGAGCACCTGTTCGCCGGCCTCGATCTGGTAAATATAGATGCCGCCCCTCACCACGGAGCCGCCCTGGTCCCTGCCGTTCCAGTACATCACGCCGGCCGACTCCGAGTCCAGGTTCCTGCGCACCAGCGCGCCCTTGATGTCGAAGATGCGGATGGTGACCTCCCCCGCCTCGGGGTTGGTGAAATGGAAGCGGGCGCGGTTGACGTCCGGGTTGGCCTCGCCGGGGCTGAAGACGCGGGCCGTCACCTTGGTCAGGGCGAAAGCGGCCGCCGCGGGCGACGCCAGCAGGGCGAGGAGTAGTAAGGCGTTGAGGAAGTTTCTCATAAAATTTTCACGCGGGGCGCTACTTGGCCACCACCACGGTGCCGGTGATCACTTCTTCGCCGGCCTCGATCTGGTAAATGTAGGCGCCGCCCTTCACCAGCGCGCCGGCCTGGTCGCGGCCGTCCCAGAACATCATGCTGGCGCCGGCGGATTCCAGGTTCCTGCGCACGAGCGCGCCGGTGATGTCGAAGATGCGGATGGTGACTTCGCCGCCGGCCGGGTTCTCGAAATAGAAGGTGGCGCGGCTGATGGTCTTGCCGGGGGTGGCGTCGGGCGCGTCGGGGGTGAAGATGCGCGGCGCCACCTTGGTCAGCGTGAACTCGGAGGCCAGCGTGTCGGCCCGCACGGCGAACTGGCCCAGCACGCGGGAGTAGGTGTAGATCTCGCCGGTCAGCACGTCTATCTCGCCGCCCAGCTTGACCCATTCCACGCCGTTATACCAGTACAGCGCCACCTGGCCCGCGGCCGAGGTGCCGGTGCCGCCCTGCGGGTAGGCTATGGTCAGCTTCACGCCTTTCCTGTCGGCGGTGCGCAGGTCCTTTTCCAGGGTCGCGGACTGCGCGCCGGTAGGCTTGACGGTGTAGGCGGCCAGGAAGTCGGGATTGACGTCCTTCTCCACCGAGATATCGAAGGCGTTGTTGGCCGAGACCTTGTCCATGACCTTGCCGGGGATCCTGACCCACGCGGCCCAGTCCTGGGGGTTCTCGCCGGGGCTCATATAGTAGTAGTTGGGCACGCGGTCCGGGTCGGCGGCCTTGCTGGGCACCTCCACTATCAGCGTGGTGGCGCTGATCTGCTCGTCGTTGAGCTTGGTCTTGATCTTGATGAAGGTGGACTCGTCCTCGCTCACGTCGCAGGTGAAGGCGGTGCTGCTCGCGCTGACGGCTGTGGAGGTGCTGGCGTTGCCGCGCAGCGAGACCGCCTGCTCTATGATGTATTCCTTCACCTCGTCCTGGTACTGGGTCACCTGGGTCCAGGCCAGGGTGACGGTGGTGGAGGTGACCTCGGCCTTGAAGGCCGGGGGCTCGGGCTGCTTCCTGAACACCACCAGCACGGCGGCGGTGGCCACGGCGGCGTTATAGTTGGCGTCGGCGATGAACTCCGCCTGGTAGACGAAGGTGCCGCTGGAGGCCTGGGCCGTGAAGGTAGAGAAGGCCAGGCCCTGCGCGTTGGTCGTGGAGACCCTGGCCACGCCCTGGAAGGTGATGGTGACGGGCTTGCCGGGCACGGGGTAGCCCTTGGAGGTCAGCGTGGCCGAGGCGGCGACCACCTCGCCGGTGCCTACCGAGACGTCGTAGCCGATGTCGTAGCCCACCAGGAAGGTGCTCGAGCCGCGCGAGGCTATCAGCAGCGACGCCGTGTCGGCGGCGTCCAGATAGACGGCGTCGCCCTCGAAACTGGCGGTGTAGAAATAGTCGCCCGGTACGCCGGGCGCGGTGAATTCCACCTCCGCGGAACCGGTGGAACTGGTCAGGGCGGTACTGGTTATGGTGGAGACCCCGTTGAAGAAGCTGAAGGTGACCGTCTTCGAGGGCACGTAGGCCAGCGTGAGGTCGTCGCGCAGCACGGCCCTGGCCCTGAAGACCTCGTTGGCGTAGGCCGAGACGTCCTGCGCCACGAGGGACACCGGGTAGCGCTCGGCGGTCAGCGTGCCCGTGCCCGTGGCGGCGGAGAACTGAGCGTCGCCGGCGAAGTAGGCCGTCATTATATAGGTGCCCGAGGAGGCCGGCGCGGTGAAGGCCGCCGTGGCCAGGCCGATGCCGTCGGTGTAGCCGACCGCCGGGTAGGTGGCCACGCCGTTGAAGAATTCGAACATCACTGCCTTGCCCGGCACCGGCTCGTCGGTGGCGGTCAGCGTGGCGGAAGCCGTGAAGACCTGGCTCAGGTAGGCCCGCGCGGGCGCGACCGCCAGCTTGGTCTTGATGGCCCCGGTGCCGTCGTCGAGCATCACCACTACCGCGGCCGAGGAGAAGTAGCCGGCGTAGATCGGGTCGTCGTCGGCGAAGCGCGCCGTCAGCAGGAAGGTGCCGGTGGAGGCCGGCGCGGTGAAGGCCACGCTGGAGACGCCCAGCGCCGAGGTGGGCGCGGAGGAGACCTGCGTGAACGTGGAGTCGAAGAACTCGAACAGGATGGTCCTGCCGGAGACCGGCGCGCCGTTGAAGACGCTGTCGTTGACGTTGTCGGAGAGCAGCGCGGCGGCCGTGAACGGCTTGCTGGGCGTGGTCATCAGGCTGCCGGCCGTCAGCAGCGAGTCGCGCCTGGTTACGTTGACCACGTTGGAGGTGTCGCTGGAGGCCACGTAGAGCGTGTCGCCGGCGAACTCGGCGGTATAGTTGTAGGTGCCGGTGGAGGCCAGCAGCAGCGTGGGGAACGAGGCGGTGGACCGGCCGAACTCGTCGGTGTAATCCTCGGTCTCGGTCCCCTCGAAGGCGAAGGTCACCGGCAGGCCGGGCATCCAGACGCCCAGGGAGTCCAGCAGCATGGCCTGCACCTGCAGCGGCTCGAAGATCTTTACGGAGATGTTGTCCGCGGCCTCGAGCCGGGTGAAGTTGAGCGCTACGGTGACCGGCGAGGAAGAGTAGCTGCCCATGTAGGTCAGGCCGTCGCCGGCGTACTCCGCCTCGTAGTAGTAGGCGCCGGTGGAGGCCGGCGAGACGAAGGCCACGCTGGAGATGCCGAAGGCGTCGGTGGCCGCCGTGAGGGTGGCCCCGTTGAAATAGAAGTTCAACTGCTTGCCGGAGATGCCGGCCTGCGTGGCGGTGTCCACCAGGCGGGCCGAGAGCCCCAGCGGCGAACCCAGCTTGGACGAGACCGCGGCGGTGACCATCAGCGTGGGCCTGGGGCCGACGGCCACGCTGCCGTCGGCGTTGCTGCCTGCATAGCGCTCATCGCCGTAGAAGACCGCTGAATAGGTGTACGTGCCGCTGGAGGCCGGAGCGGTCAGCACGGCTTCGGCTATGCCCAGCGAGTCGGTGACGCCGATGCCGAATTGGCCCTCGAAGTTGAAGTCCACGCTGAGCCCCTCTATGGGCAGGTTGGCGTTGTCCTTGATCTGTACCCGGGCCGTGAACGTGCTGTTGGAGGTGAGGTCCGTGACATTGTAGGACAGCATGTTGGTGGGGCGCAGCGCCACCGTGAGAGTGCCGGTGCCTACCGAGGGGGCGTAGGTGTCGTCGCCCGCGAACCAGGCGTGGTAATTGTAGGTGCCGGAGGAGTAAGGAGCGAAGAAGGAGGCGCCGGCCACCCCCGTGTCGGCGTCGGTATTGACCGCGACGGTGCTGCCGTTGAAGTAGATCTCCACGTCCCGGCCGCCTATGGAGCCGTTGGTTTTGAGGTCCTTGAGGGCGATCAGCGCCGTAAAGGAACTGTAGGACAGGGCGCTGGTCGGGAACGTGACTATGGAGGCCGTGCGCAGCTTGACGGTTATGGTGCCGGTGGCGTTGCTGGCCGAATAGATGGAGTCGCCGTCGAAGTAGGCGTAATAGTTATAGGTGCCGGAGGAGGGCGGGGCCGTGAACGTGGAGGCGGCCACGCCGGAGTCGCCTTCGGCGTTGGTCATGCCGGCCGCGTTGAGGCCGAGGAAAGCGAAGCGCACGGTCTTGTCGTCGAGCGTGGTGGAGAGGTAGTCGGTCAGCTTGGCCTTCACCTTGAAATTCTCTAGGGCCTCGGTCTCCACGTCGTTGGCCACCAGCGACGTCAGCAGGCCCACCTTGACCATGGCGGTAGCGCTGCTGGGCGTGTAGGTGTAGTCGCCCTCGAATACGGCCGTGTAGTAATAGACGTCGGGCGAGCCGGGTCCGCTGAACGTGACCGTGGCCACGCCGATCTCGTTGGTGGTGGCCGAGCCCTCCTCGATGGTGAAGTCGTCCCTGTCCTTGAAGATGAAGCGCAGCGACACGTTAGGCACGAAATAGCCGGGCTGGCCTTCCCTGGCCGGGTCCGTAAGCGTGGCCGAGAGGACGAAGGGCTCTCCCACGTTGGCGTTGGTGTCGCGCGCTATGGTCCTGGTAAAGCGGGTGCTGACGGCCACGGCGCCGGTGGCCGAAGAGACCTCGTAGACCGTGTCGCCGTGGAATTCGGCGGTAAAGAAGTAAGTGCCGGAAGAGACCGGCGCGGAGAACTGCGTCCAGGCCAGGCCCTGCGCGTCGGTGGCGGCGCTGCTCGTCTGCCCCTCGAACAGGAAGACCATTTCTTTCCCCTCCACCGGCGTGCCGAAACGCACGTCGGAGAGGGAGGCGCTGGCGATGAACACTTCCATGGCCGTGGCGGCGGCGTCCAGCGAGGCTGCCGAGGTGGGTCTCTGCTTAACTTCGACCGTGCCGGTGGCGGCGTAGGCCGCGTAGGTGGCGTCGCCGGCGAACTCGGCGCCGATCTCGTAGTAGCCGAAGCTGCCCGGGGGCGTATAGGCCGCGGTGGCCACGCCCAATCCGTCCGTGATCCCGGCCAGCTGCGTCCCGTCCAGGCTGAACAGCAGCAGCCGGCTGTCCACCGGCGCCGCCGTGGCGCCGTCGGTGAGGGTGGCGGTGGCCGTGAACTGCTCGAAAGGATAGGCCGAGCTGTCGGCTATGGCTATGCCCACGGGGCGCTGCAGCACGGCTAAGGCGCCGCTGGAATAGCTGGTGTCGTAGACCGAGTCGCCCTCGAAAGTGGCCTCCACCTGGTAGGCGCCCGAGGAGGCAGGGGCGCTGAAGGCGGCCGACGCTATGCCGCCGGCGTCGGTGACGGCCGTGACGCTGGTGCCGGCGAAGTGGAAGATCACGTCGCGCCCAGGGGCGTAGGTGCCGTCAGCCTTGTCGGTCAGCGTGGCGGTGGCCGTGAAGATGTCCAGCGCGTTGGCCGTAAGGGGCTCCAGGGTCAGCAGGGAGAGGCGGCGCAGTACGGTGACCGCCTCCGAGGAGGACGCCGCGGTGTAGCGGGCGTCGCCGGCGAAAGAGATGTCCAGGCGCACCGCGCCGCTGGAGGCGGGCGCCATGAACGTGGAGACGGCCACGCCCTCGGCGTCGGTAAGGGCGGTGAAACTGCTGCCCTGGAAGTAGAAGACCAGCGGGCGCCCGTCCGGCTTGTAGGCCGGGGACAGCACGTCGCGCAGGGAGGCCGTGGCGGTGAAGACCTGAGCGGCCCGCGCCGTAACGGGTTCGGCGTCTATGACCGCGGGCCGTTTGTCCACGGTGAGCTGGGCCGTGGTGGCGGCCGGCAGGTAGCGCGCGTCGCCGGGGAAGTTGATGGCGGCGTAATAGAGGCCGGTGGCGGAAGGCGCCGCGAAGGTGGAGACGGCCACGCCGCCGGCGCCGGTCGGTACGGTGAACGTGCTATTGGCGAAGACGAAATTGACGCTGCGGCCGACTACAGCGCCGGCGTTGAGCGTGTCCGTCACCGTGACGGTGGCTTTGAAGACCTCGTCGATGATGCCCGCGATATCCGGGGCCGCCAGCGCCAGCGGGCGCCGCTTGACTGTCAGGGTCGAAGAGGAAGTGACGGCGCCGTAAGTGGCGTCGCCGTAGAAGGCGGCGTCCACCTGGTAAGTCCCGGAAGAGCCGGGGGCCGAGTAACGCACGGAGGCCTGGCCGTCGGCCGCCGTGTAGGCCGCTGAACTGGAGCCGAAGGTGAAGGTTATCAAACGCGTGGCCACGGGCTGCAGGGTGGCCTGGTCGGTCAGCGTGGCGGTGGTCCGGAACAGCTCGTCGATCTCGGTCTCAGCGTCGGCCAGGGACAGCAGGGCGGGGCGGGCCGAGACGGTGACGGTGCTGGTCTTGAGCGAGGGATAATAGGTGGAATTCCCCGCGAAGTTCCCCCTCAGTTCGTAGGCTCCGGTGGAGGCCGGGGCGGTAAAGTTATAGACGGCCAGGCCCTGCGCGTCGGTCACGCCGTTGCCGCTATAGGTGGTGGTGCCCACCAGGAATTCGAAGGCGACGGTCTGCCCGGCCAGCTTCTGTACCGGGTAGAGGTTATCGGCCAGGGTGGCCGAGGCCGTGAAGACGTCCAGCGCCCTGGAGGCGGCCGTGCTGACGGTGAGCAGCGGGACGCGCTTGTTCACCAGCACGGGGATACTGGTGCTGGTGGACTCGTAGAGGGCGTCGCCCGCGAAGGCCACCGGCAGCTGGTAGTTGCCTGCGGCGACGGCGGCGGCGTAGGTGGAATAGGCCACGCCCAGGACGTCCGTCATGTCGACGAAAGGCTGCGACTGGAAGGTGAACGTCAGCGCCTTGGCCGGCACGGTGCTGGCCAGGTAGTCGGTCAGCGTGGCGGTGGCGGTGAGCACCTCGTTCATCGTGACGGTGATGGCTGGCCCGGTTATGAGCGTGGGATAACGCAGCGCGGTCACTGCCCGGGTGGAGACGCTGGGGTTGTACGAGGCGTCGCCGGCGAAAGAGGCCTGGAGCTCGTAGGTGCCGGAGGACAGGGAGGCCGTGTAGTCGGTGGAGGCCAGGCCCGCGCCGTTGGCGAAAACCGGCACCGTGCTGCCCTGGAACAGGAAGGAGATCATCTTGGAAGGCACGGCATTATTGCT
>MGTZ01000060.1:0-30018 GCA_001799715.1 Elusimicrobia bacterium GWB2_63_16 | reverse complement strand
CGCTGCTGACGTAGGTGACGGCCGGGTTGTAGGTGGCGTCGCCCTCGAACTTGGTATAGATGGCGTAGGTGCCGGAGGAGCCGTGGGCCGTGAAGCTGACCGAGGCTATGCCGGCGCCGTTGGTGACGGCGGTCTGGGTGCTGCCGTTCTGCAGGATGAACTTCATGGTGCGGCCGGCCACGGGGGCGGAACTGACGGAGTCGTAGAAGGTGCCGCTGGCGGTGAACACGTCGAAGACCCTGGTGGAGACATAGACGCCGGTGACGAAGGCGTTGCGTTTGGCCACCGGCAACGGCACCACCGTGCTGGTGGAGGCGTAGGTGGCGTCGCCGGCGAAGGAGCCGGTCAGCTGGTACGCGCCGGCCGTGGCGGTGGCGGTATAGGCCGCGGTGGCCACCCCCACCCCGTTGGTCGGGGCGGCGGTGCTGGCTCCCCAGCTGAAACTAAAAGTCACGTTGCGCGTGGAAACCTGCAGCAGGCCGTTGTTGAGGTCGGTCAGGGTGGCCGTAGTCTTGAACAGGTCCAGCGCGGTGGCGCTGAGGCCGTTGAGGGCTATGCCTGTCGGGCGCTGCAGGTTGGTCACCAGAATGGCGGCGGTGCTGGGCGCGTATTTTTCGTCGCCGTCGAAGTAGGCCCCCAGGATATAGGTGCCGGAGGAGGCGGGCGCGGCCCAGGTGGAGATGCCCACGCCGCCGCCATCCGTGGTGCGGTAGAAAGTGGCGCCCTGGAAGAGGAAGCGCACCGGCTTGGCGCCGAGGGCTATCGAATCCAGGTCGCGCAGGGTGGCCGTGGCGTAGAAGACGTCCAGCGCGCGCGCCGTCACCCCGGCTAGCGGCAGTATGCTGGTCGGCCGGCGCTGCACGGTCAGCGAGAGGGTGGTGGAACTGGCGGCATAGGCGTAGGTGCCGTTGAAGTATACCCCTACGGCGTAGGTCCCGGTGGCCACGTCGGCCGTGAAGGCCGCCGTAGCCACGCCCAGCGCGTTGGTCACGCCGGTGACGGTCTCGCCGTCGAAGATGAAGTCCACCTCTTTTCCGGCCACGTTGAGGTTCTTTACATCTTTAAGGGTGGCCGTGGCTATGAAAACCTTGTCCGCTATGGCAATGGCCGCTACCGGCGTAACGCTGGTGGGGCGCATCGCGGCCGTCACCGTGGCCGTGGCTACGTTGCTGGGGCCGTAGGAGGCGTCGCCGGCGAAGGCCGCGTCTATCTGCGTGGGCCCGGTGGACAGCGTCACCGTGAAGGTGGCGGTGGCCACGCCGAAGGCGTTGGTCAGCTTTGTGAAAGGCCTGCCCTCGAAGGTGAAGGTGACGGGCCTGGAAGTCAGCGGCACGGCCTCGTTCTTGAGCGTGGCAGTGGCCGTGAAGATCTCGCCGAACATTATGGAGACGTCGGTCATGCCCAGTTGCGAGGGGCGCCTGGCGACGGTGACGGTGGCGGTAGAGGCCAGGCTGGGCGCGTAGGTGGCGTCGCCAAGGTAGAAGGCCTCTACCTTATAGGTGCCGGAGGAGACCGGCGCGCCGGTGGAGACGTAGAGCAGGCCGTTGCCGTCGGTGGCGGTAGCGGTGAACGTGGTGAGTTTTATCCAGTTGAAGGCCACCTTGGCGAACTTGCCTGCCGGCGTGCTGGAGCTGACCACGTCGCGGAAGGTGGCCGTGGCCGTGAAGGCGTCGAAGACGGACATGGAGATATTTTCCGGGACCACCACGCAGGTCCTGCGCAGCACGGTGATGGTGCCGTAGGTGGAGGTGCTGGCGTAGGTGGGGTCGGCGCTGCCGTCGAAGCTGGCGTCCAGGCGCCAGGGCCCGGAAGAGGCGCCGGACTGGTACTGAACAAAAGCCTGCCCGGCGGCGTCCGTAGTGGCCGAGAGGGGCTGGCCCTTGTAGATGAACTGTATGGTCTTGCCTTGTACCGGCAGGATGCCATAGGTCAGCGTGGCCGTGGCGTTGAAGACTTCCAGCGCGGGGATGGAGCCGTTGACCACGGCGAGGGAGATCTCGTGCTTGGCTATGTTGACCTTGGCCACCGTGGCGGAGGAGGTGAAGATGGCGTCGCCGGCGAAGGTGGTGCTGAGGTCGTACGTGCCGGAGAACAGCGGCGCCGTGTACGAGACGGTGGCCACGCCTATGCTGTTGGTGACCGCGGATTTAGGCGTGCCGTCGAAGAGGAATTCCACGGTGCGGCCCGCTATCGGGGTGCTGGGGACGGTGCTGTAGTCGCGCAGCGTGGCGGTGGCTATGAAGACGGCTTCAACCTCGGTGAAAATATTCGGCGCCGCGATGCCGGACAGGCGCCGGGTGACCGTGATGGTGGAGGAGGAGGAGCTGGCGTAGAAAGCCGTGTCGCCGTAGAAGTTGACGTCCAGGCGGAAGGTGCCGGTGGAGGCCGGGGTGAAGGTCTTTATGGCTACGCCGGCCTCGTCGGTGACCACCTGGCCCAGGTTCACGCCGTTGAACGTGAAGTCCACCGGCTTGCCCGGCACGCCGGCCCCGCTGGTGGCGCCCTTGAGCGTGGCGGTGGCCGTGTAGAGCATGTTCACCGTCACGGTGCCGTCCGGCACGCTGAGCGTGGTGGAGGCCACGTTGACCAGCACCTCGTTGACGTTGTCCGAGTTGGCGGCGTAGGTGTCGTCTCCGGCGAAAGAGGCGGTGTAATTATAGGTGCCGGTGCTTAGCGGCGAAGTGTAGACCTTGGCCGCCAGGCCGTTGGCGTCAGTCAGGCTGCTGCCGGCGAACGTGCCTGTGCCGGTAAAGACGAACGAGATCGTGTAGCCTTCCAGCTTCTGGCCGAACTCGTCTATCAGCAGTGCCTGGGCGGTGAAGGCGCTGCCGGCGGGGGCCACCACGTCAGTGCCAGATACCGTGGTGTTTCGCTTGCGCACGATGATGGTGCGGGGCGTGTTGGTGACGTTGAAGGTCTGGTCGCCCTCGAAATAGACCGTGTACGGGTAGTTGGCCGCCACAGACGGCGCGGTGAAGGTGGCGGAGACCACTCCGTAGGCGTCCGTATTGGCGTACTTGGTCTCTCCGTTGAAGACGAACTTGACCTGCACGCCGGCTATAGGGGTGGAGACGCCCAGGTCGTGAGTGACGTCGGACAGCGAGGTGGTGATGGTGAACGAGCTGTTGGTCGGGGTGGTGATGTCGGCCGCGTTGAGGTTGGTGACGCGCCTGGAGACCGTCACCGTCTTGGTGTCGCTGGCCACGGCGTAGATGGAGGTGCCGGGGAAGGTGGCGGAATACTGGTACGTGTTGGCCGTATCGGGGGACAGGAAACTGGCGGTGGCCACGCCCCCGGCGTCGGTCGGCGCGGTGGCCGAGATGTCGGGGGTCTTGTGCAGGACGTAACTGATAGTCATGCCCGGGATCGCCGCCCCCCCCAGGTCCAGGTCGGTCAGCGTGGCCGTGGAGACGAAATTCTCCTGTATGTAGACCGCGGCGTTCTGCGCAACCACCTGCGTGCGCCGCTTTACGATCTGCACGGTATTGGTCAGGTCGCTGGAGGGCTTATTGTCGGCGTCCTCGGGGAATTCAGCCGTGTAGTTGTAGTTGGCCGGGACGTAGGGCGAAGAGTAGGTGACGGTGGCCACACCGAGGCTGTTGGTGACCGCGCTAAGGTTGACCGGGCCGTTGGTGCTGGTGAAGACGAAGTTGATGGTCTTGCCGGCCAGCGGCAGCGTGGTGGTGCCCTGGACTATCGTCAGCGTGGCCCTGGCGTCGAAGTTATTGCCGGCCGGGATATTGGAAATGTTGTCGGCCGCCAGGCCGGTGGTATTCTTTTCCACGACCACGGTGCCGCTGCTGGTGAAGGGCATGTAGGCCGGGTCGCCGTCCGGGAAGCGGGCTGTATAGGTATAGGTGCCCACAGACATTCCGGCGAAAGTGGCTTTCACTTTACCGGCCGGGCCGGCCGAGCCGGTGACCAGCGTCTGCGTGGTGACCAGGACCACGTCCAGGTTCTTGCCGTTGATCCCGGCCAGGCTCTGCGTCAGGTCGGCCAGCTTAACGGTGATGTCTATGGGCATCTGGGCGCCCACGGTGAAAGGCTCCGAGTCCGGGATTATATAGGTAAGACGGCGGCCCACGCGCAGCACGCGCTGCGGTTCGCTGCGGCCCCACTGTACGAAGGAATTAGTGGCGGCGAAGTAATAATCTATCGGATAGTCGCCGGCGGCCAGCGGGGAGTGCACGGTGGCCGAGGCTATATTGCCGGTGCCTACCGCGCCCCAGCCTTCAATGGCCCAGTTCCTGGCCACCGCGCCGCAGTCGGCGCCGCAGGGTATGGTGGAAACGCGGTAGCGTATGGGGTAGCCTATGAGCGCCGCGTTCGGATCGCCTATGAACTGGCCCGCGTAGGCGGGCGGCCTGCCCCACCAGTCCACAAGGTTGCCCGTGATCACGGTGTCCGCGTCGGGATAGGTTTCTGTTATCTGCGGCACGTCGAAATAGGCCGGGCTGCGGTTTATGACCACTTTGCCTGTATAGGGGTCGGAAGTGTTGGTCCCCCCCGGCAGCAGGCTGGGGCCGTAAGTGCCGTTGCCGTCGAACCGGACCAGGGCAGGATAGGTGCCGTAGGTCGTGACGCCCGCGAAGGTGGCGCTGGACTGGGCGGTGCCGATGGAGTTGGTCACGCCGGTGCGGGTGGAGTTCCACAGCACGAAGTTGGCCGTCACTCCCTGTATGCCCTCGCTGCTGAGCGTGTCCATCACGCGGGCCTGCACGTGGGTGTTCCAGAAAGTGTAGTACGGGGTCAGGCCGTCGTTATTGAGCAGGCCGGTGGCGCTGTCGCGCGGCAGGATGTTGGTGGGCCGCGGGATTATATTGAGGGTCTTTTCCGAATCTTCGGGGCGGTTGGGGTTGTAACTGCTGTCGCCGTAGAAATAGCCGAAATATGAGTAGCTGCCCGAGGAGACCGGGGACGCGAACGTGACGCTGGCTATGCCCAGTTCGTTGGTGACGGCCGTCAGGGTGGAGTTCTGGAAGACGAAAGTCAGGCTCTGCCCGGCCAGGTTCAGGCCGGCCACCTGGCCGTCGGAAAGTACGCCGGTGATGGTGAAACTGGACTGCACCGAGTTGGCGCGGAAAGCGTAGGGCTGGTTGGGGTCCGTGGCCAGGCTGAACAGCACGGGCCGGCGGTTTACGGTTATGGTGCCGCTGCTGGTGCTGGCGCCGTAGATGCCGTCGCCCAGGAAGGTGGCCGTGTACGAGTAGGTGCCGGTGGTCAGCGGCGCGTTGTAGGCAGCCGTGGCCACGCCCAGGTCAGTCACGGAGTTTATGGTCGTGGTCCCGAAGACGATGGTTATGGTCTTGGTGGAGAGCACCAAGGCGTTGCCGGCCTCGATGTCGCGCAGCTTGGCGGTGGCGGTGAACTTAAGACCTACCACGGCGTCGGGGACGTCCAGCACCTCCAGCACGGTGGGCTTGAGCACCACGCCCAGCGTGGCGTAAGCGGTGGCGGGGTTGTAGAGCGCGTCGCCGGCGTACATCACTTTGTAGGAGAAAGTGCCGGTGCTGACCGGGGCTATGAAAGTAGTGCTGGCCACGCCGATGCTGTTGCTGACGGCGCTCTTGGTGGAGACGAACACGAAGCTCAGCGTTTTGGTGGAGAGCGTGAGCGCGCCGTCCGAGAGCGTGGCGGAGGCGGTAAAGGTGCTGATGGCCGGTACGCCGGTCAGGTCGCTGGGGTTGATAGTTATCTGGCGGCGGTTGACCAGCACGGAGGAGGTCTCCATGGTGCCGTTGTAGAGCGCGCTGCCGGCGTAGGCGGCGGTATAGGAATAGGTGCCGGTGGAAGAGGGCGCGGCGAACTGCACTTTGGCCGTTCCGGAGGAGGCGTCGGTGAGGGCTGTCAGCGTGTAAGTAGAGCCCGTGAAAGAGAAGGTTACCGAGGCCCCTGGGATAATGGTGCCCTGATCGTAGTCGGTAAGTGTAGCTGTTACGGTGAACGTGTCTTTGGCCACGGCCGTAAGTATGTCCGAGGTCTGCAGCGCGGTGTTGCGCCGGCCGGGGAATACCGTCTTTACGATGGTGGCGGGCGCGTACAGCGTGTCGCCGGCGTACGAGGCCTGTATGGGGTAGCTCATCGTGCTCGACAGCGTCACGTACGAGGTGGCGGCGTAGCCCAGCGCGCTGGTGATGGCGGTCCTGGTGGAGCCGAGGAACAGGAAGGAGACGGTCTTGATCCCTATCGCGCTGCCGGTGGTGAAATCCTTGAGCACGGCGGAGGCCGTGAACGTGCTGCTGGCCGGCGGGTAGTAGTCGGCCATTTCCAGCACGGACGGCCGGCGCGTGACGGTGAGCGTCTCGCTGCTGGAGGTGCCGGTGTAGTTGGTATTGCCGGCGAAGGTGGCCGAGTAGGTATAGGGCCCGGTGACTCCCGAGGACTGATAGATGACGCTGGCTATGCCGGAGGCGTTGGTGACGGCTGAAAGAGTGTGGGTAGCGCCCTGCAGCGTGAAACTGACGCTCTTGCCGGACACCGGCGTGGTCCAGTTGGTGTCTATCAGCGTGGCCGACAGGGTGACGGAGGAACTGGCGATGGCCGAGACCGGGCCCAGGTTCAGGTTTGAGGGCCTGCGGCTGACCGTGACGGTGGAGCTGCCGGACTGCGCCGAGTAGTTGGTGTCGCCGTCGAACAGCACCGTGAAGCCGTAGACGCCCTGCGCGCTGACCGAGGAGAAGGCTACCGTGGTCGCCACGCCGCCGGCGTTGGTGGTGGCGGTCAGCGTGGAGCCGTTGAAGTAGAAGGAGAGCAGCCGGCCGGAGACGGGATTGCCCTCGTCCGTAAAGGTGGCGCTCAGGTAGATGGAGTCCCAGACATACTTGCTGGAGGCGATGGGCGTGAGGGTGGGCGCGCGCCGGTTGACGGAGATGGTCCCGGTGGAGGCGGCCGCCGCGTAGGCGGCGTCGCCGGAGAAATTGGCGAACCAGCTGAAGGCGCCGGTGCTGGCCGGGGCCGTGAAGGTGGAGGAGGCCACGCCGGCCCCGTTGGTCAGCTGGAAGGAGGCCGGCGCCGTGCTGAAGGCCAGGCGCAGCTGCTTGCCCGCTACCACGGTGTTGGTGGCGCCGTCGCGGAACTCGGCCGTGGCCGTGAACGAGCTGCCCCAGATGGCGCTCTGCGGGAAGGCCGTCAGATTGACCGAGCGCTTGCTGACCGTGATAGAGGCGGTGCTGCTGTTGGCCGAATAGAGCGAGTTGCCCGGGAAGGTGGCGCTGTAGCTGTAGGTGGCGGCCACGCCGGTGCCGGGGTAGACGGCGTAGGCCCGGCCCAGCGCCGCGCCCTCGGACCCGGTGGTGGTGGACTGGGCCACGCCGTTATAGTTGAAGGAGATGGTCTGGCTGCTGATGTAGTCGCCGTTGACGCCGTCCTTGAGGTCGGCCACGGCCTGTATGGAGTCGAAGGCGAAGACGAAGCGCGGGTAGGCCGAAACCACCACCGGGCGCTTGTCCATGGTGACGGTGCCGGTGTCGTTGTCGGCCAGATAGGAGCCGTCCTGCGCGAACGAGGCGTAGTACTCGTAAGTGCCGGTGGACATGCCGCTGTTGTAGGTGGCGGAGGCCACGCCCATGGCGTCGGTGACTCCGGTCTTCTGCTCGCCGAGGAAAGTGAAGGTCACGGTCTTGCCGGCTACCGGCACCGGGGTAAAGGCCGTGTCCTTGAGCTCGGCCACGGCTGTGAAACTGGAACTGATCAGCGCGGAGGTGTCGGAGGCCGACAGGGCCACGGGCCTGCGTTCTATAGTGACCGGCGCGGTGGAGTCGGCGAAGGCATAGCCGGAGTCGCCGGCGAAATAGTAGTAGCAGGTGGCGCTCCGCGGCAGCCCGCCGGAGGCGAAGACGGCCGTGGAGACGCCCAGCGCGTCGGTGACAACCGTGGCGGAGGAACTTTCAAAAACAATGACGATGGTCTTGCCGGGCACGCGCTCCGCCGTGACACCGTCATAGAGCACCGCCCTGGCCTGGAAGGTGGCGTCCACGTAGCCCTGGCCCATCTCGCCGGCCAGGCTGAGGGGCCGGCGGTTGACCGTCAGCAGCGCGCCGCCGGAGGAGGCCGCGTAGGTGCCGTCGCCGGCGAAGGAAGCGGAGAACGGGTAGGTGCCGGAAGAGGCCGGCGCGGTGAAGGCGTAGACGGCCAGGCCGGTGGCGTCGGTGACGGCGGTCTGGGTGGAGCCTTGGAAATAGAAACTTACGGTCGCCCCCTCCACCGGGATCGCGCCGTCCATCAGCGTGGCCTGGGCGTTGAACTCGGCCTGCGCCAGCGAGGCCGCGGCCGGCACGGCCAGGCTGGTCACGCGCAGGCCCACGCCCACGCGGCTGGAGGCGGTCTTGGGTGCGTACACGGCGCCGCCGGCGTAGGTGGCGTTATAGTCGTAGAAGTTTACGGCCAGCGGGGCGGTGAAGGTGACGGTGGCCACGCCCAGGGCGTTGGTGACGGCGGTCAGGGTGGAACCTTCGAAATAGAAAGAGACCGTGGCCCCGTTTATAGGGAGTTCAGTATAAAAATCTTTGAGCGTGGCCTTGGCCGTGAAGGCGGCGCCGGAGGTGGCGTTCACGTCCTCGGTGTTCAGCGTGGTGCCGCGCTGCGAGGCCAGCAGCGTGCCGGTGGAAGAGGAGGCGGAGTAGGTGCCGTCCGTCTCGAACCAGACATTGTAGACGTAGGTGCCGGTGGCCGTAGGCACATAGAAGCCGGTGGCGGCCGCGCCCAGCGAGTCCGTGAGGGCGGTCCCGGTAGAGCCATTGAAGTGGAAGTAGACGGTCTTGCCTTCGAGCGGGGAGCCGTCGGGCGTCCAGGAGATGGCGGCGCGGGCCAGGAAGGAGTCGGCCGGTTCCCCCATCACGCCGCTGGCGGTGCCGCTGATGCCGGCGCCCAGCAGCGAGGTGCGCGAGTCCAGCGTGATGGTGTCGCTGTAAACCCTCGTATTCCCGGCGTTATCCGCGACAAGGACCTGTACTTCCTTGGGCCCGTCCCCCGGGTTGAGGGTCCAGGCCGTGGTGGGCTGCGGAAGTTCCGCCGGAGACCAGGTCCCGCCCACGCCGGTTACATAGTTCCTATAGGTGAGGTCCCTCAACCCGGACTCGGAGTCGGCGTAGGTCAGGCCCAGCGTTACGTTCCTGGAAGGCGTATAAACCGCGCTGCCGTTTATCACGATGCCGCCCGTGGGAAGGGTGGTGTCTATCTTGAAAGTGCCGGTGTAGCCGTAGCCGATATTGCCGGCGGTGTCCATCACTTCCACGTGCAGGTACCACTGGCCCGGGTTAGCAATATTGAAGTTGGAGGAGGCTGTGTCGTTGCCGGCTATGGCGCCGTCCCAGGCCTGCCAGCCTGTGGCCGGGCGGTCGGACGAGGTGGTCCAGCGGTAGCGCACCTGGCTCAGTTTGGAGCCGCCGGTATCGGCGTACGAGCCCTGCGAGTTCAACCCGGTCTTGGACCAGGTACTGGAGGACGGGCTGAAGCCGGTTACCGTCGGGGCGACCTTATCGTACCAGTAGGGGCCGTAGGTCTGGTAGCCGGGCAGGGCCACGTCGTTGCCGTTATAGGCTTTAACGTGCAGATAATAGTTGCCGGTGGAAAAGTCGGACTTCGACATGGAGCCCGAGGTCCACTGCGTCTCGCTGCCGCCCCAGGTGTAGGTGGGCACCTGCGTCCAGGCGTAGCGGTAATAGGCCACGCCGTTGGTGCCGAAGCCGGCCAGGTTATTGCAGGTCAGCGTGCCGGACAGCCAGGTGCCGGTGGACCGGTCGCAGCCGACGTTGGGCTCCACGGGCAGCGTGTAGCGCGAGACCGGCGAGGAGGGGCCGGTGCCGGCCTGGTTGTAGCCGGCCACCGCCCGGGCGTAGAGGGTGTTGGGGTTCAGGCCGCTTTCCGTCCACTCGCCGGCGTTGGGGCCGACGGAGCCTTTCAGGACCCCGCTCGCGTCGAAGACCTTAAAGCCCTCCTCCTGGTATTGGCCTGAGGAATTGTCGGTCCAGGACCAGCGGATGGAGCTTTCGGACTGGGCCAGGCCGGCGGCGGAGGCGGGCGCCAGGGGCGGCGAGCCGTAGGCCAGCGTAACGCTGCTGACGGCGGCAGTATAGCGCGGGTCCAGCGTGGAGAAATCAAGGCGGTACTGCGCGTAGCGGCCGTTTACGGCAGGGTTGCCCCCCTTGGCCACCGCGGTGAAGGTGCCCAGCGCCACGTCGGTGTCGTGAGCGCGCGCCTGCAGCGTTACCGACGAGCCGGCGGGAACGGCGTCGGCCCAGTCGGCGCGCGAGTACAACGAGCCGGCGGCGCCGCTGTCGTAGGCCTGGGACAGAAAACTCCCGGCGGCGTAGCGGCGGCCCTGCTCGGTGCCGGCCGAGCCGAAGGCCGGCTCCGGGTTGGAGTAGGGCTGCGCGGTGACATTGTCGAAGACGAATTCCTCCAGCGAGGAGGAGGCCGTGTTGGCTTCCAGGTAGATGTAGGGGTTGTTGAACGCCAGGGTATTGGCGGCGGCGTAGACCTCGGAGCCGTCGAGCAGCACGCTGAACGAGGACGCGGTGATGAGGAAATCCACGGCGTGCAGGCCGGCAGTCAGCGCGCCCGAGGTAAGAGTGGTCTTGCTGCCGTAGTCGCTGCGCTCTATGGAATAGGACGGGCCGGAGGCCGTATGGTGCACGGCGACGCGCAGCCAGTTATCGCGCAGGTAGGACTGCTGCGCGGAGGCATCCTGGCAGAGGGTGAAGCTGGACCAGGAATCTCCGGAGGAACGGGCGTTGATCTCGGCGCGGTAGCGGCGGCCGGCGGTGAAGGAATACTGGCTGGAACTGTGCAGGCCGTAGTAGCCCGACCCCGACGTACTGCCGAAGAGCAGGCGCAGGCGGTTGGCCTGAATGTCTCTCAGCGAACCGGCGGCCGCAGTGCCGTACGCCGTAGGCACCCAGGTGGAGCCGCTGGGGGCCGAGCCGTTGGCGGCGTTGAAATTGTCGCCCATGACGAAGGTGCCTGGCAGCGACGAGGCCGCGGCCGCCGTCGCGTTGCCATAGTACAGGTACAGAGGGTTGGACCCGGAGGAGACCAGGGGGTGCTTCACCCAGATCTTCGTCGAGGCGGTGTTGAGCCCCGACTCTATGTAGTAGGGCAGGGAAGGCGCGAGCCCGGCGGCGGCGGCGGTGGTGAAGCGGATGTCGGCGCCGTCGGCCCTCATCCGGCCCGCGGCTATGGGGGTCTCGGTGTTGAGCGTGACCGCGACCGCGTAGCCGGCCAGGCCGGCGGGGTTGGCCGAAGTTACCGTCAGCGGGCGCCGGTAATTCCAGCCGCCGTCGAACCACTCGTCGGAGCCGGGCGCGTCCAGCCCGGCGGCCCGGCCGTAATAATCCAGCGCCACGGCGCCGCCGGAAACATAGGTGGAATTATGCGTGCCGGCGTTGAACTGGCCCTCTGTGTTCTCGGTGTAGACGGTCTGACCGGCAAGGTTGCCGGCTAAGAGCAGAAGCGGGAGGAGTAAAATTCTTTTAGATATCATATGAGCCGGCGCCGCTGATCGCGCCGGCCGCTAATGACCGCCTATTAAAGATTATATCTTAAGAATAACTTGAGGACAATCAATAGATAATCAATGAATAATCAATGAATAGCCAATGTGCGGCACAGGCTGCAATGCGGCGCGCCCCCGTGGGCGGTCATTCCAGGAGTTTCTTGATCTTGCCCAGGAAGATTTCGGGCTTAATGGGTTTGGTGAAATAGAGGTCCGCGTCCTCCAGGTAGGCGGCGACCTGGTCGCTCTCGGAGTCGCGTATGGTGTTCATGATCACGCGGGTTTTGCGGAATTTCTTCTGCGCCCGCACTTCTTTTACCAGCTCCAGGCCGGTGCGGTCGGGCAGGTTCCAGTCCACTATCAGCATGTCCGGCGTGACCACCTCGAGCAGGTGGAGGGCGTCCTTGACGGTGCCGGCGGCCAGCGTCTTGTAGCCTTCCGGCTCCAGCAGCTGGACCATGATATTGACGTAATCCTGTTCGTCGTCGACGATAAGTATCAGTTTCATAGGGACCCTCCAGGGTCAGACGGGCAGCTCGAACCCGAACCTGCTTCCTTTGCCGTAACTCTCGGCGAAGGCTTTCCCCCCGTGCGCCTCGACTATGCTCCGGACAATGTAGAGGCCGAGCCCCGCCCCTTTGGGGCCGATGGCCCCGGCGCGGCTGCCGGGCGCCTGGTAAAATTTTTGAAAAAGTTTGCCGAGGTCCTCGCGGGGTACGCCGGGGCCGGTGTCCTCTACCACCACGCGCAGCGCGCGGCGGCCGGTAACGTCCACCGGCCGTTCCTCCTGCTTCGCGCCGTTGCCGTCGCGGACCAGCGAGGCGGCCACCGTTATGGTCCCGCCGCCCGGCGTGAACTTGAGGGCGTTGGATATCAAATTTGTCAGCACCTGGAGCATCCGCTCCTGGTCCAGCAGCGCCTGGGGCAGCCGGGGCTGTATCTCCGTCTTCAGTTCCACGCCGGCGCCCCGCGCCTTCTCTCTGAAGAGGCGGACCACGGACGCTATCAGCGGCTCAATGGCGGCCGGCTTCCGGGAAACTTCGAACTTGCCTTTCTCGATCTTAGCCGCGTCGAGCAGGCTGGTGATGAAGCCGAGCAGCCGGCCGGAATTCTGTTTGACGAAAGAGATGTTCTCCAGGAATTTAGGCAGCCTGTCGGGCCAGGAGGCGGGGGCCTTGGCGGCCTGGGCCACCTCGTACTCCATCAGCTCCAGGTAGGACTCGATGGCTCCCAGCGGCGACTTGAGCTCGTGCGTGACCGAGGAGACGAAATCCTTCTTGAGCTCGTCGAGCTCCCTGAGCCGGGAGACCATCCGGTTGAACTCCCGGTTCAGCGCACCGACCTCGTCGCGGCGCCCGGTATCGGCCATCGCGCGGTTCAAATCTCCCTCCCCGGTGGCGGAGAAGGCCGCGAGCAGCGCCCGTATCGGGCGGGTCATGCGCCCCGCTATCCAGAAGGCGAGCAGCGTGCCGGCCAGCAGCGCCAGCGCCCCGGCTTTCATCAGCGTCGCGGCCGTGCGGTCCAGGGCGCGCCGCACGTTCCCCGCTACCGTCTTGTCGGAATAGCCCACCACTACGTCGTAGGGCCGGCCGCGCACGGTGACGCGCTTGCGCGAATAGGAGACGCCCCGCTCCGCTTCGGGCCGGAGCTTTTCCCTGACCAGCAGCCGGCTGGAATGAGCACGCACGGGATCCCCCTGGCTGGACAGGGGCAGCTGGCGCGGCGCCAGGCTGCGTTCCGTATGGGCCAGGATGTACTTGCCGTCGGAAACGTAGGCGGTGTCCAGTTCCTTGATGATGCGTTTGAGGTCCGCCGTGTAGGTCATCAGCAGGGCGTCGTCCTCGGCCGCGACGCTCTCTTCCGTGACTTTGGCCAGCGACTGTACCGTGCTCTCGCGCGACTCCGCGGCCTGCCGCAGCAGCAGGGCCTTCTGGGCGTTATAGGCTATAGCCCCGAACAGCAGCAGCGCCAGCAGCAGCAGCGCGTCCGTGGCCAGGGCCAGCTTGAACTTGATGCTCACTGCTGCACCAGCCGGAAGCCTTCGGCGCGCAGGTTCTCTATCCTGGCCGCCGAAGCCGCGGTCTTCTTGCGGATATTAGTGACCAGCTGGTGCAGGATGTGGGTGATCTCGCGGTAGGAGCCGGAGTCGGGCCAGAGGGCCTCCCGGAAATCGGCGTAGGTGGCCACGGCGCCTTTCTTCTGCAGCAGCAGGTGCAGCACGCTGAACTCGGCCCTGGTGAATTTCAGTTCGCGCCGGGTTCCGCCCTTCTCCTTAATATAGCAGCGCCGGCGGGGATAGTCCATGACCAGCGTGTCGCCGGGGGCGGCGGAGAGGCCGGCGGGCCGCCGACCATTGCGCGAGAAGACCCTGACCAGCGCTTTGAGCTGCTCGGCCAGGATGCGGGGCCTGACCGGCTTCTGCACCACGTCGTGAGCGCCGAGTTCCAGCAGGCGAACCACGCGCTCCGGGGCGGCCCCGTCATCGGCCAGCACCAGTATCACGCGGGAGGCCAGCAGCGGGGAAAGCCTTGTGACCGCTTCTTCGGCGCCCATGCCCAGCACGGCGTCGGTATGCGCGCCGTCGAGTATCACTGCCCCGGCGCCCAGCTCGCGCAGGGCGGTCCTGAACTCGGCCTGGTTGCGGGCCAGCGTGAGCCCCACGCCGCTTTCAGCGAACCTGAGCCGGCAGGCCGTGAAAAGGGCCTCGTCCCTGGTTAGCAGTACGGCTTCTAAGGTGGCGCTGGCCATAGGGGGTCCCGGCTGCCCGCGCTAGTCCCTGCCGGCTTCGCGCACCTGAATGTAGCGCCTGGCCAGCAGCAGGCCTATAGGGGTTACCAGGGCCATGCCCCCCACCCACACCCAGATCATCTGTGAGTTGCGGGGGCCCTCGGCGGGGCAGTAGGCCGCCAGCAGGATGCCGGAGAGCGGCCCCACCAGGAACTTCGCGAAGAAGTACGGCAGCATGGACAGGGCCATGTAGGAGCCTTCCTGGCCCTTGGGCGCTATCGCGGCCGGATACTCGTAGAGCCGCGGCGAGTAGAAGGCCTCGCCAATGGAATAGATGAACACGGCCAGCACAATGGCCGGGAACAGCGGGTTGAGCGGCTTGCCGGCGAGGTCCAGGTTCAGCCACCAGGCGATGAGCGAGCCGAGCGGCCCGTCGGCCAGCGGCCGGAACATGTCAGGCGGCACGGCCAGCAGGAATACCGAGAGCGCCGCGATGGTGGTGCCTATTATCACCGATTTATAAGCGGTGACCTTCTGCGTCAGAGCGCCTACTATCGGCGCCAGGATGATGACCACGACCGCGTTCAGCGTGCCGAAGAGCTGGCCTATGGGCGCGCCGTCGCCCAGTTCGCGGATGCCGAACTTGGGGAAGGTGTAGTAGAAGTGGTAGAGGATGAACCTAACGAACACCACGAAGCCGAAGAAGGCCAGGAAGCGGTAGAACGCGGGCTGAGCCCAGAGCGAACTGAAAATGCGCCACCAGTCCGCCATCGCGTCGCGGCTGGAGAGCAGGAAGGCGTTGGTGAAGGTTTCGCCCTGGTACTTGGAGACGGCCGGGGTGATCTTCACGCCCTCGTCCGTGACTTCCACGCCCTCGCGCATGGCGAACCAGGTCAGGACCAGGTTGGGCAGAGTGCACAGCATGCCCAGCAGGATGATGGTCTGGTAGGTGCTGATCTGTATGCCGAGGTAGGGCACGGTGAAGTGGCCGTATTCGCCCAGGCCGCCGCGCACCTTGTCCACCACGTAGCCGGCTATCGCGAAGCCGACGTTCATCATCGAGTAATAGACGGAGAAGGCGATGGAGCGCTGCTTGGTGGTGGTGAAGCGCCGGACGGCGGCCACCATGACGGGCGTCTGCAGCGCCTCGCCGAGGGCCAGAGGGAAAAGGCCGAACGGCACCGCTATGTACTGGATGGCGAAGAAGGCCATCACGAAGCGGGCCAGCGCGGCCAGGCCGAAGCCGACGATCAGCGAGCGGCGGATGCCGACGGCGTCCACGAGGGAGCCGACCATGACCGTGAAGGTGGTGAGGATGATGGACCAGCTCGCTATCACGAAGCCGGCGCTGGTGTCGCTGAACTTGAGGTCCGAGGAGAGCCACAGCACCAGCACCGAGTTCACCAGGCTGTAGGCCAGGATGGTCATGATCTTCGTGCCGAAGATTATCCACAGCTCCCTGACGGAGCCCTTGAGGACCATGAACCTGCCTATGAATGTTTCTTCTTTCGTGTCGGTCATTTGTCGGCTTTCTCCTTGGGGTCAAGCATCTTCTTGTAAAGTTCGTCGAACTGCGGCGCCAGCTTCTTGAAAGCTTCCAGCACCCGCGGGTCGAAATGCTCCGGCTTCATGCGGTCGTCGCCGGCCGTGATAATGCGGCAGGCGCCGTCGTGGTCGTAGTTGGGCTTGTAGACGCGGGAATTGCGCAGCGCGTCGTAGCAGTCGCAGATGGCGGTGATGCGGGCCTCGAGCGGGATCTCCTCCCCCTTCAGGCCCTTCGGGTAGCCGGTGCCGTCCCAGCGCTCGTGGTGGCACAGCGCTATGCGCCGGCCGAACTCCAGGTGCGGGTGGTCGCCGATGATCATCGCCCCGAAGCTGGTGTGCTGCTTCATCTCCTCCATTTCCTCCGGCGTCAGGCGGCCCGGCTTCTTGAGGATGTGGCTGGGGATGTGCACTTTGCCCACGTCGTGCAGGGTGGCCTGGCTGCGGATGGTCTCCATGAAGCGCTCCGACTGGCCCAGCTCCCGTGCCACCAGCGCGGAATACTCGCCCACGCGCAGGATGTGGTTGCCGGTGTCTATGTCGTTGGCCTCGGCGGCGCGCGCGAGCGCGAGGATCAGATACTCGAAAGCGTCGGCGTACTCGGCGGTGCGCAGGATATTGCCTATGCGCAGCAGCAGCTCGGCCTGGTCGTAAGGCTTGGAGAGGAATTCCTCGGCGCCGGACTCCATCCCCTTCATCTTGTTCTCTTTGGAATCCAGAGAGGTGATCATGATCACCGGCACGTGGGCGAGCTGCGGGTCGGCCTTGATGCGCCGGCAGACCTCGTGGCCGTTCATCACCGGCATGTTGATGTCGAGCAGCACCAGGTCCACCGACTGCGCGGCCAGCACGTCGAGGGCTTCCTTCCCGTTGAGGGCGGTATAGGTCTCGTAGCCGTGCGGCGTGAGCAGGGCCTCGAGCAGGTCCAGGTTGAAATCCTCGTCGTCCACGCAGAGGATGCGGCGCGCCCTGTTGTTCATTGGTCCCATTCTATCAAATTACTTTCTTTTCCATAGCGCCAGCCCGGCGGCCACCGTGGCGAGCAGCGCCAGCGGGCCCAGCAGCCAGCCGTACCGGGTATAAAAAGTTCCTCCGGCGGCCAGCCGCGCCTGCGCCGTTAAAACGCCCTCGGCGCCGTTCTCCAGCGTCGCGCGCTCGCGGCCCAGGCCGTCCACCACCTGCGACCGGCCGGAAGAGGCGGCGCGGATTATCCACAGGCCGGTCTCTACCGCGCGCGCGGCCGTCATGTCGGAATGCTGCGTGTGCTGCAGGGCGGTCCACTCCATGGGGTCCAGCGTCGGGGTTATGAGTATTTCGGCGCCGGCTTCGGCCATGAGCCGGCTGCCGTTCTCGAAAGCCAGGTCGTAGCAGATCTGCGGGCCGAGCAGCCCCAGCGGCGTGCGCACCGGCTCCGGCGCGCGGTTCCTGGGCAGGCCCCACTCCACGAACTGTACCGGGTGCATCTTTTCGTATTTGCCGGTCTTCTTCTTGTCCCGCCCCAGGTGCAGCGTGTAGTTGCCGCGCCGCACGCCGCGCCGCCGGTCGGCGGGCACGCAGACGCCGACCACGGCTTCGGCTTTAGACGGGGCGAGCCGCGAGGAAATGTAGGCCTCGTAGCTTTTTTCATCCGCGCGGGGCGGGTACACCGAGCATTCCGGCCAGACCAGCAGGTCCGCTCCTGCCGCTTCCGGGGAGAGGCTCAGCCTGGCCAGTTTGTTTATGTCGGAGCGCTCGGCCTGCACCAGCGCCGCCGTGACGGGGCGCCCGGCTTCGGCAGGGAAAGTTTTCAGCCTGTGTTCCCCCCAGGCCCAGGCGGCCGCCACGGCGGCCAGCGCGAGGGCGGCGGGCAGGTAGGCGCGGCGCAGCAGCGCCGGCGCCAGGGCCGCGTTGACGGACACTATGAAAGCGGAAAGCCCGTAGACGCCCCAGACGCTGAGCGTCTGGTACAGCCCGGGGACGGTGGCCTGGCTGTAGCCCAGCACCAGCCAGGGGCATTCCAGCCACCACAGCTCGGAGCGGAAATATTCCAGCCCGGCCCAACAGAGGCCGGCGGCGGCGGCCAGGGCCAGCGCGCGCCTGTAGTTGAGGCCGCCGCTTTCGGCTAGGGCCCAAAGGCCGCGCAGCAGGGCCGCGTGCAGCGCCACCCAGAAAGCGAAGACCGCCCAGAAGACCAGGGCCGGAAAATTGACCACGGCCGGCATCCACGAGAGGGAGAGGCTGTAGAAGACCAGACCGGTCAGGGCGCCCAGCAGCGCCGCGCGCCGCGCCGAGGGAGCGGCCGCTATGGCGCAGAACAGCGGCGCCAGCGCCAGCCAGGCCGCCCAACCCAGCGACAGCGGCGCGAAGCAGGCGGCCAGCAGCAGTCCGGAGAGAACGGCCAGCGCCGGGCCGGCCAGGTTTTTCCTGTTCATCAGGAGGTTTTCTTCTGGCAGGTGTAGAGCATGTGGGCGGCGCCCAGCGGGGCCGAGGCGGGCTCGGTAAAGCCGGCCTTCTTGAGCAGCACCTGCAGCTCGTCCTCGGACAGGCGTTCCATGAGCGGCGGGCCGCCGGCTGTTTCCTTCTTGGCCCATTCTATGACAGCGAACCTGGTGCCCGGTTTCAGAGCGGCGGCTACGGCGGCCAGCAGGCCGGCTTTATCGTCTACCTCGTGAAGCGTGTCGGCCATGAGGGCGAGGGTATAGGCGGCTTCCGGGATCTGCGGCTTGGCGCGTGCCACCTGGCGGGTCTGTATACTGAAGATGCCGGTGGAGGCGGCGCGCGAACGGAGCTCGGCCAGCATCACGCCGGAAATATCCAGCGCGTAGACCGCGCCCTTGGGCCCGACCATGCGCGCGGCCGGGAAGGCGAAGTAGCCGGTGCCGCAGCCCAGGTCGAGGATGATGTCGCCGGGCTTGATGCCGGCCTTCACCAGCGTCTCTTCGGGCGGCAGCTCCGCGCGCCGCTCCGGGCTGTCCAGTTTCGCCCTTTCTTCCGGGTTGAATACGTGTGCCATATGGTCCTTTGTCCGCTACTTTCCCGCCTCGCCGCGCCAGCCGCCGATCACCCTGAGCGTAATGCGGGCGCAGGCGAAGAAATCCTTGAGGTCCAGGTATTCGTGCGTGGTGTGCACGTCGCGCATGCCGGTGGAGAGCACCGGGGCCTTTATGCCGTGGCCGTACATGACGTTGCTGTCCGTGCCGCCGCCTGAGGCCGAGGGTCGCATCTTTATCCCCTCCTCCTTCATGGCCGCGGTTATCAACGGCAGCACCGGGTTGTCCCGGTCTATGCGCAGGTTGGGGAATTTCTGCTCCACCAGGAACTCGTAGCGCGGGATGATCAGCCTGCCGCCGTCGCGCACTTTGATCTTTTTGACGGCCCGCTTCAGGCAGTCCTCCATATGGCGGGTCTGCTTGCGGAGCTTGGCCGGGTCGTGGCTGCGGGCCTCGCCGGAAAGTTCCACGAGAGGCGGCACGATGTTGATGGCGTTGCCGCCGTTGATGAAACCGATGTTGGCGGTGGTCTCGCGGTCGATGCGGCCGAGTTTCATCCCGGCGATGGCGCTGGAAACCACCTTGATGGCGGAGATGCCTTTTTCGGGCGCCACGCCGGAGTGGGCGGCGGCCCCGTAGACCTTGATGTCCATCTTGTCCGCGGCGGGGGCGCTGGTGATCACGTTCTCAATGCCCTGCTCGTTGTCGAAGATCAGGCCGTAGCGCGAACGCAGACCGGAATAGTCGAGGTATTTGGCGCCGAGCAGCGCCATCTCCTCGCTGACCGTGAAGACGACCTCGATTGGCGGATGCGGTATCCGGTTCTCGTCGAGGGTCTTTATGACCTCCAGGATTATCGCGATGCCGGCCTTGCAGTCGGCGCCCAGTATGGTGGTGCCGTCGGAGGTGACCCGGTCTTTGCGCACGACGGGGTTGATATTGTCGGCGGGGCCGACGGTATCCATGTGCGCCGAAAGCAGGAAGGGCTCGCCGGGCCCGGTGCCGGGGAAGCGGGCCGTCAGGTTTCCGGTCTCGCCGCCGATCTTGCGGCCGGCGTCGTCCACGCTGACTTCGGCCCCCATGAACTTCAGGAGTATGGAGAGGCGGCGGGCTATGGCGCCTTCTTTCCCGGAGAGCGACTTGATCCTGGCGAGTTCGCAGAAGAGCTGGACCATCCGTTTTTCATTTATGGCCGGTGTCATATGACTATTATTAAATTTTATAGCGCGTTTGGGAAGGGGACGCTGATTCCTAAATTCCTAATTTGCCGCTCGGTTCCCGGTCAAAGCGCGCGCTTCTCCGAAATTAGGAATTTAGGAATCAGCGTCCCCGGCGGCGGCCGGCCTAATTGGTATAATCGGCTTATGACTTTCAAGAAAAGATACCTGTTAATAGCCGCGGCGCTGGCGCTGGCCGCCTGCGCCCATCAGCGCCCGGCCGCCCCGCAGGGCGCGACCGAAGTACGCGTCCACTATGTGGCGCCGCAGCCCTTCAAGGCCGCGCTGTTCCCCCCGCCGCCGGCCGCGGATTCCATGGAGCAGCAGGCCGACCTGGCCGGGGTGCTGGCCTGGCAGAACAAGCGCACCGCGGCCGACTGCGCCCGGGCCGCGCGCACCGCCGACGAGACCTACGACGCCTACTGGGGCGCCAATAGCCCCTTCCCGGAGCCGGTGCCCGCAGAATTCAAGGAGTTCTTCGACCGCCTCTCCGCCGATTTCGAGGCCGCCCTCGACGAGATAAAGGCGCGCTTCACCCGCCCCCGCCCCTACCAGGCTTACCCCGACGAAGCCAAGCCCTGCATCAAGAAGGGCAAGAGTTTCTCCTATCCCAGCGGCCATTCCTCGGCCGCACGGGTGACCGCGGCCGTGCTCTCCGACCTGGTGCCGGAGCGCCGCGCCGAGTTCTACGCCAAGGCCGACGAGATAGCGCAGGACCGCGTGGTGGGCGGCGTGCATTATCCCGGCGACATAGCCGCCGGCAAGGCTTTCGGTGACCTCTTCCACGCAGAGCTGCGCAAGTCGGAAACCTATCTGAAAGATATCGAGCGCCTGCGCCCGTTGCTGCGGAAATAAGCCTAGGGGACGTTCTTAACTTTTGGACTATTTGCGGTTACACGCGTCTCAAACTCGCGCCCCCTAAGTATCAATTTGGATACAGCGCTTTCTGTTAATCCAAGTTCCCGCGCCAATTCAGTGGCTTTTATTCTCGCACTTTCGTGGGCAAGGTTACAGTATATCGCCCTGGCCTTTGCCGGTCCGCGGGACCGTGTGCGCCGGAGAATGTCGGCTCTGCATATTCCGGTAATCTTCTCCGCTTCATAAAGCGCATCCATGCGGGTAATGGACGGAGTTCCCGAGGTATCAGAAGAACCGGATTCATTATTGTACTGTTCGCTCCGGCATGACTCTTGTTGGCCGGGGTCGCCCTTATCTTCAGGTTGGCCATCGCTCTGCATTCCAAAATGTCTTTCTGCAAGTTTTAACTTGTACTGCGCCAGTGCGGCTGTCTCATTGTCACCGAAGTGCGAGAGCAGGGATTCCCTGTTCAGCAGTTTGTCCGCAAATCCGGACACTGCGCTACGATGTCCGCACCATTTGTAGGTTTCAAGTCCCGGTATGTCCTGCACCAATTTAGCCCGTAGCGGGTTCAGATGTATGTATACCGCGGACTCCAGAAGTTGTCCTTCCGTTGAGCAGAGTATTGCCTTATACCGGTTTTGAAACAAGTGCCCTGCCCGCTGGTGGCGAAGGTTGAAGTTTACGGCGTATCCAGTCATTACCCGGTGCATAAGTTCTGAAAGGGGCCTTTCGCCACGCCGAAGGAGGGCGTGGAAGTGATTTGGCATTAGGCACCAAGCGAGGCAACTGGTTCGTGTTTTCAGCAGCCAAGTCGACATCCGGTCCCTGAAATCCAGATAATCTTCTGACCCGTAAAAAATTTCGCGTCGCTCTATCCCTCTTGAAAGAACGTGATAGACCTGTCCCGGCACGTCAATTCTGGCTTGTCTTGGCATATGCCCCCCTTCGAGATAGCATAGCAGGTCATCCCGACAAGGGCCTGTCGGCTTTTATGGGGTAGGGATTAATGGGGCGGCTGTGGGGCAATAAACAACTGGCTGGTCAGGAAGGCAATAGTCCAATAGTTAAGAACGTCCCTCGCTAGCGGCTAAACCTGCGCGGACTATTTGCCAGAGTTCTTTCGCACTGAAAATTCCGCTTTCGTGCAGGCGCGTTATCTCGTCGGTTACCCCTGCGCCGAAAACCATGTAGTCATCGCTGTTCAACGTGAGCTTAACTCCGTGGTCGAAAAGTCGGCGTATCGGGTGTTCTGATAAGGAGCGGTATCTGCCAAGCGCTAAATTGCTGGAGGGACAGATGTTGAGTGTTGTCCCGCGGTCTCGCAGGAAAGACATTACATCTAAGTTATCGGCGGCGGAGACGCCGTGCTGCACTGCGTCTAGGCCCAGTATTTCAACGCCATCTTTTATGTCAGCGGCCTGTCCGAATTCTCCCAGATGCGCTTTCTTTTTCATTCCGAAAGAAGAAGCAAGATCGTAAATATTCCGGAACTCGCTCGCCGGTCGGCAGAGTTCGTCACCGTAAAGATCTATGGAACGGAACATGCCTGTTTCCGCGGCTTCTTCCAAATAGCGCTGTGAGACGGTTGGGCGTACCTCACGGCTTATCCCGAATTCCGGGCACAGGGCAAACCGCGCCCTGTATGGTTCGTATTGCGTCTGTATCAGCCTTGCCCAGTCGGTTATCTTCAGACCCATGGACAGGCAGTCGTGATAGTCGAAAGACATCTCCGCGTAAATAATTCCGTCGTCAGCCATCCTCTGGAATGCGGCCGAAATTACTTTTTCATAGCCGGCCCGCTCAATCAACGCGCAGTTCTTACCCAACCATGCGCGGAAGTCGCCGAATCCATCGAACTTGCTTGGGGGAAGAGCTATTTCTGGAGAAATTTCCTGATAAGTCCCCATACCCGCTGAGAGGTAGGCATGGGCATGAAGATCCGTCTTGCGGACCTTTTTTAGCGCATTGAAATCTCGCGCTTCAAGAGCCCGCTTAAATTGTTCAAATTCTTCCATTTGAATACGGAGGTCTGAGAACGTTCTGCATCTACTGGACTACATATGGGCAACTCAGGACAAAATAGTCGATAAATAGTCCAATAGTTAAGAACGTCCCCTCCCCCTGCCCCTGCCGCGCCGGTTGCCGCCGCCGGAGCTCCTGCCGCCCCGGTTGGAGACTTTCCAGCGGTCGCGGCCGGCCGTGCTCTGGCCGCCCCCGGGTTGCGCGGGCTGCTGCGGGCGGCCTCCCTCGAGGGCCAGTTCTATCTTGCCGGTGGCGGGGTCCACCGAGGCCAGCATCACCCGCACCTTGGAGCCGGGCTTGAGACCGTTGACCCGCAGCAGGCCCTCGGCGCCGCTTTCGCCCAGCATGACGAAAGCGCCGCTCTCGATGATCGTGGTGACCGCGCCGTCCATCACCGTGCCGACCAGGTCCTTCATAAGCTCGGCGCGCATCACGTCCACCGACTTATGCTCGGCGTCGGAGGCGGCGCGCTCGCGTTCGGAGCAGTGCACGCCGGCCTTCTCCAGCGTGGGCGCGGCGTGGTTCTCCTTGCGGCCCTCCAGCAGCGCCTTGATGGCGCGGTGAGTCATCAGGTCCGGGTAGCGGCGGATGGGCGAGGTGAAATGCGAGTAGAAGCGCGTGGCTATGCCGAAATGCCCCTGGGACACCGGCGAGTAGACGGCCTGCCGCATGCTGCGCACCATCAGCGAGTTGATCAGGTTGGCCAGCGGGTGGCCTTCGGCCTGCCGCAGCACGTCCTGCAGCCCTTTCTGCACGTTGGCGCCGTGTATGTGCCCGGCCGAGAGGCCCAGCTCGCCCAGCGCGGTGGAGAGGGCTTTCAGCTTGACCGGGTCGGGCGTGTCGTGCCGGCGGTGCAGGAACGGGCGCTTGGCCTCGAAGAGCTCGGTGGCCACGGCCTCGTTGGCCAGCAGCATGAACTCCTCTATCAGCCGGTGCGCCTTCAGGCGCGGCCGCAGCGAGACGCCCAGCGGGCGGCCGTGCGGGTCGGCGTTGATCTTGTACTCGGGCAGGTTGAAGTCCAGCGCGCCGCGCTTGACGCGCAGCTTGTAGAGGACGTCGGTAAGGACCCCCATGCGACGCACCGCCTCGTCCACGGCCTTGGGCACGTCCGGCACCTTGCCGCCTTCGAGCAGCGTCTGCACTTCCTCGTAGGTGAAGCGGCGCCACGAGCGGATCACGGTGGAGGCCAGGCGGCGCTTGACCACCTTGCCGGTCTTGTCGATGTCCATGAAGGCCGACATGGTCAGGCGCTCCTGGCGCGGCACCAGGCTGCAGAGATTGTCGGACAGGGCCGGGGGCAGCATGGGCACCACGCGGTCCGGCAGGTAGACGCTGGTGGCGCGGGCGTAGGCTTCCTTGTCGAGGGCCGTGCCCTGCTTGACGTAATGGGCCACGTCGGCGATGTGCACGCCCAGGCGCAGCAGGCCGCCGGGCAGGGGTTCCAGCGAGACGGCGTCGTCGAAGTCCTTGGCGTCCGCGCCGTCGATGGTGCAGACGGGCAGGTCGAAGAGCGACTCCCGGTCCTTCCAGGCCGACGGCTCCAGGCGCACGCCATAGGCTTCGGCCTGCTCCATGACTTCCTTCGGGAAGGCCTCGTTGATACCGCGCGCCCGCAGGATGGAATCGATCCGGGCGCTGACGTCGGCCGGGTTGCCCAGGATCTCGGTGACGATGCCGGAGGCGGGCTCGCCGCCCTCGGGCCAGCGCTTGACCTCCAGCACGGCGAACACGCCCTCGGCGGGGACTATCCCGGGTGCGAAGCTGGAAACCAGGGCCGGCGGGGCGGAGCCTTTCTCCGGGAAAAGGGCCCAGCTGGTCCTGACGCCGCGGAGCACGCCAACCATGGTCGTGTGGGCCCGCTTGACGACTTTAACGATCTCGCCGGCCAGGCGGCCGCTCTTTTCAGGGCGCACCTTGGCCTGCACCCGGTCCCCGTCCATGGCTAGATCCAGGCCGCGGCCGCGCAGGAAAACGTCGCCGGCCCCTTCCGTTTCGGAAAGCATGAAGGCGAAGGTGCCGTGGTGCTGTATGACCCCTTCCACGATAGCCTCATGGCCCCCGGCGGCAGGGCGCCGCTCGTTTTTTTGCCAATGTTTTTTCATATATTCCTTTTACCGCAGTACTTCCTGTCCGTTTATCTTGAGGCTCTTGAACCTGGCGTAGGCGCCCTGAGGGTCCCCCCCTGCGAAACCGCCCACGAAGAACTTTTGCGACGGGGCGTCCGCGGCCGCGCTGGCGTCGAGGCGCAGCAACTGCGTGAAATCCTTGCGGTTGAGCGCGTACGCGACGGTGAAATAATTCCCGTCCCGCTCGAAGCGCAGCACTTTCACCTTCCTGGGCAGGGGCGCCGGCTTGCCGCCCGGCATGACGATGAGGTCCAGCGCGTCGTCGGAGGGGCGAGGCCCGTTCTGGCGCTGCACCACCAGCCTCACCGCGGCCGAGGCGTTGCCCAGCGACGGCCTGGCCGAATCCCCGCCCACCCACACGCCGTAGGAGAAGCGCTTCATCTGGCCGGGCGGTATCTTGAAATCGGCTTCCAGGTCCACCCGCCAGCGCAGACCCTGCAGTTCGCGCGAGAGTATCAGGCCGGGACTGTAGCCGTCCGAAGGTTCGTCGCGCGTATCGTCCTGCCTGGCGGTAAGGCGGTAGTAGAGCCCGTTGCTCCTTACTTCGCCCGCGCCGTAGGCGTCGTTCCAGCCGGTCCAGGTGTCCCAGTCGTCCATGGCGTAGGCGCCCTTTTTGAACATGGCCGGGTTCAGGCAGCCGGCCAGCAGCGCGGCCGCCAGCGTGAGGCCGGCGATCTTCGGTGCGGAGTCGAAGGTCATGGCTTTTTGGTATCCAGCAGAATGGTCACGGGGCCGTCGTTTACGATCTCCACTTCCATATCGGCCGCGAACACGCCGGTCTTCACCGGCACGCCTTTGGCTTCCAGGGCCGAGACGAAATACTGGTACAGCTCGTTGGCTTCGGCCGGTTTGGCCGCGGCCGTGAAATCCGGGCGCCGGCCTTTGGAGGCGTCGCCGTAAAGCGTGAACTGCGAGACTACCAGCGCCTCGCCGCCCGTGTCCAGGACGGAATGGTCGAACTTGCCTTCGGAGTTGGAGAAGATGCGCAGGTTGGCGGTCTTTTCGGCCAGCAGGTCCGCGTCGTCCCTGGCGTCGCCCTCGCCCACGCCGAGCAGCACCACCAGGCCGGGGCCTATCCTCCGCTCCAGGCCGGCGGCGGTCACGCCGCCCCTGGCTACTCTCTGTATTACGGCTCTCATGGCTCTATTATAATAATTTCCCCGTGAATCTCCTATTGAACGGAGCCGGGCCCGGTTGTATAATAAAGGTAAGGCGGCGCGCCCCCGCGCCGGAAAGGATAACTTATGGTAACCGGACTTGTACTCGTTAAACTGATGCCTGGCAAGGAAAAGCAGGCCCTGGCCAAACTGAAAGGCCTGACCACCGTGGTGCACATGTCGGCCGTGTTCGGCCGCTGGGACCTGGTGCTGGACATGGAGACCGACGACCTCCCGCAGCTTTCCAACATCGTCGTGCAGCAGATCCGCTGCATCCCCGGCGTGCTTTCCACCGAAACGCTCGTCACCACCTCGCTCTAGGCACCGTGAAGCGCCTCGTCCTCCTGCTCTGCCTGCTGGCCGGCTCCCTGCCTGCCGGCGCCCAGGTCTTCCTCGGCGCCGAGGTGGGGCCGGACGCTTTCCTCAAGGGCGACTCCGCCCGCATCGACACCTCCGGCGAGGACGCTTTTTCCTGGGCGCTGACGGCAGAGGTGAGCAGCGCCACGCTGTACGCCGTCTTTGAATCCACCACGCCCGAGCGCGAGATCCTGCGCTACCTGCGCGGTGGCTTCTACCGGCAGGAGCTGGCCGCCGTGCTGCTGCTGTCGGAGCGAAAAGGCGTGCCGTTTAAAAAACTCGCCGAAGAGTTGCCGAAGGCGGGCGGCCTGCGCGGCCTGGCCAGCAAGCACGGCGCCGACGCGATGGCCCTGTTCAAGGAGGCTGGCGCGCTCAAGGCCGCGGCCGACGAGAGGGTGCCGCTCTTCCTGCCCGTCAAAATTCCCACCGCCCCCGCGGCCGGCGCGCCGCCACCCGATGAAAAAGACTAGTCTGCTGCTCGCCGCCGCGCTGGCCGGCCTGGCCGGCGCCGCCCTGGCGCTGAAAATCCCTTCCGGCGCCGCCGCCGCGGAGCTGCGCCTGCCCGACGGCTTCCGCGTGCGCGCCGAGCTGGCGCTGACCGTGGAGGCTCAGGCAAAGGGCCTGATGTACCGCGACACGCTGGCCCCGGACGCAGGCATGCTCTTCGTCTTCGGCGGCCCGGGCGTTAAACATTTCTGGATGAAGAATACTTACGTGGACCTGGACATGGTCTTCCTCGACGCCGACCTGAAGGTGCTGCGGGTCTTCCACCGCGTGCCGCGCTCCGTGCCCGGCCAGCCCGAGGCCGAACTGGCGCGGGCCTCCTCCTCCGCCGTCTGCGTGCTGGAGCTGCCGGCCGGCGCCGCCAGGGCGCACCGCGTGAAGCCCGGCGCGCGGCTCGGCATCTCTTTTCCCCCTAAAAAGTAGAACGGCGGGCTCCCGCCCGCCGTCCCCTGCCGCGCCCACCGCGGTCACTTCTTGAAGTAGTAGTAGTGATGCAGCCGCACCAGACCCATTAAAGGAAAGGTCGCGCAGCTCTTGCCCTGCACCGGAATGTCCAGCACGGCGTGCCCGGTCTTGAGTATCTTGTTGTAGTTGGCCAGCACGCGCAGGGTCCCCTTCGGGTCCGCCTCCACCGGCTTTTCCAGCACGAGCGGCGGGAAGGCCGGGCGCGGATGGTACTGCTTGGCCCCGGTGCGGAACTCGGCCGCGTGGTACTGACCGTAGTACCGGGTCGTGAACTTGCGGTTGACCGCGTCGGTGGGCGTGAAGGCCACCGTGACGGAGCAGGACTGGTGCGGCCCCAGGTCCTTGCCCGAGCAGTTGTCCCGGGTGACCTTGAACGAGGAGGGCAGCCCCGAGGTGTTGAGCTTGATGTTCTCCCAAGTGCCGCCGCTGTTGTTGGTCACCCGCAGCGCCTCGTCGGTGGTCTGGCCGGCCGGCACCATGCCGAAACTGACGCGGTTGTTGAGCGCGGCGGAGTAGTTGAAGCGGCGCCACCACCAGGTGGAATAGGAATACTTGGAATTGCCTTTGACCTCGATGTAGCTCTGGTAGTCCATCGCGCCCTCGTCGTTGGACGGGATGCCGAAGCCGGTCAGGTACTCCCGCTTCTCCCGCGGCGAGAAGCGCACCTTGAACGTGCAGCTCTTGCCGGGGGCCAGCGTGGCCTTGCTGCACTTGTCCTTCTCTTTGGCGAAAGGCGTTTCCGGGTCCAGGTTCTCTATAGCGCCCAGTTTCAGCGGGGCGTCGCCGATGTTCATCACGACGACCAGCCTCGAGGCGGTCTCGTACATGTACATGTCGCCGAAGTCGAAGGAGCGCGGCCAGACGAAGGCTACCGGCGCCGGAGGCGGCGGGGGTTCCTTCTGCTCCTTGGGGGCGCCGCTGGCCGAATTGGCCTCGTCGCCGGAGGCCGAAGGCTGGGCGGCCGACCTGCCGCCGCCGTGAGAGCCGTAAGCTCCCGCCTCCATGCTGCGGCCGCCGCCGCCCGAAGAGTCCGAGTAATCCGTATCCTGGCTGGCGCCGCCGCCTGAGGAAGCGCCATAGTCGGCGCCCACGCCGCGCGCCTGCCGCGCGCCGCCGCCGGAACGCGACAGGGTGCCGCTGCGCCCGGCCGAGAAGCCGCTCCTGGAAGCGTTAAGTCTGGGGGCGCGGTTGCCGGAAGAAGACGCGGCCCTGGCCGTGACGGCCGTGGCCTGCTGCTCCTGCCCCGGTACTCCGGCGTCCTGGCCGGCGGTCCTGTTCATGCCGGCGGGCCCGTCCCCCTCCAGCCCACCCGCCTGGGCGGCCGGGTCGAAGTTGATGTCGTGGCGCACCTGGTTCATGAACTCTTTCAGTTCCTCCTTGGAGCGGGGTTTTTTGACCGGCCTGATCCCGGCCTCTTCCCCGGCCTCTTCGGAGGCGTAGCTCTTATTGACTTCGCGGAACATGTCTATGGATGAGCCCTGGCTGGCGGCCGGACCTCTGGCCGCGGCGGAACCGGGCGCGTACTGCGGGCCCGAGGCGAACTTGAAGGAGGCGTCGTTGCCGGCCGGCGCCGCGCCGTCCCCACGCCCTCCCACGAAATAATTGATGCCGGCCGCCAGCGCCAGCGTAAAAGCCGCTATGGGCAGGGCCGCCCGCTTCCAATCGATAGGATTGCCGCCGTTCATAAAGCCTCCGTCCGCTCCCCCTGAAAACCCTCAAATTGAGTATACACCACGAACCGCCAGGTTTCAAGGGGGGCGGCCTAGGATATACTTTTAATTTTATGTAGAATAAACGCGATGGGTATATGGGACAACGCATTTAAGATTCCCGAGCCTCCGGAACCTACCCCCGCGGAGCGGCAGCTGCTGCGGGAACTGGCGGTCAAGATCCGGGCCCGCGGCCTGGCGGCCATAGCCGCCTTCACCGTGGAAAGCACCGCGCCCGTGCACGGGCTGGGCGCCCAGGGCCTGCAGATGCTGGAGCCGATCGTAGGCGCGTTCTTTAACAAGGCCAAACTGCAAGAGTACAAGGCGCTCCTGGAGAACAGGAAGGCCGTAGCCTATTTAGTCGAGCTGTTGAACGAAGAATCCCCCGCAAAGGAAGATCCAGATGTCAAAAAAAGACCTTGAAGTCATCATAGCCACCGACTGCGGCAGCACCACCACCAAGGCCGTCCTGATCGAGAAGAAAGGCGACACCTACCGCCAGACCTTCCGCGGCGAGGCCCCGACCACCGTCGAAGCCCCGTTCGAGGACGTCACCAAGGGCGTGCTGAACTCCATCACCGAGGTGGAGGAGCTCTCCGGCCGCAAGATCCTCGACGGCGAAAAGATCATAACCCCCAACAACGGCAATACCGGCGTGGATATCTACGTCTCCACCTCCTCGGCCGGCGGCGGCCTGCAGATGATGGTGGCCGGCGCGGTGAAGGCGATGACCGGCGAATCCGCCCAGCGCTGCGCGCTCGGCGCCGGCGCCATAGTGATGGACGTGCTGGCCTCCAACGACGGCCGCGCGGACCACGAGAAGATCGAGCGCATCCGCCAGCTGCGCCCCGACATGATGCTGCTCTCCGGC
>MGTZ01000059.1:22762-29253 GCA_001799715.1 Elusimicrobia bacterium GWB2_63_16 | reverse complement strand
AGGAGGCGCACCAGCGCGCCCAGAAGTTGAGGACGACATATCCTTTCCCGGTATGGTCGGCCAGCCTGAACTGCTTGCCATCCAGGCCGGGCAGGTCGAAGGGCTTGGCCTGCTCGGGCGCGGCCCAGAGCAGCGAGCCTGCCGACGCCACAGCTATCAAAGCGAGCAATATTTTCCGCATAGTTCCTCCTAGGCCAGCGTACCGGCCGTATAAACAAAATAAATGCCGGCGCCGATTATCAGAAAGGCCAGCGCCTTCTTTACCGCCACCATCCAGGCGCCGCTCCTGGGCATCAGAGAACCGGCGAAGAAACCGATCACCAGCAGCGTGGTACTGAGCCCCATAGAGAAGGTGAACAGCAGCAGCCCGCCGGTAACCACGGCCTTCTTGGCGGCCACATAGACGAGCAGGCTGGCCATCACCGGCGCGGTGCAGGGCGAGGCCACCATGCCCGAGGTCACCCCCATCACGAACGGCCCGATCACCGGCGACTTCTTTACCGACTCCGAGGCCAGGCCCGGCAGGTTGGGCATGGGTATGTAATACCATTCCATCATGCTGCCGCCGAGGTAGAGCAGCAGCGCGCCGAAGGCCAGGTTCACCCAGTTATTGGTGGTCAGCTCTCCGAACAGCGAGCCGGTGAGCGCCGCGGCCATACCCAGCGCCGAGTAGACCAGCGCCATGCCCAAGATATAGGAGAGGCTGGCCAAAAAGCGGCTGCGCGCCCCGCCCTCGCGCGACCCCAGGTAACCCACCACGATAGGCAGTATCGGGTAGACGCAGGGCGTCAGCGAGGTCAACAGGCCCGACACATATACGGCCACGAAGGTCAGCAGCGAGATGCTCTCAAAGTCTATCTGCGGCATAAGTCTCCTTGGAACCGGTCTTCAGGTTGCAGTTTATCACGGCGCCGGCGGCGGTGATGATGACGCCGGAGGCTTCGCGGCGGCGGCGCAGGAAGGCCGCGCCTTCCTCCGGCCCCAGCGCCATGGCCGAGATGGAGTAGGCGTTGGCCAGCGCGGCGGTGGAGGCCAGCACGGTGACGCTGGCGATATCGTCGCGAGTGCGGCCGGTGCGGGCGTCTATGATGTGGTGGTATTTTTTGCCGCGGTGCACGAAGAAGCGCTCGTAATCCCCGGAGGTGACCACGGCGCCGCTGCGGATCTCCAGGCATCCGGCCGCGCGCCCGTCGGCGGCGAAGGGATTTTTCAGCCCGATGCGCCAGGGCCGCGGAGCCCCGGGCGAGGAGGCCACGCGCAGGTCCCCGGCCCCGTTCACGCAGAAATTCTCCAGGCCCAGGTCCCGGAGCACGCGCCAGGCGCGGTCCACGCCGTAACCTTTGCCTATGGAGCCCAACCCTATGCGCATGCCCTTCTCCGGCAGGCGTATCGTGCCGGCGGCGCGGTCCAGTTCGATTTTAGCGTGGCCCACCAGCCGCAGGGCTTCGGCTATCCTTTCCGGGGCCGGCGGGACGCCGGTGCAAAAGGCCTCGCGCCAGAGCCGGCCCGCCGAGGCATAGGTGATATCGAAGGCCCCGCCCGAGTCACGGCAGATGCCAAGGGCGAAATCCACAAGGCCGAACAGTTCTTCGGGAACCTTTACCGCCGGCCCTCCGGCGGCGGCATTGAGAGCGGTGAGCGGGCTGTCCCGGAAGTCGGTGAGAAGGTCCTCCACGCGCGCCACCTCGGCGTAGGCCGTCAGCACGGCGGCTTCGGCCGCGCCCCGGCTGCCGCCGGGCCAGGCGGTTATCTCGAAGGGCGACCCCATGCAGGTCCGTTTTATTATCAGCGGTTCCATCAGAATTTGGCGGCCACCGAGAACTGCAGTATGACGGCCTTCAGGTCATTGGACCTCTTGTAGTAAACGGCGCTGCCGCCCCAGGTCCACTCGGCCAGGTCCCCCTCCCCGCCTTCCGGGGCGTAGGAGAGCTGCAGCCCTCCTTCGTCGGCGGTGAACTTGTCCAGGTCCGAATCCGAAGTCATCACCGGCTGTATGCCGGCGTAGGAGCCGGCCCGGTAATACTCGGCGGCGGTCTGGGAATAGCGGCGGTAGTGGACGCGCAGCAGCCCTTTCTCGTCGGAGAAGGAGGCGGCCAGGGAGGGCTCCAGGGTATGGGCGCGGATCTCCCAGCTGTCTGCGTAATAGCGGTAGTCCAGGTGGAAGGCCAGGTCCTCGCGCAGGCCGCGCACGTAGCGCGCGTTGGCGCTGAACTTGTCGCGCCGCTGCGGCAGCACCTCGTTGGCCCGCTCGGTGAGCGTACCGGTACTGACGGTATTGCGCGTGCCTTCCAGGAAACCGCCCTGGCGCGTGTAGCTGATGCCGGCGAGCACTATCTCCCGCGCGTTCAGGATCTGGGTGACGCTGGCGTTCAGCGAGTTGGTGGTCTTCGGTTTGAAGCCGGTGAACTTCGCTGCCGCCACGTCCCAGGGCTTGGCCTCGTCCGCGTAGTGGAAGAAGCCGGCCGACGCCACGAAGTTATCCTCGGCGAAGAAGCGCTGGGCGTTCAGGCCGCCGTGCACGGACTTGTAGGACAGCTCGCTGGAATAGCCCGCCGTAGGCGTCAATTGCCAGCCGCCATAGCGTTTGGAAACGCCGGCGTCGAAGCCCGCCCGGGTCTGCCAGCCGCGTATCAGGTTCAGCCCGCCGCGCCCGGCCGCCTCGGAGGCGCCGGTGTCGGAGTCGAATGCCTTGCCCGAGGCGGAGGTGAAGGTGTCAAAAACGGCGCTGCCGAACACGCTGGTATTGTGATCCAGCTGCGAGTTGATGTAGAGCACCGGCTCGTAGAGGGTGAGGGCCTGGTCGCCGGTGCCGTCGAAGGCCTGCTTGCCGCCGTTGCCGCTCTGGTAAACGGAATTGACGATCAGTTCCATATTGGTCTTGGCGTAAGCCGACCGCGCCAGACAGAGCGCCAGCGAGAGGGTGAAGAGGAAGCGTCTAATTGCAGCCACAGCCGCCTCCCGCGCTCTGCCCCACGCCGCCAGAAGCGCCCTCGCGAATGGAATGAAAGTCGTTGAGGAAAGCCTGGCGGTTCCCCATCGGCTCGAACTGCATTATCTGTTTGGACAGCGTTTCGCGGTCGATCTGATGCACGCGGACGCAGCCGCAGGCCAGAGCGGCCAGCAATGCCAATACAATATGTTTCATATATGCCTCGCAACCCATGAACCAAGGCAGTGAAGTGAGAGAAATTATATTGTACAAGATTATCGACAAACAGAAATGGCAGCGAGCCCCACAAGGCCCTTACCGCAGGGAGTTACGCCTTCTGCTAAAGCAGGCATAAAACGAGAGAGCCCCCAGTAAGGGGGCTCTATCATCGGCCCGGAGGCCGTTACTTTAGTTTGTACCGCGACCGCAACCGCACACCACACCAGGACGACCGGGCAAGAACCGCGAAACGCGGGAGCCGGAGCGCCAACCCGGGAGCCGGAACACCGCCGCGAGGGGCGGGACCGCTGGCCCAAGAACCCGGCCGCGCGCCGCCAAAGAGGCGGGAGACTGGCCGGAGCACACCCCTGGACGCGCCGCACACCGCCATGACCGAAGCGGGCGCCGCAAGACGCCGCGCGAGAGCGGGGCCGCGAACCTGGGGGAACCGAGCACCGGACCGGGGCCGAACCCCGAACCGCACTGCCAACCACGCCGCCGGTGCAACTAGAAAGATCAGGACTACAATTAGAATATAACAGACAAGTGTTGACTTGTCAAGGGGTGGCGCTAAATATATTCCTCAACAGCAGTTTCACGACGGAGAACACCCACGCCGAATCCCCCGCTTACCCCCCTCCCCACAATCCTGCTGCCAGTTTAATTTCCCCGAACCACACTCGCTCCGATCAAATAGTCACATAGTCATCAGCGTCCCCTATCCCCTCCCTTCTTGCGCCAATGTATTGCCAAGCGTGCCGGCGAACAAGTTCCCCGGCAAGAGAAACATCACGATAGTGAGCACCCCAAGAGCACTCATTTTTTGTCCTCATTCTTTTTGCGCAAGACATTAACACCATAAATCAACGTCTTCCGTATCTCAGCATCTGACTCAATTGCATGCGCCTCATTTAGCACCCGCAACAGTTCCTCTTTAGGCATAGTCGGACGACTCACTTGCTTTATCAGATATTCCCCTACAGCTTTTCGTGTTTTGTGGTCCTTGCTTTTTAATTTCAAAAACAACAGCGACCGATTATCATCATCCAGAATATCTTTATCCGCAAAAACAGTCATTGCCTTTCCGAATCTTTCTCCCTCCGTCGACTGCAAGTATCTGTTCAGACTATCCCAATCAATAACACCTGAAGCGGCCGCCCCGCCTGGCTTATTTCGAAATTCAGGATATCGATCAAACACGACGTCTATTACTCTTGGGTCCCTATATGCAAACGACATATTTATTCCAACCTTAATATAATCCTCTAAATCTTGTGTCGTTCCTAAAAAGTCTTGAATCTCCTTTAAAGCCCGTTCAGGATTGGCCAGCTTTAGGTACATCAATGATTTCGCCTTAGGGAATGCATTTGCGTTTTCCAGACTTTTAATCTTCTCATAGAGATCATCTCCGTGTACGCCTTTCGGATATATAGTTCTCAATGCCTTATCTCGGTATTCCACATTTGTGTCGCTTAGGACCTGAAGGAAGAACTCATGTGCTTCTGGGCCATTATCAACACCGACAAGCTCGATAATCCTCTTTTTATTGGCGATGCTCATCATAACATCACTCAGCGAGTAATATATCTTAGTCAACCGTCTCGTCATATCCCGGAGGGCTTTATCGCTGACGCTGCTTTTTGAAATTTCCGAATCAAGATGCATCAGAGCAGTATTAAGTTTCCATGGCAACCATCTCCATCTCTCCACAGAAGACACAAGTTCGTCAACCTTCGCATCAGGATCTATAAATTTAGCGTTGCTATCCCTGGCATATGACGGCATCAACGAAATTAACACAACAACTGTTACTATCAACCTTTTCATACATTCTCCTTACCGCAAAAGCAACAAACAATCACTCGCTTACAAAATCTTTACCAAGCAGTTCTCAGAAGGACAGCGACTTCACACAGTCTCACTCTGCCCATCTCTTAAATCTTCGTTGTCTTACCCAGAGGCCAACCCCCACTCAATGTATAACAGAGAGGATAAGGATGCGCAATACCACCATCCCTACGATGCTCATTGAAATCCGGACAAAACGTACTATTAGACCCCGGCCGAGAATAAATAGCCGTATCCCACGGTTATCCCGCGAGCCAGTAGATAAGGAACTACAAGCAAAAGAAGAATTCCGGCACGCCCGTGCATAATCTAGCAGGCCCGGCCCCTGCTGTCAAGGTCGCGCGCGTCATTATTTTTGAGGATTTACGTCGGAATAAGTTGTGGCGGATTCGAGAGGGCTTCACATAACCGGATCGAACCGCAGCCTGGGTTGTATATAGGCCCAACCCCTGCCTTTTTTCTTAACCACCCGGCGGCCATACCTCGGACCGAGGGCTTTGCGCAGCCGGTAAACCAGCGAAGCGAGAGCTTCGCATTTTTCACGGGGAGAACAGTTGAACACCTGTTCAATGACGTCGCTTTCGGGGATGAAGGCCGGCCTTCGCTCGAACAGCATTGAAAACAACCTGAATTGTTCCGGTGGCAGCTCGACAAACGGTTCGCCCTTTTTAAGCACCCGCAGGGCTTTCTTATCCACGGCCAGGTCCGTAGGCGAAGCCAGGCCGCCTGCCCCGGCTGTACGGCGCAAAAGGCGCCGTATAGCGACAAGGGCTGTACGATAGCCGCATCCTTTTATCACAAAAGAATCGGCTTGGCAGTCCTCATAACTGGTGGCGCTCTGGTCCGGGTCGCCGCTATTTTACGGTGAAGTCTTCGAGCTTGGAGAAGTGGAAGCCGCGGCGGCGCAGTTCGGGCACGGCGCGGCGCAAGGCGTCGGCCACCGGCCACTCGGGATGGTTGAAGTGCATGATCACCACGGCGCCGTGGCGCGCCCCGGAGAGTATGTTGCGGCTCATCGTCGGGGCGGAGGCGCGGTTGGCGTCGCCGGAGAGGATGTCGTAGCTGACCACTTCCATCCCCAGCCGCCCGGCCACCCGGCGCGAAAGCTCGTCGGTGTAAGCGGTGGCGGAGCGGAAGAAGACGGGCCGGCGCCCGGTCAGCGAACCGATCTTGCGGGCGCCCAGCTCCATCTCGTCTATCACGCCGTCCAGGTCGCGCGTGCCGCGCACGCCGTACATGGAGCGGCCCTCGGTGGAGCACAGGCGGTGCAGCAGGCCGTGGTTTTCGATCTCGAAGAGCGGGTCGGCGGCGAGCTCGGCGAAGATCTCCGGGTACTTGTCTATCCACACGCCGGTGACGAACAGCGTGGCGGGGATCTTCTCGGCGCGCAGGTAGTCTATCAGGTCCTTGTTATAGCCGTCGTTGCGGCCGCCGCAGGCGTCGAAGGTGAGGGCGAGCACCTTGTGGTCGTCCCCCTTCTCGGCGCGGCCCCGGC
>MGTZ01000059.1:5238-22750 GCA_001799715.1 Elusimicrobia bacterium GWB2_63_16 | reverse complement strand
TGAACCTGCCGGGTCGCGCCCGCTTGAACTCGGCGATGATGCGCGACTTGAACGACAGGTACTCCGGCGTGTAATAAACGGCGAGCGCGGGGCCGATGGCCGCCGCGGCCAGGCCGGCGCAAAGGCAGGCCCCCGCCGAGAGGACCATGATGACTGACTTGTTGCGCCCGCCTTTCATTGTTGTTATTTGCCGAAGTAAGGATGCGCGAGGTAAGGCTTCTTCTCGGGCTTCTCCTCGCTTTTCTTTATCTCCATCTCCTGCACCAGTATCGCCGGGGCGACCACGGTGCCGGGGGTGGACCAGCTGAGGTTATGCACGTAAGTCTCCTTCGAGACCGCGGTGATGTCGCGCAGCGCGCGCAGGGTGACGCCGGTGAACTCTATGCCGTGCACCGGCTCCTCGCGCCCGTCGGCGTACACCTTCCAGGCCGCGAAGGGCCCGTACAGCCCTTCGATGCCCTTGACCAGGATGCAGTACTCCAGCTCCTGCTCCTTGCAGAGTTCCAGGAACTTCGCCTTGAGCTCGGCGGCGGCCAGGACGCGGCCGGGGTTGTTCTCGGCCAGGATGAAGACGTTGGACGGCGAGCCGGCCGGGAACTCGGTCAGGTCGCCCCGGCCGTGGCCGTTGGACTTTTTAAAGTCGCGGGTGGCCGCCCGGGACATGTAGTAGTCGGCCAGTTTGCCCTTCTTCACCAGCTCCAGCCGCCGGGCGGGCACGCCTTCGTCGTCCACCTCGTAGAAGCCGGACAGCGGCACGCCCTCGTGGTAGCGCGCCAGGGGGTCGTCCACCACATTGAGGAAAGGCGAGGTCACGCGCATGCCGAGCCGCTCCACCAGGGTGCCGGCGCGGCGGAAGACGGTGTCGTTGTTCCAGCGGTTCTTCTCGGTCCACACCTCGCGGGGGTTGGCCACGTTGTTGACCAGCAGCGCCTCGAAGAACTTGCCGGCGGCGGGGGCCTCGAACAGCACCGGGCCGATATAGGCCTTGAGCTGCTCGGACTTACCCATCTTGGTCAGTGTGTCGCCGAGCTCCTCGGCCTTGGCCAGCAGGCGCTCCATGGGCGGGGCGTCCTTGGCCAGGCAGAAGCTCTCGCGGTGCGAGAACTTGAGCGGAAAGCCGTCCGGCGCGAAGCCGGACACCGCGATGGACACGCTGCCGCCGCAGTCGGGCTGGCGCGAGGCCGAGCCTTCGCTGTTAAGGGTGCGCTGGCCGCCGGAGGTGAAGCCCAGCCGCACCTGCGAGGATTTGACGGCCGGGTAGCGGGTGAAAACGGCCGACACCTTGCGCACGTTCTCGCGCCACTGCGCCTCGTCGAGCCGCTCCACCGAGAAGTCCCGGTACAGCTCGTGGGTCTCGTAGGGGGTCATGTCGTCGTACAGCTCGGCCATGCCCTTGGATTCGATGAAGGCCTTCTTCTTGGAGTAGGTCTCGAGCGCCTTCTTGTACGCGCTGTCCGTGGCGGACCACAGGGCGAAGCGCAGCGCGTCGTAATTATCCTCCAGCGGCAGGTACCAGTCGGCCTCGGCGCGGTAGCCCTCCCAGACATTGGGGGCGAAATGGCTGTTGTCCAGCCTGGGGCTGCCCACGCGCAGGTCAACCTTCAGGCGGCGGTAGGCGTTGGAGTTCTCGCGTTCGATGGCCCCGAACGAGGCCGACACGCTGTAATTATGCCCCTCGCCCACCTGGTAGGTGAGAGAGTAGGGCTTGCCCAGGTTGTCCATGTTCAGTTTGGCCATGGAACGGACCAGCTCGTCGTTCATGGCGGCGAAGACCTTGTCGTCCTGCGGCAGGGCGGCGACGGCCGGGGCGGCCAGCGCGGCGGCAAGGATGAAAGCTGCGATCATATTTTTTTTCATGGTGTCCTTATTTATCGTGCAGCGGCGGTTCGAGCACCGGGGGTTTCTGCTGCGACTTCTGGGACTTCTCCACTTCCATCTCGGTGATCAGCAGGCTGGGCGAGACGGCCGATACCGGCACCCAGCCGGACTCGGCGCCGCAGGTGCCGTTGAAGATGCCGTAGTCGTCGGCGGCCGCCGTCAGCTTGCTGAAGCTGACTATGGGCGTGCCCACTATGTCCACGCCGCGCACCACCTCGTCCGGGCGGCCGTCGGTGTACACCTTGTACACCAGCAGCGGCTTGACCTTGAAGGACTGGCCGGAGCCGCGGCCGGTATAGGTGAAGCCGCCGGAGATATCGTCGAAGACCAGGCCGAAAGGCTTGCCCTGTTTTTTGCACTCGTCTATCAGCATCTGCCGCAGTTCGGCGTAGGGCACCGTCTTGGACGCCTCAACGACCAGGTTGCCCATGCGCGACACGGTGGGATTGCCCGGCGAGCGGCGGCCGTGGCCGTTGGACGAACCGAAGCCGCGTATGGGCGAGCGGTTCATCATGAAGCCCTTGAGCACGCCGTTCTCGATGAGGCTCGCGCGCTGGCCGCGCACGCCCTCGTCGTCGTAGCGGTAGTAGCCGCGCAGCGGCTTGCCCTGAAATTCCTTCATGGAAGGGTCGTCGTAAAGGGTGATGATGTCGCCGGTCACCTTCTGCCCCACCTTCTTGGCGAAGGTCTGGCCGGAGTCCTCCAGTTTCTGCCGGTGGCCCTCCAGGCGGTGGCCGATGATCTCGTGGAAGTAGACGCCGGCCGCCTTGGCGCGCAGTATGGCGGGGCCGCTGTAGGGCTCCACCACCGGGGCCGTCTTGAGGGCCTCCAGTTCCTTTACGGACTTGTCCATGTCGGCGTCCAGTTGGGCGGCGGTGGGCAGGTCGTCGAAGGAGTCGCCGTGGTAGGACATGTAGCGGCTGATCTCCATGCCGTCGGTGGTGCGGCTCGACAGCGAGTAGGAGAGGATTATGTAGTTATTGCCGGTCTTGATGCGGGCCCCCTCGCTGGTGGCCATGTAGCGGTGCTTGTTCTCGTACTGCAGCGAGACCCCCGAGTCGTAGATGAAAGGAAAACCGGCCAGGCGGGCCGAGTGCTTCTTCATGCGCTCGCCCCAGACGTCCAGGTCGGCTTTTTCAAGGGTCACGGTCTCGTAGAACTTCTCGGGCTTGACCGGGGAGAAGTCCGGGGACGGGTCGTCCTCGGCGGCGGTGACGGCCTTGTTCATCTTCACCTTGGTGAATTTTTCCTGCGCCTTCTTGTAGGCCTTGTCGGTGTACTCCCAGATGCGGGCGCGGATGGCGTCCTCGTTGCCCTCCAGGGCCACGGGCAGGTTCTCGCTCTGCGTGGAATTGGTCCAGGCCATGTCCCCCTTGACCTGGTGCGTGTTGTCGAGGTCCATCGTGTTCACGCGCATGTCCACGTCGAGCGTGGCGGAAGGGGCCTCGGCCTTGTAGTCCAGCGCCCCCAGCTTGGCGGACAGCGAGCCGTATTTGTTCACGGTGACCTCGTAGCCGAGGTAGTAGAGCGGCACCGGCTCGGCCTTCTTAAGGCCGGCGAAAGAGCGTTCGAGCTCCTTCACCACGGCGTTCATGACCGGGTCTTTGCCGGCCTCGTCCGCCATGGCGGCGGCTGGCAGCAGCAGACAAACCGAAAGGAGTAGTTTAAGCATTAGGCCTCCGTTAGACTATATATGAATTCTATAAAAAAGGGGACGGCCGCGGAGAAAAAAAACCGACAGACCCTTGTGGTTGTGTCCGTAGCGGCGCAGGCTAGCGTAGTCCACCCGGGTTGACCCTCTGCGGCCTTCTGCCGCCAACAACCCGACAGGCCCTTGTCGGGTTGGCCTGCTATGATATTGGCGGGACAGGGTAAGGGAGGCTTTATGAAATGGACAGTAAAGGAATGGGTGCCGGAGGGTTACCAGGCGCGCAAGGCCGGGGCGCTGACCGCTTATATCTACCGCTCTTTCCGTTGGCCGGATTTCTACCGGGACGGGGCGCCGGCCTACGAGGTGCGCTACGGCCGCGCCGCAATCGCGCTGATACGCTTCGAGGGCAAGGGCGCCACCGTGCGCGCGCTCGAGGCGGCCGCCGCTTTCCCTGAGATCGGGGACCTGGACCTGGTGGAGATAGCGCTGTGGGTGAGCAAGCTGCGCTCGGCGTCGCTAGGGCTTAACTGAGGGCCGGCGCTCGAAGAGGGCGGCGGGCACCACCAGGGCCAGCATGGCTCCGGCCAGGGCGCCGCCTATGTGGGCGCAATTGTCCACGTAGGGGGTCAGGGCGCCCAGCAGTATCTGGAAAACGCCCCAGCCCAGCAGCACCGCGCCAATGCGGCGGTCGCGGGCCTGCAGGGCGCCGCCGTAGCGCCAGAAGAACACCACCACGGCCCCCATCAGGCCGAAGATGGCCCCCGAGGCGCCTACCGAGGGCTTGGGCTGCAGGAAAGCGGTGGCGAAAGAGGCGGCTACGCCGCTGAGCATGTAGATGAACAAGGCGCGGCCGCGGCCCCAGGCGCGCTCGGCCGCCAGGCCCAGGATGTAGAGCACGAAACAGTTGCCGATCAGGTGCCCGAAGCCGGCGTGCATGAACATGCCGGTGCCCAGGCGCCAGCTCTCGCCGGCCATCACCCGCTCGCCGAACACCGCGCCGGCGGCTATGATGGCCTCGCGGCTCTTGAGCGCGCCCACCCGCAGCTCCCAGATAAAGACGGCCACGTTGACGGCTATGAGCGCCAGCGCGAAGCGCGGCGCGGCCGACATGCCCTCCTCGAAATCCACGGGGCCGGGCCGGAAGGGATCGGCCGCCAGCATGTCGGAGGTGATCTTGCGCAGCTGTTCGGCCATCAGCGGCCCTCCCCGGTGTCGAGCAGTATGCCCAGCGCCAGCGCGTGGCGGCGGTCTATGGAGCGCAGCCGGTCGGCAGACAGGTCCAGCACGTAGCGGTCGAGCATGGTAAAGCGGCGGTTGAACTCCCCGGCCACGCCGGAGCGGCCGTAGATGACGTAGTTGGTGCGCAGCAGGCCGAAGAAGCCCAGCAGGAAGCGCCGCAGGATGGAGAGTATCAGCGAGTCCTCGCGCGCCATGAAGTTCAGCTGCCCGGAGAGCGAGGCGCAATACCAGCGCTTGCGGAAGATGTTGCGCAGGCGCTTCTTGTAGAGCTTGGCCAGCGGCGCGCCGTCCGCGCCGTGCACCGTGTAGAGCGCCGTGAACAGCGGCACGCGGTAGTCCTGCGTGACGGTCAGCACTATCTCGGCGCGTTTGTCGTCGCGGTACACCGTGATATGGCGCTTGGGGGACAGGGCCATGGCGGCCACCACCACCACGAACAGCGAGCCGTAGCGGATCCAGACCGCCACGGCCAGCAGAGCCGGGAAGGGCAGGCCGGCTTGTTTAGCCAGACCCAGCAGCAGCAGGCCGAGGAAATAGTTGAGCAGCCCGGCCAGCAGGCCGCCGACGATGGCCAGCGCCTTGAGCGTGGCGCGGGCGGGGCGCTCGGCGAACAGCAAGTGCGCGCCTTCACCGTCGGTGATGGAATATTTTTCGTCTACCGCCAGGTGCCGCTGGTCGAGCAGGAACAGGTCCCGCTCGAAGACGGCCCCCCCCTCCTGCTGCCGCACGGGCGGCGGGGGCGGCAGGGCGGGCGCCTCCACGGCGGCGCCGCAGCGCGGGCAGGCCAGCCGCTGGCCGGCGTACTCGTCCTTGAGGTCGTAAGTGGCGCCGCAGGCGCAGGCAGCTCGTACTGTCACCCGGAAATTCTACTAATAATGGGACAGGGGCGGTTAAAGCTGGGAGAGTTTCCTGGACTCCAGTATCATCTTGATTATCTTGCCGAGGTCTTCCCAGACCACGTGTATCTTGCAGGTTTTCAGGAAGGAACAGGGCTCCTTGGTCTTGCTGCAGACCAGCTTCATTACGGTATCGGAACAGCAGACAGCCTGCATGATGTTGTAGACACTGATGCGGTTGGGGTCCTTGGCCAGGGCGAAGCCGCCGTTCTTGCCCTTGGCGGACTTGACCAGGCCGCGCTTGATCATCTTCTGCAGTATCTTGGAGAGGAAAGCGGACGGTATTCTGGTGCCTTTGGAGATGTCTCCCAGCACGCAGACTCCGTCCCTATGATCTTTGAGGTAGACAAGGCAGCGCACGGCATAATCAGCTTCCAGGGTGATCTGCATGGCTAAATTATACCTTTTCCACCTAGTTAAAGGGGGCTTCGGCCAGGCGGCGTATCGCCAGGGCCAGGCCGCGGAAGATCCAGACATGGGCCGGGTACAGGGCATACCAGTAGAGGCTGCCGAACAGGCCGTGCGGTTCGAAATAGGCCGTAAGCCGCAGCGTGGAAGCGGCCTCCCCCCGGGGCACGGCCTCGAACTGCAGCCAGCCCTTGCCGGGCAGGCGCATCTCGGCGCGCAGCAGCAGCAGGCGGTTCTCTATCACGCGCTCCACCCGCCAGGAATCCAGCGCCTCGCCCTGGTGTATGACGTCCGGGTGCCGGCGGCCGCGGCGCATGCCTATGCCGCCCACCAGCCTGTCCTGCAGGGCCTTCAGGTACCAGAGCCATTGCCCGTACAGCCAGCCCCGGCGGCCGCCCAGCCCGGAGAATATCCGGTATACCGCGGCGGCCGGGGCGCCTATATCCAGCACATGCGCGTGGCTGATCATGCCCTCCCTGTCCTCGAAAGAGTAGGCCCGCGCGTAGGACGGCGTATAGGCCGCCGTCCACGAGGTTTCCACGGCGTTCTCGCTGAGGCGCACCAGCGCGTATTTCACGGCCGTGGCGTAGTCCAGCGGTTTGATCTCGGGGAAAAGCTCCGCCGCGGCGCCGGTATCGCAGGCCGCCTCGCAGCCGAGGCTTTCCATCAGCGGGCGGGCGAAAATGCGGGGGATAGGCGTTATGAGCCCCACCATCGCGCTGCAGAAACCAAGGTGCCAGTGCGGCAGCTCGAAGAAGCGGCGCCGGAGGCCGCGGATATCGGCGTAGATCTTGAGCAGGTCGCGGTAGCGGTGGCAGGTGGAGCCGCCTATCTCTATGACCCGGCCGGCGGTGGAGGGCTTGTCCAGGCAGCTCGTGAGGTACAGCAGCGCGTCCCGCACGGCCAGCGGCTGCGAATGGCTGTCGAGGCAGCTGCAGGCGGGGATGACGGGCACCCGCTCCACGAGGTAGCGTATCATCTCGAAGGAGACGCTGCCGGAGCCCACTATCATGCCGGCGCGGAACTCGGTGACCGGGACGCCGGTGGAGCGCAGGATCTCACCCACCCGGTGGCGGGAGGCGAGGTGACGGGAAAGGGAGCAGGCGTCCTTGCCTGCCCCGCCCAGGTAGATTATCCGCTTGCAGCCGGCCCTGGCGGCGGCGCTGGCGAAGTTGGCGGCCGAAACGGCCTCCATATCCGCAAAACCGGGCACGTCGGCCATGGAATGCACCAGGTAATAGGCCGCGTCGACGCCGGACAGCGCTTCGGACAGTCCTTCTCCCTTGTAAACGTCGCCTTTTATTATCTCCACGCTGCCGGCCCAGGACCGGCCGGCCAGGCGCTCCGGGTGGCGCGCCAGGCAGCGCACGCGCCTGCCGCCGAACAGCAGCCTGGGGACAAGGCGCCCGCCGATATAGCCGGTGGGTCCGGTAACCAGTATGGTTTCCATTCGGCCTTTATTATAGCAATGCGACGGCCCGCTTGCCCGGAGCGCCGGGGTTTAATAGAATACTGGGGACAAGTTTTGCTCTTTTTCGCGTTGCTCAATATTATACGACCGTAAGGCCGCCACGAGCGCCAAGGAGACAACATGCCCCATAAGATAATCTGGACCGAAATCGACGAGGCCCCCGCTTTAGCCACCTATTCCCTGCTGCCCATAGTAAAAGCTTTCACCAAGGGTACCGGCGTCGCGGTGGAGACCGCCAACATCTCGCTGGCGGGCCGCATTCTTGCCAACTTCCCCGAGCACCTGGCCCCCGAGCAGAAGCTGCCCGACTACCTGGCCAGGCTCGGCGAGCTGACGCACAACCCCGAGGCCAACATCATCAAGCTGCCCAATATCAGCGCCTCCGTGCCGCAGCTCAAGGAGGCCATCCGCGAACTGCAGTTCCAGGGCTACAAGGTCCCCAATTACCCCGAGAACCCGCAGACCCCCGAGGAGAAAGCCGTAAAGGAGCGCTACGCCAGGGTGCTGGGCTCGGCCGTCAACCCCGTGCTGCGCGAGGGCAACTCCGACCGCCGCGCCCCCCTCTCCGTCAAGAATTTCGCCAGGAAGCACCCGCACAAACTGGCCCCGTGGACCAGGGACTGCAAGGGCCACGTGGCGCACATGACCGGCGGCGACTTCTACGGCAACGAGAAGTCCGTCTGCGTGGACAAGGCCGGCGAGCTCAAGATCGAGCTGCTGGACGCCTCCGGCAAGGCCCACGTCCTCAAGAGCGGCGTGAAAGTGCAGGCCGGCGAGATCGTGGACGGCACGTTCATGAGCGCGGCCGCGCTGCGCAAGTTCTACGCCGCGCAGATGGACGCGGCCAAGGCCGAGGGCATGCTGCTCTCCGTGCACCTGAAGGCCACCATGATGAAGGTCTCCGACCCCATCCTGTTCGGCCACGCCGTCACCGTCTTCTTCGACGAAGTTTTCGCCAAGCACGCCGAAACCTTCAGGACGCTCGGCGTCAACCCCAACATGGGCCTCGGCGACCTCTACAAGAAGCTCGAGACCCTGCCCGCCGGCAAGAAAGCCGAGATAGAGGCCGACATCAAGGCCGTCTACGCCAGGCGCCCCGCGCTGGCCATGGTGGATTCCGCCAAGGGCATCACCAACCTGCACGTGCCCAGCGACATCATCATCGACGCCTCCATGCCGGTGGTGGTGCGCGACGGCGGCAGGATGTGGAACGCCGAGGGCAAGCTGGCCGAGACCAAGGCGCTGATCCCCGACCGCTGCTACGCCACGATCTACAAGGAGATCCTCGACGACTGCCGCCGCCACGGCGCCTTCGACCCGGCCTCGATGGGCTCGGTGCCCAACGTGGGCCTGATGGCGCAGAAGGCCGAGGAGTACGGCTCGCACCCCACCACTTTCGAGATACAGGAGAACGGGACCGTGCGCGTGACCGACCAGGACGGGACCGTGCTGATGGAGCACGCCGTGGAGAAGGGCGACGTCTGGCGCATGAGCCGCGTCCGTGACATCCCGGTGCAGGACTGGGTGAAGCTCGCCGTTAAGCGCGCGCGCGCCACCGGCGCCCACGCGATCTTCTGGCTGGACAAGGCCCGCGCCCACGACGCGCAGATCATCGCCAAGACGGAGAAGTACCTGAAAGACCACGACACCGCCGGCCTGACGATCAAGATCCTCCCCCCGGTGGAGGCCATCAGGTATTCCTGCGAGCGCATCCGCAGGGGCCTCGACACCATCTCGGTGACCGGCAACGTACTGCGCGACTACCTGACCGACCTGTTCCCGATCCTGGAACTCGGCACCAGCGCCAAGATGCTTTCCGTGGTGCCGCTGCTCGCCGGCGGCGGCCTGTTCGAGACCGGCGCGGGCGGTTCGGCCCCCAAGCACGTGCAGCAGTTCCAGAAGGAAGGCTACCTGCGCTGGGACTCCCTCGGCGAGTTCTCCGCGCTGGGCGCGTCCCTGGAGCATTTGGGCAACATGTTCAAGAACGGGAAGGCGCTGGTGCTGGCCGAGACGCTGGACCAGGCCATCGCCAAGTTCCTGGACAACAACAAGTCCCCGGCCCGCAAGGTGGGCGAGATAGACAACCGCGGCAGCCACTTCTACCTGGCCCTGTACTGGGCGCAGGCGCTGGCCGCGCAGGTGGAGGACATGGGCCTCAAGACCCGCTTCGCCGAGGCGGCCCGGCAGCTTGAAGCCAACGAGGAGAAAATCAACCGGGAGCTGCTCGCCGCGCAGGGCAAACCGGTGGACATGGGCGGCTACTACCACCCCGACCGCGACAAGACCTCCCGGGCCATGCGGCCCAGCCCCGCCCTCAACGGCGTGATCGAAGCCCTGATGACGGACCCGGAGCCGGTAGCGGCCTGAGTCCACAAGGCGTAAAAAAGCCCCGGCGACCGCCGGGGCTTTTTGTTTTAGACGGGGAGGATGTTGCGCTCGCGGGCCCAGCCGCGGATGAAGTCCACCGCCTCGGCCTTGATGACGGAGAGCGGGCGGGTGAGCCGCAGCTGCTCGAGCACGTGCCGGGTGGAAATTTTCTCGTTAGAGCCGGAGGCGCTGTAGAGCGCCGAGATCACGGCCTGCTCTATCTCGGCGCCGCTGAACCCCTCGCTGGCCTTGGCCAGCGCGGCCACGTCGAAGTCGGCCGGGGCCAGGTCGCGCTTGGCCAGGTGGATACGGGCGATCTCCATGCGGCCGGCCGCGTCGGGCAGGTCGGCGAAGAAGATCTCGTCGAAGCGGCCCTTGCGCAGCAGCTCGGCGGGCAGGTTGTTGATATCGTTGGAGGTGGCGGCGATGAAGGAGCGGTCCTTGCGCTCCTGCATCCAGGTCAGCATGGTGCCGAGCACGCGCTTAGATACGCCGCCGTCTATGTCGCCGGAGGAGGAGGCGAAGATCTTCTCTATCTCGTCTATCCACAGGCAGACCGGGGCCAGCCGCTCCACGGTGGCCAGCGCCTTGCGCAGGTTCTCCTCGGTCTCGCCGATATACTTGGAATAGAGGCGCGTGAGGTCCAGGCGGTAGAGCGGGATGCCCAGTTCGCCGGCTATCACCTTGGCCGCCAGTGATTTGCCGCAGCCCTGCACGCCCAGCAGCAGCAGGCCCTTGGGCGGCGGCAGCGGGCCGTCGGAGAAGAACGAGTTGCGGCGGTCGCGCACCCAGCGCTTGAGGTTGTCGAAGCCGGCTATGCCGGTCTCGGCCTCGGAACCGAAGTACTCGAGGATCCCCTCGCGGTCGAAGGCCGCCTTCTTGAACTTCTCTATCTCCTTGATGTCGGCCTTGTCGAAGCGGAAATCCCTGATCAGGCAGAGGTTCAGCGCGTTGCGCACCTGCTGCAGGGACAGCCCCTTGAGCGTCTTGACCATGCGGCGCAGCGACTCCGGCGGCAGGTCCACCTCCAGGTGCGCGGCGGTCAGCTTGAACTGCGCCACGGCCCGGTTGACCTCGTCGAGGATCTGGCGCTCGTTTGGATAGCCGCCCTGTATGCGGGCGGCCAGCGGGGCGATGTCCGGCGGCAGCTTGCCCTCGGAGCCCAGCAGCACCACGGTGGCGGGCGAGCCTTTTATGCGGTTGAGGATATCCTTGAAGAAGCGGGACGCGGCGGCGTCGCCCAGGTAGCGGTCGAAATCGGAGAAGGCGAACACGGCCGCGTGCGGGTCGTTGACCAGGTCGTTGACCACGCGCAGCATGGCCACGGCGTCGTTGGTCTTGTAGAAGGAGTTCTGGTTCTTGCCCACGCGCAGCCCCTGCGTGAGCGACCAGGAGTAGAACTGCAGGCCCTGGGCCGCGGCCACGTCGTTGAGCTGGGTCAGCACGTACTCCTCGTCGATAGTATCCACCACCAGCAGCGGGTAGCGCGACTTTATCAGCAAGGCTATTTCTTCTTCGAAATTCATTTGGAGGCGGGACGGGCGACTCGAACCAAACCCTCAGGTTTCTGCGTATCGGGTGCGCCCGGCAGGAATCGAACCTGCACTAGAAGCTTCGGAGGCTCCTGTGATATCCATTTCACCACGGGCGCAGCCGATACGCAGAAATCCTCTATATTATAGCCAAAATACGCTAGATGTGCTTCCTCGCCAGCTCCACCAGCTGGGCCTCGAAGGCGCGCATGTCGGCCGGCACCTCGCCGCCGCCCTGCGCGAAATCCTTGCGGCCGCCGCCGGAACCGTTCACCGCCGCGGCCACGCCCTTGGCTATGGCCGAGGCGTCGGCGTTGACGTCTCCGGTATGTGTCACGATGAACGAGAACTTGCCGGCCGAGCGGGAATAGATGAACAGCAGCGTGCTCTTGAGGTCCTTCTTGACCGCGTCGGAGAAGCCGCGCAGGTCCTTCATGTCCAGGGCGCCGGCGTCGTAGGCCACCAGGCTCGAGCCCGAGCCGTCTATGCCGCCGGAGAGCAGCTTTTTGCCGTCCTTGGGGGCCGCGGCCGGGGCGGCCTTGGCCTTGCCGCTCTTGAGTTCTTTGAGATTCTCGAGCAGCTGCTCCACGCGTTCCGCCACTTCCTGCGGCGGCACTGAGAGCCGGGCGGCCAGCGTCTCGGTAACGCGGGCCAGGCCGCTGAGGTAGGCCACGGCGGCCGGGCCGGCCACGCCCTCGATGCGGCGCACGCCGCGCGACACGGAGGAATCCTTGAGTATCTTTATCACCAGCAGTTCGCCGGTGCGGTCTATGTGCGTGCCGCCGCACAGCTCCAGGCTGTAGCGGTCCCTGGCCGTTTCGAAACCGCCGCGGTTGATCAGGATGAAGCGCGCCGGGTCGGCGTACTTCTCGCCCAGCAGCGTGGTGGCGCCGAAGGCCTGGGCGTCGGCCAGCGGCCGCAGCGCCTTGGAGACCAGGTAGTCCTCGCGCACCGCCGCGTTGGCGATGTCCTCTATGCGGGCGATCTCTTCCTTGGTCGGAGCCTTGGTCACGGTGTAGTCGAAGCGGAACCTGACCGGGTCCACCTCGGAGCCGGCCTGGCGGGTGGTGTCGCCGAACACCTGCTTCAGCGCGGCGTTGATCACGTGCGTGGCGGTGTGGTTGCAGGCCGTGCGGTACCTGTCGCCGGAGACGCGCGCGTTCACCCGCATGCCGGTCTTGAGGCCGGCGTGGGCGCGGATGGCGTGGAAATAGACCTTTCCCACCGGCTTCTGCGTGTCGGTGACCGAGGCCAGCTCGGAGCCCTCGAAGAGGAAGGACCCGGTGTCGCCGGCCTGGCCGCCGCTCTGCGCGTAAAAAGGCGTGGCGTCCAGCACGGCGTAGCCCTCCGCGCCGGCGGCGAGCCGCTCCACCATATGGCCCTGGCCGTCGAGCAGCGCTATTATCTCGGCGTCATGTTCGGTGGTCTCGTAGCCCTTGAAGACGGTGGCCGGCAGCTTCTCCTCGGCGGTCTGGAAGATGAAAGCGTTCTTCTCGCCGGAATCTTTCCAGCCGGCCTTGGCCACGCTCTGCGCTGCCTTGCGGGCCTCGTTAAAGCCGGCCTCGTCCACTTCCACGCCTTTCTTGGCGGCCAGTTCGCGGGTCAGCTCGAAAGGGAAGCCGTATGTCTCGTAAAGGCTGAAGGCCTCTTTGCCGGGGATGCCGCCCGGGTATTTCTCCTGCAGGTCGGCGAGGAACTTCTCGCCGGTCTCCAGGGTCTCTATGAAGCCCTGCTCCTCGAACTTCAGCGTCTCGTCTATCTGTTTGGCGGCCGCTTCCACCTCGGGGTAGACGCCCTTAAAAATGGAGAAGACGGACGGGGTAAGCTTATGCAGGAAGGGGTCCCTGGCGCCCAGGATGCGGCCGTAGCGGCTGGCGCGGCGGATGAGGCGGCGCAGCACGTAGCCGCGGCCCTCGTTGGACGGGATGATGCCTTCGGAGATCAGGAAGGAGGAGGCGCGCAGGTGCTCGGCTATGATGCGGTAGGCCGAGACGGACTCGTCGGAGGCGCGGTAGTCGGTTTTGAACAGGCCGGAGGCGGCCTCTATCACCGGGTGGAACAGCGAGGTTTCGAACGGCGACTCTTTCCCCTCCACTATGAAGGTGAGGCGCTCCAGGCCCATGCCGGTGTCGATGTTCTTCTTGGGCAGCGGGTTGTAGACGCCGCCGGGCTGCTTGTCGAACTGGGTGAACACGTGGTTCCAGATCTCTATGTAGCGGTCGCAGGAGCAGGCGCCGGGGCCCTCGCAGCCTTTATGGTCGTACTTCTCGCCGCGGTCCCAGTAGATCTCGGAGCACGGGCCCGAGGGGCCGGTGTCTCCCATGGCCCAGAAATTATCCTTGTCGCCCAGCTCTATGATGTGGGAGTGAAGTTCCTTCGGGAGGATGTTCTCCCAGATGCCGCGGGCCTCGGCGTCGCGCGGGGCCACGCCGCCCTTGTAGATGGACGGGTACAGGCGCTTAGGGTCGAGCCCCATATCCTTGGTCAGGAATTCCCAGCCCCAGGCGATGGACTCTTTCTTGAAATAGTCGCCGAAGGAGAAGTTGCCGAGCATCTCGAAGAAGGTCAGGTGGCGGATGGTCTTGCCCACATTGTCTATGTCCGTGGTGCGGAAAGATTTCTGGCAGGAAGCGGCGCGCTTCATGTCGGTCTTGAGGCCGAGGTAATAGGGCTTGAACTGGACCATGCCGGCCGAGGTGAACAGCAGCGAGGGGTCGCCCTCGGGGATCAGCGGGCTGGATTTTACGACCGGGTGGCCGTTCCTGGCGAAGAAATCGAGGAAACTCTTGCGTATCTGGTGGCTTTTCATATGCGGAATACGTCCTTTTAAACCCTAAATCGGCCTCTAATTATACAATTTTGCCGCCGCCCAAAACGAAACCCCCGCGGGGAGAACGCTCCCTGCGGGGGCCGCGGATTGGTCCGGCCTTTTAGAAGAGCCTGACGGCCAGCCAGTAGGAGCCGGCCGAGATGGCCGCGGCGGCGGGGATCGTGATGATCCAGGCCCAGACTATGTTGCCGGCCACGCCCCATTTCACGGCGCGCGCGCCCTTGAGCGAGCCCACCCCCACGATGGCGCCGGTGATGGTATGGGTGGTGCTTATCGGCACGCCTATGGCCGAGGCCCCGAACAGCACCATGGAGGCCGCGCCCTCGGCGCAGAAGCCGTCCACCGGGCGCAGCTTGGAGAGTTTGTTGCCCATGGTCTTCACTATACGCCAGCCGCCCGACATGGTGCCGATGGCTATGGCGCCGTGGCAGGTGAGCACGACCCAGAGGGGCACGTGGAACTCTGGACCCAGGTAACCGGCGCTGAACAGCAGGCTGGCTATGATGCCCATGGTCTTCTGCGCGTCGTTGCCGCCGTGGCCCAGGCTGTAGAGCGCGGCAGACACCAGCTGCCCCTTGCGGAACCAGTGGTCCACATTCGACGGGGTCTGTTTGGCGAACAGGTTATATACCAGGGCGCCCAGGCCCACCCCCAGCATCATCCCCACTACGGGAGAGATGATTATGAAGGCCACCGTCTTGAGTATGCCGCTCATCATCAGCGCCGAGGTGCCGGCCTTTACCATAGCCGAGCCTATCAGCCCCCCCACCAGCGCGTGGGACGAACTGGACGGGATGCCGAAATACCAGGTGATGATATTCCACGAGCAAGCCCCCATCAGCGCCCCGAAGATGACATAGCTGTCCACCTGCGTGATGTCGATGATGTTCTTGCCCAGCGTGTTGGCCACGTGCAGGCCGAAGAAGGCGAAGGCGATGAAGTTGAAGAAGGCGGCCCATATGACCGCGTACTTGGGCGACAGCACGCGGGTGGCCACGATGGTGGCTATCGAGTTAGCCGCGTCGTGGAAGCCGTTCAGGAAGTCGAAGAACAGCGCCAGGCCGACCAGGGCGATGATGGCTATCAGCGTGCTATCCATGTTTCACCAGGATGCCCTCGATGACCTTGGCCACGTGCTCGCACTTGTCGAGCGTGCCTTCCGCCACCTCGTAGATCTCCTTCCACTTTATCACCATGATCGGGTCTTTCTCGTTCTCGAAGAGGTTGCTGATGGCCTTCTCGCGCACCGCATCGCCGAGGTTCTCCAGGCGGTTGATCTCTATGCAGTAGTCCAGCACGCGGCGCTGCCGCTTGGTGTCGGGCATGTGCTTGACCGCGTTGGCCAGCGCGGCGGCGGCCTGGTCGATGAGGTCGATGAACTGGGCGAAATGCGGGTCCGTGGGATTCAGTTTATAGAGCTTCATGCGGCCGGCCATGGCGTTGAGCATGTCCAGCACGTCGTCGAGCTGGTTGGCCAGCGCGTAGATATCCTCGCGGTCTATGGGGGTGATGAACGTGCGGTTGAGCATGTCCGTGATCTCATGGGCCAGCGTGTCGCCCTCCTGCTCCAGCGCGTGGATCTTCTTTACTTCTTCCTCGTCCAGGCGGCCGTCCTTGATGGCGTCCTTGAAAAAGTCGGCGGCCTTCATCAGGTTCTCGGCCTGCTGGGTCAGATAGTCGAAAAACTTCTCTTCTTTCGGCAGGAAATTAAAGCTCATAGTTTTCTCCTTTCACTCTTGGTATAGGCATAGTCTACCCAAAGCCGGTCAAGGCCAATTAAAGCCCGTGTAAAATCCGTGTAAAGCCAGGGGACGTTCTTAACTATCGGATTATTTATCAACAATTCACTCTGATCCAATTAGTCCAATAGTTAAGAACGTCCCCTCAGAGTTCTTCCGGATGGTGGCGCACTACCACGGCGGAGACCATGTAGACTATGTCCTCGGCCATGCTCACCGCGTGGTCGCAGACGCGCTCCAGGTGCCTGGCCGCGAGCAGCAGCGGCACGGCCCGGTCGGCCGTAGCGGCGTCCTTCATCATATAGTCGTAAATGAGTTCTTTCTCAACCGCCCGCTTGAGTTCGTCGGCTTCGGAGTCGGCCAGTATCACCTTCTTGGCCAGCGCGGCGTCGCCCTCCAGGAAAGCCTGTATGGCGTCCCCTGTCATGCGCTTGGCGATGCCGGCCAGCCGCGGGATGTCCACCAGCGGCTTGAGCTCCGGCCTGCCGGAGAGCTCGAGCGCTCGCTGGGCCACGTCCACGGCCAGGTCTCCGATGCGCTCCAGCTCTGCGTTGAGCTTGATGGCCGTGGTGATGAAGCGCAGGTCGCCGGCCATGGGCTGGTGCAGGGCTATCAGGTCCAGGCACTTGTCGTCTATGACCAGTTCCAGACTGTCCATGCGCACGTCGGAATCTATCACCCGCTGGGCGGCGGCCGCGTCGCGGCTCTTCAGCGCCTCCACGGCCTCGGTGATGGCCGACTGCGCCAGTCTGGCCATGTGTTCCAGCTCGCCCTTGAGCTGCCGCAGTTCCTCGTCGAAATGTCTCTGCATCATCCGAACCTCCCGGTGATATAGTCCTCGGTGCGCCGGTCGCGCGGCGCCTTGAAGATATTGTCGGTGCGGCCTTCCTCTATCAGGTCGCCCATCAGGAAGAAAGCGGTCCGGTCGGACACGCGCGCCGCCTGCTGCATGTTGTGCGTCACGATCACTATAGTGTAGTCCTTCTTAAGGTCGAAGATCAGTTCTTCTATCTTGCCGGTGGAGATGGGGTCGAGGCTGGCGCAGGGCTCGTCGAAAAGTATCACCTCCGGCGAGACCGCCAGGCACCTGGCGATGCACAGCCGCTGCTGCTGGCCGCCGGACAGGCCCAGCGCGCTGTCCTTCAGGCGGTCCTTGACCTCCCCCCACAGCGCGGCCTTCTTGAGCGAGTCCGTCACCCGTTCCTCTATCACGCGCCTATCCGTCTCGCCGTTGACCTCCAGACCGTAGGCCACGTTCTCGAAGATGGTCTTGGGAAAGGGGTTGGGCTTCTGGAACACCATGCCCACGCGCTTGCGCAGCTCTGCCGCGTCGCAGGCCGGCGAGAGGACGTCCAACCCGTCAAGCAGTATCTCCCCCTCCAGCCGCGTACCGGGCACCAGCTCGTGCATGCGGTTGAGGAGCCGGATGAAGGTGGATTTGCCGCAGCCCGACGGGCCGATGATGGCCGTAACGCGGCGCTGCGCGAAGGAAATATTGATA
>MGTZ01000059.1:2114-5217 GCA_001799715.1 Elusimicrobia bacterium GWB2_63_16 | reverse complement strand
CCGTAGTAGAAGTTCACGCCGCGGGCCGTTATCTTGGGCTCCGGGCCGACCAGGTCGGCTTCGCCCGTGAGGCTGGTATTTATCCCTACGGGGCCTTTCACCAGCGAGGGATGGAAATTCTCCATCCCCATCTGCTTGTCGTAGTCCACTATGGCGTCATGCATGGTAAGTTTTCCTTTGGCGTTGGCGCAGCCAGATGGCGAGCATGGAGACGGACAGCACCAGCCCGAGCAGGAGCAGGCTGGAAGCGTAGGCAATGCGGGTCTGCTCCTCGGGGTGCGTGCCCTCCGTCATCAGCGCGTAGATGTGGTAGGGCAGGGCCATCACCTCGGAGAACGGCGAATCCGGGTAGCCCTTCACGTAGAAAGCCGCGGCGGTGAACAGGATAGGGGCGGTCTCGCCCGCCACGCGCCCGACGCTCAGGATAACCCCGGTCAGTATGCCCGGCAGGGCCGCGGGCAGCACCACCTTGCGGATGGTCTCCCACTGCGTGGCGCCCAGCGCCAGCGACGCCTCGCGGATGGACTGCGGCACGGCGGTCAGCGCCTCCTGCGAGGCCGAGATGATGACCGGCAGGGCGAGTATGCCCAGCGTCAGCGCGCCGGAGATCATGGAGACGCCGAAGCCGAAATATTTCACGAAGACGGTGAGCCCGAACAGGCCGAACACCACCGACGGCACGCCGGCCAGGTTGTTGATGCTGACGCGCAGCAGGTTGACTATCCAGCCCTTGGGCGAGTATTCCGTCAGGTAGACGGCGCAGGCCACGCCCAGCGGCAGCGCGAAGAGGATGGCCCCCAGCGTCAGGTACAGGGTGCCCACAATGGCGGGCGCCACGCCGCCGGCGGTCATGGAGTCGCGCGGCACCTGCGTCAGGAATTCCCAGTTTATAGTGCCCAGCCCTTTGGCGGCTATGAAGAAAAGTATGCCCGCCAGGAACAGGATGTTGGCGCCCATGCAGGCGGCGAGCGCGGCGAAGCCGATCTTCTGCGCCCAGCTCCGGCGGCTGCGGGCTCGCCGGCGGGCAGCGGGCGCCGCGGCCGGGTTTATCGCCGTATTCGGAAAGGCGTTCGTCATCATCTGGCGAGCCCCAGCTTCAGGCGGTAGCGGCGGCTGATATATTCGGCCGCCACGTTGAAGACGAAGGTGATCAGGAAAAGGATCAGCGCTATGGCGAACAGGGCGTGGTAATGGTCGCTGCCCACGGGCGCCTCGCCCATCTCGGCCGCAATGGCGGCGGTCATGGGCCGCACCGGGTCGAAGATGGATTCCGGGATGATGGCCGAGCCGCCGGCCACCATCAGCACGGTCATAGTCTCTCCTATGGCGCGGCTCATGCCGAGTATCACCGCGGTGGAGATACCCGAGCCCGCCGCCGGGATGATAACCTTGGTCAGGGTCTGCCAGCGGTCGGCGCCCACGGCGAAGGAGGCCTCGCGGAAGGAGCGCGGCACATAGCTCAGCGCGTCCTCGGCGATGCTGGCCACCGTGGGGGTGGCCATCACGCCCAGGATCAGGCTGGTGGTGAAAGCGGTCAGGCCGATGGGCAGGTCCAGCGCCCGTTGCAGGAAGGGCGCCACCACCACCATGCCGAAGAAGCCGTAGACTATGGAAGGCACCGAGGCCAGGATCTCTATGACGGGCTTGAGCAAGGCGCGCTGTTTAGCGCCGGCCAGCTCGTGCAGGTAGAGCGCGCTGCCCACGCCCAACGGCACGCAGATCAACAGCGCGCCGGAGGTCACCCACAGCGAGGCCGCTATCAGCGGCAATATGCCGAACTCGGGCGGCTCGGCCGTGGGATACCAGCTGGTCCCCAGCAGGAAAGCCTTGGGCGAGACCACCTTGAAGACCGGGAGCGCCTCCTTGAACAGCACCAGCACAATCCCGACGAGGAAAGCCAGCGAGGCGAAGGCAGTCACCGTGAACAGCCACTTTATCAGTCTCTCTTTTCTCCGGTTCATTGCCTATAGTTTAGGAAAGCCCGGTCAAGGCGGCATAAAGGGCGGGTAAAATCCCTGTAAATGTAAGGGGGACGCTTTCTTAATTCCTGATTTCCCGCCAGGCCGCGGCTTTTAGGAAGATAGGAAGCCGCGGCCTCTGACCCCGGTACCGGCAAAAGGAAAATAGTATTATCTGAACTATGGCGAATTTCTTAGAGGACCTTAAGAACACCCATCACAAGCGCGTTTTCGGCGCGCTGGAACTGCTGAAATACGTAGGCCCCGGCCTGCTGGTTACCGTAGGCTTCATAGACCCTGGCAACTGGGCCAGCAACCTGGCCGCCGGCTCCACGTACGGCTATACCCTGCTGTGGATGGTGACGCTGTCCACGGTCATGCTCATAATACTGCAGCACAATGTGGCGCACCTGGGCATAGCCTCGGGCCTGTGCCTGAGCGAGGCCGCGCAGAAGCATCTGCCCGCCGCCGTCCACCGGCCGCTCCTGTGGTCGGCCATGGCGGCCTCGGTGTCCACGTCGCTGGCCGAGATCCTGGGCGGGGCCATAGCGCTGCAGATGCTCTTCGGCGTGCCGCTCAAGCTTGGCGCCGCCCTGGTGACGGGGCTGGTGACCTTCCTGCTGCTGTCCAACACCTACCGCCGGCTGGAGAAATGGATAATAGGCTTCGTTTCGCTCATCGGCCTTTCCTTTATCTACGAGCTGAAACTGGCCCCGGTGGACTGGCACGCCACGATGGCCGGCTGGGTGACGCCGGCGCTGCCCGACGGCTCCATGCTGATAGTGATGAGCGTGCTGGGCGCGGTGGTGATGCCGCATAACCTGTTCCTGCATTCGGAAATCATCCAGAGCCGGCAGTGGAACCTGGAGGACGAGAAGGTGATACAGCTGCAGCTCAAGTACGAGTTCGCCGACACCCTGCTGTCCATGCTGGTGGGCTGGGCCATAAACAGCGCCATGATCATAATGGCGGCGGCCACTTTCTACGCGGCGGGCACGGTGGTGACCGAACTGCCGCAGGCGCGCGAGATGCTGATCCCGCTCCTGGGCGGACACGCGTCCGCGGTGTTCGCTCTGGCGCTGCTGCTGGCCGGGGTGGCGTCCAGCGTGACCTCCGGCATGGCCGGGGCGTCCATCTTCGCCGGC
>MGTZ01000059.1:0-2099 GCA_001799715.1 Elusimicrobia bacterium GWB2_63_16 | reverse complement strand
CGGCCTCTTCGGGGAGCCCATGAACCTGGCCGACAATCACAGCCGGTTGGGCGTTTACATCTCGCTGTTCGCGGCGCTGCTCATCATCTTCTTCGTCACGGACCCGTTCAAGGGGCTCATCTATTCGCAGATGGCGCTGAGCGTGCAACTGCCTTTCACTATTTTCCTGCAGATCTACCTGACCTCTTCCAAAAAGGTCATGGGCAGCCACGCCAACGGCAAGCTGGACCTGGCGCTGCTGCTGGCCATAGGCCTTACCGTGGCCTACCTGAACGTGAAGCTCCTGCTGAGCCTCCTCTGACCGCAAGCGTTATAGGGGACGCTGCTTCCTAAATTCCTAATTTCTTTCCCGGCCGAGCTTTAGGAAGATAGGAAGCAGCGTCCCCTGACACTACTTCAGCGGGACGAAGCCCTCCTCGCCCACTATCTTCTGGCCCTCGGGGCCTTTCAGGAAGTCGATGAACTTCTTGACGGTGCCCTGCGGGACGCCGACCGTGTACATGAACAGCGGGCGCGAGATGGCGTACTTATTGCGCAGCACCGAGTTCTTGTCCGGCATCACGCCGTCCACGGCTATGGCCTTCACCGCGTCCGTCACGTAGCCCAGGCCCACGTAGCCGATGGCGCCGGGGGTGCGGGCCACTATGGAGGCGATGCCCTGGTTGGAGGCCTGCATTATGGCGTCGGGGCGCACCTTCTTCTTGTCGAGCACCAGCTCGCTGAAGGCCTCGAAGGTGCCGCTGGCGCTGTCGCGCGAGATCACCACTATCTTCAGGTCGGGACCGCCGATCTCCTTCCAGTTCTTCACCCGGGAGGTGTAGATCAGCCTGATCTGCTCGCGGGTAAGGCCGGTCGTCGCGTTGGACGGGTGCACGATGTGCGAGATGCCGTCCATCGCGATGATGTGCGCCTTCAGGTCTCGGCCTTTCTTGGAGGCCTTCTCCAGCTCGGCGGGCTTGATGGCCCGGGAGGCGTCGGCGATGTCGCAGGTGCCGTCTATCATGGAGGCTATGCCCACGCCGGAGCCGCCGCCGCGCACCACTATCTCCTCGTCGGGGTTGTTCTTCATGAACACCTCGGCGGCCTTCTGGGCTATAGGCAGCACCGTGGTGGAGCCTTCCATCACTATCTTCCCGGCGCTGGCCTGGGCGGCCAGGCCGAGCAGCATTACGATGGTTATTATTTTTTTCATTTTATTCTCCTAATTATGTTCTTTAGAATTTCAGGTTGATATCGGCCTGGAACAGCTTTTCTTTTTTCAGCCCCCCGGCTATGGGCCGCGTCTGGTAATAATCCAGGTCCAGGGCGAAGGAGCGCAGCAGGCCCAGCGTCAGCAGCACCTCGTGGCCCTGCGCGTTGACGGCGCCGCCGTAGAAGTCGGAGTCGGGGTAATTGTCCAGCCAGGCGTCGGCCTCCAGGCGGCGGTAGCTGTAGCGCAGTTGCCATTGCCCGGCGTCCTCCACCTTGCGCTGGCCGATCTTACATCCGGCCAGCCAGCCCTCGCTCTTGCGGCCGTGGTCGAGCGATTTTATATAGTTGCCGAACGCGCCGACATAGGTGAGGTTATAACCCAGCAGCGAGGTTACCAGCGGCACGCTGGCCGGGTCCAGGATATTGGCGCTGAGCTCTATTTCCGGGCTGATCGCGTCATAGCTGTACTTGTACTGGCCGCCGACAAGGGTATTTGATTTTTGATAGCCATCGGTAGTGGAAGGGCGGTGCGCCAGTTCGGGAGAGTGCTCTATATTGTTGAACGCGTACACCGCCGCCCCGGCCTTCATATCATAGACGCCGTCGTTGTCGTGCCAAATCACTCCGGGCTGGGCGAAGAGCAGATACGGGTCCTTGGGATCCGAGGAAGATTCCGACAGGACCATGAAGCCCGCGTTGCCGAAGATGTCCCAGTTATAGTTCACCGGCAGGCTGACGCGGGCGCTGAGGCCTTCCATGTTCACGTCGCTGTCCCACAGCAGGTCGCTGGTCAGCCACAGCGGGTTCTTGGTGCGGCCGGCCGTGAAGGCCAGGTTGTCGTTGGCGTTATATTCCGCGAAGACATAATCTATCCACAGGCTCTTCTTGCCGTTGTTGTCGCCGAAGGT
>MGTZ01000058.1:15921-49203 GCA_001799715.1 Elusimicrobia bacterium GWB2_63_16 | reverse complement strand
GACACTCATGACTGCCTCCTGTTTGGTTTAGTTTGGAGGCTGAAGTGTCAACAGAATTAGGCTTTCAGATATGGGTCAATTCTAGCAGACGGGACAGCCCGCATCCTGGGAGACGTAGAGGCCAGCACCATAACGCTTACTGGCAAGGCGCAGATAACCGGGCAGCAGTTCATCGGCCAGGCTGTGCTGTCGCCTGAGCCTATATTCCTGGGGACGATAGCCGGCAGCGGCGGCAATTCTATCCCCGCGGCATACCTTGTCGACGGCAAGCTTGTGGCAAGTTCACAGGCGGAATTGACGCTTACCACCGGCACCTATTACTTAAAAGGCATAGAGCTCTCCGGCGGCAGCAAGGTCCGCATAGAAGGCCAGGTAGATATAATGGTGGCCGGTGACATCAGCCTAAGCGGCGGCAGCTCGCTGAACGCCGGCGGCACGGCGTCGAATCTGAACATCTTCGTCAATACGCCCTCTTCTATTACGGTTACCGGCGGCGGCGACCTGTTGGCCAGGGTTTACGCGCCTTACACGCATATGAAGCTGGCCGGCAACGGCCTGCTGGGCGGCCACTACTTCGTCAGGACGGCGGTATTGAGCGGTACAGGCAACATCATTCAGGCCGGGGAGACCTTGCCGCAGACTACCGCGGCAACGGGTGACAGCGGCGGCAAAAAGAGGGTATCTGCCATGGCCGCAGGGGACGCCTTATACTCGGTGCTCGCCGGTCCCGATCCCGCCTTCAGGTTGGGTGAGGTCTATGTGTTCCCCAACCCCGCCCTGCGTGGCGCGGCCCCGGTGCTGCATATAGAGACCGGCATCGCCGACAGGGTGAAGATTTCCATATACACGGTATCCGGCCGCCAAGCGCATGAGTATACCCTCACAGGTACGCCCGCAGCCCTCGACGACGGCAACGGCCTGAGCTATGCCTACGAGTACACTTGGCGCGACAATATCCCGAGCGGCGTCTACTACTACCATATCGAGGCGGAGAAGGGCGGGCAGAAAATTAAAAAGTCGGGCAAATTCGGCGTCGTAAGATAGGGGGGATTATGACAGACAAAAACCCTCATCATGATATAGCCAACCGTGTGGTTTACCTGCTTGCGCGGCCCTGGGTGCTTGCGCCTATGCTGCTGTTCGTATTGCTGCCGTCGGCAAAGATAAGCATGGCGCTGGAGAGCGGCGCCGAGTTCCTGCGTATCGATACCGACGCCAGGGCCGGGGCCATGTCTTCGGCGGGGGCGGCTTCGGCCTCCGGGATAAGCGCGCTGAACTATAACCCGGCCGGCCTCGCCTCTATGGTAAAAGGCGAGGCGGCGCTCAGCCACAGTGCCTGGTACCTGGGTTCTTCGCACGACTTCGCCGGGGCGGGTTTCACCCTGCCGGGTTCGCAGGGCTGGAAAATGGGCCTCAGCTTTACAAGACTTTCCAGCGGCGACATCGAGGGCCGCTCCGCCAGCCGCGGTCGTTCAGGCGGTTATGCCGCCTATGATCAGGCCGCCGGCTTGGCGCTGGCGCGGAACTACGGGGCCTACAGCATGGGCGGCACGGTAAAGTATATAGAAAGTTCCATCGCGGGCATAAAGGGCCGGGGCTACGCGGTGGACCTGGGCATGAAACGCGGGCTTAAAGGCCTTCCCGCCTCGGTGGGGCTGTCCGTGCAGAATCTGGGGCCCGGCATAACGTATATTTCACAACGGGAGAAATTGCCGCTGAGCGTGAACGCCGGCATAGCCTTCATGCCGGTGCAGGGCTTTATGCTGAATTTCGACGCCAAGCGCTACATTTACGATAAATATACCGCCTATAGCGTGGGGACGGAATATGTACTATTCGGCGGGCCGGGCAGCATGTCGGGCTTAAGTCTGCGCGGCGGCCTTAACGGAGGCGCGCGGCAGGGTGCGGCCGGGGCGTTCAGCGCCGGGGCCGGCGTTAGGGTGATGAACGCGGAACTGGATTACTCCATGTCGCCGGAAGGGGCCCTGGGCGGCATCCAGCGGATCACCCTGAAGAAGAAGTTTTAAACGACAAAATGCGCTGTCTGCGCGAGGAAATATAGGGCTGCCGCCAGCCTATTTGTTACTCGTAGCGGAGGGCTTCGATGGGGTCCAGCATGGCGGCGCGCATGGCCGGCCAGAAGCCGAAACCCACGCCGATGAGGGTGGAGAAACCGAAAGCGAAAGCTATGGTCCCGGCGCCCAGCGCCGGCTTCACCTTGGTAAAGAAGTAGGCCGCCCAGCCCAGGCCGAAGCCCAGGCCCACGCCCAGCACCCCGCCTATCAGGCACAGCACCACCGCCTCTATCAGGAACTGGCTCAGAATGTCGGAGTTGCGCGCGCCCAGCGCCTTGCGCAGGCCTATCTCGCGCGTGCGCTCGGTGACTGAGACCAGCATGATGTTCATGATGCCGATGCCGCCCACAAGGAGCGAGATGCCGGCTATGCCGTAGACCACCATCGACAGCTTGCCCATGGTGCTCTTGAACATCTCTATCTGCGTCTCGAAGGTCTTCACCTCGAAATCCTCTTCCGCGTCCTCGCGCAGGCCGCGCGCGTCGCGCAGCACGCCGATGATCTGGCGCCGCACCTCCTGCGCGTCGTCGGGCGTCGGGGCCGCGACTTCCACGTAGTCCAGCTTGCTCGCGCCGAACACGCGCTTGCCGGCCGTGCTCAGCGGGATATAGGCCGAGGGCTGCCCGCCGAAGATATCCTCCGCCTTGTGGTTATCGGCCACGCCTACCACGGTGAAGGTGATGTCCTTGATGCGGATCTCCGCGTTGACGGCGTTCTCGGAGCCGAAGAGTTTCTTGGCCAGCGCCTGGTTGATCACCGCCGTCCTGGCGCGGCCCAGGTTCTCGGCCCTGGTGAAGAAGCGCCCCGCCACCTTTCGGTTCTCGAAATAGTCGGGTTTCGCGGCCTGTTCGGCCGGGTCGTAGCCCTCGCGGCTCTGCACATTGGCTTCGGTGCGCTTGTCGCCCGCCGAGACCTCCAGGCCGTTGCGGGTCAGCGACGGCGTCACCTTCTCGGCCAGCGGCACGCGGTTGCGGATGGCTTCCACCTCGCCCATGGTGAACTTGCGGCGGGGCTTGCCGTGCTGCCAGCGCGGCGTCACCCACACCTTCTTGGCGTCCTCTTCGCTCGCGCCGGAGAGCAGGCTCTTCATGAAGCCCTCGCTGATGGTCATCAGCGAGATGATGGCGCCCACGCCGATGAAGATGCCCAGCACCGTCAGGGCGCTGCGCATCTTGTGGCTCCAGATGGCCTTGAAGGCCACCTTGAGCTGCTCCGCGAATTCGGAGGGGGAAAAGCTGAGGCGGGCCGGCGGCAGGGCCGCGGCGGCGGCCTTGCCCGGCGCGCGAGTGCGGCGGATTTCGTCGGAAACTATGCGGCCGTCCTTCAGGCGCACGGTGCGGTCGGTCATCGCGGCTACTTCGTCGTCGTGCGTAACGATGATGATGGTCTGGCCCTTCTCGCTGAGGTCCCTGATAACCTGCATCACTTCCTGGCGGCTGGCGGCGTCCAGGTTGCCGGTGGGCTCGTCGGCCATGATCACCAGCGGGTCGTTTACGAGCGCGCGGGCTATGGCCACCCGCTGACACTGGCCGCCGGAGAGCTCGTTGGATTTGTGCTTCACGCGGTCGCCCAGGCCCACCAGGCGCAGGCAGTCCAGCGCCTTGGCGGCGTCGGAGCCCAGGCCGGTATAGACCATGGGCAGCAGCACGTTGTCGCGCGCCGTGGTGCGCTTTAAAAGATGGAAAGACTGGAAGATGAAGCCCACCATGCGGCTGCGTATGGCGGACAGCCTGCTTTCCGGCAGCTTGGCCGTGGGGTGGCCGGCGAAATAATACTCGCCGGAGTCCGGCCGGTCGAGGAAGCCCATGATGTGCAGCAGCGTGCTCTTCCCAGAGCCCGAGGGACCGACGAGGGCCACCAGTTCTCCTGCGTTTATGGTAAGCGACACTGCCTTCAGGGCCTCCACGCGGAAGTCCCCGGTAGTGTAGGTCTTGGAGACCTCTTTGATCTCTATGAGCGGCTGCATCAGAAGCCCACGTTGAAGCCTGACCGCTCCTTGGCCACGCCGGTGGAATAGTAGACCGTGTCGGTCTCGGCCAGGCCCTCGGTCACCTCAATGCGGGCCTCGTCGGAAGCGCCCACCTTGATGTTCTTATCGGTCAGCTTGGCCGTAGCGGAAGTTTTGACGGAAACCGTGGCCTCGCCGTCACGGTATTTCACGGCCTTCTTGGGGAGCGTCAGCGCGTTCTTCTTGTTGCCGGTAACGATCAGCACGTCGGCGGTCATGCCCGAGCGCAGGGCGGAGAGACCGCCGGAGGGGAGAACTTTCACCTCGTAGACCACCACGCCGTCCTTCTGAGTGGATTCATGCGAGATGGCCAGCACGCGGCCCTCGCGCTTTTCCTTGGCGAAGGCGTCCAGGTAGAACTCGGCCCGCTGGCCTTCCCGCACGGCGCCTATGTCGGTCTCGTCCACGAAAGTCTTGACTATCAGGCGGTCGGAGACCACGGCCAGTTCTTTGGAGGGGCTGACCGACTGGCCCGGCTCCACCGCGCGCTTGACCACCATGCCGGTGATAGGGGCCACCACGGGGGTGAGGTTATAGGCCTCCTCCACCATGCGGCGCTCCTCCGGCGTGGACTCTTTCATTTTAAGCGAATCCATCAGCGCGGTGCGCTCGCTGGAACTGACCCAGGCCAGCACCTGGCCCTTGACCACCTGCTGGCCCTCGGTGAAAAGCACTTCCTCGGCCCGGCCGGCCACCGACGGGGTGACCAGCACGCGGTTCTCCGGCTCCACGCTGGCTATGGCCTGCGTCTTGGTAACCAGGGTGCCGCGCTCGGGCTTTACCGCGGCGAGTTCCGCTATGCGTTTGGACTCGGCCTTGGCCCGCTTGCTCTTGAGCGCCGCGCAGCTGCCGCCGAATACCAGCAGCAGCGCCAGGCCGAAGATGAATTTCTTTGTCCGGTAAAAAGGTCTTTTCACTTTATTCTCCAAGGGCCCGCGCGAAAGCGGCCTGGCTTACCGCCAGCCCGCGCCCGGCCGAAAGGTACTGGTTCTGTTCGCTGATCAGCTGCTCTTCCACGTTACGCCATTCGAAATAGGAGCCCTGCCCCGCCAGGTACTGCTTGCGCACCAGCCAGGCCCTGGCTTCGGCGGCGGCCAGGGAGCTTTTGGCCACGTCCAGGTAGGCCCTGGCCTCGCGCCAGGACAGGAAAGCGTCCTCGGCGTTGAGATAGACCTCGTCGGAGGCGTCGCGCAGCGCCTCGCCGGCCGAGCGCAGCGCCGTCCTGGCCGCCTCGGCGTTGGCCGCCAGCCGGCCGCCGGCGAAAAGAGGCACACTGACGCTGGCGCCCAGCGACCAGCCGTTGGTCCTGTCGGGCCAGTCGCTGCCGCTCCAGCGGTAGCTGCCGTCGGCGGAGGCCTCGGGCAGGCGGGCGCCAAAAGCCGTGTCGGCCGAGGCTTTGGCCGTGTCCTGCGCGGCGCGGGCGGCGCGCAGCGAATAATGGTTCTCGAGGGAGGCGGCAAAAGATGAAATATCGGCCGGCGGCTCCTGCGGTGCCGGCAGGCTCAATTCCGGCGCGGCGCTCAGGGCGGGGCGGCCCAGCAGGCGGTTGAGCCGGCGCTGCAGCAGGCGCAGGTTCTTGCCGTAGCGCTCATGCTGCCATTGCGCGGTCTTGAGCGCGGCTTCGGTCTCCAGCAGCGCGGCCTTGTTCTCGCGGCCGGCTTCGTACTTGAGGCGTATCAGTTCCAGGTTCTCGGCGCGCCGTTTCAGCGTTTCGCCCGAGAGCTTGAGGGCTTCCCCCGCGTTCACGGTGTCGGCGAAAGCGGCGGTCAGCTCGTAGGTCAGGCGCGAGGCGGTCCTGTCGTAGGCGGCGGCGGCCGCCCGGTGCGAGGCGGCGGCCGAGCGCACCGCGGCGGGCAGCGCCGTGGAGAAGAGCGGCTGGGTGCCGTTGAAGCCGTAGGAATAGGAGTCCCCGGGCTGCAGTCCCTGGCTGCCGGAGCGTGCGTAAGAGGCGGAGGCCGAAAGGGAAGGGTAGAGCCCGGCGCGGGCCGAAGTCAGGCGCGCGGCGGCGGTTTCCAGGTCCAGCGCGGCGGCCCGGGCCTGCGGGCTGGCCTTGAGCATTTCCGCGCGGGCCGCGGTCAAAGTGAGCGTCTCGGCGGCGCAGGGGGCGGCGAGGGAGAGCAGCAGGGCGAAGCAGGCGGTAGCGCGCATAGTCTGATTTTACAATATTGCCGGCGGCGGGGGCCGGCCTCCTCTGTCTTTAATACGTGCGGGCGGCCCTGGCGGTTGCAAAAAAGTAAAGCCCGCGCTGGGCGCGGGCTTTACTTAACTCTTTTCAGGGCGGCGGTCCCTTAGAATTTTTCCTGGTTCTTGAACGGGTCCTTGATCTCCACGGTGCGGTCGAAGTTCAGGCCGCGCTTGCCGCGGTTGTTGAGGTACTTGCCCAGCTCCAGGTCCACCTTGGCGGGGGCGGGGGAGCCGGCCTCGGCCAGCAGCTGCCGCACCAGCGCCTCGGACTTGCCGGCGAAATAGGCGGCGTCGCCCAGCACGCGCAGCGTCTCGGGCGGGTTGTGAAAACCCATCGAGTTCTCCGCGCCTATGAACGTGACGCGGTAGAAAGCCTCCTCGTAATACTCTTTGGCCTTGGCGTACAGGCCTTCGTCGAGGCGCTTGCCGGATTTGCGGGCGGCGTTGGCGCGTTCGAACAGCTTGGCCGCCGTGGCGGTGGCGTAGCCGGCGCGCAGCTGTAGCGAGGCGGTGCGGTCCTGTATGGACTTCACGCGCTGCATCAGCCATTCCTTGCCCTCGGTGTGGCACTGTATGCAGGCCTTCATGTCGTTCTTGAGCGGGCTCATCACGCGGTGGTCCGAGATCTTCTTGGAGCCGGCGCGCGTGTAGGGCATGTGGCAGTCGGCGCAGGCCAGGCCCGCCTTCCAGTGGGTGCTGTCGTTGGAGAGCAGCTCGAACTCGGCGTGGCGCAGGAAGCCCAGCTTGAAGCCGGTCACGGCCTGCGTCCACTCCAGGTGGGCGGGGTCGCTCTTTATCCTCTTTATTATGTCCTCTATCGTGATGCGGCCGTACTTGGAGTTCTGCCAGGGGAAGAAGACGGAGTCGGACTTCATGTCCTTGTCCTTGCGGACCACGTAGGTGACGTGGCACTGCGCGCAGACCAGCGAGCGCATGTCCTGGTTGGAAAGCTTCGCCGTGTCCACGCCCATGTCCTTCAGGGCGTTGCCGAGCGTGAACTGGTTGAGGATGCGCAGCGAGGCGTCGCTCTCGTCGTGGCAGTGTATGCAGGCCGCGCCCAGCTTCTGGTGGTTCTTGGGGATCAGCGCGTGGATCTCGTCGAAAGGCTTGGAGAAATAGTCCTTGCCGTGCTTGGCCTGCAGTTCCTGGGCATAGGGCGTTTTACAGGTCAGGCAGGCGCCGCCGGCCTTGCGGCGGGACGGGTCCACGTCCAGCACGTCCTGGAGCATGTGCATGTGGCCGCGCGGCTCGTTGTACTCTATGCCGAAGCCCCAGCCGTTGAACAGCAGCGGCATGTAGGGGAACTCGGAGAGCTTGTCGTAGATCTTGCCGTCGGTGTCCCAGCCTTTCTTATAGTAGCTCTTGCCCGCCGGGGTGGGATTGGCGGTGGCCTCCCAGCCCTCGTATTCCAGCGGCCAGTTCTTGGCCCATTCCTTGGGCTCGTACTCGCCGGCCTTGAGCTCGGTGATCAGTATCGGCTCGGCTTTCCTGGTGCAGGCCGAGACGGCGAGCAGCAGCAGCGGCGCGATGAATATAAGTTTCTTCATGGTTAGTCCTCTCTGATCCGGGTCATGCCCTGACGTTTGTGGCCCGCGGTGCGGTGGCAGTCTATGCAGGCGCGCTTCTGGTCTATGTGCGCCACGGTACTCTCGTGGCAGCGTATGCAGTTGGCCTGCAGCACCTTGTGGCCGTGGGCCGAAAGTTCGATCTCGTCGTGCTCGCGCAGGCCGGAGAATTCGTAGAAGACGTCCTTGTTGCCGTCTATGGTCTTCCAGACATAATGGTTCACGGCGTTGTCGTTGGGCAGGTGGCAGTCTATGCAGCGCGCCGAGCGGTGGGCCGAATGTTCCCAGGCCGAGTGCTGGGGCTTCATCGAGTGGCAGAGCCCGCAGAATTTAGGGGTTTCGGTGGCCTCTATCAAATGCGGGGGCCCGAAGAAAAGGAACAGCGCGGCGGCGCCGGCCGCCCCGGAGTAAATGCCAGCCTTCAGCAGGAGTTCCTGCCGTTTCAGGGCTCGCTCTTTGATCTTTAATATCAGTTCCTTCAGATCCATGCTTTAACCGCGCGCCGTCAGGCGTAACTGTGCATGCCGCTGAGCAGAAAGTTCACCCCGAAATAGGTGAACAGCACCAGCGCGAAACAGGCCATCAGCATTATCGCAAATTTGTGCGCGCGCCAGCCCTGCCGGCGCAGGTGCAGCGCGGCGGCGTAGGCCAGCCAGGTCAGCAGGGACCAGGTCTCCTTGGGGTCCCAGCTCCACCAGGAGCCCCAGGCGGTCTCGGCCCAGACCGAGCCGCTGGCTATGCCCAGCGTGAGCGCGGCGAAGCCGGCCTTGGTCAGGCGCAGCAGCAGCTCCTCGTCCTCGGCGCAGCGGCGGCGGGCCAGAGCGGCGGCGCCGGCCACGGCGGCCAGCGCGAAGGCCGCGTAGGCGGCCATCGAAGCCAGGACGTGCAGGATCAGCCAGTCGGAGCGCAGCGCCGGCATCAGCGGGCGGGCGGTCCTGTCGAGCAGGCCGGCCACGCCCAGCATTACCGGTGCGGCGAAAGCGGCGGGCCAGAGGGCCTCGGGTACGGGGTAGCGGCGGTAGTAATAGAACGAGAGCGGGAAGACGAACCAGAGCATGGTCAGCAGCGACTCGTACTGGTTGGACAGCGGCGGGCGGCCCAGGCGCGCCCAGAGCAGCGCCAGCGCGGCGGTGAGGGCCAGCCAAGCGGCGCCCAGCAGGCCGGGCAGCAGGCGGCGCGGCATCCGTTCCCTGAACAGGTAGACTGCGGCGGCCGCGGCCAGAGCGGCCAGCGACAGCGCGAAAGAGAGATTGATCAGCAGGTTCACTTTTTCAGCCATAAGAATATTCCGGCCAGCAGCGCGGCGAAACCGGCGTAGACCACCCAGGCGCCCCTGTCGCGCGTTACGGTGAGCAGGGTGTAGGCGGCCTCGGCGGGATCGTAGCTGGTCTGGTATATCGTGTAGCCCATGTAGCGCAGGGGGGAATTGACTGAAATTTCGGCGGCTACGGCCGGGCCCCCGGCGGGCCGCACCAGCACCGCGCTGGTGAAGTTCTTGACCTCGGCGTTCTCCAGCCGGTAGAACAGGTGGTAGGGCATTTCCTCCCGGTGCATGCCGGGGAAATTGGCGAAGAACCAGAGCCGCTTCTTCTTTCCGCCGCCGGAGATCTCCAGTTCGGCGGCCGGGTTATGCCAGTACGGGGACTTGTCCTTGACCTCGCGCCTGGCGTCCAGGCCGAAGTCGCGCATCAGGCGCAGCACCTTTATGCTGACGCCGCGCTCGGGCAGCCGTATCTCGGCCCCGGCGGCCGCCGGGAAATCCCTGCCGCCCGCGCCGTCCATCACGGTGACCACGCCGCGCGGCTCGCCGTAATAGTCCAGCCGGAAGCTCTCCAGCCGCACCGAGAAAGGCAGGCGGTAGACGGCGTTGCCGGATTGGACTTTGTCGGTCTCCGTCCCGGCCCGCAGCGGCAGCTCCGCCTCGAAGCGCAGGGCGCGGCTTGCGAAGGAGCCCAGAATGATCAGCACTATGCCGGCATGTATCAGCAGGAAAGAAGCGGAGGCCGTTTTAAAACGCCCGCCGGAGCAGACGGCTACGTTGGCGGCCAGCAGGGCGCCCAGCGCCATGAACCAGGGCGAGCCGTACACCGAGGGCCCGGTGTTGAAGACCGTCTGCCAGACAAAAACTCCGCCCAGCGCCAGGCAGAGAGCGAAGAAGAGGCGCAGCGAAGAAAATAGCTTTATCAATTTCTTACCCCAGTATGTTCTTGAGGAAGCCGCGCGCTTTCTTGATGCGCGCCGCGGCCTTTTCCCGGGAGACGCCGAGCCGCGCCATCACGATGGCGGTCTTCACGTCGTTGCCGGTCAGGTCCAGCAGCCGGCGGGCTTCCGCCTGGTCCACGCCGCCCACGGTGGCGGTGATGCGCTCGGCGCGCAGCACCAGCTTCTTCGAGGTGGTTTTCACGTCCACCATCCAGTTGCGGTAGACCTTGCCGGAGACGATCATGGAGGCGGTGGAGAGCATGTTGAGGGCGAGCTTGGTGGCGGTGCCGGACTTCATCCGGGTGGAGCCGGAGACCGGCTCGGGGCCCACGTCGATGGCCACGCGTACCGCGGCTTCCTTCGCCCGCTCGCGGGGGTTGCAGGTGACCAGCACGGTCACGGCGCCGGTCTTCCTGCCGGCCGCCAGGCCGCCCTGCACGTAAGGGGTGATGCCGCTGGCGGCTATGCCGATCACGGTGTCGCCGCGGCGGGCCAGCGCCGCGATCTCCTTGCGGCCGTTCTCGAAAACGTCCTCGGCCCCTTCCTTGGAGTGGAAGACCGCCATCTGGCCGCCGGCCATCAGCGCGGTGAAGATGTCCGGAGCCACGCCGTAGGTGGGGGGGATCTCGGCGGCTTCCAGCACGCCCAGGCGGCCGCTGGTGCCCGCGCCTATGAAATAGATCTTCTTGCCGGCCAGGTAGGACTTCGAGATGGCGCGGGCGGCCCGCTCTATCTGCGGGATGGCCTTGGCCACCGCCCGGTGCACGAGGGCGTCCTCGTAGTTCAGTTTCTCCAGCACACGCCGCAGCGGCAGGCGGTCGAGGTCGCGGGTGCGAGGGTTGTTCTGCTCGGTGGGGAGTTTGGAATACTTGGTGAAAGCGTCGGTGTTCTTCATAATTATTCTTCCGTGTTCTCCTGCTCTTCTCCTGCCGGCTCCTCAGCCGGAGCTTCCGCCTGGCCGGTGGTGTCCGGTTCGAGGCCGGCTATGGCCGCCGAGGAATAGGCCACCACTTCGGGCAGGCGCGGGCTCTTTATCCACTCCAGCACCCGCCGCACATTGTATTTGTTGACGAGGCCTGGGCCGAAGCCCCTGGCCTCCACTATCAGCGAAACGTTGCCCGGCCCGCAGGCTATTTTGGCCGTGCTGTAGAGTATCTGCAATTCGGTGTACTGCCTGGCCCTGTCCGCCCCGCCGATGAACAGTATCGGCCGGCGGCCGTAGGCCCGCAGCGGGTTGACGGAAAGGACGTCGTTGACGTTGAGCACCGGCGAGACGGCGACTACCATCGCCACCTCGGGGTGCAGCGCGGCGGCCTTGATGGCCAGGTTGGCGCCCAGCACGGAGCCGACGAGGGCTATCCGGTCGCCCGTCACGGAATTGGTGGAGAGGTAGGCCAGCGCCGCCTCCACGTCGCGCAGCATCCGGTTGTACTCGTTGTCGGAGCCGCTCAGGCTGAAAGCGCGCCAGCTGGTGGTGGAACCGGCCGGCGTGACGAAGCTGTTGCCGTGGCCGCGCAGGTCCAGCGCCAGGTAGCCGAAGCCGTAGCGCTTCAGGGCCGGGAACCAGGTTTTCCATTCATTGAGGTCGCTCTTCTGCGTGTGCACGAGCACCACCGTGGGGGCGCCCTCGGCGGCCTTCAGGTAGCGGGCGGAGAGGTTCCAGCCGTCCTCGGCGGTCAGCGTCACGCGCTCCTCCTCCCGGCCCTGCGCGGCGGCGGGAGCGGGAGGCAGGGCGGCGGCTAGCGCCAGCAGGGCGGCGGCCAGGAACTTCATGCTAGGCTATCATCTCCCCGTCCCTGAACCAGATGGCGATCTCGCGCGCGGCTTCCTCGGGGTTGCCGGAGGCGTGCACCACGTTCTCGAAGTAGCCGTGCCTGTGGCAGATGCGGCCGAAGGCGCCGCGGATGGTGTCGGGGGAGGCGTCCTCGGGATTGGTTGCGCCGACGGCCGCGCGGATGTTCTTCACGGCGTTCTCGCCCTGGTAAACGAGCGCCATTACGCGGCGCCTGGGGTCGCCGTGGTACTCGCCCTTTATGAAATTGATCAAATGCTCGAAGAGCTTCTTGTCCTTGAAGGGGCCCACGCCCTCCAGCAGCGCGTAATGTTCGCGGGCGAGCTGGTCGGTGACCACGGCGATCTTGGCGCCGATGAGCTCCATGTGGGTGTTCTCCAGGCGGTCTATGGCCAGGCCGGCCAGGTGCCGCTGCATACCGTCGGGTTTAACAAGTACGAGGGTTTTTTCGATAGCCATCATGCCTCCGTGCGCGGTAATAATCAGGATTATTCTACATATTTGAGGCCGGCGCTGAAAGGAAGGCGATTCCGCTCTTGTTTTGCCGGCTTCCTTTCTTGTAAAATAAAATATCTTTAATAAAGCCGGAGTCGGCCTCTAGGCCGTGGCAACGGGAGACTTATGTCCAAAGTGATGGTCGTGGACGACGAAAAAGACGTGGTGTACCTGATCAAGGTGCTCCTGGAGCGCGAGAAGCTGGAGGTGCTGGAGGCTTATAACGGCCTCGAGGCCTACAACAAGCTCACCTCCAAGGACCCGGGCCGGGTGCTGCCCGACGCGATGATCCTGGACATCATGATGCCCGAGATGGACGGCTACACGCTGCAGTCCAAGCTGCAGGAGATCGACGACCTCAACACCATCCCGATCATCATCCTGACCGCCAAGGGCCAGATGAAGGACCTCTTCGAGCTGTCCTCCAACATCTTCGCCTTCGTCGAGAAACCCTTCGAGCCCAAGAACCTCGTGAAAATAGTAAAGGACGCGATAGCCTCAAAAAAATGAACGAAATCCCTACCCCTAATTCAGGCATCAACGAAATAGTCGCCAACAACTACGCCAAGATCAAGGCGATCCGCGAGAAGGGCATAGACCCGTTCCCGCACCGCTTCAAGCCCAGCCACACCATCGCCGCGGCCGCCGCCCTGCAGCCCGAGGCGCAGGTGACCATCGCCGGCCGCATGATGCTGATGCGCGTGATGGGCAAGGCCACGTTCGCGCACCTCAAGGACGGCACCGGCCGGCTGCAGATCTACGTCAAGCGCGACTCGGTGGGCGAGGAAGCCTACGAGATCTTCAAGAAGCAGATGCACGTCGGCGACTTTCTCGGCGTGGAAGGCAAGCTGTTCCTGACCAAGACCGGCGAGCTGACCGTGGACGCGGCCAAGATCACCGTGCTCTCCAAGAGCGTGCGGCCGCTGCCCGAGAAGTTCCACGGCCTGACCGATTCCGAGACCCGCTACCGCGACCGCTATCTGGACCTGCTCACCAACGACGACGTGCGCGCCCTCTTCGTGAAGCGCTCGCAGATCGTGGCCGCGCTGCGCGAGGTGCTCAACGGCGAGGGGATGCTCGAGGTGGAGACCCCGGTGCTCTGCTCGCAGGCCGGCGGCGCCTCCGCCCGCCCGTTCATCACTTTCCACAACGCCTACAAGAACGAGCTGTACATGCGCATCGCGCTGGAGCTGCCGCTCAAGAAGCTGCTGATCGGCGGTTTTCAGGGCGCCTACGAGATAGGCCGCGTGTTCCGCAACGAGGGCGTGGACACCCGCCACAACCCCGAATTCACCATGGTGGAGGCCTACAAGGCCTATTCCGACTACCACGGCATGGCCGAGCTGGTGGAGAAGCTCTTCGAGCGCTTCATCCAGATCATAGGCTCCGAGACCGTGGACTATAACGGCACCGTGATCAACCTCAAGCCGCCGTTCCGCCGCCTGAGCCTGCCCGAGGAGTGGAAAGCCAAGACCGGCGAGGACATCCACAATATCCTCGACGGCAAGCGCTTCAACCGCCCGAACCTGGTGGCGCTCGCCAAGCGGCTGCACATCGAGTGCGGCCCCGACACCACCTCCGCCAAGATCTTCGACCGCATCATGGACGAGAAGATCCTGGCCGACCTGCAGCAGCCGACCTTCGTCTTCGACCACCCGACCGCCATCACCCCGCTGGCCAAGTGCAAGCCCGGCGATGAGTGCCTGGTGGAGCGCTTCGAGTTCTTCGCGGGCACCGAGGAGATCGCTAACGCCTACTCCGAGCTCAACGATCCCGAGGACCAGAAGAGCCGCCTGGTGGAGCAGCTCCGCCAGCAGCAGGAGGAGAACAACGGCGAGGCCGACATCCTGGACAAGGATTTCATCGTGGCGATGGAGTACGGCATGCCGCCCATGGGCGGCATAGGCATAGGCATAGACCGCGTCACCATGCTGCTGACCGGCAAGCCGTCCATCCGCGAAGTGGTGCTGTTCCCGCTGCTCCGCCCCGACCAGGCCAACGGCTAAAGGGCCGGCCTGGTTAACTTTTAGAGGCCCGGCCTGGGCCGGGTTAGCAAAAGCCTGCCGGAGGCCCGAGCTTGCGTAAGCGCGAGGGCCGAGGCGGGCAGGCGCGAGCACGGTGTGCGAGACGCCGGTTTTGCGCTCCGGCCCTGGCCGGACCTCCCGTTTAGGATAGTCCATCAAAAGCACGGACCATAAGTAAATATGTCCACGGAATTCTTCATAGCACGACGGTATCTGCTCGCCAAGAGGAAGGGCCTCTTCGCGATGATCACCACCTTCATCGGCGTGGCCGGCGTCGCCCTCGGCGTGGCCGCGCTCATAGTCACCCTGGCCATCATGGACGGCTTCCAGACCGACATCAAGGGCAAGATCATCGACGCGCAGGCGCATATCACCATCTACGGCCGCATGCAGCCCCGCGACCTCGAGACCGTGCGCGCCGTGCTGGAGCGCGACGGCCGCCTGGCCGCCGAGTCGCCCTTCGTGCTCGGCCAGGGCATCCTCACTTTCGACGGCCGTTCCGTGGGGGCCGTGGTCAAGGGCTTCGAACCCGCCGCCGAGGCCGGCGTGAACAACCTCTCCAAATCCCTCGTGCGCGGCTCCTGGGACGAACTGGCTAAACCCGCCCCCGGCGCCCCGCCCGCGCTGGTGCTGGGCGAAGAGCTGGCCAAGAGCCTGGGCGCCTGGCCCGGGGACGAAGTCGTGCTGGTATCGCCGCAGGGCGCCGCTACGGCCGGCACCGGCCTGCTGCCCAAGATGAGGAAATTCCGTGTGGTCGGCCTGGTGCGCACAGGTTACTTCGAATTCGACAATACCATGGCCTACTGCTCGCGCGCCGCGGCCGGGGACTTCTTCGGCTTTCCCGGCGGCGCCAACGGCGTGGGCGTGCGCCTCAAGGACATCGACGACGCCCCCGCGGCGGCCGCCGGCCTGCGCAAGACGCTGGGATTCGCCTTCAACATCAAGACCTACGCCGATATGAACCAGACGCTGTTCGCCGCGCTGAAGCTGGAGAAGTTCGTGATGTCGCTGGTGCTGGCGCTGATCATCCTGGTCGCCACGTTCAATATCGCCTCCAACCTGCTGATGATGAGCGTGGAAAAACTGCGCGACATAGGCATCCTGCGCGCCATGGGCGCCGGACCCGCCTTCATCCGCCGCGTCTTCTTCTGGGAGGGCAACCTGATAGCCCTGACCGGCATCACCATCGGCGTGATCCTGGGCGTGGGCATCTCCGTCTTCCTCGCCGTCTACCCGGTGCTGGAGCTGCCCTCGGACATCTACTACATCACCAAGGTGCCCGTGGACCTCAAGCTTTCCAACATACTGGCCACCGCCGCCGTCAGCTACCTGCTGTGCATGCTGAGCGCCGTCTACCCCGCCCTGAGGGCCTCCCGGGTCAGCCCCGTGGACGCGATACGCTATGGATAAGGTCGTAGAGATCAAGGCGCTGACCAAGGCCTATACCTCCGGGCACGAGCAGATCCTCGTGCTCGAGGAACTGGATTTCCACATCGCCAGGGGCGAGTTCGTCTCCATAGTCGGCCCGTCCGGCTCCGGCAAGTCCACCTTCCTCAACATCGTGGGTCTGCTCGACGACGTGTACAGCGGCGAGGTGCGGCTGTTCGGCCGCAAGCTCGAGGACCTCGACGAGGCGCAGAAAGCCGTGCTGCGGCTCAAGAACATCGGTTTCGTCTTCCAGTTCGACTCGCTGCTGCCGGAGTTCACCGTGCTCGAGAACATAGAGATGCCGGCCCGCGTGCTGGGCGAAAGCGGCCCCGTCAGAGGCCTGGAGCTGCTCTCGCGCTTCGGCCTCGAAGAGATAGCCCACAAGTTCCCGATGGAGATCTCCGGCGGCGAGAAGCAGCGCTCCGCCATGCTGCGCGCGCTGCGCAACGGCCCGGCGCTGCTGATCGCCGACGAGCCCACCGGCAACCTGGACCGCCACAATTCCGGCGTGATCCTCGACGACCTGCGGCGCGCCGCCGGCCTGGGCTCGGCCGTGCTGATGGTCACGCATAACGAGGAAGCCGCCCGGCGCGCCGACAGGGTGCTGCACATGCAGGGGGGGAAGCTGAATGCTGTGTGAGGAGTGCCGCAAGCAGAACGCCGCCGTCTTCCTGAAGCTGGCCGTCAACAACAAGGTCAAGGAACTGCACCTGTGCCCGGCCTGCGCCGCCAAGAAAGGCATGAGCTTCGGCCTGGAGTCGGGCGCGTTCAACATCTCCGACATCGTCGGCAACATGAGCGGCTATTTCAAGGATTTCCTGCCGCCCGAGCGCAAGACGCTGCGCTGCGGCGCCTGCGGCCTGAAGTACTCCGAGTTCAAAGAGTCGGGCCGGCTGGGCTGCCCCGACTGCTACGCCGGCTTCGAGCCGCAGCTGACCGAGCTGATGGCCCGCATCCACGGCTCGGCGCAGCATACCGGCCGCGCCTACGCCGACGCCCCCGAACTGAAACTTTCCAAGGCGGAGACCGCCCGCCGGCTGACGGAGCTGCGCGCCGGGCTCAAGGAAGCCGTGGCCCGCGAGGATTTCGAGGGCGCGGCCAGGCTGCGCGACGAGCTCAAGCGGCTGGAAGGGCGCCATGGCTGAGATGATAAAGTCTTTCCGCCCCTACGTCACCTGGGCCAACGCCCGCGGCGCCTGGCCGGACATGATCTTCTCCACGCGCGTGCGCTTCGCCCGCAACCTGCAGGGCTTCCCTTTCCCCAACCGCGCCGAACCGCGCCAACTCGCCGAGATCCGCCGCCAGGCCATGACCGCCGCGCGCGACAGCGGCCTCTTCTCCCGCGGCCACTTCCTGAAACTGGAAGCCCTGACCCCGCTGGACAAGCGCTTCCTGGTGGAGCGCCACCACGTCTCGCACGCCCTGGCCGCCACGGTGCTGCCCGCCGGCGCCGCCGTCTCCAACGACGAGGACCTCTCCGTGATGGTCAACGAGGAGGACCACCTGCGGCTGCAGTGCCTGCATTCCGGCTTCGCCATAGAGGGCGCGTTCAAGGCGGCGCTCAAACTCGACGAGGCCCTCGGCCGGGCCCTGCCTTTCGCCTACGGGCAGCGCTTCGGTTTCCTGACCGCCTGCCCCACCAATACCGGCACCGGCATGCGCGTCTCCTGCCTGGCCCATCTGCCGGCGCTCTCGCGCCTGGGACAGATGCCGCAGGTGCTCGAGAGCCTCTCGCATTTGGGCGTCACGGCCCGCGGCATCTACGGCGAGGGGACCATGGTGCTGGGCGACTTCTACCAGATCTCCAACGCCACCTGCCTGGGCCGCAGCGAAGAGGAATTCTGCCAGAACATAGACCGCGTGATCCGCAACCTGATACGCCAGGAGATAGCCGCCCGCGAGACGCTGTTGAAGGGGCCGCTGAAGCTGCGCACCGAGGACGCGGTGTACCGCGCGCTCGGCCTGCTCAAGCACGCCCGCACCCTGTCCTACGAGGAGTTCATGCAGAACGTCTCCCTCGTGCGCATGGGGACCGCCATGGGCTGGAACATGGGCCACGATTTCAGCACTTTCAACCAGGTCACGCTGCTGATGCAGCCCGCCCACATCCAGGCCGCCGCCGGGCGCGAACTGGCGCCCGCCGAGCGCGACGCTTTCCGGGCCGAATTCCTGCGGAAAAAACTCGCCTAGGCCCGGCCGGTACCTCCCGTTGGGCCCTTGACAGGGCCTTATAATCTGCTAAAAAATAAGTGTGCGAAAGATAGCCTTCGCGGCCGTACTCTTTTTGTCCGTCCTGCCCTCGCGGCCGGAGGGCCGCCTTTTTGCCGCCTCCGGCGGCGACGCTACCGTCATGATGCAGGGCTTCCACTGGACCTCCTGGAAAAAATCCCCGTGGTGGGGGGAAGTAAGGTACCGCGCGGCCGAGCTGTCCGCCGCGGGCATAGATCTGGTCTGGCTGCCGCCCCCTTCCGATTCGCTGGCCCCCGAGGGCTATATGCCCCGGCGGCTGGAAGTGCTGGATTCCGGTTACGGCACCGCGGCGCAGCTCGCGGCCGCCGTGAAGGCGCTGCACGGCTCCGGCATCCGCGTGATAGCCGACATCGTGGTCAACCACCGCGTGGGCGTGGACGACTGGGCGGATTTCGCGGCCCCGGCCTGGGGGCCGGACTCGGTCTGTTCCGACGACGAATGGGGCAAGGGCCAGGGCGCGCGCGATACGGGCAAGGGCTTTCACGCCGCCCGCGACATAGACCATACCAAGCCTTACGTGCGCGAGTCGGTGACCAGGTGGCTGAACTCGCTGCGCGACAACCCCGGCTTCGACGGCTGGCGCTACGACTACGCCCGCGGCTTCTCGCCGGCCTACATGCTGGCCTATAACCGCGCCAGCGGCGCCGCCTTCTCGGTGGCCGAGATCTGGGACGACTTCGACCCGGCCCGCCCCGACGCCCACCGCCAGGCCGCCTGCGACTGGATGGACGCCGTCAACGGCGAAATAAAGGTCTTCGACTTCACCACCAAGGGCCTGCTGCAGCAGGCCGTGCTCTCCGGCGAGTACTGGCGCCTGGCCGACTCCGCCGGGCGGCCCGCGGGTCTGCTGGGCTGGTGGCCGGCCAATTCCGTGACTTTCATAGACAACCATGATACCGGCCCCAGCCCCGACGGCAAAGTGCAGGAGCGGGGCTGGCCTTTCCCGTCCGATAAAGTGCTGGCCGGCTACGCCTATATACTCACCCATCCCGGCATTCCCTGCGTCTACTGGCCGCATTTCTTCGACTGGAACCTGAAGGCGCAGATCACCGGGCTGATCAAGGCCCGTTCGGCCGCCGGCGTGACGGCCTCGAGTTCCGTGAAGATAGCGCGGGCCGAGCGCGGGCTGTACGCGGCCTACGTGGACGGCGCGCTGGCGGTGAAACTCGGCGACAACCCCTGGAGCCCCGGGGCGGGCTGGAACAAGGCCGCCGAAGGCGCCGGCTACGCGGTCTGGACCCGCCAAAAGTAGCCGGAGCGCGATGTCGGACGAAAGCAGGCAGCGGGCCGCGGCAGCGCGGCCTTTTTCTTTTAGGATTCAGGGGACGTAGATGACTATATGACTATTGCGGTTTCCCGGACGCACGTTCGCCTCTTTATAACACGGCAAATAGTCATATAGTCATCTACGTCCCCGTTAATATATAATTCTTCCATGTACCAAAAGCACTGGGGTCTGAAAAAACTGCCTTTCGAGAACACCCCCGACACCGAATTCTTCTTTGAGTCGGAGGCGCACGAAGAGGCGTTCTCCAGGCTCGCGTACGTGGTGGAGGAGCGCAAGGCCTGCGGCGTCATCACCGGCGCCTACGGCACCGGCAAGACGCTGATCCTCAAGGCCCTGGAGCGGGAGTTCAAGAAGAAGGGCTACGTGTTCTCCTCGGTGCAGAACCCGCGCCTCGACGACCTCGGCCTGCTCAAGATCATCCTGCACAATTTCACCGGCTACAACGTGCCCAAGGCCAAGGAAGACGTGCTGATGGGCATAGAGCGCTTCCTGCGCGACACCATGCAGGACGGCAAGCACGTCGTCATCGCCATCGACGAGGCCCAGCTCATCAACGACGAGAGCGTCTTCGAGGAACTGCGCCTGCTGCTCAATTTTCAGACCGAGACCCGCTTCATGCTGACGCTGCTCCTGAGCGGCCAGCCCGAGCTCAGGGAGAAGCTGGATTCCAACAAGCAGTTCAGCCAGCGCATCACGCTGAGCTACCACCTCAAGCCGCTGGACTTCGAGGAGACCCGCAAGTACGTGCTGCACCGGCTGGAAGTGGCGGGCCTGACGGAGAATATTTTCGACGAGAATGCCCTGGAGCTGCTCTACGAGCGCTCCGGCGGCATACCGCGCTGGATCAACAATATCGCCAACATGAGCATGCTGGCGGCCTACTCCTCCGGCGCGCGGCGCATAACCGCCGAGCTGGTGGCCGAGGGCGCGGAGAGCGGCCGCTAGGCGCGATTATGAAAATACTGGGCATAGGACCTCACCCCGACGACCTGGAGTTCGGCTGCGGCGGCGCTTTTTTGAAAATGGCCGCCGAGGGCCACAAGATCAGCCTGCTGGTGATGACCAAGGGCTCGGTGGGCGGGGACCCGCTGGTGCGGCTGGCCGAGCAGGAACGGGCCGCCGCCATGCTGAAGGCCAAGCTTTACTGGGGCGGCTTCGAGGACACCGGCGTCACGCTGACGCGCGAGCTGATCCGCTCCGTGGAACGGACCATCGACGCGGTGAAACCGGACCTGGTCCTGGTGAACTACGGGGCGGACACGCATCAGGACCATCGCAGCGTCTCTCAGGCGGTGGAGACCGCCGCCCGCTACGTCAAGAACCTCGTCTTCTACGAGGTGCCTACCACCATGGATTTCACGCCGGGCGTCTTCGTGGACATCGGCGCGGTGATCAGCCGCAAGGTGGCGCTGCTCAAGTGCCACCGCTCGCAGGTGTTCAAGACCAGGGTCAAGAACCTCTCCATCGTGGAGAGCGCCAAGGCCGCGGCCATGTTCCGCGGCTACCAGGACAGGGTGAAATACGCCGAGGGCTTCATCCCGCGGCGCCTGCTGCTGGATTACCTCATCGGCTGCAAATGAACCGCAAAGTTATGGCCATAGGGAGGCTGCCCGCGTGACTATAAAACGCCAGGGCGGTTTCTTCTCTTTGGCCGTGCTCGTGGCGCTGCTGGCGCTGCTGCCGCCCGGCGGTTTCTCGGCGTGGACCTGGACCGAGGGGCTGCGCTGGTCCTACCTCTTCCTGATCTCCATGTCGGCCGTCTTCCTGCTGGCCCCGGCCAGCGCCTGGCTGGCCGCGCGCATTGGCGCCATCGATTACCCGTCGGAGCGGAAGGTGCACACGGAGCCGGTGCCCCGCATAGGCGGCCTGGCGGTGTACCTGGCCTTCATGGCCGCGCTGCTGCGCAACCAGCAGTTCTCCCGCGAGGTCCACGGGATAATGCTCGGCGGCACCATCATCTTCGTGCTTGGCTTCTTCGACGACTGGAAGGGGCTGTCGGCCCGCACCCGCCTGTTCTGGCAGACGGTAGCCGCCCTGACGGTGACCTTCTTCGGCCTGCAGCTCAGCTTCCCGCTGAAGATGCCGCTGGGCCAGGTTCTGTCTACCGCGCTTTCCGTGATCTGGCTGGTGGGCATCGTCAACGCCTTCAATTTCATGGACGGCATCGACGGCCTCGCCTCGGCGATGGGCGCAGTCTGCGCCCTGCTCTTCCTGGGCATAGGGTGGAACTCCAGCCAGTACCCGCTGGCCTTCGTCTCGGCCGCGCTGGCCGGGGCCTGCGCCGGCTTCCTGCGCATGAACTGGCAGCCTGCTCGCGTCTTCCTGGGCGACTCCGGCTCCACCTTCATCGGCTTCATCCTGGGGTGCCTCGCGCTGTACGGCAGCTGGGCCACCGACAATCCCGCCGTGGCTTTCTCGACGCCGCTGCTGGTGCTGGGCATACCGATCTTCGACATCATCTATACCACCGTGTCGCGCGTACGCAACGGCAGCGTGCGCGGCGTGCGCGAGTGGCTGGAGTACGCGGGCAAGGACCATTTCCACCACCGGCTGATGAAGCTGGGGCTGGGCGTGCCGCAGACCGTGGGGTTCATCGTGCTGCTCAATATCTGTCTGGGCCTGGGTGCCTGGACTATACGCCACACCGCCTCCACGGCGGGCACCTGGCTGCTGCTGGCGCAGAGCGTGCTGATATTTTTGATAGTCGTCGTGCTGATGCTGCTGGGCAGGGAGATCACCACCGGGGAGAGATCATGAAAGACTCGCTGATAAAAAAATATTCCGTCAGGAAGCTGGACGCGGAGCTGTTCACGCCGTTCACCATCGCCAGCGGCAGCCACAAGAGCATGACGAACGCCCTGTTCACGCTGGAGGCCGCCGGCGGGGTGAAGGGCTACGGCGAGGCCGCCATCGCCACCCATATCACCGGCGAGACCCGGGAGAAGACGATGCGCAGCCTGGCCAAGGCGGGGGAACTGCTGACGGGCCTGGACGTCTCCGATTACCTGGGAGCCCTCTGCCGGCTGGAGCGCCTGCTGGAGGGCAACCGGGCCGCGCTGGCCGCCGCCGAGATGGCCGTGCTGGACCTGGCCTGCAGGCTGCAGGGCATCTCGCTGTGGAAATTCTTCGGCGGGCGAGTGCCCGCGGTGAAGACCGACGTGACCGTGGTGATAGGCGGCGCCGGCGCGGCCTACGATTTCACCAAAAAAATGCGGGCCCGCGGCTTCCGTATCTTCAAGATCAAGACCGGCGTGGATATGGACGAGGACTACCGGCGGCTCGAGGCCGTGCGCCGGGCCGCCCCGGGCTGCGCCGTCTACCTGGACGCCAACTGCGCCTACTCCGCCAAAGAGGCCGAGAAGTTCGTCCGGGGACTGATGCGGCGCGGCATCACGCCCGAGGTGGTGGAGCAGCCGGTGAAGAAGGACGACTTCGACGGGCTGGCCTACCTCTCGCGGCGGCTGCCCATGCCGGTCTGCGCCGACGAGTCCGCCTATTCCCTCGACGACGTCTTCGAGCTGATCCGCCGCAACGCGGTCACGGCCGTCAATATCAAGCTCACCAAGCTCGGCTTCCTGCGCGCCCGCGAGGTCTGGGCCCTGGCCCGCGCCAAAGGCATAAAGCTGATGATGGGCGAGATGGTGGAGAGCGAGCTGGCCTCCTGCGCCGCCGCGCAGTTCGCCGCCGGCCTGGGCGGTTTCGATTTCATGGACCTCGACACCCCTTTCTTCATCAAGGACAGCGGCCTGAGCCGGCCCTCCTTCCTTTCCCGCGACGGGGTGTACTCGCTGGACCGCGTGCGGGCGGGCATCGGCGTGGAGCCCCGCTGATGCGCCTGGCCGCCGCGGCGCTGCTGCTGGCCTGCCTGGCCGGGCCCGCGGGCGCGCAGGTGCTGCCCGACCTGCCGGACCTGGGCGACCTGCCCGAGCCGTCGCGCTACCTGGCCGGCTATCTGTCGGCCGGCACGGGCTGGAGCAGGCCGGTGGGCGGCCACTGGGGCGACGGCGACGGCGGCTTCAAGACTTCCAGAACTTTCGTGGTTTCCGCCTCACGGCGGGTGGACGAGTTCCTGAGCTACGGGGCCGAGGCCGCCTACGCCGGCGGTTACGCCAACAACTCTTCGGAGGGGCTTACTCTGAAAATTTTCTCGCTGACGCCTTTCGTGCGGGCCTCCTACCCGGAGGGGAACAAGGTCTTTTACGGCATACTGGGCGCCGGGGTCTACCAGTGGAGCAGCCCCGCCTACACGGCGGGAGGGATACGGTACGCCTCTGATTCGGGTTCCAGCGGCGGGCTGAACTTCGGCGGGGGGATGGGTTTCCCTTTCTGGTTCGGCACCACGGGCGGCCTGGACCTGCGCTGGCATAAGATCTTCAACATGAACGGCGCCAGCCTGGACCTGGGGTCGGCGGACAGCGTGAATTTCACTTTCACGCTGCAGTACGGGGTCTGGAGGAATAAAAAGACCCCCTTGCCGGCCCCTTGACAAGTCAATACTATCTGCTATAATATACGTGGACGCCGTATAGCGGCCTCCAACTGTGAACTCCCCGACACAAGGGAGAGCGATAACCCCCCAAAAGGGGGTTATCGCTTTTTCCGGCCTTTTCAGCCGTCCGGCATAATTTGTATGATATATATATTATAAGGCGGGCAGCGCCATTGCGACTTTTACGGAGGATTTATGGGTAAATTCGTGGAATGCGTTCCTAATTTCAGCGAAGGCCGCGACCTCTCCAAGATCAACGCTATTGTAGACGCCGCCCGGGCCGTGCCCGGCGTGCTCGTCCTCGACGTGGAGAAGGACGCCGACCACAACCGCACCGTGCTCACCTTCATGGCCCCTGTGGAGACCGCCGCCGACGCCATGTTCGCGGTTACCAAAAAGGCCGCCCAGCTCATAGACCTCAACCACCATAAAGGGGAACATCCCCGCATGGGCGCCACGGACGTGGCCCCGTTCATCCCGATCATGGATTCCACGATAGAGGACTGCATAGCGCTGGCCGAGAAGGCCGGCGAGCGCATCGGCCGCGAACTCAATATCCCCGTTTACCTTTACGACCGCGCCGCCAAATTCGACCACCGCAAGGACCTGGCCAAGGTGCGCAAGGGCCAGTTCGAGGGCCTGCGCGAAGTGATCGGCAAGGACCCCGAGCGCGTGCCTGACTTCGGGCCCAACCATATCCACCCCACCGCCGGCGCCATGGCCGTGGGAGCCCGCAACCAGATCGTCAACTTCAACGTCAACCTGAACACCACCGACATGGAGTTCGCCAAGGGCCTCGCCAAGAAGATCCGCACCTCGGGCGGCGGCCTGCCGGCCCTGCGCGCCAAGGAGATCTTCCTCGAGAGCAAGGGCCAGGTGCAGATGTCCACCGTGCTGACCGATTACAAGACCACGTCCATAAAAAAGGTCATGGACGAGATGCAGAAGGACCTCGGCCCCAGGGGCATCACCGTCAGCGGCACCGAGCTCATCGGCCTGACCACCCAGGACGCGCTGACCGACTACGCGGTGGAGAACCTGCAGGTGAAGGATTTCAAGAAGGAAGAGCAGGTGCTCGAGACCAAGCTGCTCAAGCTGCTCTCCTCCTGGCAGGCCGGCGCCGGCCTGTTCGTGGACGCGCTGGCCAACACCGACCCCACCCCCGGCGGCGGTTCGGCGGCCGGCGTGAGCGGCGCCATGGGCTGCGCGCTCGGCCAGATGGCCATCGGCATCACCCTGCGGAGCAAGAAACTCGAAGAGGCCAGGAAACCGGCCCTGCGCCAGCTCAATGACCATCTGGGCGCGCACAAGGCCGCCCTGCAGAGCTGCGTGGCCGAGGACGCCGCCTCCTTCGACGGCTTCATGGAAGCCATGAAGATCCCCAAGGACAACCCCGAGCGCAAGGTGAAGATGCAGGCCGCGTTGAAGCACGCGGCCGAGGTGCCGCTCAAGACCGCCCGCCTGGCCTCCGAGGCCATGGCCGGCCTGACGGTCTGCGCCGGCTCCATCTCCTCCCACGTGATGAGCGACTTCAAGAGCGCCCGCTACCTGCTGGAAGCGGCCATCCGCTGCGCGGCCGAGAACGTCTTTATCAACGCCGAAGGCATAGAGGACAAGGCCTTCGGGGAGAAGATCACCGCCGAAGTGAAAGGCTACCTCGCCGCCTGCGAAACGGTCAAGGCCTGAATTTTTAAAGGACCAAGGAGTTATTGAATGGCAAGCATGGACGCTATCTCACGCAATTTGATGCTGGACAGTCTCAAGGAGTACGCCAAGCGGCGCATCCCCTACGACCTGATCCGCGAGCTCGACGAGAAGAACGAATTCCCCGCTGAAATACTGAAAGAGATGTACCAGCACGACACGCTGGGCCTGCACCTGCTGATGGTGCCGGCCGAATACGGCGGCGTTTCGGGCGGTACGTTCGACATTTACCGCGTCTGCGAGCAGCTGGCCCGCATAGACCTCGGCATCGCCACCGGCGTGTTCGCCACCTTCCTCGGCACCGACCCGCTCAACGTGGGCGGCACGGAGGAGCAGAAGGAAAAGTGGCTCAAACGCATAGCCGGCGAGAACCTGCTGGTGGCCTACGGCGCCACCGAGGCCGACGCCGGCAGCGACCTGGTGAACCTGCGCACCCGCGCCGAACACGTGGTCAAGAACGGCAAGATCGTCGGGTACAACGTCACCGGCAACAAGCAGTGGATCTCCAACGGCGGCGTGGCCGACCTCTACACGATACTCGCGCTGGCCCCCGGCGGCCCGTCCTGGTTCCTCGTCGAGAGGAACATGGAGGGGTTCAGCCCCAACAAGCACGAGGACAAGCACGGCATCCGCCTCTCCAACACCGCCGGCCTGTCGCTCGACAACGTTTACGTGCCCGCCGAGAATCTTATCGGCATGGAAGAGGGCAAGGGCCTGCTGCAGGCCCAGGCCGTGTTCGGCTATACCCGCGTGGTGGTGGCCGCCTTCGGCCTCGGCGCGGGCGAAGAGGCCCTGGAACAGGCTATCCGCTACAGCCAGCAGCGCATACAGGGCGGCGGGCCGCTGTCCGAAAAGCAGGGTTACACCCACAAGCTGATCGTCCCCAATTACGTGCGCATGGAAGGCGCGCGCTCCTATATCGAATACACCTCGCAGCGGCTGGACTCCGGCGAGCACGGCCTGCAGACCGAGGGCGCCATCGCCAAGTACGGCGCCTCCGAGTGGGGCAACAAGGCCGCCGACGACGCTATCCAGGCGCTGGGCGGCTACGGCTACACCAAGGACTTCCCCGTAGAGAAGATCAAGCGCGACATCAAGATCTGCTGCATCTACGAGGGCACCAGCGAGGTGCTGGAGATGACCATCTACCGCGGGCGCTGGCAGGAGCACCTCAAGTCCCGCGGCCGCTACTACCTCGATATGGCCGACCGGCTGGACCAGGTGCACGCCACGGAGCCCAAGGCGGGCGCCCACGCCGCCGCGCTGGGCCTGCGGGCCCTCGCCGCGGTGCTGGAAGAGTGCCGCGTGCAGAAACTCACCCGCCACCAGCACGTCACGTTCAAACTGGGCAAGCTGATCTGCGCCGCCGAGACCGCCGCCATCTTCTCCACCGCCGCCGCCGCCCCGAAGTACAGCGAGACGGTGCGCTTCGACCGCGAAGGCTGGCAGGCCATGGCCCGCGTGTTCGCCCGCGAAGCCGCCCTCAACACCGCGCTGGAAGGCCTGGCGCTGGTGCTCGGCGCGGCCGAGCAGGCCGGCAACCTTGCCGACGCGGTGAACATCGAAGCCGTGCAGGCCGAGCAGAAGGGGATGATAGCCGACATGGACCTGGTGGCGGCCAAGCTCAAGCAGACCTTCAAGGCCAAATAATTTAAGGAGACAACATGAACATCGTAGTCTGCGTCAAACAGGTGCCCGACAGCACCGAAGTGAAGATCAACCCGGAGACCGGCCATTTGATCCGCGCCGGCGTGCCGAGCATCATCAACCCCTACGACCATTACGCCCTGCAGGCGGCGCTGGAGCTCAAGGCGAAGCATAATTTCAAGGTGACCCTGGTCTCCATGGGCCCGCCCCAGGCCAAGAGCGTGGTGCAGATGGGCATGGCGCTGGGCGCCGACGAGGGCATCCTGCTCTCCGACATGGCCTTCGCCGGCTCCGACACCTGGTCCACTTCCTACGCGCTGGCCAAGGCGATAAAGAAGATCGGCAAGGTGGACATGATCCTGGCCGGCATGCAGGCCATAGACGGCGACACCGCCCAGACCGGCCCCGGCGTGGCCCAGCAGCTGGGCATCCCCCAGATCACTTTCTGCGAACAGGTGGAGGTGGACGGCCGCCGTGTTATAGCGCGCAAGCAGATCGACGGCGGCTACGAGGTGCTGGAGGCCCGCCCGCCCGTACTGCTGACCATGATCATGACCAAGGACTACACGCCGCGCTACCCGTCCTTCCTGGCGGTCAGCGCCTCGCTGAAGAAGCCGTTCCACGTCTGGAGCGCGGCCGACGTCGGCGCCGAGGCGCATTTCCTGGGGCTCAAGGGCTCTCCCACCCAGGTCAGCAGGATCTACCCGCCCCCGCAGAGGGAGAAGGCGGCCATGTTCTCCGGCTCGGGCCAGGAAGGCGCCGGCAAGATACTGGAGATCATGCGCAGCGAGCACTTCGTAGAGTGACCCGGATTTAAATACAGGAGATACGATGATAGAAGTTTCCAATAAATGCATAGGCTGCACCAAGTGCGTACCGGTCTGCCCCTTCGCGGCGATCAACATGATAAGCAAGAAAGCCGTGATGAACGAGGCCTGCACGCTGTGCGGCGCCTGCGTGCAGGTCTGCCCCGTGCAGGCCATCACGATCACCCGCGAGGAAGCCTCCGCCAAGGACTTCTCGGGCTATAAGGGCGTCTGGGTCTACGTCGAGCTGACCGAGACCGGCGACAAGACCCATCCCAAGAAGATCAAGCCCGTCACGTTCGAGCTGCTGGGCGCGGCGCGCAAGCTCGCCGACGAGCTCAAGGAAGAGGTCTGCGCGGTGCTGCTGACCGACAAGGACCACAACTACGCCAAGGACCTGGGCGCCTACGGCGCGGACAAGGTCTACATGGTGGAGCACGACGAGCTGTTCGAGTACAACACCGACATCTTCTCCACCGTCATCGTGGGCCTGGTGAACCGCCACAAGCCCTCCTCGATGCTCTACGGCGCCACCATCCAGGGCCGCGACCTGGCCCCGCGCGTGGCCTCCACGCTCTACGTCGGCCTCACCGCCGACTGCACCGCGCTGGCCATCAAGGACGGCCTGCTGCTGCAGAGCCGGCCGGCCTTCGGCGGCAACATCATGGCTGACATCCTGGCCCCCAATTCCAGGCCGCAGATGTCCACCGTGCGCCCCAACGTGATGAAGATGAACGAGCCCGTGGTGGGCCGCACCGCCGTGGTGGTGCGCGAGGGAGCCAAGCTGGACAAGAGCCTGCGCCGCGTGAAGGTGCTCGAGCGCAAGATAGCGCACGACGCCGCGGGCGTGAAGATAGAGACCGCCGGCGTGATCGTCTCGGGCGGCCGCGGCATGAAGACCAAGGAGAAGTTCAAGCAGCTCGAGGAGCTGTCCAAACTGCTCGGCGGCGTGGTCGGCGCCTCGCGCGCGGCCGTGGACCTGGGCTTCAAGGACAAGACGCACCAGGTGGGCCAGAGCGGCACCACGGTGTCGCCCAAACTGTATCTTTCTTTCGGCATTTCCGGCGCGGTGCAGCATATCGTGGGCATGAAGGCCTCCGACGTGATCGTCGCGGTCAACAAGGACCCGAACGCGCCCATCTTCAACGTCGCCAAGTACGGCATCGTGGGCGACGCGCACGAGATAGTGCCCAAGCTGATAGAGGCGCTGAAGAAGAGGTGACGGGCGGCCGGCCGGCCCGGGGAAAGCCGGGCTGAGGGCCCGGGCGCCGGCGCCGGAGCGACAGAGACGCGGTTTTTTAAATAAAGTGACACTGCTCAACAGGCTGCTGCTTATCGTGTTCGGGGCGGGGGTGATCCCTCTGGTCCCCGCCGTGGGCTTTTTGTTCTATTTCCAGACCCGCGCCAGGCAGGATATCTCCGAACTGCAGCGCAGCGTGGCCCAGATGGGCTCGCTGATGATGGAGCGGGAGGCGCAGGACCTGTCGCGCCGCTTCGAGCGCATGTGGGACACCGACGCCTCCTATGTCAGCCAGACCGGCCTGGAGCGGGCGCTGAAGAAGAACCCTGAATTCCTGTTCCTGGCCTTCGCCCGCGCCGACGGCCGCGGCGTGCTGAGCGGCGGCGTGCCCGAGCTCAAGCGCTATTTCGCCGGCGCGGTGGATCTGTCGCGCGATCCGCAGTTCCTCAAGGCCGTCCGTTCCGGCCGCCCCGCGCTGGGCGGCTTCGAGATGGTCTACGACATGCCCCTCTGCCGCGCCGTCTACCCCATAGACGGCGGCTATTACGCCTTCGCCGCGGTCAACCTGCGCGATCTCTTCGTAAAGCTGCGCACGCAGCGGCTGGGCCGGACCGGCGGCCTGCTGCTGTCGGACGCGGCCGGCAACTCGCTGACGCTCTCCGGCTCGTTCGAGAAGTTCAACGGGGCGGAGGTGCGCGAAATACTCGGCCGCGGACCGGTCTTCGAGATCTCCGGTCGGGACGCGGCCTATATAGGAGCGGCCGCGCCGGTGCGCGGCTTCGACCTGTTCATGGTCGCCCTCGAGAACAAGGCCGAGGCCTTCGCCGGGATCAACCGCATCTCCTGGCTGATGGCTTTCTTCCTGCTCGCGGTGATCACCGTCTTCTACTTTTCGGCGCTGCTCTTCACCCGCCGGCTGGGCGCCCCCGTCGCCGCGCTGATGGACGGCGCGCGGCGCGTGTCGGACGGAGAGTTCGAAACCCCGGTAAGCGAGGCCACGGAGTTCGCCGAGCTGGGCGCCCTGCTGAAGTCCTTCAACTCCATGATGAGGGAAGTGGACCGCTACCACGGCATACAGGTGGAGAAGGTCTTCGAGGAGAAGCAGAAGCTCGAACTGCTGGTCAGCCTGATCCACGACGCGATCATCCTTTGCGACATGCGCGGCGAGCTGCTGTACGCCAACGCCGCGGCCCGCGAGATACTGGGCCCCGACGCCGTCCCCGGCGAGAACGAGCGGCTGCGCCGCAAGGTGTCCGACCTGGTGGACAAGAAAGCCCGCTCCAGGAGCGGCGTGATCGAGCTGGAGCGGGACGGCGCGGCGCGCTACTACCGCATGAGCGTGCAGACCCTCTCGGCCAAGACGCAGAACCCCGCCATCTTCATCGTGCTGCGCGACATCACCCTGGAGCGCAAGATGCAGAAGATGAAAGAGGATTTCTTCCATTCCGTCGCGCACGACCTGCGCGCCCCGCTGCTGACCATGCAGGGCTATATCAAGCTGCTGGAGAAGGAATTCGAGCCCGGAGCCAAACAGGCCGGCTACGTGCGCAACGTCAAGGATTCCAGCGACCGTTTGTTCAAGCTGCTGGAAAATATCCTGGATATCTCCCGCATGGAAGCCGGCCAGCTGAAGCCGGACCTGAAGCCCGTGGACGCCGGAGCTTTCCTCTCCTCGGCCGCGGACAGCTTCCGCGCCATTTACGAGGAGAAGGGCCTGACCCTGCGGGTGGAGCCGCCCGCCGGGAGAGCCGAGTTCTCCGCGGATCAGGAGCTGCTGCGCCGCGTGCTGGAGAACCTGCTTTCCAACGCCTGGAAGTTCACTCCCAAGGGGGGCAGCGTGACCGCCTCGGCCGGGGCCGAGGGCGAATATATAGTTTTCTCGGTGAACGACAGCGGCCCGGGCGTGCCGGCCGACCAGCTGGAGGCCGTCTTCGAGAAGTACAAGCGGCTGAAGTCCGGAGAGGGCGAGTCCGGCTTCGGCCTGGGCCTGGCCATCGCCCGCAAGATAGTGGAGCTGCACGGCGGCCGCATCTGGGCCGAAACGGGCCCCGGCGGCGGGGCGGCTTTCAAATTTACGGCGCCGAAAGGCGTTTAAACAGGGGTAAGGGGTGCTTATGCTGAAAAAAATATTTAAAATACTGGGCGGCGCGAAAGTTTATTTCTTCACGGCGCTCTTCGCCGCGCTCTGGGCGATCATAGCCCTGGCCACACCGGCCACCAGGCAGTTGGATTATGGCTGGGACCATTTCATCGTGAACCTGCCGGCCAAACTGTCCCTGTTCGACCCTTCGGTGCCGGATTATTCGGCGGCCTCCTTTTTCGGAAAATATATCAATAAGCCCGCGGGCGACAAGATCAGTATCGTCGCCATCGACGATTATACGGTGCAGAAGTACGGCTACCCCTTCAAGCGCCGCTACTATGGCGCCGTCATAGACAAGATCAACGCTCTCGGCGTGAAGGCCATCGGCATCGACGTGATGTTCTTCGACCCGGACCGGGACACACCGTCAAACGACCGCATCTTCGCCGAGGCCGTGGCCAGGGCCGGCAACGTGGTCAACCTGGTGAACGTGAATGAACTTTCCTGGGAGATAGAGAAAACCCAGCCCGGCCTGCAGAAGCACAGCGCCTATCTCGCCTATCCGAACGTGGATATAACCCAGGACGAGGACGGGCAGGTGCGGCGCTACTGGCCTTTTTACCCGGGCCGCGACACTAACGACGACCTCGCTTTCGACGATTTTCTTTCCTACGCTAAGGCCGGGCTCAAGGATATCCGCCGCTGGAAGGAGTGCAAGGACGCCACACTCCCTTCGCTGGGCATAGCCCCTTACGCCCTCTACTCCGGCAAACCGCTGCTGGAGCTGGAAATGCTGTATGGCGCCGAGCCGCGTTTTCTCAGCTACAGATATAAAGTCTTGCGCGCGGCCCACCCGGGTTGGAAGAAAGCCCAACCCGAATATATCGAAACCCCGTTCCGCCATATCTCCGTTGCCGACATCCTGGAGGACCGGCTGGCCCCCGAGGAAAAAGCCGCGCTGAAGGGCGGCATAGTCTTCATCGGTTCCACCGCGCTGGGCGCTTTCGACCATGTGCCCAGTCCCTTCAACAAGCAGCTGCCTGGCGTGGAGGTGCACGCTACCTTCCTGGACAACCTGCTGGCCGGGGATTTCAAGACGGAACTGAATCCTGTTCCTCTCTCACTGCTGCTGCTGGCCCTGCCGTGGATCCCCGTACTGCTGCGCCGCTACTCGCTGCACCTGCTGGTCGGGGTTTCCGTAGCCGTGATGCTGGCCTTGTTCGTGGCCGATATCGCGCTGCGCGCGAACGCCATGATAATCCCGTTCATGTCGGTCTTCCTCAGTTTCTTCCTGCCGTTCGCCTACATCACCGTGGATAAAGGCATGGCCGAAGGCCGCGAGAAACGGTGGATCAAGAACACCTTCGGCCAGTACCTGTCCCCCAAGGTGGTGGACCTGATCACCAAGGACCCGTCCAAACTGTCGCTGGGCGGCGAGAAGCGCGACATGACCGCCTTCTTCCTGGACCTGGCCGGTTTCACGACGATGTCGGAGAAGCTGTCGCCCGAAGAGCTGACCGCGATGCTGGTCGAGTACCTGTCGGCGTTCACCGACGTCATCCTCAAGCACGACGGCACGGTGGACAAGTATATCGGCGACTGCATCATGGCCTTCTGGAACGCCCCGCTGGACCAGGCCGACCACCGCAAACTCGGCATTCTGGCGGCTATCGACTGCCAGGCGGAGATGGCGCGCCTCAACGAGTCGCTCACCCAGTTCACCATCAAACCCAAGTGCCGCGTGGGCGTGAATTCCGGCCACATGGTAGTGGGCAACATGGGCTCCAAGTCGCGCCTTTCCTACACCGTGATGGGCGACACCGTCAACATGGCCTCCCGTATGGAAGGCGCCAACAAGTACTTCCACTCCAAGATCATGACCAGCGAGGCCACGTTCGGCGACCTCAAGGACGCTTTCGACCACCGCTACCTGGGCAGCATCCGGGTGGTGGGCAAGGCCATCCCGACCAAGGTCTACGAGCCCTTCGCCCGCAAGGGCGAG
>MGTZ01000058.1:3694-15913 GCA_001799715.1 Elusimicrobia bacterium GWB2_63_16 | reverse complement strand
GCCGGCTCGCTGCCGCATTTCAAGGCAGCGCTGGAGGCCCTCCCCGGCGACGGCCCCTCCCAGTTCTACGTGGAGAAAGCCGAGCTCTTCATCAAGGAGCCGCCGAAGGACTGGGACCAGTCTTTCAACCTGACTGAGAAAGGGTAAGGAGCCTTATGGTAATTTTCTGGCGACTGGTACTGGCGCATCTGCTGGCGGACTTCACGCTGCAGCTCGACATCGTCAACCGCCTCAAGCGCAAGAGCGCCTGGGGCATGCTGATACACTGCCTGACGCACCTGGTGACCTCGGTGGCGCTGACCTGGCAGTACCTGGGCGATGTCTGGTTCACCGCCGGCGGCCTGGCCGTGAACGGCTGGCAGGCGCTGGTGCTGATGTTCGTGGTGCATTACGCCGTGGACGAACTGCGCGTCTACAGCATGAAGTCCTGGTACAAGGACAACACGCTCAGCTTCCTGGTGGACCAGATCGTGCACGTCTACGTGCTGTTCCTGATCTCGCCGATCGTAGTGCCCGAGCCCGGGCTGCTGATGGGGGAGAAATGGGCCGCGATAGCCACCATGCTGGTGCTGGTCACGCACTTCACCACCGTGCTGATCTACTTCGTGGAAAAGGACCTGTTCGGCAAGACCTTCCCGGCCTTCGACGAAAAATATTTCCTGATCTTCGAGCGCGTGGTGATCTGGGCCTTCTTCTTCGCCGCCGGCTACTGGTGGACCCTGTTCGCTGTCGCCTGGATAGCCCAGCTTTTCTACGTCAGGCGCAAGCGCATCATGGACCTCAGCGGCATCAACGTCTGGATCAGCGTGTTCACGGCGGTGCTGACCGGGTTCTGGACCAGGTACGTCTATTACGGCTACCTGTAAGCGGGGAATTTAAAAGGCTTCATGCTGTCAGTCATAGAAAAACTTAAAATAGAAGAGGCCGTCTTCACTTTTATCGACGTGGAGACCACCGGTCTTTCTCCCAGGTCCGCCCGCGTGTGCGAGGTGGCGGCGGTCAGCTTCCGCGGGGCCGACCGCGTGGGTACGCTGGCCGAACTCGTTAACCCGGGCATCCCCATCCCGGCCGAGGTTTCCAGGATACACGGCATCACCGACGCCATGGTCAAGGACAGCCCCGGTTTCGGCGGGGTGGCGCCGCGCCTGCTGGCGCTGCTGGAGAACACCGTTCTCGTAGCCCATAACGCCGACTTCGACGTCTCGTTCCTGCGCGAGGAATTCGCCCGCGTAGGGCTTAAGTTCCCCAGGCTTTACGTGGTGGACACGCTGGTCATAGCGAGGAAGAACTGGAAATTCCAGAGCAACCGGCTCGGCAACATCGCGGCCGAGCTCAACCTCTCCAACGAGGGCTGGCACCGCGCCCTCAGCGACGTGGAGATGACGCGCAAGATCTTCGAACATTTTACAGGCGCCTTCCGGTCCGCGGGCGCCGTCACCGTGGCGGACCTTATTGCGAAATGCGGAGGGAGGACAACATGAGCGCCAAGAACAAGCCTTTTACCCTGGGGACCGCCCCTGATATAGTGGATTTCGCCGAGGTGGCCTACGGGCAGCGGCGCGTGGAGATAACCGCAAAGGCGCTGAAGCTGATAGCCGGCCGGCGCGCCAGCCTGGAGGCGCTGCTCTCCGAGGATAAGGTGATGTACGGCATCAACACCGGCTTCGGCGAGCTGGCCAGCCAGCGCGTCTCGCGCGAGAGCCTCAAGAGCCTGCAGGTGAACCTGATCCGCAGCCACGCCTGCGGCGTGGGCGACCCGCTGGAGGACGCGGAGACGCTGGCCCTGATGTTCGCCCGGGCCAACGAGCTGGCCATGGGCAATTCCGGCGTGCGGCCGCTGGTGGTGAAGACGCTGGCCGCGATGATCAACAAGGGCGTGATCCCGTTCATCCCGTCCAAGGGCTCCGTGGGCGCCAGCGGCGACCTGGCCCCGTCCGCGCACATGGCGCTGACGCTGATCGGCGAGGGCTACGCCAAGCTGGCCGGCGAGGACGAGTTCGTCCCCTCGGCGCAGGTGATGAAGCGCGCCGGCATAAAGCCGGTGGAGCTGGCCGAGAAGGAAGGCCTGGCGCTGATCAACGGCACGCAGGCGATGAAGGCCGTGGGCGGCCTGGCGCTGTTCGAGGCGATGAACCTTTTCTATTCCTCCGTCCTTACCGGCGCGATGACGATGGAGGCCCTCAAGGGCACCCCGGTGGCTTTCGACAAGCGCATCCACGAGCTCAAACCCCACGCCGGCCAGCTCGAGGTGGCCGAGATGCTGGAGAGCATGCTCAAGGGCAGCCAGATCCGCGCCTCCCACAAGCACACCGACAAGCGCGTGCAGGACCCGTACTCGCTGCGCTGCATGCCGCAGGCCATGGGCGCCTCGCGCGACGCCATAGAGTACGCGCTCAACGTCTTCGAGATCGAACTGGGCAGCGTGACCGACAACCCGCTGGTGGTGGAGGGGAAGAAGAAGGGCGAGATCGAGGTGCTCTCCGGCGGCAACTTCCACGGCCAGGCCGTGGCCTTCGCCGCCGACTTCGCCGCCATCGCCATCACCGCGCTGGGCAACATCTCCGAGCGCCGCATCGCCCAGCTGGTCAGCGACTTCAAGATCCTGCCGCCCTTCCTCGCCCGCAACCCGGGCCTGGAGAGCGGCTTCATGATAGCGCACGTGACGGCCGCCGCGCTGTGCAACGAGAACAAGATCCTCAGCCACCCGGCCAGCGCCGACTCCATTCCCACCTCCGCCAACAAGGAGGACTTCGTCAGCATGGGCATGAACGCGGCGCTCAAGCTCAGCACCGTGGTGCGCAACGTGGCCCGGATAGTCGCCATCGAGATGATGGCGGCCGGCGAGGGCATAGAGTTCCACCGCCCGCTCAAGAGCAGCGCGCGCCTGGAGGCCGCCCTGGCCAAGCTGCGCGAGGTGTCCCCGGCCTTCAAGGGCGACGAGGTCTTTTCCGAGCGCATCGAGAACGTCGCCGAGGATATCCTCTGCGGCCATTTCGTGAACTAACGAGGCAACCATGATAAAGAACATACGCGCGGCGCGCGGCAACAAACTTTCGTGCAAGGGCTGGCAGCAGGAGGCCGCCCTGCGCATGCTGATGAACAACCTGGACCCCGAGGTGGCCGAGCGCCCCGAGGAACTGGTGGTCTACGGCGGGCGCGGCAAAGCCGCCCGCAACTGGGACTGCTATAAAGCCATCGTCTCTTCCCTGCGCAAACTGGAGAACGACGAGACGCTGCTGGTGCAGAGCGGCAAGCCCGTCGGGGTGCTGCGCACGCACGAGTACAGCCCCCGCGTCATCATCGCCAACTCCAATCTGGTGGGCAACTGGGCCAACTGGGAGACGTTCGACGAGCTGGATAAGAAAGGCCTGATGATGTACGGCCAGATGACGGCCGGCTCGTGGATCTATATCGGCACGCAGGGCATACTGCAGGGCACCTACGAGACCTTCGCCGCCTGCGCCCGCAAGCATTTCAAGAGCGACCTCGCCGGCCGGCTGACCGTGACCGGCGGCCTGGGCGGCATGGGCGGCGCCCAGCCCCTGGCCGTCACCATGTGCGGCGGCGTGGCCATAGTGGTGGAGGTGGACGAGACGCGCATAAAGAAGCGCCTCGAGACCCGCTACGTGGACATCATGAGCCGCGACCTCGACGAGGCGCTGCGGCTGGCGGCCGCCGCGCAGAAGGCGAAGAAGCCGCTTTCCATAGGCCTGCTGGGCAACTGCGCCGAGGTGCTGCCCGAGCTGGCGCGCCGCGGCGTCAAAATAGATGTGCTGACCGACCAGACCTCGGCCCACGACCCGCTGCGCGGCTATATCCCGAAGGGCTACACCCTGGCGGCGGCCGCGGCCCTGCGCAAGAAGGACCCGAAAAAGTACATGCGGCTGGCGATGGAGTCGATGGCTATCCACGTGGAGGCCATGCTGAAACTGCAGAAGGCAGGGGCCGTCACCTTCGACTACGGCAACAATATCCGCACCATGGCCTTCAAGCAGGGCGTCAAGCGCGCCTACGACTTCCCCGGTTTCGTGCCGGCCTATATCCGCGACCTGTTCTGCGAGGGCAAAGGCCCGTTCCGCTGGGCGGCGCTCTCCGGCGACCCCAAGGATATAGCCGTCACCGACGCCGCCATCAAGAAGCTGTTCCCCAAGAACGCCCACCTGCACCACTGGCTGGACATGGCCGCCGAGCGGGTGGCTTTCCAGGGCCTGCCGGCGCGCATCTGCTGGCTGGGCTACGGCGAGCGCCACCAGGCCGGCCTGATGTTCAACGAGCTGGTGCGCACGGGCAAGGTCAGCGCGCCGATAGTGATAGGCCGCGACCACCTGGACTCCGGCTCCGTCGCCAGCCCCTTTCGCGAGACGGAAGCCATGAAGGACGGCTCCGACGCCATAGCCGACTGGCCGATACTCAACGCGCTGATCAATACCGCCTCGGGCGCCAGCTGGGTGTCTTTCCACCACGGCGGCGGCGTGGGCATGGGCTACTCGCTGCACGCCGGACAGGTGACGGTGGCCGACGGCAGCAAAGAGATGGCGGCGCGCCTGGAGCGCGTGCTGACCAACGACCCCGCCATGGGCGTGCTGCGCCACGCCGACGCGGGCTACAAGATCGCCTCTGATTTCGCCAGGAAGAAAGGCGTTAAGATCCCGATGCTGGGGAAGAAATGAGGCGCCTCGCGCCGCTCTGCCTGGCGGCCGCGCTGCTGGCCGGCTGCGCCTCGGTGAAGACCGTGCGGCGCGGCGCGCTGGCTCCCGACGCGCGCGTGGCGGTGATGCCGTTCGGCGGCAGGGACGCCGAGACAGGCCTCTCTCTCGCCGAGGCCTTTACCACCTACCTGATGGGCGCCGGCTTCGACGTGGTGGAGCGCGCCCAGCTGGAGGGAGTGCTGGCGGAGCAGAAGATCTCGCTGTCCGGGGCGCTGGCGCCGGGCGACCTGGCCCTGGTGGGCAGGCTCGCCGGGGTTAGCGCGGTAGTGACCGGCTCGTACCGGGTGCGGCGCGAGCGCGTGCGCACCGTGACGCCGCGGGTGAAGCTCCCGCCGGTCCCGGCCAGGCCCGGCAAGCGGCCCCAGCCGGTAAGGCAGGTGCCGGGCGAAGTGCGCGAGGAGACCCGCACCGTCTTCAGCGGCCTCACCGTGAAATTCGTGGACCCCGGTACGGGCCGGGTGCTGCTCAGCTCTTCCGCGGAAAAAGATTACGACGCGCAGTCCGTCAACAGGGCGCTGGCCGCGATGGCTGCTTCGATAAAGAAGGAACTCGCTAAATAAAAGGAGAAAATATGGCTTCTGATTTCAGCTTCGACGTGGTTTCCAAAGTGGAGTATACCGTGGTGGACGAGGCTATAGCTATAGCCATGAAGGAGATCATTAACCGTTACGACTTCAAGGATACCAAGTCGGAGATCAACTTCGACAAGAAAGAGAACAAGATCATGCTGCAGTCGTCGGACGACTACAAGGTGAAGGCCCTCAACGAAGTGCTGATGACCAAGATCTCCAAGCGCGGCCTGCCGGTAAAGAATTTCTCGGCCCAGAAGGTGGAGAGCGCGCTGGGCGGCACCGCCAAGATGGCCGTCAAGGTGCAGCAGGGCATACCGCAGGACAAGGCCAAGGAGATCACCCGGGCCATCAAGGACGCCAAGCTCAAGGTCAACGCCTCCATACAGGGCGACACGCTGCGCGTCACCTCCAAGTCCAAGGACGAGCTGCAGGCCGCGATGAGCCTGCTGCGCGGCGGGGACTACGGCCTGACCCTGCAGTTCGAGAACTTCCGCTAGGCTCCCAGCTTCGGAGTGAACTGGATTCCGGCACGCGCCGGAATGACAGCGGTGTGAAAATATGGCTACACTCTTTACTGGTATTAAACAACTCCTGACCTTCGCCGGGGACAACGCTCCCCGCGCGGGCGCGGCTATGCGCGAGACCGGCCTGGTGAAGAACGCGGCCGTGCTAGTGGAGGCCGGTATCATCGAAGCCGCCGGGCCGCGCGCCGCCGTGGCCCGCCACCGCCTGGCCAAGAAGGCGAAAGTAGTGGAGACCGGCGGCGTCTGCCTGCCCGGCTTCGTGGACAGCCACACGCACATGGTCTTCGCCGAGCCGCGCCTGAAGGATTTCTCCATGCGCACGGCCGGGGCTTCCTACCAGGAGATCAAGGCCGCCGGCGGGGGGATAGTGTCGAGCATAGGCGCCGTGCGCAGGCAGGCCCCGAAGGCCATGGCCGCCCAGCTGGCGGAGCGCGCCGCGCGCTTTCTCGCCTGCGGCACCACCACCGCCGAGGTGAAGAGCGGCTACGGCCTCAGCCTGGACTCGGAGCTGAAGATGCTGCGCGCCGTGCGGGACGCTAAAAAGCTGACGCCGCTGGAGCTGCTGCCCACCCTGCTGGCCGCCCACAGCGTGCCGCCCGAGTTCAACGGCGACGCGCAAAAATATCTGGATTACGTGACCGCCGAGATCCTGCCCAAGGCGGTTGCCGAAGGGCTCGCCGTCTTCGCCGACATCTTCTGCGAGAAAGGCTATTTCACGCCGGAGCAGACGGCGGCCTACCTGAAAGAGGCCGCGCGGCTGGGCTTGCGCCCCAAGGTGCACTCCGAGCAGCTCTCCAATTACGGCGGCACGCGCGCCGGCGTCTCCGCCGGGGCCGTCAGCGCCGACCACGCCGACCACGTGTACGCCGAGGACATAGCCGCCATGCGCGACGCCGGCACCATAGCCACGCTGCTGCCGGCTTCCAACTATTACCTGGGCCTGGCCAAGTTCCCGCCGGCCAGGGAGCTCATCGCCGCCGGCGTGCCGGTGGCCCTGGCCACCGACTTCAACCCCGGCACCTGCCCATGCTGGAACATGCAGTTCGTGCTCAACGCCGCCTGCACCCACTGCGCCATGACCCCGGAGGAGGCCATCTGCGCCGCCACCGTCAACGGGGCCTGGGCCCTCGGCATCGGCGACAGGTGCGGCGCGGTGATGCCCGGCATGCAGGCCGACCTGGCCTTTTTCGCCGCGGACGACTACCGCGAGCTGTGCTACTACTTCGGCGACAGCCAGTGTTCCATGACCCTAAAAAAAGGAAAGATCGCTTACAAATCGGGGACATAACACCTATTTCACGGAAATAGGTGTTATGTCCCCAATTCCTATGAAAATAATACTTTTCGACATTGACGGTACGCTGGTCAAGGCGGGCGGCGCGGGCGCCAGGGCGCTCAACTTCGCCGTGGAGGCCATGACCGGCCATAAGAACGCCTGCGACAAGGTGCAGCTGCAGGGCGCCACCGACAAGGCCAACTTCGAGAACGCCTACAAGGCGGGGGGCGGCCGCAAGCCGACCAAAAGGGAACTTGAAGAGCTGACGCAGAAATACGTGGACCGTCTGCCGGCCGAAGTGCTGGCTTCGGTAAAGGCTAAGAAATATTTTAAGGTAAAAGGCGTGGAGAAGTTCCTCGAGAAGCTCTCGAAGCTCGACGGCGTCATGCTGGGCCTGGGCACCGGCAACCTGAAGGACGGCGCTTTCATAAAGCTGGAGCCCTCCGGCCTGCTCAGGCATTTCGCTTTCGGCGGCTATGGCTGCGACTCCCATCACAGGAGCGAAGTGCTGCAGAAGGCCGTGCAGCGCGCGGCCCGTCTGGCCAAGGCCTCCATCCGCCCCGGCGACGTGTACGTGATAGGCGACACGCACCGCGACGTGGAGGCGGCCAAGGAAGCCGGCTACCACAGCGGCGTGGTGCTGGACGGCTTCGGCGACCCGGAGCTGGTCATGCGCTCCAACCCCGAGCTGATGACTAAGGATTTTTCGGCCATGAAGCCGTGGCTGATCTGGCTGGGGCTGGCGGCCGACCCCCGCGGCGTGCGCCGCGGCACCTATATCTGTCCCGATTCGCCCATAGAGCACGCCCATTACGGCCGCACCGGCATGGACCTGCGCGACATCGACCTGGGCATCAAAAAACTGCGGGAGATCAAAAGGAAAACGGCGGGCAAATGAACATAAAAGACACGCTTACCTACAAAGACATAGCCGAGATCCCGGAACTGCTGGCCAAATTCTCCAGCCGCGCCGGCGCGATAAAAAAACTGGCCCTGCGCTCCCCGGACAAGACCGTCTACCTGGTCGGCCGCGGCTCCTCCGGCACGGCCACCCTGTTCGCCAAGTATATCTGGGAGACCTACGCCGGCACTATCACCAACTTCATCCACCCTCACTCCATCTTCGAGGCCCGCAAGCCGCTGAACTTCAAGGGCCAGGCCGTGTGGGCCTTCTCGCAGTCCGGCCGCAGCCAGGACATTACCGCCTGCCTGGAGATACTCCTGAAATGGGGAGCCAAGGGCGTGGCCGTGACCAACGAGGCGGACCTGAAGAACAACCCGCTGGCCCGCCTGGCCGGCCGCCACATACTGCTCTCCGACTCCAAAGAGATACCGGTGGCCGCCACCAAGAGCTTCGAGCTGCAGCTCTGGGCCGTGCTGTGGGCCGCGCAGGCCTGGAGCGGCTGCTTCGGCGACAGGGACTTCAAGGACACGGTCGGCGCCGCCGCGGCCGCCGTGAAGGAGAATTACGGCGGGGACAAGCTGATCGCCGCCGTGCGCAAGGCGCATATGCTGGGCTTCGTGGGGCGCGGCGCTTACAACGCCGTGGCCGAGGATTCCGCCCTGAAGTTCCGCGAGATGGCCAAGGCCCACGCGCTGGGCTATTCCGCCGCCGAGTTCCTGCACGGGCCGGTGGGCGCCTACACTTCCAAGGACCTGGTTTTCCTCTTCTCGCCGTCCGCCCGGACGCCAGAGGACATCGTAAAGGTGCAGCGCGCCCTCAGGGAGCGCGGCACGCCCTTCCACGTGGTCAAGCCCGGCGCGCTGAAATTCCCGTTCAGCTGTATCCCGACCGACATCCGCATGAAGAAGCTGGCCCTGCGCCTGGCGCTGGCCAAGGGCCTCAACCCCGACAACCCCAAAGGCCTCAACAAGGTGACGCAGACCTTCTAAGCGGGCGCGTTGGAAAATGAAAAGGGCCGGCTCTTGCCGGCCCTTTTCTTTACATCGCGTGGCGTTATAACTTCCTGGCCCGCCCCTCCCAGTCCATGAAGTGCACTCCGTCCAGCGCCGCGATAAGCAGCCCGTCGCGGTTGGCCGCCAGGGTGCTGCGCCAGTATTTCTCCTGTACGCTTTGCGGAAGTTTCCAGTAGGAATAGGGGCCGTGCGGGTTCGTGCCGGTTTTTACCAGATAGGCGTTGCCTAGCGTGAACCACAGCGCCCCATTTTCTTCCCTGACCAGCGCTATCTCGCCTTTTGCGCCGGGAAGGTCTCTTAATATCTGGTCAAGGCGGAAAGACTCTATGGACCTGCCGTCGCGGGTCAGGATACTGAATTGCGGGGACTCCAGGTCATTCTTCTTCGTTCCGAAAATAGTTTTGACCGCAACATCCACGCGTAATTTCCTGTTGTAGCCCCAGAGGGTCCCGTCGGGGGCCTGCCAGAGGTTAGAACCGACGCGGAAGTAACCCTGCCAGAGCTTGCGGGCCGCCTTGCCGGGGGGACAGAGGTAAGCGGCGTAGTCTTTGCTGTCGCCGGCCGGGACTATGTAGTTCACTCCGTCGTCGAGCCTTACCCCGACGAGGGGGGATTTGGGGCCTAAGGCTCCGGGCACCGTCCACTTTTCGCCGCCGGAAGTCACGGTCCTGCCGTCGGCAGAGACCACGGCCACGCCAGGGGCCCCGGCCAACATGCCGCGCAGGAAGGCGTCCAGCAGGGCTTCCTCGCCGGTACCGGCCAGCCAGCGCCTTGCGGCCTCCGCGGGCATGTTGCCGATCTTTTTCCACTCCAGCGGCCCCATACCGGTCCGCAGCGGCGCGTAATAGGCGCCGTCCTTGCGGCGCTCGACTATCCCCGCGACTTTTCCCCGCACGAAGTACGCCCGCCGGGAGTCCGGCAGGGCGGCGCGCAATTTCAGCCCTCCGGCGGCGCTGCCGTTGAGCAGCACGGCCGGTTTGTCATAGCGGTTGCAGTATACCCACACGCTGCCGTCGGAGGCGGACATTGTCTGCCCGCGTACGAAAGACGGAACCGGGAAAAAATAATTCGGCACGCCCCGGTCCGAGTCCTCGGGGAAGACTACGGCGCGCCTGCCCTCCCCGTCTATCAGAAAGACCTCGCCGGTAAAAGGCTTCTGCGCCAGCATGACGCCGGGCGCGGCCTCGGGAGCGTCGGTGCTGAGCACCAGCGGATATACCGGCCAGGTGACGTCCGCGGCTTTGGCGCGCAGGGCGGCCAGGCCGAAGAAAGGCGGCAGCGCGGGGGCCGCCAGCAGAAGCGCGGAAAGGAGCACCTTGGCCGCTCTGCCGGCCTCCCTGCGGGCGTAGGCGCGGCACAACAGGTATAGCGCGCCCAGCGCGCCGGCCAGGGCAAGTACAGCGGTCAGCGAATTGATGAAGGCCAGCGGGATCAGGTCCAGCAGCAGCTCCCCGAAGAGGGCCGCCGAGAGCAGCGGGAAGGCCGTGACGACAAACAAAGCGGCGGCCGCCAGGCCTCCCGCCACGGCGTTGCGAAAGGCGTAGGAGAGGGTGAAGCTGTACAGGACGAGGAACGCCGCGTAGAACGCGTAGTGCCGCGCCACATGGGCGGTTGTGAAGGTCAGTTTATCCATCGGCACCGAGAAGCCCATTATGGCGTAGACGGCCAGTATGAGCAGCGCCGTCTGGGCCGCGGCCACCGCCAGCGCCGAGAGGACCTGCCTGTACTGGCTCTCCGGCAGCGGCTGCTCTACGGCGCGAGCGGCGTCAGAGGCCGCGTCCGAGCCGGCCGTGCCGGCCAGGGTCATTATGGCCAGCGGCAGGCCGGCCAGCGCCCAGAAGAGCATGGCGATATTGACGGCCTCGGCTCCCGTAACGGACTGAGTCCGGAACAACAGGGCCGCCGGAGCCGACAGTAGGACGGCTCCCGCCAGGACCAGGAAGGGGAGGAGGCTTTTTCTGAACTGAAGGATGATAAGGTTCTTCATAATATATCCTCTTATTCGCCGAGCAGTACTTTGAAAGAGTCTTCCAGGGACAGGGGGGAGATCTCCGCCCCGGCGAAGGCCGGGTCCAGCTTTAGCCGCTCAAGCTTTTCGCGGCCAAACACAGCGAAGTCCCGCAGCGCGCTGCCGCCGCCGAGCGCTACGACGCCGGCCGGCAGGGAAACCGGCGACTCCAACCGCACGGTCGCGCGGAACGCTTCTTCGGCGAGAAAGGACGCGGCGTGGCTGGCGGCTATAGCGCCGTCCCTCAGCACGCAGACCCGGTCCAGGATGCCGCCCATCTCGCCCATGCGGTGGTTGGCTACGATGATAGTCTTGCCGCCTTCGGTAAGCTCGTGAATGAGCCCGTTGAGTATATGGTCCCGCACCAGGTAATCGAGGCCGGAGGTGGGCTCGTCGAGCAGCAGCAGCTCGGGGTTATGGGCCGTAGCCGCTATCCAGGCCAGCTTGGCCAAATTGCCCTTGCTCATGGCCGAGACCCTGGAGGCCTGGTCCAGTTCCAGTTTTCGGCACAGGTCCAGGGCCTTGGCCATGTCCCAGCGTTTGAAGAAACGGGCGCGGAACTCCAGCACTTCCAGCGCCGTCATGAAGCCGTGGAAGGCCGGCTTTTCCGGCACATAGCCTATCAGGCCGCGCAGCCTGCCGCTGCCGTCGGGCCTGAGGCCGAGTATTTCGGCGCTGCCGCCGTCTGCTGCCGTCAGGTCGAGCAGTATGGAGAAGAGGGTGGTCTTGCCGGAGCCGTTGCGGCCCAGTATGCCTATCACTTCCCCGCGCTCGGCGCTCAGGTCCAGCCCTTTGAGGACTTCTTTGGGCCCAAAAGCTTTCCTAAGGCCTTTTGTTTCAAGGATGCTGTCGTTCATAATAGTTTCCTCTTAAGGGCGGCGATCATCTTCTCCACCTCGGTCCATGAGAAACCGCTCTCCATGGCGCCCTTGAGCGCCGTCTCCAGGCTTTCCGACACCCGCCTGGCCGCGTGCTCCGCCAGCGAGCCGGCGCGGGGGGAAATGATATTCTCCTGGCCGCGGAGGCTTTCGAAGAAACCCTCCGCCGTCAGTTCCCGGTAGGCGCGGGCCACCGTGTTGGGGTTTACTTTCAGATCGGAGGCCATCTTCCTTATGGAAGGGGCGGCGTCGCCGGGTTTGAGCAGGCCTTTCTTTACGAGGCCCTTCAGTCCCAGTTTGATCTGGTCGTAGATGGGCGTCTGCGAGTTCTGGTT
>MGTZ01000058.1:0-3436 GCA_001799715.1 Elusimicrobia bacterium GWB2_63_16 | reverse complement strand
GACGGGAGCCTCCCGCTTGCCCCGCCAGCAATAGAAGGTGCGCCGGTCTATCCTGAGTTTATGGCAGATCGCCTCTACCGATAGTCCCATCTCGTGCAGTCTTAAAGCGTAGTCTATGCGTTCTTCGGAATGCCGTCCCATGATGTATGGGATAGTCTATATTTCGACAACGGCGGCCGCTACTAAATTTATTCTTAATCCGCTCTGAGTCCTTGCGCGCGGCGGCTACTCGATATTATCTGGGATGGAAAAACTGAACGAGGAGCCTTTCCCGGTCTGCCCCTCGGCCCAGACCTTGCCGCCATGCCCTGTTATTATGCGCCGCACCGTATTAAGCCCTATACCCGAGCCCTCGAATTCTTTTTCGCTGTGAAGACGCTGGAATACCCCGAAGAGGCGCCCGGCGTACGCCATATCGAAGCCCACGCCGTTGTCCTCTATGGTGATCACGGTTTCCGCCGCCTTGCGCCGCGCGTATATCTTTATGCGGGCCTTATCCCGGGGCCGGGTGTATTTGACCGCGTTGCCCAGCAGATTGATGAGCACCTGCTTAAGCATGGCGCGGTCCCCCCTGACCTGCGGAAGCCGGTCGGTTATCCATTCTATCTTCCGCGAGGCGGTTTCGGCGGACAGTTCGTTAATAACCTCCGCCGTAAGTTCCTGCAGCGGCACCTTAGTAAAGGACATGTGCGCCCTGCCGGTACGCGACAGCAAAAGTAGCCGTTCTATCAGTGCGCCCATTCCCGCCGCCGCAAACTTTATCCGTTCCAGGTATTCTCCGGCCTTCCCGGTCAGCGCCGGCCCCAGCTCGTCGGCCAGCATCATCGAAAAACTCTTTATGCGCCGCAGCGGGGCCTTGAGATCGTGGGACACCGAATAAGAAAAAGCCTCCAGTTCCTCGTTGGAGGCCTGTAATTCGGCCGTCCTGGCCTTTACCTTCTGCTCGAGTATGGCGTTAAAGGCTATCACCTTGTCTTCCGCGGCTTTGCGCTCGGTGATGTCCCTGCCCAGTACCACCAAACCCTTCCTCCGGCCGTCCGGATAGAAGATCGGGGATTTAATGACGTCATAAACCGAGACCGTGCCGTCGTAACGCGGTATGTTCTCCTCTCCCCTGGAAACTACGCCCTTTCTCCAGGATATTTCGTCGGTAGCCTCGCAGGCCAGGAAGGCCGCGCTGTGCAGCGGGCTATACTGCGCCAGTTCGCTGTCCTTCTTTCCCTTGTAGGGGACCCCCTTCAGATTAAATAGTTCCAGGTCCGCGTCATTGGCCTCCAGCCAGCGGCCTTCGCCGTCCTTGAAACAGATTATGTCAGGCGTGCCGTTTATGAGGGTTTTAAGCTGTTCCGCGCTTTCGCGCAGCGCCGCTTCCTGCGTTCCCGGTCCTTCCCCGGCGGCCGCAGCCGAGTTCCGCTCCGGAGGTGTCAGGGGCGGTCCGTGTTGCAGGCCCTCCCAAAGCGCCGCGGGCGTTTGCGGGGCCGCCGCACCGGCGCCGTAATAGAACATGAACCGCGCTCCCTTCAGGGCCGCCTGCGCCTCTATCGCTTTAATGAAGCGCAACCCGTCCGCCGCCGGCAACAGCGCGTCCAGCATTATGAGGTCGGGCTTGTGGGCAAGCGCCAGGTCAAAAGCTTCCGCCGGCCCGGCCGCCTCGATAAAGACAGTGTCTTTTCCCCGCGCCGGCCCGATCAGCGCTTCCATTTTTCCGGTGTTTTGCCGGACTGTAAGTATTTTCATGGCGCTCTCCTCATGTTGGCGAATCCAATACCCGGCGCACTTTCTTCAACAGCGCGCCGGCCGGTATCGGTTTTTGAATGAACGGCAGCAGCGGGTTTATTCCCATGCGTTCCCTGGAGAAGTCGTCGGTGTACCCGGAGGTGAAGATGACCCTGGTTTCCGGATGCAGAGGTTTCAGGGCTTCAAACAGATCTTTTCCGTTCAGTTTGGGCATCACCAGGTCTATAATGGCTAAATGCACCGCCGCCTTATTGGCGGTAAGGAGGGCAAGCGCTTCTTTGCCATCTTGTGCCTCTATGACCTTGTATCCGTTATCCGTAAGTATACGGGAGAGTACGTCCCGTACTATGGTCTCGTCTTCGGCCAGCAGGATGGTCTCCGTTCCTCTCTGGTCTTCGCAAGTCTCGTCCTTGCAATTGCCCGGCGCGGTTTTCACTCCGCTGACCGGGAAATAGATCTTTATAGTCGTGCCTATGCTGACCTCGCTGTATACGAAGATATGGCCTTTAGCCTGCTTGACTATGCCGAAAACCGTGGCCAGGCCCAGCCCGGTCCCTTTGCCCGGCTCCTTGGTGGTGAAGAACGGCTCGAAAATATGGGACTGCGTCTCTGCGTCCATTCCCAGGCCGGTGTCGGTGATCGCCAACTGGACGTAATCCCCGGGGGGGATGGACTCCCGGGTGGAGACGACTTCCGTATCTATACGCGCGTTGTGCGTTTCGAAAGTCAGTTTTCCGCCGTTAGGCATGGAGTCCCTGGCGTTGAGCATCAGGTTCACTATCACCTGCTCCATCTGGGAGGGGTCGGCTTCTATCCGTTCAAGGCCGGGTTCCAGCGTGAACGAGAGTTCTATGTTCTCTCCTATAAGCCTGCGCAGCATCTTTTCCAGATTGCGCATCACGTCGTTGAGCACCAGCGCGCAGGGCTCCGCCGTATGCTTGCGGCTGAACGTAAGCAACTGCCGGGTCAGCGTGGCGGCCCTTTCCGCCGCTTTTTTAATTTCGGCCAGGTCGTCGTGTCTTGTGTCGGAAGGGGGGAGACCTTTGAGCAATACGTCCGAGTAGCCTTCTATGGCCGTCAGCAGGTTGTTGAAGTCGTGGGCCACTCCGCTGGCCAGCCGGCCGATGGCCTCCATTTTCTGGGCCTGGCTGAGTTTATAGATCATCACTTCGTGTTCCTGTCTGGCCAGGCGCTGCTGCGTTATGTCCCTGGCGGCGGCGTAGATCAATCTGCCGGCCGGGGCGGCGCGCCATTCCAGCCAGCGGGCGGTGCCGTCCTTGCAGAGATACCTGGTCGTGAAGTCCAGCGGTCCTTTCCGCTCGGCCAGAGTGGCGATGGCCTCCGCCGCCGGCGCTGCATGGTCAGGGTGAGCGTATTCGGGGAGTTTATGGCCTATGAGTTCTTTGGCCTCGTAGCCCAGCGTCTTTTCCCAGGCCGGGTTTATCAGTCTGAACTCCCCGGTTTCGTCCAGCACGCACAGGAGGTCCTGGCCCACCAGGAAGAATTTCTCCAGCTCTTCCGTTTTGCTGACCAGCGCTTCCGCTATCCGTTTCTGCGTGTCGAGGGCCTCGCGGAGCTTCGCCACGGTCTGCTCCAGCTTGAGAGCCATCATCTGGGCATGTTTGCGCAGGTGCTCGTTCTCCTCTTCCGGTGTTGTCGCGGGGACATTCAGGCCGCCCTCCTGCTTGTGCCTTTCCAG
>MGTZ01000057.1 GCA_001799715.1 Elusimicrobia bacterium GWB2_63_16 | reverse complement strand
TTTTTTGTTTTCCTCAAAAAAATAATAATTAAATGGCGCAAAAAATACTGCATTTCGGAGTTTTTTGCCGGAGATTTTGCAGTTCCTGAACACCGCGCCGGGGGGCGCACCTTGGTTTATTAAAAACCCGCCCCGGCCTCGCATTCGCTCGGCCCTGGCGGGCTTTTCTGTTAATATTCGGTCGCGCCCCCCGGCGGTCCTCACTATGTGTAAAATGATGTATAATTTACCTATGAAGCGCTACAACATGGTTGAGGCCGCCAAACTGCTGCGGGTAACGCGCCAGACCCTCTATAACTGGATCAAGCGCGGTTGGGCAAAACCCGGACGCGATTACAGGGACTTCCCGGTGTTCACCGAGGCGGACATGCGCAAGCTGAAAAAGTGGAAGGAAACCATAAGGTAGCCATATGAAGACAGCCCTATATCTGCGAGTATCCACGGAAGACCAGGCCCGGGAAGGCTATTCCCTTGAGGTGCAGCGGGAAACTCTTGAAGCTTTCGCCAAGCGTGAAGGCCTTGAGGTCTACAAAGTTTATTCCGACAACGGCATAAGTGGTTATTCGTCTGACCGGCCCGCGCTTGCCGCACTTTTGGCTGACGCCAAAGGCGGCAAGTTCGGGCTTGTATTGGTATCCAAGCTGGACAGGTTCAGCCGCAACCTCAAAGACCTCTTATCTTTGGTGGACACCTTATCCGACCAAGGAGTAGGGTTCAAATCTGCGGGGGAACCCTTTGACACCACAACCTCGGCCGGTAAACTGATGTTTCAGCAACTTGGCAGTTTCGCCGAGTTCGAGCGCAACCGCATTGCGGAGCGCGTATTCCCCGGTATGGTTAAGGGCGTCCAGCAGGGGAACTGGCAGGGCTCAAGGTTTGTGCCCTACGGCTACACCTACAATAAACCCGCCAAGTTGCTGGAGGTAGTTGAAAACGAGGCCGAGGTTGTGCGGCGCATCTTCGCCCTGTACAACGAGGGGCACAGCACCTGGGCCATAGCCAGTACCTTAGCCAGGGAAGGCATAAAGAACCGCAAGGGCAACTATTTCGGTTCAAAGGTCATAGGGGATATCCTTAAAAGCCAGATATACATCGGTAAGCTGGTTTGGAACGCCCACCACTACGACAAGACCAAAAAGACCGCCAAGGGCTACAAGTACGTTAAGAACTCCCCTGACAAAATAATAATAGCTCAGGGCAAGCATAAAGCCATCATCAGCGAGGAGGTTTTTGCGCAAGCGCAAAAACTCCTCGCCGAAAAAGGCTTGCGCCACCACAAAGCCCGCAGCGAAGGCTATATCCTGTCCGGCGTTTTGTTCTGCGAGAAGTGCAACCGCAAGTATATAAGCGCAACCGCGGTCTGTAATCACCGCACCAAGGCCACCAAGAAATGGTACCGTTGTTCCTCGCGGAACAACGGCTATACCGCCTGTACAAACAAAAGCGCCAAGGCCGATGACGTTGAACCGCAGGTGGCCGAGCTATTGGATATACTGATCCATAACCCTAAATTAGGGAACCGATGGACGAACATGACTTTACCGGCACCCCGGCCCACGGAAGACGAAAAAAAGGCCCAAAAAGAGGTAAAAGAGAAACTTACGGCCAACCTGGCCAGCCAGGGCAAATTGACCGACGCCTACATTGAAGGCCTGATGTCCAAGGAAGTTTTTGAGGAGAAAAACCGCGACTTGATGAAGCAAGGCGAGGAACTGAAAAAGCTCGCCGCTTATTTCGAATTACGCGAGATAGACCGCGAGAAACTCGCGGACTAACTCGCGGCGGTCCGTAGCTACGTCTCCGACGTAGCACCGGAGCAGAAACAGCTTAGTCCCAGCGAGCGTAAGCGTCTGCTCAATCTGCTGTTCAGGAACATCAAAATCTCGGGCAAAGAAGTCCGAAATGCAGAATTTTTTGCGCCATTTAATTATTATTTTTTTGAGGAAAACAAAAAATGCAGAAACCGGAAAAACCGCAGAACCAAGGCCCACGGAACCGCCCGCATAAGGAAGTCTGCATCATTACATTCGGATGCCAGATGAACGAGGCGGACTCGGAGGGGATCGCGGCGGCTTTTCGCCGGCGCGGTTATACGCTCACGGACGACCTGAAGCAGGCCGACGCGGTGGTGGTGAACACCTGCACCGTGCGCCAGCGCGCCGAGGATAAGGCCATCTCGCAGATAGGCCGGCTGCGCGTGTGGAAAGCGAAAAAGCCGGAAGGCAAGATCTTCGTGGTGGGCTGTGCGGCGCAGAAGCTGGGGGGTAAGAGCCTCAAGAGCCGCTTCCCCTTCGTGGACGAGGTGGTGGGAGCCAAGGCCATAGAAAGTTTCGAGGACGCGCTGGTAGCGCAGCTGGGGCCCACGCCCGAGACCGAGACCGCCCACCAGAACCTGTTCCGCTCGCCGCAGACCGCCTATGTCACCATCATGCGCGGCTGCTCGCTCAAATGCTCCTACTGCATAGTGCCGGCCGTGCGCGGGCCGGCGGTGTTCCTGTCGCCAGAAGCGGTGCTCAAGGATGCCGCTGAAAAGCTGGCGGCCGGCGCCAAAGAGATAGTGCTGCTGGGCCAGACCGTGAATTCCTACAAGCACGGCAAAACCACGTTCTCCGAACTCTTAAAGGAAGTACTGGCGCTGCCGGGGCTGGCGCGGCTGCGCTTCATGAGCCCGCACCCGCTGTATTTCGACGAGGCCTTCACCGCGCTGCTGGCGGCCGAGCCCAGGCTGGCCCGCTATATACACCTGCCGGTGCAGAGCGGCTCCGACCGCGTGCTCAAGGCCATGCGGCGCGGCTATACCCGGGGGCAGTACCTGGACCTGATAGGCCGCCTGCGGGCGGCCGCGCCCGGCCTGGCCGTCTCCACGGACTTCATCGTGGGCTACCCGGGCGAGACCGGGGCGGATTTCGAGGATACGCTGGCGCTGGTGCGGGAAGGACGGTTCTCGCTGGCCTACTGTTTCAAGTATTCGCCGCGCACCGACAAGCCGGAAATGGCGGCCACTATCGGCGAGGCCGAAATGGAGGCCCGCCTGGAGAAACTGCTGGCGGCGGTGAAGGAAAATTCGCGGCTTGTATTGAACGAAAGAATTGGTAAAATAGAGGAAGTTCTTTTCGAGACGCAAACATACGGCCGCGCCTCCGGCAATTTCGCCGTGAGAGTGAAGGCAGGCGGGGCGCCCGGCAGCACCGCGAAGGTACTGGTGACGGGCGCGGCCAAAAATACTTTGAACGGGAAACTACTATGACCAAAAAAAACAGCAAGGTTCTCAAGGAAAGACGCGAGCACGTGCGCCTGCCCATCCTGCACGGCATCCTCGAGCCCGTGGAGATAGAATTTTACGCCCAGGACGCGCACGGCAAGGCCGTGCCCCAGCCCGCCATCCTGGCCGACCTCAGCGCCGGCGGCATGCGCCTGATCACCTTCATGGCCCCGCCCCACACCAAAGAGCTCAACATCATGCTCAAGCTCAACGGCGTCAAGGAAATGCCGGTGACCGGCAAGATCTCCTGGGTCAAGGACAAGGGCGGCGTGTTCATGAACGGCATCTCTTTCTCCCATATCAGCCACGATGACCGCAAGCGCATCAACGAGATGGCCGAAGATTATACCGACTGCGACACCCGCTACGAGCTGAAACTGCCCGAAGTGTGCGTCGAAACCTGCCGCGCCCACGGCCTGTGCAACAAGCCGCAGAAGGACGAGCCGCTGTTCAAGAAGAAGTGACGGAGGCTGGCCGGACGAAAAGCTAGCAGGCGGCCGGTAGGCGAACCCTACTGGCCGCTTTCAATTTACCATGTCCCTGACACCGCTTAAACCGATAACCCTGATGGGGGCCAACGCCTCCGGCAAGACCGAGATAGCCCTGCAGCTGGCCCGCCAGCTGGGCGGCGAGATCATCTCGGCCGATTCCAAGCAGGTTTACAAACTGATGGAGGCCGGCACCGCCAAGCCCGCCGGCGCCTGGGCAGACTCGCCCGCAGGCCGCGCCTACCTGGTGGAAGGCATCCCCTACCATTTAGTGGACACGCTCGACCCGCGCTCCGCTTACGACGCGGGTACTTTCGTCAAAGAGGCCAAGCGACTGGTGCCCGAGATCTGGCAGCGGGGCAAGGTGCCCATCATGGCTGGGGGCACCGGTATGTACGTGCAGGCCTACTGGAACGGTCTGGACGACCTGCCGCCGGCCGACCCGGAGCTGCGCGCGCGCCTGGCCGCCGTAGCCGAGACCGACGGGCGCGCCGCCCTGCACGCACAACTGGCCGCCATGGACCCGGCCGCCGCGGAGAAGATCCCGGTCAACAATATACAGCGCGTGATGCGCGCCATAGAGATCACCCAGCTGGCCGGCAAGCCTGCCTCGCAGGTGTGGAGCGGCAGGTTCTTCACCTCGCTGCCGGCGCACGAGGGCAAGTTCGTTTTCCTGAAGTGGGCCAAGGAGCTGCTGGCCGAGCGCGTGAAGCTGCGCACGGTGACGCGCTTCGAGGAATGGGCGGCCGAGACCCGCGCGCTGCTGGCGGCGGGCTACGCCGACGACTGCCCCGGCCTCAAGACGCTGGGCTACCCGCAGATGCTGGATTACCTGGCCGGCCGGCTGAGCAAGCCCGAAGCTATAAAGCAGATCGTCTCGGCCTCCCTGGCCTACGCCAAGCGCCAGAACACCTGGTTCGCGCGCTACCGCAACGCGCAGCTCATAGAGCTCAAGAGTTTCACGGAATACGACCCCGCCGCCCTCGCGGAGAGGATAATAAATTCATGAAGACCATACTGATAGGGGCCGAGCTTAAGCACGGCCGGCCCAACCCCGGCGGCGGCACCTCCCTCGACGAACTCTGGCGCCTGGCCGAGACGGCCGGCCTGGAGCCGGTGCAGAAGATCCTGGTGCGCCTGCAGGCCTGGAACCCGGCCACGCTGGTGGGGTCGGGCAAGGTGGAGGAGCTCAAGGCGCTGGTGGCCGAGACCGGCGCCGGCGCGGTGATCTTCGACGAAGAACTGACCCCCGGCCAGGGCCGCAACCTGGAGAAGGCCCTGGGCGTGAAGGTGGCCGACCGGCCGCGGCTCATCATAGACATCTTCGCCATGCGCGCCCGCACGCGCGAGGGCAAGCTGCAAGCCCGGCTGGCCGGCTTCAACTACGCCCTGTCGCGCCTGGGCGGCAAGGGCGGCAGCATGGACCAGCAGCGCGGCATGATAGGCGGCCGCGGCTCCGGCGAGAAAAAGATGGAGTACGACAAGCGCGAGCTGCGCGTGAAGATCACCGAGCTGGAGCGCGAGATAGATTCCATCCGCCGCGAGCGCCACACCCAGCGCGCCCGGCGCGACTCGGTGCCGATGCCGCAGATCTCGGTGGTGGGCTACACCAACGCCGGCAAGAGCACGCTGCTCAACTGCCTCACCGCCAAGCCCGGCGCCGTCTACGCCGACGACAAACTGTTCGCCACCCTGGACCCCACCACCAAGCGCGTGCGCCTGCCCGCCGGCGGCTGGGCGCTGTTCACCGACACGGTGGGCTTCATCCAGAAGTTGCCGCACGACCTCATAGCCGCCTTCCGCGCCACGCTCGAGGAGATACGCTACAGCGACCTCATCCTGCACGTGCACGACCTGAGCTCGCCCGAGGCCAGGCAGCAGCACGACGCGGTAAAGGCCACGCTCGAAGAGCTGGGGATCAAGGATATACCGGTCATGCACGTTTTCAACAAGGCTGACGCGGTCAAGAACCCGGCCGTCTCGGCCTGGGCCCCCGACCGCCTGCGGCCCCTTTTCATCTCGGCCCTCACCGGGCAGGGGGTGGACAAGCTGCTGGCCGCCTGCGAGCGGGCCCTGGCCGCGCGCTGGGGCGAGTACGAACTCACCGTGCCGGTCGGCTCCAAAGGCCTGATCAAGGAGATCTACTCCTCCTGCCTGGTGAAAGCCGCCGATTACGGCCAGGAGGGGGTGGCGCTCAAGTTCAAGGCCACCCCGGAGAACTACGCCAGGCTGCGCAAGAAGGCGGCCGCGGGCGGGGACTGACGCCGGGGGGGACGGCCGCTATCCTAAAACCCCTCGGTTTTATATAATCTTTTTATAATGAATCATATCCAAATAGGCCTGCTTTTCATCGCGAGCTATATCCTGGGCGGCATACCTACCGGCTACATTATCGGCCGCCTCAAGGGCATAGACATACGCCAGCACGGCTCCGGCAATCCCGGCACGGCCAACGTCTACCGCACGCTGGGCAAGGTGCCCGGCCTTATGACCTTCGCCGCGGACTTCCTCAAAGGCTTCGTGCCCACCCTGATAGCGGCGCAGTACTTCTTCGACCCGGCCAACTACGCGGACTTCAGCAAAGGCCACTGGTGGATACCGGTCACCGCCGGCGCGCTGGCCATAGCCGGCCATATCTGGACGCCTTTCCTGCGCTTCCACGGCGGCAAGGGCGTGGCCACGGCCGCCGGCGTCTTCATGGCGCTGATCCCCATCCCCACCGCGGGCGCTTTCGTGGTGTTCGCCATAGCGGTGGGCATCACCAGCCACATCTCGGTGGGTTCCATGGCCGCCTCGGTGGCGCTGCCGGTGCTCTGCTTCGCGCTGGCCAAGGATTATCAGCGGCCCTTCACGCTGCTGGCCCTGACGGTCTGCATACTGATCTTCTACACCCATATCGCCAACATCCGGCGCATCCTCAAGGGCGCCGAGCTCTCTTTCAAGCATAAGCGGGAAGGCGCCGGGAAAAATTAATGACACAAGAACCCAAAGACGTGGAAGTGCGCATCTATTCGATCGCCACCAGCATGACCGAATCGATCATCTTCCTCGACGAGACCGAGGGCAGCCGCATCCTGCCCATCTGGATAGGCCCGATGGAGGCCCAGGCCATCGCCATCCGCCTCTCCGGCTACCCGTCGCCGCGCCCCATGACGCACGACCTCATTTTCTCGATCATCAAGACGCTGGGGCTGACGGTGAAGAAAGTGGTGATCACCGACATCGTGGAGAACACCTATTACTCCAGCCTCCACCTCACAGACCCGGACGGCAAGAACCTGCGCCTGATCGACGCGCGGCCCTCCGACGCGGTGGCGCTGGCGGTGCGCTTCGGCTGCCCGGTGTATATCAACGAGAAAGTTTTCGGCAAGACGCAGGTCCTGAGCAAGCCCATCACCGAGGACGAGGTCACCAAGTTCAAACACGACCTCAAGAACCTCAAGCCTAACGACATCATCGGCCAGCTCCTCGGCGGCGGGCTGCAGGGCGGGGGCCCTAAAGAACAGGACGAAGAAGACGAGGAGCAGGAAGAGGGGGAAGAGGACGATGAACAGACTTGACCTGATAAGGGAACTGACCAAGCACCTGACCACCGAGCGCGACGCCAAGCTGGCGGTCTGCAAGACCTTCGAGATCATGGGCGAAGCCCTGCGCGACAACCGCAAGGTAGTGATCTCCAACTTCGGCACTTTCAAGGTGAAGGAGCGCATGCCGCGCCAGATGCGCAACCCAAAGACCAACCAGCGCGTAATGGTGGGACCGCGCAAGAGCATCCGCTTTAAGCCGTCGAAGAAACTGACGATCGGGATGTAATGTCCGAAAAAACTTACCTGACCATGCGGGAAGTGTCCCGCCTGACGGACCTGCCGGAATACACCATACGCTACTGGGAGCAGAAATTCCGCCTGCTCCGGCCGCTGCGGCTGTCGAGCGGGCACCGCCGCTACACGCGCGCGGACGTGGACGCGCTGCGGCAGATCAAGGACCTGGTCTTCATAAAGGGCTATTCCCTCGACGGGGCGCGCAAGGCGCTGGCCGCGAAAAAGCGCCAGAAAAAGGCCGTCAAGGTCATGGCCGCCACGGTCCACGCCAAGGACGAACTGCTGGAGGAGATAAAGAAAGAACTGCGCCAGCTGATGGCCGAACTGTAGCCCGGCCCGCCGCGGGGCTCTCCCCGTCGTGCCCGCTTTTTGGTATAATAAATGCGTTGCTTTGGTTTGACGGACCCCACCGGGGCGTGGCTCAATGGTAGAGCGCTCGCTTGGGGTGCGAGAGACTCCGGGTTCAATTCCCGGCGCCCCGATGAGGTCCGTCAAACGGCAGCCCGCCGAAGTAAAACCAGCCCCTCGCGGCTGGTTTTTTTGTTGTAGAATATCCGTGTTGATCCCAGGGTAAGGAGATAAACAATGAAAAAGCTCGCAATCATTTCAGCACTGCTGCCGCTGGCCGCCGGCCTTTGCGGCGCCGCCGACAAAACGCCCGCCCCCGACGCCGTGGCCCGCGCCAACGGCATAGCCTTCAAATTCTACGCCGCCGAGGCCCAGAAGCCGGGCAACGTCTTCTTCTCGCCCTACAGCATGTACACGGCCTTCGCCATGGCCTACGAGGGCGCCGCCGGCAACACCGCCAAAGAGATAGCCTCGGTGTTCTCCTTCCCGGCCAAGACCAAGGACCTGCGCGCCGAGCTGGCCGCCATCAGGAAGGACCTGGACCGCGCCGCCAAGGACGCCGAGTTAGTGCAGGCCAACTCTTTCTGGGCGCAGAAGGACTTCAAGTTCCTGCCCGCCTACCTCAAGACGCTGCGCTCCGCCTACGGCGCCGACGCCATGCAGGCCGACTTCCTGACCAAGACCGAAGAAGCCCGGCGCAGCATCAACGCCTGGACCGACAACAAGACCAGGGGCAAGATACGGGAGCTCTTCCCGCAGGGCTCGCTGGACCAGCTCACCCGGCTGGTGCTCGTGAACGCCGTCTACTTCAAGGGCCGCTGGAAAGCGCCGTTCAAGAAGGAGATGACCTCGGAGGCAGATTTTACGCTGGACGGCGGCACCAGGACCAAGGTACACATGATGGCGGCCCCCGGCACGCGCGAGGCCGAATACGGCGAGAACGACGAGCTGCAGGCCGTGCGCCTGCCCTACGCCGGCGGCGGCCTGTCCATGCTGGTGCTGCTGCCCAAGGAGGGCCGCACCCTGGCCGACCTGCAGCGGAACTTCTCGCCGCAGAAACTGGAAGAAGTGCGCAAGGCGCTCTTTAACCAGAAGGTGAAGGTCTTCCTGCCCCGGTTCAAGTTCAGCTCCGGCTACAAGCTCAACGGCGCGCTGGCCGGCCTGGGCATGCCGGAGGCGTTCACGGACAAGGCCGATTTCTCGGGGATGGAGAAGGGGAAGCGGCTCTACATACAGACCGCTTTCCACAAGGCTTTCGTCGAAGTGAGCGAGGAGGGGACGGAAGCCGCGGCCGCCACCGGCGTGGCGATGGGCCTGAAATCCATGGTGATGGACTTCGCCGTGTTCCGCGCGGACCGGCCGTTCCTGTTCTTCATCGAAGACCCCAAGAGCGGCCTGGTGCTGTTCATGGGCAGGATGGAGAATCCCGCCGCGCAGTAATTAACCGGCCTTGAAGCCGGCTTTTTCGACGGCCGCCCTCAGATCACTGGGGGCGGCCGTTTTTTCGTCGTACTCCACCACGGCCTCGCCGCGCTCCAGGCTGACGGCGGCCGACAGCACGCCGGGCACGCGCTTCAGGGCGTTCTCGGCGCCGGCGCGGCAGCCGTTGCAGGTCATACCGGATATTTTGATGGTTATCTTCATAAGTTGCCTCTCCTATATTATACACCACGCCCGGCCGCTTGACAAGAATGGTTCTTATCTGGTATCCTGTATCAGACAGGAATGATTCTAATATGAAAAAGACGCCCGCCAGACCTTCCGCCGCCTTCCGCATGACGCCGCAGCGCGCCGAGCTCCTGCGCGCGCTGGAGGGGAACAAGAGCCATCCCTCCGCCGAGCAGCTGCACCGCCGCCTGCGCAAAAAGTTCCCCGGCGTCTCTTTCGCCACCGTCTACAACACGCTGCAGTCGCTGCTGGACATCGGCGAACTGGCCGAGATACGCATAGACCGCTCCCGCGCCCGCTTCGATCCCTGCACGGACGGCCACGCCCACCTGATGTGCGCGGAGTGCGGCGCCATCGCGGACCTCTCCGTCAGCCGCCCGCCGGCCGTCTCGGGCGCGCCGCGCGGCTTCAAGGTGCTGCGCTGCAACATCGAATTTTACGGGGTATGCCCGGCCTGCGGCAAAAAGGCCGGAAACAAGGAGAAAACATTATGTCAGAAGAAAAAACGCAAGTGATCACCGTCGGAGAGAAAGTGGCGCCTTTCGAACTGGAGACGTTCGACCCGGCCGCCTGCAAGTTCGGCAGGTTCAGCCTGGCCGACGCGCTGAAGAAAGGGCGCTGGACCGTCCTGGTATTCTACCCGGCGGACTTCACCTTCGTCTGCCCCACCGAGCTGGCCGACCTGGCCGCGCATCACCGCGAACTGGAGAAGCTGGGCGCCGAGGTGCTCTCGGTGAGCACCGACACCAAGTTCACCCACATGGGCTGGCAGGCCCAGGAGCGGCTGCTCAAGGACGTGAAGTACCCCATGGCCGCCGACGCCCGCGGCCGCCTGGCGCAGGCCCTCGGCGCCTATGATTACAAGAGCGGCCTGGCCTACCGCGGCACCTTCGTCATCAATCCCGACGGCGTGCTGGCCGGCGCCGAGGTGAACCTCAACAACGTCGGCCGCGACATGGCCGAGCTGGTGCGCAAAATGAAGGCCTTCGAGCACACCTACAAGAACCCCGCCGAGGTCTGCCCCGCCAAGTGGAAGCCGGGGGAGAAAACGCTGAAGCCCTCGGAGAAGCTGGTGGGCAAGGTGGGCGAGGAACTGAAATAGCTTTCCGCCCTTCGGGGCGGAGAACGGCAGTGACAGAGAGACTCGCCCCGGCGTCTTCGGATGCCGGGGCGTTCATTTGGGCCGCCCGGCCGACAAAAAGGGGGCAGCCCTCCCGCCTTTGGTATAATCAAGTAATGGAAACGGCGGGGCAGACCTATCCTTTGAAAGTGGCGCTCATCTACGGCGCCAGGCCCTCGGGCCACTACGCCGCCGCGCGCGCCATCGCCGAATTCCTGCCGCCCAGCATCATCGAACCGGTCTTCATAGACCTCTCAGAGGTCTACCCGGACTTCGGGCCCTTCGTGGCCAGGACCTACCTGCAGGTGCTGCACAAGACGCCGGCGCTGTGGAACTACGTCTACGACAACGACTTCGTGGCCTTCGCGGCCAGCGCGCTGCGCGAGACCGTGCTGCCGTTCTCGTCGCAGAAGCTGGCCGACCTGCTGATCAAAAAAGGCGTGAAAGCCGCCATCTCCACGCAGGCCCTCTCCTCGCTGCTCATCACCAAGAACCGCCGCCTGGCCAAAGTGCCGCTCTTCTCCGTTCTCACCGATTTCTGCGCCCACACCTACTGGCCGCCCAAGGGCGTAAAAGCCTATTTCGTTCCCGAGAAGGGCGCGGCCGCCGAACTGCGGGCCAAGGGCGCGCCGCACGAGCGGATACATCTTACAGGCATCCCGGTGCGCAAGGAGTTCACCGGCGAGCAGCCCGACAAGGCCGCCGCGCGCCGGGCGCTGGGCCTGCTGCCCGGCCACTTCACCGTGCTGATAACCGGCGGCAGCCGCGGCCTCGGCGACCTGCTGCAGGCGGCGGTAGCGCTCAAGCCGCTGCTCGGCCGCGTGCAGGCGGTGGTGCTCTGCGGCAACAACCGCCGGCTCTCGCGCCAGGCGGAGCGGGCCGCGGCGGAGTTGAAGGGCGTACGCTTCGTGAATTTCACCGACTCGCCGGCAGACTACTACCGCGCGGCGGACCTGGTGGTGGGTAAGCCCGGCGGCGTGACGCTGGCCGAGACCATGGCCATGTCCCGCCCGTTCATCATTTACGCCCCGCTGCCCGGGCAGGAGGCGCGCAACACGGCCTTCCTCTGCCGCCACAAGCTGGCGGAAGCGGCCGGCTCGCCCGCAGAACTGGAGCCGCTGGTCAGGAAATATCTGCACAACCCGCACCTGCTGGCGCACGCCTCGCGCGCGCTGGCCGAGCACGCCCGCCCGCACGCCGCCCGCGACATAGCCGGCGCGGTGATCAAGGCGCTCACCGGCGGCAACGGTGGACTTTGAGGGCCTTTTTTAGTATCATATCCACGTAGAAAAACCCGGAGCTTTGTTTTATCGGGGCGTGGCTCAGCTGGCTAGAGCGCTCGCTTCGGGTGCGAGAGACCGTGAGTTCAAATCTCACCGCCCCGATCCTTTTTAAGCAGCCGCAGAAAAGACGGTCCGCCCGCGTGGCGGGCCTCTTTTTTTGCCCGCCGGTTGCCTTGTCAATACCCTTGCCTTTTAGTATTATTTACTTGTTCTATAATTATGCGTCTAACCTTCAGGATTTTCGGCAGCGTGCAGGGCGTGGGCTACCGCTGGTTCGTCAAAGAAGCGGCGGCCCGCTGCGGCGTCACTGGCTGGGTGCGCAACACCAGCGACGGCGCGGTGGAGGGGGAGGCGCAGGGCGGCGTGCCGGAGCTGGACGGCTTCCTTAAGGACATCAAGACCGGGCACCCCTGGGCGCGCGTGGAGCGCACCGAGACGCAGGAGATGCTGGACCAGGAAACGGCGGATAAAGATTTTTACATCAAACCTACGGTTTAAAAGAGGGCACATGGTTGAAGAAAAAGACGAACAGGAAAAAGAAGAGACCTCCGAGGAAGCGCCCAAAGAAGCGGCCGCCTCCGCGAAGCCCAAGGAAAAGCTGAGCGAGATAAACATCGACTCGACCAACCAGTACATCCGCAAGATCAGCCAGATCGACCACAAGATCTCGCGCGAGGAAAGCCACGAGCTGTGGAAGCGCGTGAAGCGCGGCGACCGCCGCGCCAAAGAGCGCATCATGGAGCTGAACCTCAAGCTGGTCATCCCGATCGCCAAGCGCTTCCTGTACCAGGGCGCCGACCTGATGGACCTGGTGGAAGAGGGCAACCTGGGCCTGCTGCACGCCATCGACAAGTTCGAGCCCAGCAAGGGCTACCGCTTCTCCACCTACGCCTCCTACTGGGTGGAGCAGTACGTGCGCCGCTCGGTGGAAGAAAATTCCAAGACCATCCGCATCCCGCCGCACGCGTGGACCGCGCTGCGCAAGTGGCTCAAGCAGTGGGACGCCATGCACGGCAAGCTGGGCCGCGATCCGACGATGGCCGAGATGGCCAAGCACATGCACTGGAACGCCAACCAGGTGCGCACCGCCCTCAACGCCAGCGAGATCGTCACGGGCCTGTCCTCCATAGAGACGCCGCTCTCCTCCGGGGACGGCATGGACGACACCGTGGGCGACACGCTCAAGGATTCCGCCTCCTCCACGCCCGACAACCTGATCTCCATCCTGCGCCTGCACGACGAGCTCAGGGACGCGCTGGTGGAGATAGGCGAGCGCGAGCGCATGATAGTGGAATACCGCTACGGCCTCACCGGCCAGACCCCGATGACCCTTAACGACATCGGCAAGAAGCTCGGCCTCAGCCGCGAGCGCGTGCGCCAGATAGAAGAGCGCGCGCTGCTGCGCCTGCGCCGCGTGGCCGCCAAGATGGGTCTCATAGAACTCGGCCGCAGGCCGGACCACACCAACCTGCAGCCCGGCTGGCAGGCGCCCAAGGGGAAGACCGATATCCTGGGCGACACCATCCCGACCAAACCCTACGAGCCGCGCAAGCCGCAGAAAGGGAAGAAATAACTGGGGAGACTTATGTCCGCTACCGCCGAAGCCCTGAGCACTAAACTGAAGAGCATCATCCGCGACGTTCCGGATTTCCCGAAGCCCGGGATAATCTTCAAGGACATCACCCCGCTGCTGGCCGACCACGCCGCCTTCACAGAGCTGGTGCAGGCTTTCGCCGACGCCTACCGCGGCGCCGGCATCACCAAGGTACTGGGCATAGAGGCCCGCGGCTTCCTGCTGGCGGCGCCCATAGCCATGGCGCTGGGCGCCGGCATAGTACCGGTGCGCAAGAAGGGCAAGCTGCCCTACAAGACCGTGGCGGCGTCGTACGCGCTGGAATACGGCACGGACACGCTGGAGATGCACGCCGACGCCGTTAAGCCCGGCGAGAAGGTGCTGGTGGTGGACGACGTGCTGGCCACCGGCGGCACCGCGGCCGCGGTGTGCGAGCTGGTGGAAAAGCTCGGCGGCCGGGTGGCCGGCGTAGCCATGCTCATAGAACTGGAGTTCCTCAACGGGCGCAGCAAGCTCGCTGGCCGCGACATCCATTCTTTGATAAAATATTAGTTCGCTGCCCTCTTAGTTCAACGGATAGAACGGGAGTTTCCTAAACTCTAAATAGAGGTTCGATTCCTCTAGAGGGCACTCAGATTTCAGTTAAGGAGACTTATGCCCGATACAACCTGGATAGCCGGCGGTAAAGTAGAGACCACCGGTCCTTCGCGCTACGACCTGGCCCTGCACTGGATCAAGAAGAACCGCGAGACCTTCATCGGTTCGCTGGTGATCCTGGTGGCCGCCGTGATCTTCGCGGTCTATTTCTTCACCCATTACCGCGGCCTGCGCGACACCGCCTGGAAGACCCTCTTCATGGCCCAGCAGATAGGCTACGGCGGTAACATAGCCCAGGCCCAGCAGCAGCTCGACACCATAGAGAAGTCCTACGGCAGCACCACGGCCGCCCCTTACGCCACGCTGACCAAGGGCGACATCCTTTACGCTCAGGAGAAGTTCAAGGAGGCCGAGGCCGAATACGCCAAGGTGCTCAACAATAAGGACCTCGGCCCCTTCGCCGCCTACAACGTGGGCAAGTGCAAGGAAGCCGCCGGCGACCTGCCCGGCGCGCAGGTGCAGTATTCCGACTTCCTGGCCAAGTACCCGGACCACTTCGTGGCCCCCGAAGCCCACGCCTCGCTGGCCCGCCTGCAGGAAATGACCGGCGCGGCCGACCTGGCCAAGGCGACCTACGAGAAGATAGCGCTGCTCTACCCCGAAACCACCTGGGCCATGATGGCCAGGGCCAAGGCAACGCCCGCCAAAAAGTAAGCCCCAAGGCGAGCCAAAAAGCCCGGCAAGAGCCGGGCTTTTTTATTGCCCCCTATCAGGAGATTAATTGATATATGTCAGTATTCTGACATATGTGACATAAGCACCCTTATTATAATAATATAGATATTGACAGCCTTTTGGGATTTTTGGGATAATTACCTTGCTCTGTTAGGAGGCCCTTTCAATAGCAGTTCGAAAGGGGATCGCCAACCCGGGGAAGGGGGAAGCGGAGCGCCAAATCTAAAGGCGTTTCTCCTGCAAGGCCGTAGGCCCCGCGAGGGGCAGGCCCTAACCGCGGATTCAACCCCGCGGGAAGAGTGCAGTAACCCGCCCGCAAGGGCAGGTAACTAAGCCCCGGTAACGGGCTTACGACAAAACAGGAGGAGTAATTAATGAAAAAAGTAATAGGAATGCTTGCGCTGGTCGCGCTTGTTGGCAACATTGCCAACGCCGAACTGCTCAAGAACTTCAAGTACGATGGTAAGATAGAGGTCAATGCCTACAATCAGAACAACGCGGACTTCAACAAGGACCTGAACGACAAGTCAGGTGCTGTTGACACCCGCTTAATGCTGAACGCCGGCTTCGACCTCAATGAGGATGTGGACGCCGTGGTGACTGCCGTCAAGAACAACAGGAAGTACGGCCAGGCAGCTGAGACCGCCACCAGCGACAACGTCGCCACGACTACGGGCATACTGGACGTAGTGACCTTCGAGCAGGCCTACCTGAACCTGAAAGGCGTTCTGGGCTTGGACCACAAGCTGGGCCGCCAGTTCTACGGCGAAGCCGGCGACATGGTTGTGTACTACGGCCCCCAGATGTGGCCTTACACCTCCCCCATGGCCGTCACCGCGATAGACGGCTGGACGGGCTGGCATAAGCTCACCGGCCTGGGCCGCGACTGGGACATGCATGCCATCATTGCCAAGGAAGTTAGGGGCAACGGCAATACCGACATCAACCTGTCCGGGTTCAATGCCAAGACCTCGGTCGCTGACGTCAACCTGAACGGTTATGTCTACCAGAAAAACGACAACAACACCAGCGCCGGTAACAACGATTACCTGACCCTGGTCGGTATTCGCGCCAAGTACGAGATCCCTCAGGTGAAGAACCTGGTCGTGGCCGCCGAGTACGACATGAACATGGGTAAAAACACCAATGCTGCCGACAAGCATGAGGGTTTTGCCTATAAACTTAATGCTGACTACTCCATGGACCTGGCCGGCAAACTGGCCTTCTCCGGAGAGTACGTGCACCAGACCGGCGACGATGATGCTGCTGACTCCAAGGACGAGGCTTACCAGGACATCAACAGCGACTATCGCCCCGGCATAATCATGGGCGGTGGCTTTGCCACCGGCGCCGCCTTCGGCGCTAACGACGGCGTTACCACCTATAACCTGGGCGCGATGTGGACCCCGGCCAAGATGGAAAAACTGACCCTCGCCGCGAAGTATTACAACTTCTCGGCCGACAATAAGAACACCTTCGCTGGTGATGAGCATGTTGGCAACGAGCTCGACCTGTGCGCCAAGTGGCAGCACTCCGAGAACGTTGCTGTGAAGGGCTACTACGCGATGTTCATGCCCGAGAAGGACAACTTCGCGAACGACGACTCCCAGACGATGATGGGCGCCGCCTTCATGGTGAAGTTCTAATAACCTAACCGGTTAACAGATAAAAAGCCCCGGGGCCCCGCCCCGGGGTTTTTATTTGCCCTGGCGAGGCTTCGCCTCGATAGGGCCCGATTCGCGGGGCGCCGCGTTAAAGGTATCCTCGTCTTTTTTTGTTATAATTAAAACCGCATGAAACGCCCCGTATTCCTGACGGCCTCCGCCCTTTGCGCGCTGCTCTCGGCCGCCGCCCACGCCACCAAGCTGGACCTGAGCTCCAACGTGGAGATCCGCGCCGCCAACTACCAGAACCTGGTGTACGGCGACGGCCGCAACTCCCAGTCCCTTTTCTCCGAGAACGCCACGCTGGGCTTCGTCATCAAGAATATCAAGCTGGAAAAGACCCAGAACTCCAGCATGGACGTCGGTATAGTGCTGCAGAGCATAGGCAACGGCGCCTCCACCAACACCCTCACCTCGCCGCAGTTCAGGGACGCGGCCGCCCGCCTGCCCAACGCCGACGGCACCCCGTACGTGCGCAACGCCTACGTTAAGATCTACAAGTTCATGCGGCCCAACATCACCGCCACCTTCGGCCGGCAGGATTACCGGCTGGGCCAGGCCATTACCCTCTCCGGCGGCGACCTGGGCCTGCCCGGCGGCCTGCTCGAGGTGGATAACGTGTACCGCCGCATCAAGGCCGACCTCTTCGCCTTCCGCCCTTTCAAGACCGACCGCTACTACAGCGTGCTGGGCGGTTCGCTCTATTATCCGGCGGCCGAGGGCCTGTGGCAGGTCTACCATTTCTGGGAGAAGGACGGCGGGGCCGGGCAGGATATACTCTTCAACACGACCGGCAAGACCAAGAAGTTCACCGGCTTGCGCTACTTCCTCAGCCAGAGCCAGCTCTCTTTCGACGGCGAGGCCGTGGTACAGCGCGGCGAGGCCGACCTGGCCGGGGGGGGCACCGGCAAGTACGAGGCCCACGCCTTCATGCTCAAGGGCGCCTGGAAGCAGAGCGTCCCCTTCTTCGGCCAGTCCCACCTGCGCCTGGGCTACGGCCGCTCTTCGGGCAACCCCGGCACGGACTCCTCTACCGATAAGGCCTTCTTCCCCACCTTCGGCAGCAAGAACAGCGGCCTCGAGCGCCGCGGCTACGGCGCCATAGCCGGGGCCACCATCTACGACATGATCAAGACCTCCGACACGCTCAACGGCCTGCCCAACGGCGTCTCGGGCCTGAACGTGATCAATATCGGCGCCGACCTGCCGTACAAGAAGCTCACCATCTCGGCCGACCTCTACAAGTTCCGCGCCTCCAAGAACGCCAACGACGGCTCGCTGCAGATAGCCAGCGAGTGGGACCTCAAGGCCACGTACCCGATGGGGGACAATCTCAATTTAAACGCCGTCTACGCCGTTTTTACGCCGCTTGGCCTGTACCCCTCGGGCAGCCAGGCAAAACTCATCTACGGCGCCATTTCAGCCAAATTCTGACCTTCCCAGTTCCAGCCTCGTTAATTTTTACCGCAGAGAACCGGCCCCGGCCGGTTTTTTTGCGCCCGGCAACGGAGCTGCCGCCAGCGCCCAAGCCCCAGAAGTCCGGCCGCTTGCCGGTGGGGGGAGAGGGGAATGGCGGCAACGAAAGGGGGGAACCGCCCCCTCCCCCTTTCCCCCTGCAGCCGGCCGGCACCCGCCTGTGGGATCCGCGCCCCCCTGACGAACCGCCCACCGCTGACAGGCGAACACCTGTCTCCGCCCATCCAGGAGAGCTTTAACCAATAGCCGGTAAGCTCCCCAAAAGCCCGATAATAGCCCCAAAACAGGCATAAAACGGCCCGATTTTCTCCTATGAAGAGCCCAAAAAACGGCCCAAAAATGCCCTATAAGCGCTCCCGGGGTATTCCGGCCTGCCCGGCCCCGTCCGCCCGGCCCCGGGCGCCCAGGAGTTACCAACAAGTTATCAACAGGTGTTGACATATGTCCGCCATATGATAGCCATATATTGACATATGCGCATTTATACGCTATACTTATGACATATAGAGCAGAACAGGCCACGGAACCGCCAAATAACAGCCGCCGAGAGGCAATATATGAATTACAAGCTCAGGATCAAGCACCCGTCAGGGGCAGAATTCGAGGCCGAAGGCCCGGCGGAGTTCATTTTGACCGAAAAAGAAGGCTTCCTTAAGGGGATACAAGGCTCCGGAGCGCCCCAGGAACAGTCAAAAAACACCACTAAAGCCATGGAGGATCCGGACTGGACAGCCCTGACGGAGACCAGAAATGACCTTCTAACCCTGAAAAACAAGCATTTAGGCCTCAAATCAGGAGAGGCGGCCCTGCTATTATTGGCCGCGGAGAGCAACCTGAAAGGCAGCCGGGAACTGGGCGCCCTGGCACTGTCCAAGGCAGTAAAAGCCTCGGGTTATGCCCCGGACAGATTGGACCGCATACTCACCAAGGCCATAAAAGAAGGCTTGATCAAGGCCTCCGGCACCAAGCGAAACAGGGCCTATCACATAACCGATAAGGGCCTGGAAGCGGCCTGGCTGGAAGCCCGCAAGCTGCAAAAGTAGGCCGCGAGCCGCACACCAGCACCCGAACAGGCCAAAGCAGCCAACCAAAGCAACCCGCCAGCCAAAAGCAACCCGCCAGCCAAAGCCGCAGCCAACCAGCGCAAAAGCAGCCGAAATAGCCCCAAAACACCAGGAGAACAAGGCCTCCCCCCTGGCTTATCCATAACTTACGATAAGATATATTATGTCAACTTATATATCCCCTTGAGAATAGCGCCCACCCCAACAATCTGAATGAGCATTTATCAATTAGTGCTTGTTTTATAAGACTTATTTTACATATTCCAATATCGTTTATAGCATTTTATTAATAGCAGCTTTTTTCCCGCCTGGCAAACACTGGCGGCCATTTTTAAAATTTTCAAAATTCAAAAATTTTGCCAAATTTTCGAGAACGCGAAACCGCGAAGATCCAAATTTGGCAAATTCCGGGGCAGGCCGGGAATACCATCAGGAGCTCAAAAATGCGCCTGCGCAAAAGTTAGAAAAGTTGCCAACTTTTCAAAAACCCCGAAGCGCCCCCAGGGCCCGGTAATCACAAAGGGCCTGGCCACCCCCCAAAAGGGGCTATAAATGGCCTTCAGGTCCAAATACCATGAAGATACACCCCCCTCACAGGCAGCCAAATAGCCAAAAATCAGGCTGATTTTAAGGAATTATATATACCATGAAGAGGGGAAGGGGGCAGGAAGCGGCAAAATCCGTCAAAAACCAGGCGCCGTAAAAATACCATCAAGAGCTTTTAAGGCCGAAAAAGGCCGGAAGAGGGCCCCTGGCGGAAGGCAGGAGAATACCACGAGGGAGATCCGGGGCAGCGGCAAGAGGCAGAAATAACACGGCGGGTTTCCAAGGCCCGGCTCTATGGTGGAGAATACCAGGAAAAGAACCAGGCAAACAGCCGGAATTTCGGGAAAAACAAGGCAATGAGAGCCAAATTGACAAAAAAATAGCCCCTGGAAAGGGGCGGCAGGGACAAAACACCTAAGAACAGGTCTTTTAGCGGGAATCCCGGTAAGTAACGAGTATGGCGGGGATGATCAGCAGGTAACCGGCCAGCAGGCAGGCGGGCGAGACGATGGCCCAGGTGTTTCTCCCCCCCGGATCCGCCTTGTGAAGCAGGGCATAGCCGGAAATTATAAGAAAGAAGGCCGAAATCCACAGCCAGCGGCTCTTGCCGCGCCTCTCCCCCTCCCCGTCAGCCGAAAAAGCCGCCGCGCCGGCCTCCTGTGGCTTTACAGGCGGCTCAGCGCGGTGTTTGCGTGCGGTTTTCTTTGCCATCCGGAGGCCTGGCGGGCCCGCGCCCGCCGGAGAAGGGTAAATTACTTCGCGGCCGGCTTCAGGCGGGCCAGCAGGCGCTGGCGGGTATATTCCAGCATACCCGCGTCGGCCGATTTGGGATCCGCGGCCAGCATCTCCTCTACGAGCTGCAGGCTGCGGGAGTCGCCCACCGAGCCCAGCACGGTAAGCGACTGGCTCCTGAGGCTAAGCTCGGGGGCCCTGAGGAACTCGTAGGCCGTGAGCAGCCCGTCGTTCCTGCCCATTTTGGAGAGCGCCAGCGCCGCCTCCACGCGCACTTCGGGCTGCTGTTCCTTGTCCAGCAGCTTTACCAGCTCCGGCGCGCCCGCCTCATAAGGGATATTGCCTACGGCCTTTATGGCCTCTATCTTCATGAAGCGATCCTCGTCGGACATGGCGGCGACCAGGGCGGCGCCTGACTTGACGGCCTTAAGCTGCCCCAGCGCGGCTATGGCGCCGCGGCGCATATTCATATCCTTGGAGGAAAGCAGGCCGGCTATCTGCTCCTCCGCGGGAGCGTACTTCAGCACTGAAAGTGTATGGAGGGCGGAGTAGGCCACCGAAGGCTCGGGGTCTTTCAGCGCCTTGGCAAGGGCCGGCCCGGCCGACTGGTCCATTATGTAGGACAGCGAGATGGCGGCCTGCTGGCGCACAGCCTGATCCTTGTCCTCTAGCAGCATTTTGGAAAGCGCCGGGGACGCGGGGCGCCAGGTCAGCAGGCCCAGGGCGTCGGCGGCGGCCTGGCGCACGGCCGGGGACTCGTCGGCGAGGGCCGCCATCAGCGCCGGGGCGCCTTTAGGGTTGCGGCTCTGGCCTATCATGTCCGCGCCCTGGCGGCGCTCGGCGGCGTCCGCGGATTTAAGCTTGGCGGCCGCGGCGTCTAAAGGGTCCCGCTGGGGGGCCGGCTGCGCGGCGGGCTGGGCGGGCTGGGCCGCCGGCTTGGCCGCGGGTTTGGCGGCGGCTTTGGCGACCGGCTTCTTGGCCGCCGGCTTGGGGGCCGGAGCCTGCGCGCCGAGCGTCAGGGCCTGCGCGAAGACAAAAGCAACCAATAGGGATACCGTTTTCATGTTCTTCATACCTCTGAATTTTAGCATAAAAATCTGGCCGTCCGGCCCGCCTCAGAACAGCGGGCCCAGGTAGAAATAAAAGATCCTGCCGCCGTCGGAAGTGCGCACGGCGTAGTCGAAACTCAGCACCAGTTGGAAGGCCTGCAGCACGAAGGTGTGCACATTAACGCCCGCGCCCACGGAAGTCTCGGGCCCCGAGGCCCCGGCGCGGCCGAACTCCCGCCCCGCGTCCCAGCCGTAGGCGGTGTCGGCGAACAGCTTGCCGTATATCCCCTTGAAGTAAAAATCCGGGAACATATACCACATGTAATAATTCATGTCCTTGACCAGCGGCACGCGCAGCTCGGCGTTGTTCATGATAACTCCGGGCTTCTCGTAGCGGTCGGCGGTGGAGGAGAAGCCGCGTATCCCCCCCAGCCCGCCGAAGCCGAAAGAGCGCCGGTCACGGCCCACGCTGCGGCCCGCCAGGAAGCGGTTGACGAAGGCCGCGCGCTTGGAGAGCGGGAAATATTTCAGATATTGCAGCAGGAAGACGTCGTACTTCAGGTTGCCGCCGTACCGCTCCACCGCGGTAAGCCAGGAGAGTTCGGTGCGCGAGCCGCGCACGGCCGTCAGGTACAGCCCGTCGACGGTGTCGCGGATGTAGGAGGTCTGCAGGGAGCGCGTGCGCAGGCGCTCGGTAAAGTCCACGTCGGTATAGACGTTGCGCTCGTTCTTGGAGACGAGGAAGGCTTCCAGGCGGTTGTAGCGGTCGAAGGGCCAGGCCGTGCCGGCGGCGTGCCGCACGTAGTCCCGGTCGTATTCGAAATCGTCGGCGGTGGACGCCCCGTCGTAGCTGAGCAGCGTGGTCTGCAGGAACAGCGGCATGCGCCAGCGCGCGTAGGAATAGCTGGTCTGCAGGCTCAGATAATCGGCCCCGGAATTGTAGTTGAGGAACATGCCCAGGTTATGGCGGCCCAGCATGTCGGAGGCCTGCCAGTAGTTCATCCAGAACAGGCCGCCCGGAGAGGAGAACAGGAAAGCCGGGAAGAACAGGTCCGTGGAGGCCTTGAAGCGGTAAGGCAGGAAAGCGCCTGTGGAAGGCGCCACCGCGAAAGGTTCCCCCTCCGCCGGGGCAGGGGCCGCGGCTTCGTAAAGGAACTGCTCCGGCGCGCCGGCGTAGACGTCCATGCCGCCGCGCCTGAAGGCCGAGAAATACACCTTGCCGCCCGCCACCGCCGGCGTGAAGATGCCGCCCATGGTACGCGTCAGCCGGCGGACTTCGCCGGAATTCTCGCGCCGGTAAAGTTCGAAGTCGTAGCCGGCGTCCGAGACGAAGTAGACGCCGGAGCCGTCGGCCGCGAAGACCGGGTCGTAGACGCTGCCGCCGGGAAAACGGACCTCCGCCGGGGCCGAGCCGGGCCGCAGCAGGCACAGGGCGCGCACGGGGCCGCTGGAGCCGTCCACTTCGCAGGAATAGGCCAGCGAACCGCCGTCGGGAGAATAGACCGGCGAGGCCTCGTCCTGGGCGCTCGCGGTCAGGCGCGCGGCCCCGGCCAGCGGGATCACTCCGCCGGCGGCGATGGCTTCCGCGGGCAGCTCGTAGATGTCGTTGTAGCCGCCCTGCATGCCGATAAAGGCCACTTTTTTCCCGTCCGGGGAGAAGGCCGGCTGGCGCGCCTCCGTGAGGCCCTCCACGCGGGCGCGCGCCACTTTCCCGGCGCGTTCGTCGTAGAGGAACAGGTATTCGCGGTGGTTCTTCTGGCCGGAGAAGGCCAGGTATCTGCCGTCCGGAGACCAGGCCAGCGAGCGCAGCGGCTTGGTAAAGCGCCCGTACGGGATATTCTCGGCGCCGGCGGCCAGGCCGGTCAGCTTTTTCTCCCGGCCGGTGGCCAGGTCCCTTACCCGTACTTCGGCCGGATGCCCGTCGCGCGTGGACAGGAAGGCCAGCTTTTTACCGTCGGGCGACACGGCCGGGCTGACGTTGAATTCCGGGATATTATCGCCGCCGCGGGTCTGGCGCTCGCCGTAATGGTCCGGCTCCTGCAGGCGCTCCTCTTTGACCTCGGCGAAGTACTTCAGCTCCAGGTATTCGGCGAATTTTTTCTCAAAGGTCTGCAGGTCCGCCCCTATCAGCGGGCTCAGCACGGTGCCGGCCTCGTAGCGCGTGCGGAACAGCTCCAGCATGCGGCGGGGCTTGTCCGCGCCGTACTGGTCGGAGAGGAAGCGCATGGCGTGGCCGCCGGTCTTGTAGGCCAGCGTGGTCTGGTGCGGCTTGAGGTGCGCGAACTGGTTGAGCCGCGAGAGCGGGATCAGGCCGCCGGACAGCACCGCGTCGCGCACGTAGAGCTTCTCGACGGCGTAATCGCTCAGGCCGGTCTGCTGCTCCGCGATGCCCTCCATCATCCACAGCGGGTAGATGTAGGTTTTCAGGATGCGGGCGCTTTTCCAGAAGCCGTCTATGAGGATGCTGAACTGCGCCTCGTGGGCGAACTCGTGCTCGATGACGTCCTTCAGCCAGCCCTTGGAGCCGTCGGCCCAGACCATGAAGCGGTCCTTGTAGGGTTCGGTGAGCCCGCCCACGCCGTCGCCGACGTCGGCGATGCCGGACTGCTGCATGTCGTTGATGCTGCCGTAGAGGAAAAAGGGTATGCGCTTGTTCAGCGCGGGGTTGAGTTCGGCGGCTTCGCGGCGGTAGGCGTCTTCCAGCACGCCGGAGGCGTAGGTTACCCAGGGCTCGGACCCGTCGTAGTAGTGGATGTCGAAATGCTCGGTGGAATAGATCCGCCAGTCGAAATCCCGGATAATGACCTTGTTGGGCTCCAGGGCGGCGCTCGGCGCGGAGGCGGCCGCCAGCAGGAGGGCGGCGGCCAGGGGTTTCAGTCTCTCGTAAATTCGCATCGGCCAGTAGCCCCCGGGCGGGTCACTTCTTCTTCCTGGCCGCGGCCGCGGCGGCTTTCCTGGCGGCCTTGGCGGCGGCGGCGCGGGCCTTCTCTATCTTCGCCAGCAGGCGCTTGCCCTCTTCGTGCTCGGGAGAGATCTTCACCAGCTCCTGCAGCCAGGCGTAGGCGGCGTCTTCGTCCTTGCCGCGGTAGGCGCTGTCCGCCGTCATCCAGAAAAGCGCGGGCTGATCGGAGAAAGAGCCGGAAGCCGGGGCGGCCCCGGCGGCGCGCAGCAGCGGCGGCAGCGCGCCGGCGTAGTTTCTGGACTCGTAGCTGATCCGGCCCTCGGCGTAGTCCGCCAGGAAGGCGCCGGAGGCGCCGAGGCCGCGCAGCCGGGAGAGGACGGCGGCATAGTCGCGGCCCTCCTTCCAGAGGGCCAGCGCCAGGTTCTCCAGCAGCACGGGATCCTCGCTGCCGTCGCGCAGCAGGGCCTCGTATTCGCGCACCGCCCCGGCGTGATCGCCGGAGGAATAATACAGTTTGGCCAGCAGCATGCGGACCTCTTCGTCCTTGGGGAAATTATTAAGAAAGCGGCGGTACTCCTGCGCCGCGAACTCGTAGAGCCCCACGCCCTGGTACATCACGCCCAGGTAATAGAAGGACCTGGCGTCGGCGAGGCCCAGCGCGCGGGCGCGCTCCAGGTCGGCTATTCCCTCCACGTAGCGCTGCGTCCCGAGCTGGAACTTGAGCCGGCCGCTTTCGGAGAGGGCCTTTATATCATCGGGATTTTCACGCAGCCGGACCGCGAGCTCTTCCAGGCGGCGCTCGGCCCGGGCCGACTGCATGAAGTCGCCGGGGGTCCGGGGAAACTCCGGCAGCGGGCCGGAACCGCGAGCCATGAAAATGTAGAGCGCCGCCAGCACTATAACCAACAGCATGCCGAGCGGCGCTCCGTAGGAGTGTAACAGTTTGCCGAGAGCGTCCTTTAGTTCGCGGCGCTTCTCATAACTCACCTTCGTCCTCCGCGTTCTCCAGGAGGATCTGGCCGAGGGTGAGGGAGGGCGAACCCTTGAGGTACTGCGCCATGCGCTTGCGGTCTTCCACTTCTTCGGCGCGCTTGACGGAGAGGTTGAGGCGGAAATTGTCGTAGTTGATGCCGACCACCACCACGTTGAGCTCGGCCCCTTCCTTGGGGGCGCCCTCGGCGCCGTAATCCTCGGGGCGGATGAAGCCCTCGGCCTGCTCGCCGACCGTCACCACGGCGCCCTCGGCGGCCACCGAGACCACCTTGGCCTTCACGCGGGCGAAGCGCGCGAAGCGGCGCTTGAGCATGTCCACCGGGTTGGGCAGCAGCTGCTTGATGCCGAAAGCGAGTTTTTCCCCGTCCTTGTCCACGGCGAGGATCTTGCACTTCACGCGCTGGCCGCGCTTGTAGCCCTTCAGGGCCTCCTGCGGGTTCTTCCAGGCCAGGTCCTCGAGGCTCACCGAGCCCTCTATGCCCTGGAAGCGCACCAGCAGCGCGTCCTCTGCCACCTTGGCCACGACGCCGCGCACGATGCGGCCCGGGGCCACCTCGGCCAGCACCTGGCCGCGGCGCACCTTCTCGTCCTCCTCCAGCACCTGCCGGCGGGAGACGACGACCTTGCGGTCCTTCTCGTTGAAATCGGTGATGTAGAACTTTATCTTGGCGTTCGGCGGCAGGTAATGCTTGTGGGCGCCGCCCAGCTCGGACAGGGACAGCGGCATGAAGGCGCGCATCCCGGAGATGTCCACGATGTAGCCGCCCTTCACGATCTCGGTGACCTTGCCCTTCACGCGCTCCTTGGCCTCGAAGAGCTTCTTGGCCAGCTCCCAGGCGGCGCGCTCGCGGGCGCGGCGGTGGGACAGCATCGTGTAGCGGCCTTCGCCGCCCTTCTTCTCGAGCACGGCCTGCACTTCGTCGCCGGCTACCGGCGCCTTCTCGTCCTGGAAATCGGCCAGCGGGATCGCGCCCTCTTTCTTCTCGCCTATGTCGACGAGCACCAGGTCCTCGGTGACCTGGACCACTTTCACGGAAACCACGCCGCGGGACTGGACCTTTTCGGCGACCTGCTCTTCCGCCTTCAGCAGGTCCGCCATCGAGAGTTCTTCGTCGTGCCCCTGCTCCGGACCTTTCTTCGTATTCTCCTGCTCCGCGGGGTTGGGGGTCTGGTTGGTTTCCATGGGGGTTACTGCTCCTCTGTTAATGAAAAGATGTCGGCCATCACTTCTTCTGAAAATCTGGCGTAGGCGGCCTTCAGGTCCCCGTCGGCCGGGGGCACAAAGGTTTTAAGACCACCGTACTTAATAGTTATTTTACCTAATTTTGAGAAATTATCGCTGTTGAAAATGCGGGCTGTCAGCACCGGGGCGCCGGACTTGTGCGCCATCAGGGCCACCCCCGGCTTGGGCTTCAGGGCGCGGCCCTGGGCGCGGGTGCCCTCGGGGAAGATGATAAGGCAGCCGTCACGCTTGAGCGCGGTCAGGCAGCCGCGCAACGCCCCCAGATCCCCCCCCGACCGGGCCCTGTCCACCGGGATGGCCCCCCAGCGGGGCAGGAAATAGCTGAGCGGCCAATAGGAGAACAGTTCCTTCTTGGCGATGACATTGGGAAGGCGCACCAGCGCCAGGCTGGAGGTCAGGGCGGGCGGGTCCGACAGGGAGAGGTGGTTGCAGGCCACTATCAGCGGCCCGGTACGCGGGATGTTTTCCAGGCCGATCACCTTGAGCGAGTTGAACAGGCGAAAAAAGACCCTGAAAAATCCGTAGACGAACAGCAGCGAAAGCGGTCTTTCTATGTGAGGTTGGGCCGGCATTTACTTGCGTGCGGCCCCGAACAGGGCCACTATAGCGTCCACGACCTTTTCGCGCGGCATAGCGGTGGAATCCAGGTAGTGGGCGTCGTCCGCTTTCCTCAGCGGGTTGTTCTCGCGGCCCGAATCCTGCGCGTCGCGCTTGATGATGAAATCGAGTATCTCGGCGTAATTCGCCGGCAGGCCCTGCAGCTTCAGCTGCCCCTCGCGGCGGCGGGCCCTGGCCTCCGGCGAGGCGTCCAGGTAGACCTTCAGCTCGGCGTCGGGAAAGACGTTGGTGCCGATATCGCGGCCCTCCATCACCACCCCGCCCTCGAGCCCGGCCTGGCGCTGCATGTCCTTCATGAACAGCCTCACGCCGGCGAACCTGGCGATGGCGGAAGAGGCGCGGCTGACGCGTTCCTCGGCGAGCTCAAGCACCAGCACGCGGCCGTCCAGCGAAACGTCGGCCTCGGGGCCGGCGCCTTTCGGGAAGGCCCAGCGGGCGGCGCGGGCCAGAGCGACGAGGGCGCCGTCGTCCTCCAGGCTGACGCCGAGCTCCAGCGCCTTCCACGCCAGCGCGCGGTACATCTTGCCGGTGCTGATAAAACTGTAGCCCAGGCGGGAAGCGACGAGCTTGCCCACGGTGGATTTCCCCACCCCGGCGGGCCCGTCGATGGCGATCACGAGGCCGTTGGCGCGCATTACCTCGCCACCGCCACCTTGTTCGGGAGGTTGGCCTCGTTCTCCATGCCGAGCTTGCGCAGCGGGCGCACCCACTTGGTGAAGGCGGAAGGCTTGAGCGAATATTCGTGCACCAGGCGGGCGACCTCGCTGATGGGCTGGTAGTTCTCCCAGTTCAGGCGCAGGATGCGCACGCCGGCGTCCTCCATCTCCTCGATGAACTCGTAGTAGTTCTCCTGCAGGCTCTTGAGGTAGGAAGGGTCTATGCCCTTTTCCATGTTGCGCCCGCGGGCCTTGATGCGGGCGATGGAGGTCTCCACGCGGCAGTCCAGGAAGATCATCAGCTGCGGGAACACCATCTCGCGCAGGACCATGTTGTCGAACAGGTCCAGGTAGGTGTTGTAGTCCATGTCGGAGATGATCTTGTCGGGGTGGCGGTTGAGCATGCGCGCGAAGATCGTGTCTTCCCAGATGGTCCGGTCCTGCACCACGCCGCGGATCTTGCCGAGGCTGATGCGGCTGACGAACTCGCGGTGCTGGCGGAAGCGGTGGTTGAGCAGCCAGATCTGCATGATCGTGCCGTACTGCGCCATATCCTTGTAGAAATGCTCCAGGTAAGGGTTGCCGCCCACCTCCTCGAGCACGGGCTCGAAATTGAGCGCCTTGGCCAGCTCCATGGTGAGCGTGGACTTGCCCACGCCGATGATTCCCGCGATGCCGATGTAGCCTTCAGCGAACATGTTCCCTCCGATGGAATTAGCCCCGGGCCGCCCCGCGCTTAATGTTTGGTCTCGATATCCTGCTCGATGCCTTTCACCGCCAGCAGCACGTCGTCGGGATTGGACGCCGCCTGCAGTATGTCCTCGAGTTTGGCCATGCCGTCCTTATGCATCTTCACCAGCGACTGGTTGAAGGTCTGCATGCCGTAGAAGCCGCCCTTGGCGATGGCCTGCGTAACGGCGTCGAGAGTGTTGTCCGCGATCATCTTCTTGATGTGCGGCGTGTTCGTCATGATCTCCACGGCGGGCAGGCGGCCGCCCTTGGTGCAGGGCAGCAGGCGCTGAGAGACGATGCCGCGCAGGCTCTCCGAGAGCTGCATGCGCACCTGCGTCTGCTGGTGCGGCGGGAAGAGGTCGATGATGCGCGAGATGGTCTGCACGGCGTTCATGGTGTGCAGCGTGCCGAACACCAGGTGGCCGGTCTCCGCCGCGGTGATAGCCGCCTGAACCGTCTCCAGGTCGCGCATTTCGCCCACGAGGATGATGTCCGGGTCCTGGCGCATGGCCGCGCGCAGGGCGTCCACGAAACTCGTCGTGTCGGCGCCGAGCTCGCGCTGGCTGATGATGCATTTCTTCTCGGTGAACGAGAACTCTATGGGGTCCTCGATGGTGATGATATGCGCGTCCCAGGTGGAGTTCAGGTATTCTATCATCGCGGCCAGCGTGGAGGTCTTGCCGGAGCCGGTGATGCCGGTGACCAGCACCAGACCGCGCTCGTTGGTGAGGATCTTCTTGATGGACTCCTGCGGCAGGCGCAGCTCTTCGAAAGTGGGGATCTTGAGCGGGATGTGGCGGATCGCCACGCCGGTCTTGCCTTTATGAAGGAACACGTTGAAGCGGAAGCGGCCCAGCTCGCCGCCCTCGTAAGAGAAATCGCACTCGTGCTTCTCTTCGAAGATTTTTTTCAGGCGCGGCGTCATCATGGGGGCCACGATGGCCTGCACTTCCGCCTCGGTCATGTTGGAGGAATTGATCGGGGTGATCGCGCCGTGGATGCGCAGGAAGACCTGCGAGTCGCCGCGGATATGCGTATCCGAAGCCTTGTTCTGCACCATCACTTTCAGCAGCAGTTTGAGATCTATGGCCATAGTTTCCCCCGTCCCGTCAGTCCAGCCTGCGCGACCTGGTGCGGCGCAGGTAGGCCGGCTTGTCCAGGTCCTCCGCCGAAGAGGCCAGCGCGGCCGGCTCCGGCTGGAAGTCGCCGCCGTCGAGCCGGCGCGGCTTGCCCGTGCGGTCCAGCGCCTTGCGGCGCGTCAGTTCGCCGGTCAGGTCGTTGCGTTTGGCGGTGAAGCCCGTGGCGATCACGGTGATCTTCAGCTCGTCTCCCAGGGTATCGTCGAAAGCCTGGCCGTACTTCACGATGGCTTCCGGGTTGGCGTTCTTGCTGATATACTCCATCGCCTCGTGGACCTCCACCATGCGGATCTCGCGGGAGGCGGTAAAATTGACCAGGATACCCTTGGCGCCGTCTATCACGGCGCTCTCGAGCATCGGGGAGTGGATGGCCTGCTTGGCGGCCTCTATGTGGCGGTCGTCGCCGGTGGCGCGGCCGATGCCGATCAGCGCCTCGCCCGACTTGCTCATGATGCGGCGCACGTCCATGAAGTCCACGTTGATGGCGCCGGCGCTGGTGATCACGTCGGAGATGCCCTGGATGGCCTGGCGCAGCACGTCGTCGGCCTTCAGATAGGCGTCCTCGGTGCTGGTGCTGCGGTCCACCTCGCTGAGGATATGGTCGTTGGGAATGACGAGCAGGCAGTCCGCGTTCTTGCGCAGCTCGGCGATGCCGGCCGCGGCCTGGTCGGCGCGGGCCTTGCCCTCGAAAGAGAACGGCCGCGTGACGACGCCGATGACCAGCGCGTTCTGGTTGGTCTCCTTGGCCGTCTGCGCCACCACCGGCGCGGCGCCGGTGCCGGTACCGCCGCCCATGCCGGCCGTCACGAAGATCAGGTCCGCGTCGGAGACGGCCTCGCGCAGCAGCTCGGCGGATTCTTTGGCCGCGGCGGCGCCCTTGGAGGGGTCCCCGCCCACGCCCAGCCCCTTGGTCAGGCTTTCGCCGATCTGGATGCGGTTGGGGGCCTTGCTGCGGCGCAGGTCCTGCGCGTCGGTATTGATGGCCACGAAGTCCACGAGGCGGATCTCCGCCTCGACCATGCGGTTTACGGCGTTGCCGCCGCCGCCGCCGACCCCGATGACCTTGATCACGGCCTCGCGGTCGTGGAAATCGTCGCTGTAGCGTATCCTGTTTTCAGACATAGAAGTGCCGCCGGCCTAGAACATGTCCTTGAGCCAGCGCCAGAATTTTTTCTCCATCGAGCCGTTGCGGGCCGGAGCGGAGACGTCGGCGGTCCAGTTCTTCAGGTACGGGTAGCAGACCAGCGCCAGCGCGCCGGTGTAGGCCTGCGTCATGTACTCCTCGGGGCACTGCAGGATCTCCTGGGCCGGCAGGCCCAGCCTGGACTGGTTGAGGTCCAGCATCACCTCGGCCGCCTCGGGCATGCCGCGCATCAGCGCGCCGCCGCCGGTGAGGATGGCGCCGCCAGGGAGGTCCGGGTAGCTGGAGGCCTGCACCGACTGGCTGATCTTCTCGAAGATCTCCTCGGCGCGGGGCTGGATAAAATCCAGCAGCTCGCGGGGCTTCACTTCCTTCTTGGTGCGGCCGTCGAGCTTGGTGATGACGATCGGCTTGTCGTCCTCGATGATCTTGGAGAGCACGGCGCCGTACTTCTCCTTGATCTCCTGGGCGGAGTCGATCTTGGTGCCCAGGCCGTAGGCGATGTCGCGGGTGATGCTGTCGCCGCCTATCGGGATCTCGCGCGAGAAATGGATGCCGCCCTCGGAGTAGATAGCGATAGAAGTGGTCTGGCCGCCGGCGTCTATCAGCAGGCAGCCCAGCTCCTTCTCTTCCTCGGAAACCACGAGCTCGCCGACGGCGAGCAGCGTGTAGATGGGGGCCACCACGCGGAAGCCGCCCTTGGAGACGGATTTGACCAGGTTATTGATGGCGGGGCTCGAGGCGGTGATGATGTGCACCCCGACCTCGAGGAGCGACCCCTCCATGCCTATCGGGTTGGGCACGCCGCGCTGGCGGTCGAGGGAGAAGCCCTGCGGGATCACGTGCAGGATCTCGCGGTCCGGGGAAAGCTGGAAAGCTTTGGCGGTTTCGATGACGTTGGCCACGTCCTCGCTGGTGATCTCCTTGTCGGTGCGGGCGATGTTGTAGGCGCCCTTGCTGTCGAAAGCCTGGATGTGCGCGCCGCGCACGCCCAGATAGACCTCGCCGACCACCTCGTTGGCCTTGCCCTCGGCGGCGTCCATCACGCGCTCCACGGCGCTGGCGGCCTCCTCGATGTTCACGACGACGCCGCCCTTGAGCCCGCGGCAGGGCACGCTGGCGCCGGCGAGGACGCGGAGTTTGTTGTGCTCGTCGTCGCGCTCGGCTATTACGCAGGTTACCCGGCCCGACCCCATGTCAAGCCCGGCGATGATCTCGGATTTTCCCATATGATGCTCCCGACAGAAACCGTCTACCGATAGGCGCCGGCGGCCTTTGTCCGCTTGGACGGGGCCGCCTGTTTTAATGCGGAAACGAAAATTTTTCCTTCCCTGAAGCTCCGCAGGTCCGCGCGCAGCGGGCCCCCGGATTTGGCCAGGGCGTCGTTCATGACTTCATTCAATCTTAATATTTTTAAACGCGTGAATTCAAATCTCCCCCAGAGGGCCACCGAACCGTCCCGCAGCCACAGGCTGCAGTCCCGGCCGGCGCCGTCGCAGGCGAGCCGGGCCGGCTCCGCGTAGAATAGCCCGGCCAGCGGCTTGAGCTCGGCCAGGAAAGCCGCGAGCTCCGGCGCCGCGCCCGGCGCCCCGCGCAGCTCCACGGCGAAAGGCGCCTCGCCGGCGCCGGAAAGGTTCTCGTCCATCATGCGCCCCGTAACGCCGAGGTAGGCCGTGGCCCCGCCGGCGAGGACCTGCGCCACGACTTCCTCGGGCTCGGCCTCGATGGAGGCTTTGCGGGTGAGGAAATTCCTGGAGACGCTGACCGACGCGAGCCCGGGGTGCCGGCGCTTTATCTCGGCGGCCAGTTCGGCGGCGCGCCCGGAGTTCAGGGGCTTTTTAACGGCGGCGGCGGCCAGTTCCCTGATCGAGCCCAGCGCCTCGGCGGAGGCGCAGGCCACGTCGACGGCCTCGGGCCTGAACTGCAGGCGGCTCTCGATGAAAGCCCTGGAATTCTTCACCGCGTAGCCCGCCAGCCAGGCGGCGGCCAGCAGGCCGGCGGTAACGCCGGCGGCCACGCCGCCGCGGCGCAGCAGCTGGTTGCGCACCTTGCCGCGCACGCGCACCTTGAATTTTCGCTTTGCCGCCATGGCGTATATTATATGCTAAAGTCGCTCCCGTAAACAAAGCCGCGCCGCAGGGTTCTTGTTTCGCCGGGCTTTTTTTGTATAATTGAAAAGCGGTAAGGAGTTTTGCGCCCGTAGCTCAGTGGTAGAGCATCCGCCTTTTAAGCGGGTGGCCGCGCGTTCGAATCGCGCCGGGCGCACCACTCCGTATTGCGCGGGGTGCGGCATATTTGTATACTTTTTTCAGGTCAGACTGGGTTCTGCAAGACAAATTAAAAAGGGGAAACACAACAATTATGAAGAACGTCAAGAAAGGTTTCACGCTGATAGAGCTGCTGGTAGTCGTGCTCATCATAGGCATCCTGGCTTCCATCGCCATCCCGCAGTACTTCAAGGTAGTCGAGAAGTCCCGCGTCTCCGAAGCCCAGAACATCTTCACCAGCATCAGGGCCGCCCAGGAACGCGCCCTCGCCCGCAACGGCGTGTACACCACCAGCTTCGGCGCCATCGACATCACCCTCAAGGACAAGAACGGCGGAGACTGCTCCACCGCCGCGGCCTGCCCGATGAAGTATTATTCCTTCACCATGGCCATCGCCGGCACCTCCTACACCATCACCGCCACCAGGACCACCCCCCCGGCCGTAGCGGCCAGGTACAACGGCGGCTACTCCATCATCTACAACGGCCTCACCGGCGGCATGACCTGCGGCGGCGCGGGCGCGGCCAACTGCACCACCGACCTCATAGAGTAACCCGTCGAGGCACGCCAATAAAGAACCCCGCTCCGGCGGGGTTCTTTATTTGGCCAGGCGCAGGCCGCCATGCCGGGATTGCGCCCCGACGGGAGTTTTGATATACTTTTCCCGAATTGAGCGGCCCGGGCAGAGCCCAGGTCAAAGGAATAAAAGCAAATCATGAAGAACGTCAAGAAAGGTTTCACGCTGATAGAGCTGCTGGTAGTCGTGCTCATCATAGGCATCCTGGCCTCTATCGCCATCCCGCAGTACTTCAAGGTGGTCGAGAAGTCCCGCGTCTCCGAAGCCCAGAACATCTTCACCAGCATCAGGGCCGCCCAGGAACGCGCCCTCGCCCGCAACGGCGTGTACACCAACAACTTCGGCACCATGGACATCACCCTCAAGGACAAGAACGGCGGCGACTGCACCACCGCCGCGGCCTGCCCGATGAAGTATTACTCCTTCACCATGGCCCTCGCCGGCACCTCCTACACCGTCACCGCCACCAGGACCACCCCCCCGGCCGTAGCGGCCAGGTACAACGGCGGCTACTCCATCATCTACAACGGCACCACCGGCGACATGACCTGCGGCGGCGCGGGCGCGGCCAACTGCACCCTTGACCTGATAGATTAACGGAAGCTCCCCGGCAATAAAGAACCCCGCCTCGGCGGGGTTTTTTATTGCCGGAGCGGCGGGCTATTCGGGCCGTTCTACCAGTTCGCCTTTGCCGGCCTCGAACACCACGCCCAAGCCGTCGCGGGCGAACCAGAACCTGCCCTCGCGCCAGGCGAAGGCGGACAGCGGATAGCCGGGCCTCGCCGTCTTCAGCGTGAAGACCGCGTCCAGCGAGAGACTGTCATCGAGCTTGTGGCGGTAGACCTTGCCGGTGGAAGACACGGCCGTCCACAGATGGTCCTTATCCTTGAAGATCTGGTCGGGCTTCTCGGGCAGCCTGAAGGAAACCGCCGGCGTCAGCTCCGAGTCGGGGCGGCGCAGCACGGCGTTGCCGGAACTGTCGCAGGTCCAGAGATACTCTCCGTCGTAGAACAGGGCGCTGACCTTACCCGGGGCCGGGAAGGTGGCGATGAGCGGCAGCCCCGGGGCGATGCGGCGCGCCTCTATGACCTTGCGCCAGGAGTCGGCCACATAAAGCACGTCCCCGGCCGCGGCCAGGCCGCTGATATGCGTCTTGTCCAGCGGGAAAGCCTGCTCCTGCCGGAGGCCGTCCTTGTCGGCCGAATAAAGGTACACGGACTGCGCCAGCCAGTCGCCGGCGAACAGCTTGCCGCCGGACCAGACCAGCGAGGAGATGTTGGCGGGAACGCCGGGATATTCGCGGTAATAACCGCTCTGGCTGCCGGAAGCCAGGCGGTAGACGCCGACAGCGGCGAGCAGCACGGCCAGCGCGGCGGCCAGCGGGAAGAACAGGCCCTTCTTCGCGGGGGACAATACCGGGGCCGGGGCGGCCTCGGGCAGGGGTTCGGTCGCGGGCAGAGGCGCGGCCTCGGGCTCGGGCCGCGGCTGCGGCTTCGGGGCCGGGCGCCTGACGGGGCCATGGACGAAGCGCTTCACGGTCTCCACCAGCTGCGCGTTCTCGAAAGGTTTCTGCAGGTACTCGCTGGCGCCCAGTTTCATCACGTCCACGGCGGACTGTATATGCCCGTAGCCGGTGATCATCACCACGGGCACCGAATCGTCTATCTTCTTCAGGCCTTCCAGCACCTCTATGCCGTCCATGCCGGGCAGGCGCATGTCCAGCAGCACCAGGTCGGGCCGGCTTTCCCTGGCTATAGCCAGCGCCGCCGGGCCGTCGCCGGCCTCGGCGATCTCATAGCCGCGCAGCTTGAGGACATTGCGCACCGCCAGGCGCATGTCAGGTTCGTCGTCGACAATAAGGATTCGTGACATAGTTCCCCTATCAAGAAACTTCCGGCAGGTCCAGGACCGCGCGGACGCCTTTACCAGGCTCGCAATGCAGCTCCAGCGATCCGCCGTGGGCCCTGGCCACGTTGCGCGCCAGCGTAAGGCCGAGCCCCATCTTGCCGGGTTTGGTGGTGAAGAACGGGTGGAAAGCGGGGCCCAGGTTCTTTTTCTCGATGCCGGGCCCGGTATCGGAGACCTCCAGGCGCTGCCTGCCGCCGGCCCCGGAGATAACTACGGAGATCTCGCCGCCGTCGGGCATGGCCTCGGCCGCGTTGAGCAGCAGCTGTTCGGCCGCGGAGGCGAAGCGCACGCGGTCCATGCTGAGCGGTCTTGTTTTTTCGCCGCCTTTCAGCTGCACTCCGATCTTTTCCAGTTTTCCGGCCGCGCGCAGGCCGTCGATGACCTCCTCGACCACGGCGCGCAGGCGTTCCGGCGAGCGCTGCGGGATGACAGGGCGCGAGAAGCTCATTATAATGTCTATCTTCTTCTGCAGGTTGACGATATTGCGCACGATCACGTCCAGGGATTCCCTGGCGCCATCGGCGTCGGGAGCCTCCGCGCAGAATTCCGCGTGGCTGCGGATGATGCTGATGGAATTGGCTATCTGGTGCGCCACTCCGGCCACCAGCTCCTCGAAATCCGGCATATAGCCGGGGGCGCCGGCGCTCTGCCCGCGCGTTTTGAGCTCTTCGAAATCCTTGCCGATCCGCTTCATGCGCGAACTCATATCGGCCAGCATCTTCTCCTTGATCAGGAGCTTCTCTTCGGCCTCGCGCAGCATGGCGCGGTAGGGCTTGGCCTTGAGCTCCTCGCGCAGCCCCTTCTCCCTGCCCTGCAGCTCGGCCTTCTCGGCGCGGGTGCGCTCGAGTTCGGCGCTCAGTTTCTGCAGGCTGTTCTCTTTCTCGGAGAGCATGCGCTCGGCCTCGGTCACCTTGGACTGCCCGCCGGAGGCCTTCTTGCGCACCTGGGTCAGCAACTGGTGTTTTTCCCTCCTGAGGGCCTCGGTCTCCTTCTTCAGCGCTTCCTCGGTCAGGGAGAGCCGGGCGATGACCGATTCGCGCTCCACTATGCGGGCCTGCGATTCCCTGAGCAGTTCGTTCTCCGCCTGTATCTCGCGGGAGAATTTCTCGCCCAGGTCGGCGCGGCTGCGGCGCAGCAGCAGGCACTCGTCCTCCAGGCCGGAGAGCGCGGCACGGGCCTCGTCCAGCTCGAATTCCTTCTTCTTGAGCAGGCTCTCGGCGTTGTGCATCTTCTCGGAGAGCACGGCGTAGCGGGCCTTCTCGGCCTCGGCGGCGCCGGCGGCCGAGTATTCCTTTTCTTCCAGCTCGGCGCGCAGCTCCTCGGTCTCCCGGGCGGCGGCGGCCGCGGCGGAGAGGGCCTCCTGCAGTTCGAAATCCTTCTTTTTCAGCCCGAGCTCCAGCGCGCGCACCCGCTCGACATGACTGGAGTGCGCCCCCAGCTTTTCCCCGGTCCCGGCGTCCAGGGCTTCCTGCGCCGCTTTCAGCGCGGCGCGCAGCGAGTCGGTTTCGGCCCGCAGGCCGGCCTTCTCGTGCGAGGAAGCCTCCCGCTGCAGCACCAGGTCGTCGTAGCGGCGCAGCAGGTCGGTGTACTTGGCCGACTGTTCCTCGAGCGCGGCCACCAGCCCGGCGGCCTCGCCGTCGCGGGCTTTGGCCTCCCTGGCGGCCATGGCCGAAGAAGCGGTCTCGGCCTTGATGGCGGCGGCGCGGAACTTGTCGCGCTCCTCTTCCACGGAACGGAGACGCCCCTGGATTATTTCCAGCTCGTTCTCGGCGTTGCGCAGCCTGGAGGCGGCGTTATTGAGCTGGGCGGTGGAGAACTTCCATTTTTCTTCGGCGTCGCCGAGCTCCTTCGAAATCGTTTCTTCCCTCGAGCGCAGGGAGGAATTCTCCTCTTCCCTGGCGCGCATGTCGGCCCTTACGGCGGCCAATTCCGCCTGCACCGCCCTGAATTTCTCGGTATGGCGGAGGGCGTTCTCCTCGAGCGAATTCTCCAATTCTTCTACGCGGGCGGCCATGGCGGCGGCGGCCTCGCGGGCGCGGGCGGCGGTCTCGTGCAGGGCCCCGCTCTTGATCTCGGCGAATTCTTTGGTGAGGTCCTTGAGCTTGTGGTTGGCGTCGCGCAGCTGGGCCTCCTTCTCTGCCAGCGCGGCGGCGGTCTCGGCGAGGGTCTTTTCCCCCTTGGCCGTCTCGGAAAGCGCGTCCTCGAGCCTGGCGCCGGCGGCGGAGAGCTTGCGCTCCAGGTCGTCGGCACGCTTGGCCTGGTCGCGCATTTCTTTCTTTACCAGCTCGATCTTGAGCAGGAAGCCTTCCTCGGAGCGCGCGTTCTCCTGCGCGGCCTGGTCCAGCTTCTTCTCCACCGCCTCGCGCAGGCGGGCGGACTTCTGCAGCTGTGCCTCGCGGTCCTTCACGTTGGCCCGCTCGAGCACCAGGTCCGCCTTCAGATCGTCGATCGAGCGCAGCAGGCGCCCGGCTTCCTCTTCCCTGGCTTTGAGCGCGGCGCGGCCGGAAGCGACCAGCTGCTCCTTCTCGGCGCCGCGGGCTTTTTCCACCTCCACCAGACGCTCGGCGCCTTCGAGGCGGCGCGCCAGATCGTCGCGCTCGGAGAGCAGGACGGCGTATTTTTCGGCGGCCGCGGCGAGGCCGGCCTTAAGGTCCTTGATCTCGGCGGCCAGCCCGGCGGCCTTTTCGGCGGCGGCGGCGCCGGCGGTTCTGGCCTGGGCCTCTTTTTCCGCGGCGGCGGCTTTCAGCGCCGATAGTTCGGAGGCGGTCTCGTCCAGCTTGCGGGACGCGGCGTCGAGCTTGCGCTGCAGGTCGTCGCGCTCCGAGGTGAGGGAAATGGTCTTGGAGCTTTCGCGCGTGAGGGCGCCGCGCAGCTCTTCGAGCGCCGCCGAGATGGAAGCCTCCTTCTGGGCGTACAGCTCCAGCCGGGAAGCCGCGGAGTTGCGCACGGCGGAAAGCTCCTCTTCCAGCCCTTTGACGCGGGCGGACAGGGACTCCTCCCGGCCGTGCAGGTCGGAGAGGAAGCCCTCGAGCTCGGTGTTGAGCCCCTCGAGGTCGCTGATATGGCTGCTTACTTGCTCTTCCATAGGTGGAGCTTGTCCTTGAGTTGTTCAACGAGCTTCTGGGTACGCAGGAATTCCTCCTGCTTCTCGCGCAGGGCGGAATGGGCCGTCTGGGCCAGCAGTTCGCTCTCCACGCGCTTGGAGCGTTCGTCTTCGAAGGCGCTCTTCAGGCGCTCTACGGCGTGGCGCAGGGCCTCGATCTCGGAGCGCCGGCTGCCGGACTCGTCGGACTTGGCGGCGAGCGCGTTGCGCGCGGCGTCGGCCGCGGCTTCGGATTCGGCGCGCTTGCGTTTCTCCTCTTCGAGCGCGGCCTTCAGCCGGTCGGAAGAGTTGCGCATCCCGTCCAGTTCGGTTTTCTGAGAGGAGAGCTGGTCGCCCTTCTCCCGCAGCGCCATCGTGGCGCTCTCGGCCATAAGTTCCGCGTCGGAACGTTTTTTGCGTTCGTCCGTGAAGGCGGCCTTCAGGCGCTCGATACCGTTCTTGAGCGCCTCCACGTCGGCCCGGCGGGCTTCCGCGTCGGCGGCCTTCTCGCGCAGGGCGGCGCCGTTATTCAGCGCGGCGGCCTCGGCCTCCGCGCGCTTCTTCTTCTCTTCCTCGAAAGCGGCCTTCAGGCGCTCCAGGCCGGAGCGCAGGTTCTCCGCCTCGCCGCGGCTCTCCAGGGCGTCGCCGGCGCTGACGGACAGGGAGCGCTTCAGCGAAACCAGCTCGGCCGAGATGGACTTCTCGCGCTCGGCCATGGCGGCCAGGCGGGAGTCGTAATCGTCCTTGACGGCGCGCAGCGCGGCTTCGTTCTCCACGTAGCGGGCGCGTTCTTCCTCGAGCACGCCGCGCAGGCGCTCGGCGCTGCTGCGGGCCTCGTCGGACTGCACCTTCTGTTTCTCCAGCTGTATATCCTTGGCGTTGACCATGTCGCGCAGCGAGGAGATCTCGGCCAGCAGGGCCTTCTCCTTCTGGGCGTACTCGTGCGCGCGGCGCTCGCCGGAGGCGTGCATCTCGCGGCGCTCGCTCTCCACCTGCTTGGACACGGAGGCCTTCAGTTCGGAGGACTCGTGCTCGCGGCGCATGTTCTCGGCGCGCATCAGCTCCAGGTCGCGCTTGAGCGACTCTATCTGCTTGTCGCGGCCGGCCTTCTGCTCCTCGGCCGCGCGCAGCTTCAGCAGCGCGTCGTTATAGCGGCGTTCCCCCGCCTTGACCTCTTCCTCGAAGGTCTCCTTGAGGTCGTCGTGCTGCAGCATGAGGTCGCGGTAAAGTTTTTCCTTGTCGGCGAGGCGGCCGGAGAGCGAACCGGTCTGGTCGGCGGCCTGCTTCCTCTCCTGGGACAGCTCGGCCTGCAGGGCCAGCACCTGGGCCTGGCGCTCTTCGGCCATGCCCTTGAGCGTTTCCATCTTGCCCAGGGCTTCGGACAGGCTGGAGCGGAAGTCCGCCAGGGATTTGCGGTAGGCGTCCTCTTCGGACTGGCGCAGGTGGGCGGCGGCGTCCAGCTCTTTATTTTTGCGTTCGATGATCTCGCCGTAACGCTCGGCCTCGCGCTTCAGCGCGCCGTCCAGCTTGACCCCGGCGGAGGCTTCCTCTTCGGAGAGGCGGAGGTTCAGCGCGGCGATCTTCTCCTCCAGGCCGCGCCTCTCGGCGGCGGCGGCGGCCACGGCGGCGTCCTTGTCGGCCGCGGCGCGAACGGCGGCGTCGCGGGCGCGCAGCAGTTCGGAGTCGCGGGCGGCCAGCTCCTCGTCCATCGCCTTTTCCTTCTCGGCGTAGACGCGCTGCAGGCGCTCGCGCTCCATCAGCACCAGCTCTTCCCGCTCTATCCGGGCGGCCTCGAGGGCGCCGGAGAGCTCGTTGATCTTATCCTCGCGCAGTTTGACCGTGGTGTTCAGGCGCGACAGCCTGTCCTCCAGCTCGGCGGCGGCGCGGGTCTTTTCCAGGGCCACGGCGGCCTTCAGCTCCTCGCCGGCCACCTGGCGGGCCATGCGGAGGTCCTCCCCCGCTTTCTGCAGGCCCAGGCGCAGGGCGTTGAGATCGTCTTCCTTGCGGGCGATCTCGGCCTTGAACTCGGCGCTCCTGGCTTCCAGCTCTGCGGCTGCTTTCTGCTTGTCCGCGGCGCGGCGCTGCTCGGCGGCGACGGCTTCCTCGCCCAGCTTGCGGTCGAACTCGGCGGACAGGCGGGCGCGCAGGGCGTCCTGTTCGGCGACGGCGCGCTGCGAGAGCGCTTCGGCCTGCCGGCGGGCTTCCGCCAGCTGTTCCTTGGCGGCGTTCTTATCCTTGGAAAGGTCCTCTATGTCGCGGCGCAGGTGCGAGATCTCCTCCACCTTCAGGCGCAGGCTGTCCTCGTAGATGCGGCCGGCGGTCTCGAGCTCGGAGCGCAGCGAGGCGGTGTGCTTCTCCATCTCCACCTTCAGGCGCACGTCGTATTCCGACTGCAGCTGCTTCTCGCGGAAGGCGACCTCCTCCTGACGGACGTTGTACTGCGTCTGCAGCTGCTCCACCTTGTGGGCGAAAGCTTCGCGCTCGGCCTGCAGGGTCTTGATGGTCTCCTCGAAAGTGCGCAGGTTGCGCTGCAGGTATTCTATCTCGTCCTGCTTCTTGGAGACGTCCTCGCGGTAGCCGCGCTCAATGTCCTGCAGCTTCTCGGCGAAGCGGTTGCGCTCGTGCTCCACGGCGATCTTCAAGCGCTTGGGGATCTCGGACTCCATCTCGCGGAAGCGGTTCCGCTCGGTCTCCACGGCGTCGGCGGCCTTGGTCAGACGGCCCTCGTAGTCGGCCTGCAGGTTCTTCTTCTCGGTCTCGAGCGTGCGGATGACGCTTTCGAGGCTGCCGATGGCGTCCTTGTAGCGGGAGAGGTCGTCGTCGCGGCGCTTGACGGCCTCGGGGAATTCCTTGAGCTGCTTCTCGAGCAGCGAAACCTTGACCCGGTAATCTTCGATCTCCTGGTTCTTCTCCAGGATCTTCTTGTCTATCTCCAAATCCTTATGCTTGAGGGCGCGGTCGCGTTCCTCGGCTTCCTTCTGCCAGCTGTCCTTGGCCCACTTCAGCACGGCTTCCTGTTTCTTGAGCTCGTCGCTGATCTGGCGTTCGCGCTTCTGCAGTTCCTCTACGCGGTTGCTGTAGGTCTCTTCCAGCGAAGCGCGCTGGATGACGGCCTCTTCGGAGATCTTTTTCTTCTCTTCCTCCAGGCGGGCGCCGTAGACGCGCTCGAACTCCTGCTGCTTGGCCAGCTGCTCCTGGCGCAGCTGCCACAGTTCGCCTTCCACGCTGGCCCAGCGGGCGCGCAGTTCTTCGGCCTTCTTCTGGTAGTCGGTTTCCAGCCGGGACTCTTTCTGCTTGAAGATCTCTTCGCTCTTGGAGATCTTGTCCTCGAGCTCCTTCTCGCGGTCGGTGAGGCGCTCCAGGCGGGAGCGGAACTGGTATTCCATCGACTCCTGCCTGGACTTCATCTCTTCTTCGTGCGTGCGGCCCGCGCGCTCTATGTCGGCGTTCTTGGCCTTGAGCTGGTTCTCGAGGAAGGCTACCTGGCTGGATTTCTCCTGCAGGTTCTGGCGGGTCTTCAGATCCTCCTCGTGGAGGCCGCGGATCTTGTCCAGCGCCCAGCGCAGCGCCAGGCGGGCCGTCTCAACGTCGTTGATGGCCTGTTCGTTCAGTGAGGATTCGTCAAAGTTCTCTTTCATAGAGGTATCCCGAAAACATTATTCTCCGTCCTACGGCAGCGCCAGCACCTGGCCGGGCTTCACTTCGCCGCCGCGGCCCAGCGAGCCGGCATTGGCGCGGTAGATCTCCATCCAGCGGCCCGCGTCGCCGTATACTTCCTCCGCTATGCTGCCCAGCGTGTCGCCTTCCTTAACGGTATAGGAAGTGCGGCGGGCCGGCGCGGGCTTGGCCTGCGGCGCGGGTTTCGCGGCCGAGGGCCTGGCCTTGAGGGACTCCATCTCGGCGCGGGACTTCTGCAGTTCAAGCTTGAGGGCCTCTATCTGGCGGGTTATCTCCGCCTGCGCCTGGGCGTCGGCCGGCGAGGGCTGTATGATGACCACCGGCTGCTGCGGAGGATGTACCGGCGCGCTGACTGGGGCCGCCTGCGCTGGGGCCGGGGCGGGCTGCGGCACGGCCGCGGCGGCGCGGCTGACGGCATCGAGGCGCTCCTGCAGCACGCGGATCTTCTCCTCCTGCAGCGCGGCCTTGTCCTGGGCGCGCCTGAGGTCGGCGGCGGCGGCCAGCTCCTCGGCAGCGGCGGCTTCGGCGCCGAAGCGGAACGAGAAAGCCAGGCGGTGCGAGCCCACGGTGCCGGCTATGCCGCTGATCGGCAGCGTAAAGGAATAGTCGAAGGCGGCCAGGCCGAAGCGCCCGCCCACGCCCAGGTTGACGCTGCGGCGGGAATCGTTGCCGGAGGCCAGGCCCATGCGCAGCGCGTAGCGGCGCTGGAAAACGTGTTCCGCCCCGGCGGAGATGGTGTAGTCGGGGCCGGCGAAAGCGGCGTCCAGGTCTATCAGGCTGGAGCGGACCTGGTAGGAGACGCCGGCACGCACTTCCACCGGCTGCGGGTCGGAGGCGTCGAGGCCCAGGTCGGGCTTGTTGATATTGCGGAAAGCCAGGCCCAGCGCGTAGGCGGGGCGGGGCCGGTAGAAGAAGCCCAGGTCGGCGCCCAGGGCGCTCTTGGAATAGCCGCCGGAGAACACGGGGTCCAGGGCGGTGTAGGAATCGGAGGTATAGCCGCGGCGCATGTACTTCAGCGTCACGCCGGCGCCTATGCCGCGGTACACCGAGGTGGCGTAGCTGACGGCGTAGTAGCTCTCGGAGTAGGCCTCGCTGAGGCGGGTGTCGCTCCAGGAGAAGGCGGCGCTGCCCTGGAGGTAGCGCTTGACGGGCGCGGCGAAGCCGAAATAGCCCTGGCCGATGGAAGAGTCGTCGCTGAGGCCGGAATACAGGCGGCCGTAAGCGGCGGTCACCTCGGGCGAGGCGAGCTCCAGCAGCGTGGCCGGGTTGGCGCAGGCGGCCTCGGAGCCCCCGGGCACCGCGGTAAATGCGCCGGCCATCGCGGTGGCCCTGGCCCCGCAGGAATCGGCAGAGAATGTTGCGTTCGCGTTCATAGAAGCGGCGGCAATGGCTACCAGCAAAATAGATAAACCTTTTGCCACAGTTATAATTTTAACTTTTAACTGTTTCATAAATATTACCTGATTGTGACGTCCCTGGGGCGGATCCCCCCGCCCGCGGGACGCTCACGCCGCTGTCAGCCGGCTTACCTGGCCAGGACCATGGTGCCGTTGAAGTACTTGTCCCCGGCCTTGAACTGGTAGACATAGATGCCAGCCTGGGCCTTGTCTCCGCCGGAGCGCCTGCCGTCCCAGGCCAGCGAGGCCTCGGAGTTGTAGGTGCCGGCGCGCAGGCTGGCTATCTCGGCCCCGGAGAGGTCGTAGACCTTGGCGCTGGTCACGGCCAGACCCTCGGGGTTCTCATAGATTATGTTGAACTCGTCCCAGATCCCGTCGCCGTTGGGCGTGAAGATCTTGCGCGGCACGGTCTGGCTGATGCGGAACGCCTGCGGGCGTATCACCTGCTTGACCTTGAACACGCCGGTCTTGGAGGTGAGCACGGCGATCGTGCCGGTGACGGGGTCCACCACGCCGCCTATCTTCACGTCCTCCACGCCGTTATAGTAGTAGACGGCGTAGTCGTAGGCCGAGTAGGAGGCGCTGATGGTCACCACTCCGGTACGCGAGACGGGCATGGTCAGCGTGACCTGGCCGGGGAAGTCCCGGTTGAGGAGCTCGTTGCCGCCGGCATCGACGAAGTAGAGTTTGTAGGAGGCCTGCGTGAGGCCGCTCTCGTACTGGGCCTGGTGGTCCAGGCGCAGCGTAAGGCCGGAGGCGCCGAGCGCGGCCGCCTTGGAGGGAGGCATGTCGGCCGCGGCGCGCACGTCGTCGGCCACCAGGCGGGCCTGGTCGCTGGAATTGCGCATCCACAGCGAGGCGTCGCTGCGCAGGTTGTACTGGTCGGCGGCCTTGACGAAGTACCAGCGCACGGCGCTGACGGCCTCGGTGTAGCTGAACGTGGCGCTGGAAAGCGTCGCGGCCAGCTCTGGCACGCCGTTGATGGCGGTGCTGCGGTAGACCAGGTAATTCTTTATGGCGGTGGTGCCGCCGTAGACGTCGTAGAGCACCGGGCTCCAGGCGAGCGTGAAGCCCGCCCCGGAAATGGCGCCGCTGACCACGGGCGCGGCCGGCGCGGCCACGTTGAGCGCCAGCGAGATGCTGCCCATGTCGGCGTAGATGGTCTCCACGCCGGAGCCGTTGCGCGCTTTGCCGCGCACGTAATAGGTCATGTTGGTGTCGAGACCGGAGAAGGCGGCCGACGACGTGGTTACCCAGCCGGAGGCCGTGACCACGGAGAAGTCGGCGTAGCTCGAGACCTGTACGAGGTACTGGGTACCAGGCGTATTGTTGGCCGTGTAGCTGACGGCGAAGCCGTCGCTGGAGAGATCGGAGAAGCCGGTGACGGTGGGCGGGTAGGCCATCGTGACGATCTGGGCTATGTTGCCCAGCCCGCTGTAGACGGTCACGTCGTCGCCGACGTAGACGGCGGCGTAATAGGTGACGTTCCCCTGCAGGCCGGACAGGCCGTAGTAGGACGCTTCCAGAGCGGCCGCCGTGGTGGAGAACTGCGCCGAGTAAGTGGAGCTGGAGAAGGAATGGGCCGCGTCGGTGGAATAGTCTATGCGCAGCACGCCGGGGCTGAAGCCCCCGGAGGCCGCGTCGTCGCCGGTCATGTTCCAGGACAGCGTTACGGCGCCGCCGGTGGAAGACTGCACCGTCAGCGAGTTGACGGGGTCGGGGGCGATGGCGGTGGTAAAGAAGGCGGCGGTAGATGACAGGCGGCCGTAAATGCCGGAGCTGTCGCGCACGCGCAGCGCGGTGTAATACTCGGGGCCTGGCACCAGATGCGAAGAGGTGCTGACGGCCACGGTCCCCGTGCTCTGGCCCACCAGTGTGACCGAGGTGGTGATGCTGTCGTAGTTGGCGTAAGTGACCGGGAACGTGGCTATCTTGACCACCACGGAGCCCGCCACGCCGCGATAGCCGTCGCGGCCCACGCTGGTGAAGCTGACGCGCACTTGGCCCTCGCCCACCGGCTGGGTGGTGGCTATAAGGTCATAAACAACGCCGGGGCTGTGGCTGGTGGAAGCGTGGCCGGACAGCACTTTTTTAGAGGAGCCGCTGATCTGCACGCCGGAGATCTCCCCCACCACGGACTCCAGTATCCTGGAAGTGCCGCTGGAAATGCCCAGGCCGCCGGAGAAGGCCCGGGTCTCTAGCGACCCGGCCGCCAGCGCCGGGACGGCGCCGCCCAGCGCGACGCATATCCCCGCAATAGCCAGCCCAACGCTTTTATATCTCATAAAAAGCCATCCATCCCGCATTAGCTCAGCGCTTAAACCTCTCCGCGGGCCGGGCTTAAAACCCGGCCATATAGATATCGGTTAGTTAATCCTTGTAACCTTGAGATAAGAACCTACATACACAGTGGCAGTACCGGATACGACTTTTAACTGCTTAATGGTCAGATTACCGGTGTCACCGTTTGTGGATATAATGCCTTTAATTAATACCCCGCCAGACTGGGATGCCGTGGTAAAGTACGCAGAAGAAGCCGTATTTAAGGCATTGATACGCTCTGTCTTCATAGTAGTACTGGTAGGCGGTGCATAGAGAGACGCTTCGAGCGTAGCGCCAGCCGCGCCGCTGAAGTTAACGCCATACGCATTACCATCAGTTCCGGTATCACCAGCACAAGATAGATTCGCCTCGAACTCATATACAGCACTGGCCGCAAGAGCAACACTTAGTCCCGTAATATCAGCCAAGGCCTGTCCGGTCTCAGTAACGTCAGATGTCGTCACGCGGGCATAAGTAGGAATACCATTGCTACTGGGGACCAGGTAATCCGTTCCGGCGGTAGCTGCCGCTATCGCTCCAGCGCCGTCGGCCTTCACCAGGCCGCTCACAGCGCCGACGATAGGATCCTCCTCCGTAACGACATAGTCGGTACCGGCAACGGCAGCAGATATCGCACCTAAGCCATCGGCCTTCACCAGACCGCTCACAGCGCCGACAATAGGATCCTCCTCAATATCGACATAGTCCGCGCCGGCAACTGCAGCCGATATCGCCGCCCCATTAGATTTCACAAGGCCGTTGATCGCCTTAACCACGGGGTCGGCCTCGGCCGTCACCACACCGCTCAGGCCCGAACCGTTACCGGTAGGCGCAAGCACGTCCGTGCCTATCGCCAGACCGAGGTTCGAACGCACAAGCGTGGAATTGTAGAATCCGCCCAGCGCCACCGACGACGCCTGCACCGTGGCCGGCAGGATGCCGGCAGCTATCTGCGTGGCAGCCAGGTCGCCGGTGATGTTGGCGGCGTTGCCGCTTATGTCGCCGGATACCTTCGTGCCGCCCAGCGAGGTGATCCAGGCCGGGTCGGCATAGCTGCCGCTGGTATACACGCCGTTGGTCACGGTAGCGGCGTTGTTGGCGCCG
>MGTZ01000056.1 GCA_001799715.1 Elusimicrobia bacterium GWB2_63_16 | reverse complement strand
GGCGGCGGCGAAGAGGGCGGCGGCCTCCGGGTTCTTCAGGAAGGCCAGCAGGCCGCCCACCACCTTGGCCCTGTCGAACTTGAAAGGGTAGCCGGGGGCCAGCTCGTCGAAGGCCTCGTTCAGGGCGGGCTCGAGCGCGGCGGGCAGTTCCTTGAAGCCCGATAGCATGGCGTGCACCAGCTCGCCCTCGGCGGTCTCGAAATAGCTGGCGTAGGTGGGCTTCAAGGTGTCGAAGCGCTGCTCGGGGCGGCCGGGGGCGGAGACCACCACCACCGGGGCCGACGGCTCGCGCCGCTCGGGCTTGTGCGCGGCGGGCTTGCCCAGCTCGCGGTTCTCGAAAATATCCAGCAGCTTGGCTTCCTTGGCCTCCTTCTTGCGGGCCTTGCGGATGACCAGATTATAAAGCTCGTGGCGGGCGCGGGTGGAGACCACGTAGAGCACGTTGAGGTCCTGCACGGCGCCGTCGGTCTTGCGGCCCTCGTAGACGGGACCCAACTTGATGCTATGCTCGGCGGCGTCCTTGGTGATATGGTAGACGTGTATCTCGCCGTCCTTCTCCTCGAAGTACATGGGGTCGCTGGGGTCGCGCTCCTCGTACATCAAATTGATCACCACCGAGAAGCCCAGGCCCTTGCTCTTGTGAAAGCTCATCACGCGCACGGCGTCTATGTACTCCGGCAGGGCGATGGCGAAGATCTTGGCCTTGTCCTCGTCCTCGCCCGAGGCGTACTCTATGAAGGAGCGCGGGCTGGTTACGCCCTCGGCCTCCAGCGAGGTTACTGCGTCCAGCAGGCGGGCCAGGAAGGCCTGCTCGTCGGGGAAATTGGCGAATAATTTAAAGCCGGAATAGACCACCGACACCAGCTCGTAGAGCGGCAGGTAGCCCACCTTGCGGAAAGGCTCGTCGAGGCACTGCTCCCAGTACTTGCCGTACTTGGGATGATTGCGGAAAGCGGCGTAGAGCAGCGCCTTGCGATCGGCCTGGCGCGCCGCGAAGATGAAACCGGTCATCTCGTCGCGGGAGAGGCCGGTGAGGCGGGTGAAGATGTCGCCGGTGATGAAATCGGAGAAGGACAGGTCGTCCGACGGCGTCTCCAGGAATTTCAGGAAAGAGATCAGCTCGGCCACCGGCTTGCGCTTGCGTATGTCCAGCGAGCTCAGCGACGCCACCGGTATGCCGGCCTCGGTCAGCCATTCCACCACCGGCTCTATGCGCTTGTTCTTGGCCACCAGAATGGCGATCTCGCCCAGCGGGTAGCGCTCACGCGCGCCGTTGACGGCCTGCAGCAGCCATTCGCGCTGGCCCTCGGGGTCGGCGAAGTCCTCGAGATTGAGCACGCTGGTCTTAACGTAGCCGTCCTTAACGCGGCCGGGCTGCACGTGCTGGTCGTAGGTGGTCAGCTCGGTGATATCGTCGCCAATAAGCTCCGGGGAATTCTTCAGCTTGTTCTTGAACAGGTCGTCCACGTAGCCCAGCAGTTCCCCGTCGGAGCGGTAATTGACCGGCAGATTGACGTACTTCAACTCGTTGCCTAGCGGCGCCAGCGAGAGATTGTCGGCGTCGGCCTTCTTGCCCTCGGCCTTGTCCAGCAGGTCACGCATGATGCGGTAGTCGGCGTTGCGGAACATGTAGATGGCCTGCTTGATGTCGCCCACCACGAACAGCGAGCCGTCCTTGGCCAGGCCCTCCTCCACCAGCGGGCGGATGACGTCCCATTGCAGGCGGTTGGTGTCCTGGAACTCGTCGATAAGGAAATGAGCTATGCGCTCGCCGAGCTTGAGATAGATCTCGGGCACGTTTTTGTCGTTGATGTAGGCGGCCAGCTTTTTGGCTATGTCGTTGATGTGAATAACGTCGGTCTTGCCGCGCTTCACGCGCTCCAGCTCGGTCTTGAAGCGGTCGTAGATGCCCACGTAGGGATGGTAGTAGGCCACGGCGTTCAGTTCGGTGAGTTCTATCACCAGGTCGCTCAGGTGCGCTATGTCCTTCTCCCAGCCGGGCGGGAACTTGCCCTTCTTCACGCCGTTGAAAATGCCGAAGTTGAAATTGTAGGAGGCCAGAAAATCGGTAAGGTTGCCGTCCGCCATGGCCGCGGCCGAGCTGCCCTTCACGTATTCCGCTCCGAAGCGCTTCGTCAGGGCGGCGCAATGTTCCAGCACCGTCTTGAACTTGGCTTTCAGTATGGCCTCGTAGTCGCCGGCCGAATTCTTTATCAGGCCGGCGGTCTTGCCCTCCTGGTTGAGAAAGCTGTTGAAATGGTCCTTCACCCGCTGCGCCGGGTTCCACGGGTAGGAGCCGGTCTTGGGCAGCACGGCCAGGAACCTGTCCACCGTCTCATTGGGCAGGTCCGGCTTGCCTATGCGGGCGAACATGGCGTACAGGGCCAGGTCTATGAGCACGTCGTAGGCCATGGTGATCTCGGCCCTGAGCGGCAGGCCCAGCTCGTCCACCGAGGCCGACATCACGCGGGCCAGGAAGCTGTCTATGGTCTGTATGTGGAAATCGGAATAGTTGGCGATGACCCGGTCCACCAGGGCTTGCGCCTTCTTATGCGCCTCGTCGCGCGAGAGCGACACCAAGCGCAGCGTCTCGTCCATCTTGGCGCAGTCTTTGTCCAGCGCCAGCTCCTTGAGCCAGGCCAGAATGCGGGCCTTCATCTCCTTGGCGGCGTTGTTTGTGAAAGTGACGGCCAGGATATTGGGCAGGTCGTTGTTGGGGACCTTCTCGGAAAGGAGGAACTGCACGTAGCGCTGGGTAAGCGTATAGGTCTTGCCCGAACCGGCGCTGGCGCTGATCAGCAGCGCGTGCGGGAACTTGAGGGTCTTGTCCCCCTCCAGCACCGGCGCGGCTTTATCGCTTTTCATATAGGTATTATAAAACATTAGGCCGACAAGGGCATGTCGGCTTCTTAAAAAAGAAACCGGCCCCTATAGAGGCCGGTTTCCAGATGTAGGCGCGCGAAGTTCTTCAGTCGTTGCAGAACTTCACGTAGCTGGCGCAGGTTTCGTAGGCGTCCTTCACGGCGGAAGCGCCGGAGCTCTCGCGCACCACCTTCCAGGCCGCGCACTCTTCGCGGGTGTCGCGGCAATTGTCCAGAGCCTGCCCCTCGGCTTTGCGCTGCCGGCCGCGGAAGGTCGGGCCCTGGGCCTGGAAGAAAGCCTCCAGCCTGAAAGACTGCGTCTCCTCGGCGGTCAGCAGGCGGCCGTCGCTGGCCTTGCGGCAGTTCTTCACGGCGGCGCCGGCGTCGCCCTTAGCGCAGGTCAGCGTCTCCTTCTTCACGGCGCTGTCCTGTATGACGCGTATGTCGATGGTGATAGTGGAGACAGCGGGGGCGGCGGCGGGCTTGGAGGCCGGGGCCGGCGCCGGCCGGTCGGCCACGGCGTCCCTGAAAGAGGACGTGAGTCCGTAGCCGGTGCCTACGCGGCTGTCGTAGCCGACTATGATGCCCTGGGCATTGGCGGCGGCTATGGCGCCCATCATTATCGAGGCGGCTATTATTATGTTTATCTTTTTCATACGGTCACCCTTGTATCCCCTTATGACCGATTCGAAGCAATTTATCTGCCACCGGCCGCCCTAGCGCCCGGCGCGCCGTTCCCCCTATGAGAATCGCGCGAGGGCCGCCGCAATGGCGGCAGCAGCCTTTTCATGCGGAAACAATATTTTCATTTGAAAATGTGCCCCCTCCCGGCCCGCGGCCGGCCCTGGGCTCATATATAAGGAGAAAAGCAGCCCGGGCAGAGGCCACAGCATGCTGGCATAATAATTGCTCCGTACAGGTTGCGGCTAAACTTAAACAGGGGAAGGGAAACAGACTATGAAAAGAGAGAACGTTCTTATAGTTGCGATGGCGGTGCTGCTGGGGGCGGGTTCCGCGGCAGGGGCCCAGGGACTGAAAGTCGATTTTGACGGCAGGAATGCCGCGGCAGTATCGGGCATGGGCCTGGCGGCCGCGATAAAAGCCGACAAAGACCTTGTACCGGCGCAGGCGGCCATGATACCGGCCCGGGTATTCACCCCCGCGGAGTCCGTACCGGTTAAATTCGCTCAGGAGCGGCTGCCCCGCATGGACAAAACTATTCAGTCCGCGATAAAATATGCCGAGGCGCATAAGATGGCGCGGGCGAAGGCCTCCTTCGAGTGCCTGCTCAAGGAAGGCACGCCGCAGCAGAAGTTCGCCTACGTGTACGGCGACAGAAGCGTGCCCTACAAGTTTCCCGAGACCTGCAGCGCCAAGCAGGGGATGCAGAAGGACCTGATAGACGATTTCCTGCACTGGGTCTGCCGCACCTACACGGAGTTCGTGGTGCAGTACAACTGCCACGAGACCGAGGACGGCGGCGAGAAGTGCGACGAGGAGCTGGTGGAACTGATAACCGAGTCCTGTAACTGGGAATAATAAGCGGATCCAAATATCTTACTAGGGGATAATATGCTTGAAACTATCGTGTTCGGGATCGTGCTGGCGGCGATGTACGTACTGCACGGCGCTTCTATCATCCCCATGATGACGGCCGTCAGCGCTGCCGTTATACTGGGCCTGGCCGCCATTGTGATGCTGGTCCGCGGCCAAAAGACCAGGGCCGGCGAGCTGGGGCTGAGAGCGGCCGTGCTGGCCCTGAGCTGCACGGCCATCTACGGCCTGGCCGCCCTCAACGCCGGCACGGCCGTACGCCGCGCCGGGGACATAGCCGCCGCCTGCGAGGACTACAAGGCCAGGACCGGGACCTACCCGGAAAATCTGCGCGCGCTGGTGCCGGAATATATCAAGGACATACCCGCCGCCAAGTTCACCATCATGTGGGCCCAGTACCGCCTGGTGGGCAGCAGGCTGATGTACGTGCGCGAACCCGGCATGCTGGCAGCCGCCTATGACCTGGAAACGAAGGAATGGGACGTAGTCGGCGTAGCCGAGATGTTCCCAAGGAAGGGGAACTGAACCATGACCTATCTCTACGCCATGGGTTTTTCATTCGTAGCCGCGGCCTTCCTGTCGGCCGCCCTGGCCTTCGTCATAGAAAAGAACGGCTGGTATTGAGAGGGCGCAGGGGACTACCCCTTCAATTGAAACAGATATAAAAGAGAGAGCCCCCAGCAAGGGGGCTCTATCATCGGCCCGGAGGCCGTTACTTTAGTTTGTACCGCGACCGCACACCACACCAGGACGACCGGACAAGAACCGCGCAGAGCGGGAGCCGGAGCGCCAACCCGGGAGCCGGAACACCGCCGCGAGGGGCGGGACCGCTGACCCAAGAACCCGGCCGCGCGCCGCCAAAGAGGCGGGAGACTGGCCGGAGCACACCCCTGGACGCGCCGCACACCGCCATGACCGAAG
>MGTZ01000055.1:85206-85493 GCA_001799715.1 Elusimicrobia bacterium GWB2_63_16 | reverse complement strand
TCTGACGATAGATGGGAAGGTGTATATATGGGTGAAGAATCGCAAAGTAAAAGAAACTTTTTCCAAACTGCAGGTGTTGTTATTACAGTCCTGGCTTCATTGGCATCTGTCGTTAGTGTGTGGTACCAAATACGGCGTGCGGCACCTGAAATTACTGTTGCGCTAACTGACATACAGAATTTAACGAAGCCGCCGAAAGTTTCCGAGCTAACTGCTCGTTATGAATTTGGGGGCAAGCAAGTCACGGATCTGTGGCAAGTCAAGGTGACATTAATTAATACTGGCAA
>MGTZ01000055.1:82861-85126 GCA_001799715.1 Elusimicrobia bacterium GWB2_63_16 | reverse complement strand
GGGCAGTCGATGGGACTGGGTTTTGTATGAAGTTTCTTCAGTGGCGACCGAAGGAAGATGTTAAGATTACTTTATATCTTGAACGAATTAAGACGGACGTAACCGCACCAGAGTTAACCGCGCCTGAAAGATATCTTCTCGATGGTGATATCCTGTTTCTGGATTCTTTGCCAAAGCCGGAGAAACGCCCATTAATAAGCACATTCCCAGCAGTGCTCATTACGCCGGCTAGGGTGTTTTCTTTCGTGTGTTTGGGGTTGGTCTTGTTGTTATTGATTTTTATTGTCATATCAGTGACGTACGACTGGGTTAAGTACTATTGGTGGTACAGAAGTAATTATTCTGACTTTAGTAATTTTGTAAATAAGGAATTTCCTGTAATAGCCAAAACAATATTGGATAATCCGACAAAGGCTACAAAAGAAGTGAGGGAAAAGTATACAGGCGTAAACCCGCCAACTGCGAATATCTTGATTGAGGGAGATAAAAAAGTCTGGGGATTCTTTATTTTCTACGTGGTAATGTTTGTTCTTTGTGCGGCAATCTTCTTTTCCTTAACAGCGCTTTATTATGTTTAAGCAAAAGAATATTATTAAGAGATAGCGGATTTATTGTCTACATATTATGTGGAATGTGGAACCGCCGGGGAAATCCGGGGTTTTTGTGAATGTCAGGCGTAATGGTTTTGGAGAGAAAAATATGGTAAATATTCTTAAATGGATATTCGGAGGCAAGTCTCCTAGTGAAGCAAAGATTCATTGTCCAAAGTGTAATTATTCGGACACCCTGCGTGCTTTTGCATCGTGGGGAAAAAATGGCAAGAGGGGTTTGAGAGGTAAACTCCCAACTGGGCACCTTGTGGTGGCATGCCCTGAATGTGCAACTGAAGTTAAGTATGATTCCTTAAGTGGTAAAGAGGAAACGATGTCTTGACGCATGGGTAAAGGCGCGAAATCTACGTGATTGGGGGGATGTGGAACGCTGCCTCCTATCTTCCAAACTAAAGCAAAGCCGCCGGGGAAGCCCGGCGGTTTTGTTTTTGCCCGACAGCCCCTTGTCGGGATGAGGTGCTGACCTTCCCCCGTTTATTGGACCACTGCCAGGTTGGGGCAGATAGGGGACGCTGCTTCTTATCTTCCTAACTAAAGCGGAGCCGCCGGGGAAGCCCGGCGGTTTTGTTTTGGTAGAATGTCCTTGATGGATTAGGGGGGAATCAAATGGCGAAGAACGTCCCTTATATCCTAATATCGGATCTGGAGGATTAAATATGTATTCATCTGATGCTGCTGCAAAATGCTTTATAGAAAATATAAGGTTGTTCGCGGATGCGCGAGTGGCTCCCGAAAAGTTTAATCTATATAACGGCTTGGCAAATATTTCTGGTGTACTTGGAAGCCTTCAGGCAGAAATACAACAGTTACGGGCAGAGGTGTCTCGACTGCATTTGGAAGTGTCAAAAAAGAAATGAGTGAATGTTGGGAATAGATAGGGACGCCGCTTCCGATCTTCCTAACTAAGCCGCCGGGGAAGCCCAGCGGTTTTGTTTGGTAGAATTACTGCATGACTATTCCTCCGCGCGGGATGAGCTGGCTGAAGGGCGCGCATTTGATATTCGTTTGTCTTTGGGTCGGCGGGGCGCTGGGGGTGATGGTTATACAGAACGGGGGCGGCGCAGGCGAGGCGCTGTTCGGGCGGGACGTGGCCGCCCGGCTGGTGGACGATTTCGTGGTGATCCCGGGCGCGATGGGCAGCCTGCTCACGGGGCTGATCTACTCTCTGTTCACGCCCTGGGGCTTCTTCAAGCACCGCTGGGTGGCGGTGAAATGGTTCATTACCCTGTACGGGGTGCTGTTCGGCACTTTCTTCTTGGGGCCGTGGCTGAATTCGCGGCGCCCGTCTCCGCCAAACTGGGCGGCGGCGCCATGGGCGACTATGCCTACATGCGCGCGCGCGACCTTAATTCTTTCTGGGGGGGCGTGCAGATATGCACGCTACTCTTCGCGCTGGTCATCTCCGTGCTGAAGCCGTGGCGCAAGGCGCCGGAGGCGGTGCGGTAGCGTTGGGATGGCCGATAAGAGGGGGCTATGTCCGAAAATAAGAAGACGGTGGAAAAATACCTGGATGGGTTCAACAAGCTGGACCACAAACAGATACTCTCCTGCCTGACGGACGCCGTGGAGTGGGAGATCCCCGGCGTATTCCATGTTCACGGCGCAGCGGCTTTCGATAAGGAGATAGAGAGCAGCGCCTTTGAGGGAAAGCCGG
>MGTZ01000055.1:82607-82849 GCA_001799715.1 Elusimicrobia bacterium GWB2_63_16 | reverse complement strand
CCCGACTGATAGAGGAGAATGACGTTGTGATAGCGGAAGGAACCGTCCGCGCAAACAAAAAAGGCAGCGGGGTTCTCGATATCGCCTTCTGCGATGTCTTCCTTATGGAAAACGGCTTGATAAGGAAACTAACGAGCTATTTGATGGGAGCGAAATAATAGGGGACGAATATCCGGGATAGGTTTTAGGGGGATAGGGGACGCTGATTCCTAAATTCCTAATTGCTAAACGCGAAGCCGCCG
>MGTZ01000055.1:43392-82543 GCA_001799715.1 Elusimicrobia bacterium GWB2_63_16 | reverse complement strand
AGACGCTCACGTGGTATTATCGGAGATTATGTCCGAAATCCGAAAAAATATTCTTATTATCAGTGCCGAAGAACAGATTCTTTCATTTTTGGAGAAGAGGTTCTCGGATAACTTTGTCGTTAGTCGGGCATTAAATGTCCTGGCAGGTATTGAAATTGCCGGCAGGGAAAAGCCTGCGGCAATTGTGTTAGACGTTGATGGGGCGGGAATAGATGTCATGCGGCATGTCCCGCTGCTTAAGAACACCGGAGAAGGGGCTATGGTATGGGTGCTATGTTCCATGGTCAACTTTGAGGCGGCTAGAAATTCTTTGCTGGCAGGGGCGATTGGGTATGTGTTAAAGCCATATGCCGCGAAGGATTGGGAGAAGGTTATTTTCAGCATTATAACAGGGGGTGTTCCGGCCAGGGAGGAACCACAAAAAGAAGTCATTGTTCAGGCAAGCGAAGTTAAAAATGAAGGGGAGTGGAAAGCATCAAAAGTTGTGCGGGTATTGGCTGGTATCATGGTCGGTATCGGGTATCTGGCTATACCATTCTATCTGTTAACGTTTGTGGCTGTTTCTTTCTGCGCTGGTGTCGCTACGGAGTATTGTGTAAGAAAAGGAGGCCTTGCATATAGCATGTCCAGTGCCGGCTTCGCATATGGCATACTATTCGGGCTATTTTTAATGCCGGTAAGCATAAGTGCAATTGTCATGAATATTGTTATTTATCTTAAGAAGAAGAGGTTAACGCAGGTCGATATGTTATTGTTGCTGTCTGGGACGGGGTTGGTTGGTATTGCTGTGCTATCGTCCATCACGAATCTCGGTTGAGGGGGACGTGAGCGCTTCTCGAGGGGCAATGCGTATGGGGAAATGGGGCCATGTGGGATAGGGGACGCTGCTTCCTATCTTCCTAACTCAGATAAAAATAGGAAGTTGGGAAGCAGCGTCCCCTTTGCCCCGGTTTTTTATTCTAGCTGCTTTTAAAGGACCATAATCTATGCGGCGAAGATCACTGATGCTCGGGAGCCTGTTCCTGCAGATTATTATTTTGGGCTCGTTTAACCGTGCTCTATTCGCAGAAAGCACCGTACCTGAACTTTTGAAACAGCTTAGAGATCCTGATCAGAAGGTGCGTGTAAGCGCTGCCGAGGCCTTGGGTAAAATGGGTCCTCGCGCACAGAGTGCGGTCCCCGCACTGATACAGGCCCTGCAGTCAGGGCAATTACTGGCTGAGAAAGCTGCTGAAGCTCTGGGAGAAATGGGGGATAAGGCCGCAAGCGCTGTCCCTGCGCTTACAGTTGCTATGCGCGGGAACATCACCTGCGCGGCAGCTTCAAGTCTTGGGAATATAGGCCCTGCCGCCGGCAGTGCGGTGCCAGAGCTACGGATGGTAATTACAAAGGCGCGTACAATGTGTACTTGGCGAGCGGTGACGGCACTGGGACAGATTGGTCCCTCAGCAAAAGACGCTACCTGGGACATTGCCAGGTTGCTGGGCACACCGGATCCTGCGCTACGCGAGGCGGCAAAAACCGCCTTGCTTAGGATAGGCATCAAGAAGGACGATGACGTTTCACGTTGGGCGTTGGGCCTCTCTAGCTCCGATCCTTCCGCGCGCCGAGACTCAGTGCTTGCGCTCGCCTTATGCGGCGCAAAAGCAAAAAGCGCGATACATGAACTTATCAAATCGCTTAATGACCCTGAACCTGATGTGCGCGCGCTGTCGGCATATGCATTAGGGAGTATCGGGGCGGAGGCAAAGAGCGCAGTGCCGGCGTTAATTGAGGCGTTGCACTACCGTCGGGATTGGCGCTTGCGGACCTTTGCCGCGCGTGCGCTGGGCGATATCGGTCCCGATGCTAAAAGCGCCCTTCCCTCTTTGCTGGACCGTGCGAGCTTTGGGTTCAGCGGCAGAGATGACGAGTGCGCTAATGCCGCATACGCCTTGGGTCAGCTTGGCCCTGAGGCCGGTGATGCAGTGGATGTCCTTACTAGGCTAGTGTCAAATTATCAAAAAGATGTGCGGCGGGAGGCTGCCGGCGCATTGGGGAGGATTGGCGTAAGGGCAAGCGGTTCTGCTCTTGAGGTGGCCAAGCTGCTGGTGGATTATGAGGCTGATGTGCGAGAGACTGCCAGAGAAACGCTTGAGAAGATCAGTCCTGAAACAAAGAATGCTGTCCCTGTATATTTAATAGAGCTTGAAAGCTCCACCGCGACGGTCAGAGAGGCTGCTTTGAAAGGACTTGGGCTTACCGGAGGCGAAGCCGCTCCCGCAATCCCGGCGATAGTCAGGCATTTGCAGGATCCAGCGGCGAAGGTGCGAAGCGGTGCAGCTTATGCGCTTGGCAGAATTAGCCCCGGCAACACCGCTATCCTTCCTGATTTGTTGCCGTTACTCCATGACGAAGACTTTTTCGTCCGGCAAACAGCCTTCTCGACTTTGCGCGCCTTAGAACCAGAAGCTTCCAGGACCGTAGTCGAGCTGCGAAGGTTGATGAAAGACTCGAACCCGGAATTGCAAGCCTATATTGCCGCATATCCATTAAGCGACTTGGGTGCGCAGGCCAGGGCCGCGGTTCCCGAGCTTATAGTAGCGCTACATGACCCAAATCCCAAAGTGCGCAGATCTGCTATCGCAGCGCTTGGCAAAATTGGGGGTGAGGCGTCAGTCCCGGAACTAAGAAGCATGTTAAAGGGCTCAGATGATAGGATTACAGCTGCTGTGGCAGAGGCTTTGTCGTACATCGGACCGAATGCAAAAGGAGCGGTGCCTGACCTTAGAGCGCTATTATCGCATTCAGCCCCTGAAGTGAGAGGGCAGGCTGCTCTGGCCCTTGGTGAAATCGGTCGTGAATCGCGCTATGCTGTGCCGGAGATCAAGATACTGCTAGAAGACCCAGATGTGATGGTGCGATACGCGGCTATGTCTGCTTTGGCTAATATACCAACAGGCGAAGAGAATGGAAATTGAGAATCGGAGAGAGATGGGGGACGCTGCTTCCTATCTTCCTAACTAACGCGGCGCCGCCGGGGAAGCCCGGCGGTTTTGTTTTTCCGACACTTCCTTGTAGGGAATGGCCTGCCATCAAGCCTCATCGGAGGCGTACAAGTCTCTAAGCTTCCAATTTGGAATCTTAAAGATGTGTGTGGCGGGGGGAGCGGTTAATTCCTAATAGGCCTCCGGGATGGATTGTAAAGCGGAATTTCTGTAGTATATTTCTATATGAATTTAATAAATACTGTCGTGGCATTGCTGCTTCTTCTCATGCTTAGTGGTAATCTGTGCGCGGGGCAGGCATCCGCAAGGTTGTCCTCTTTGGCGTCGGAGTTGATAAGCGGGTATGAGTCTAAAACGGGGAATGCCAAAAGCACCGTGGCGGTTTTCCCTTTCAATAGCGAAGTTAAATTGGAGAAGCAGCGCATAGGTTTTGCCGTCTCTGAGCTCATGGCGCACCGCTTTGTGGCTTCCGGGAATTTTACCGTGGTCGAGCGCGGGGAGATAGCCAGGCTGCTTGCCGAGCAGCGGCTGCAGGCTTCCGGCGCGGTGGACAGCGCCACCGCGGTGAAGCTGGGCAAGTTGGCGGGGGCGGGGACTTTGCTGCTGGGGAATGTCCTTAAGGTGGACGGCAAGTACCAGGTTAACGCGCGGCTTGTGAACGCCGAGACCGCCGAAGTTGTTGCCTCCGGATATACAGAGCTGGAGGTGCTGGCGTTCGAAGATGACGCGAGAGTCTATCTCAACCTGGTCCCGGAGACGCAGGCTTTGGGGCTGTACTTCCTGACCAACCTGCGCTCAAACGCGAACGATCTGCCCGAGCAAACATACAACACGCCATTCGGTACCGAAACCATCAGCCCGAAATCATTCACCCTGAACATGCTTGGCGGCGGAATACGATATTCCCCATCCGCAAAAACTTTGGTGGATGTGGCCTACATGGGCAATGGCAGCGGGGCGAAGAATGATAATGGTCTTTACGGGCATTTAAAGGTTTCCTCTGTGCGCGCGCTTCTGGGCTATAAGGTCCGCAGCTCCGGCAGGCTAAGGTATTTCGTCGGCGGCGGCGGGACTTCCTACTCGCTGGACTGGACCGCCAAGACAACTTATTACACCCCGACGGTGTTTTTTCGGCTGGAGTTCCTGCCCCAGTCGCGTATCGGGCTGTCGGTCTCGGCTTTCTATGACTTTATCGCCAAGACCGCCACGCAGAATATTGACTGGGCCACCCCGCCGGTAGTAGCGCGCGGCGCGAAATTAAACAAATTCTCTATCGAGCCCACGCTGTCGGTATATTTTTAGCGAAATGCAACGCGAAGTCAGGAATCAAGACCTGCCCTTTTGCCCTGGCATGGTATTCTCGGGAGGAATATGAGACTTCTAAAGATCTTCACAATGGTGCTTGCGTACGGCTGCTTGGCGCAGAGTGTTTATGCCGGTCCCGCGTCCGCCAAATTATCCGGACTGGCTGATGAGTTGATCAATGGCTATCTGCAGAAGCCACAGGCCGCAAAGGCAACACTGGCTGTCTTCCAGTTTAACTGCGAGAAGAAACTGGAGGAGAGGCGGGTGGGGTTCGCGGTCTCTGAGCTGATGTCGCACCGGTTCGTTGCCGAGGGCACATTCAAGGTGGTGGAGCGCGGCGAGTTGGGTAAGCTGCTGCAGGAGCAGCGCTTGCAGGCGTCCGGGGCGGTAAATAATAGCGCGGCGGTCAGGCTGGGGATGCTGGCCGGGGCCGGCGTTGTTCTGCTGGGAAATGTGCAGCGTGTCGATGGAGATTTCCAGGTGAACGCGCGGCTGGTGAGCGTTGAGACCGGCGAGGTGCTGGCCTCCGGGTACGCGGAGCTTGAGGAGCGGGTATTGGAGGCGGACGCTTACGGGTACATGACCTCAGTGGCGCGCGCCCATCCCGTAGGGATATACTTTCTCTACAATTTCAGGCGCAGCGCAAACGATCTGCCGCGGAGCACGCGCAGCAGCTTTGGGGCGACTTACGAGTACGATCCCCACGCTTTCTCCGCTGGCATCCCCGGGATTGGGTTGCGGTATACCCCTTTTCGGAAGTTTCAGGTGGACTTTGCGTTCATAACTACAGGCCGGGCCGGAGTTAAATCTGCCAAGGAGACGGTAACCGGGTCCTGGTCGAATACTTCCGAGATGACTACGGAGATCTACGGGTATCGCGGTATACTTGCCTACCAGGGTGCGCTCTCTCCTCGCGTGAACTATGCGGCCGGCCTCGGGATAACCAAGTATAGCCTCAACTCCGACCGGGATTCGTACACCTCCCCATTGCTGCACACTAGGCTGGAGTATATTCTGCAGGGCAGGATAGGGTTGTCTTTGGCCGCGAATTATGACTTAACCAGAAAGACATTCTTCGGCGTGCCTGCGTTCGGGGACGTTCCTCTCCTTAAGCTGGACGCCTTCTCTGTGGAGCCATCTTTGTCGATATATTTCTAAAAGACGGGAACAATAATTCCTGATTGCGAACTTAGCCGCCGGCAATTCCGGCGGTTTTGTTTTTGGCCGACAGCCCCTTGTCGGGAAGCTCTGCTATGATATTATCGCGGTAAGGGCGGGGATGAAAGGGCTAATGCGGGCACAGGGTGATGCGGGATACTGCCGCCCGTAACCTGAGCGGCTCTTTTGTTTAAAATATGTGATTAAGTATGAGCGTCTAAACTTAACTATAAATATATATAATTAAACTTGAGGGCTTAATATGGATAAATTCAAAGCAGGGGGCCATAGGCAGCAGTACCAATACAAAAGCTTTCAGCCTTCCACTATAAATCGGGATTTCCGGTGGCAGGACAGGCGCATAGACCTGCTGCTTGAGGAAGCCGTCCGCTACCTGGGGGAGCTTAACGCGTATTCCGTATTAATACCGGATGTGGGCTTTTTTATCAGGATGCACCTTCTAAAGGAGGCCACAACCTCAAGTCGTATAGAGGGGACGCGCACCGGCATAGAGCAAGCTGTTCTGCCGTCGGAAGAAATACGGCCGGAGCAGCGTGATGACTGGGCCGAGGTGCAGAACTATATAAAGGCGGCAAGTTTTGCCGTAGGGGAATTGAAAAAGATCCCGGTTTCCATGCGGCTTGTGAAGGAAGCGCATAAAATACTGCTTTCAGGGGTGCGTGGTCATGGTAGATCACCCGGGCAAGTGCGAACCAGCCAGAATTGGATAGGCGGGTCCAGTATTTCTGATGCGTTCTTTATTCCGCCGCACCAGGACGATATCCCGGAGTTGCTATCCGACCTTGAAAAGTTCTGGCATAATGAGGAACTGCTGCTGCCGTCCCTTATAAAAATAGCCGTCTGCCATTACCAATTTGAGACTATTCATCCGTTCCTGGACGGTAATGGCAGAATAGGGCGCCTGCTTGTGCCGCTTCAGCTTGTGGAATCCGGCATTTTGCGTAAACCGGTCCTTTACTTGTCGGCTTTTTTTGAGAAGAACAGAAATTCGTATTATGATTCTCTCTCGATGGTGCGTGAGAGCAATAATATCGAGCAATGGGTCAGGTTTTTCCTGAATGGCGTGGCCGTTACCGCGAAGAACGGGAGAGAAACTTTTGAGCGGATTGTAACGTTCAGGTCCGAAGCCGAGAGGAAGCTTATGGGGCTGGGGAGGAAAACCAAGCCGGCCCATGCGCTGCTTATGCACATGTTCTCGCAGCCCATCGTTTCCTCGCAGCAGGTGCAGAAGCATCTTGATGTGAGCGCTCCTACCGCCAATGCGCTTCTGGCTGATTTTCAGCGCCTGCACCTGGTGCGTGAGATAACCGGCTTCTCCCGCAACCGGCTCTTTTCGCTGGAAGAGTACTTGAATCTGTTTAAATAGGCACTGCCAGCCCGCTCATTACGGCCGCGGTTGGGAGTAGGGGACGCTGATTCCTAATTCCTAATTTGCGAAGCCGCCGGGACGGCCCGGCGGTTTTGTTTCGGTAGAATTGGGAGATGGACGGGTTCATGAATTTTAGGAACAGGCTGCTGGCGCTGGTCTTGGGGCGGGGGGAGTTGCGGACCAGCGAAGAGATCTTCGCGGCGGCGCGCCGGCTGATGGCGGATCTGCGCGCCGCCGGTTTCGACGCTGCCGCGGAGGAGGTGCAGGAGGGTTTCTCCGGCCTGAACGGGCTTACCGACGGGTGGGCCTGCTTTCTGGAGCACCTGGAGAAGGCGGAAGGGCTACTGCCCGCCGGCATAGAGGATCTGCGCAGGGGAATGCGGGCGTTGATCCGCGCGGCGCGTTATGCCGTGTACCGGTAGGGGGGCGCCGGGGAAGCCCGGCGGTTTTATATAATCCAGTTCGGGCGGCAGGTGAGCCCGGCCCAAGGAGAGGATATGATCAAAAAAATTACACTGGCGCTGGCGGCTTCTTTTTTTGCGGCATGCGGGGCTCGCTCCGGTACCGAAGCGTCCATGCCTTCTCTTTCCGGGCTGGTCTCGCTGGAGAACGAGTTGGGCGTTGGGGTGCTGCGCAACTTCAAAGGGCGCGAGAGTCTGGTAAAAGATTTTCAGAGCCCTTCCTTCGGGGAATGGACCCTCATAGTGGTGCGCGGCGAGGCGGATAAAAAACTGCCGGAACTGGCGCTTTATTCCTGTGGGGGCGGCGCCGCCGGTCAGTCCCGGGTAATGACCATGGACCAGTACGCCGAAGGTCTTAAGAACGAGCCCGCGCCCAAGCCCGCCGCTAATATGCTGCCCGGGGAGAAATGCCCTACGGTGGAGGAGCGGCTGGCGGGAATGCGGGCCGACCTGAAAAAGCACCCCGCGCTGGTCTACCGGTATTGTAAAGAATACCCGGCGGCCCTGGCGGCCAAATAACGGAGAAGTCCCGGCAGAGCCTGCGGGTGAAACCGCAATGGGGTCAGGTCTTTACTTTTGACCTTTGAAGCGGAGCCGCCGGGAGTCAGGTTTGTTTTTGCGGGATGTGGCCGCCGGAAATTGGCGGGACAGGGGATATAGACATTGAGTTTCTACTGGAATATTTTCGGGCCTTTAAATCTCGGGCTGGATCTGGCTATCGTGGTCAGTTTTTTCCTGCTTGCCCGCATCAACCGCGGGTTGCAAAGCGGCAAAGGTTGGTGGACCATACTTCGCCAGGCGGCTCTTGGCGCCATATTGCTTTGGACCATGGCGGGGCTGTACGTGGGCGGCATAGTGGGCGTGGCGCTGATGGCGAGATGTTCCTGGACGCTGTTTACGGTGGCGCTGCCTTTGCTGCTGGCGTATTTTGCGGTCAGGCGGGTCAGGTACCTGCTGCTCGCGCCGGCTTTATTGCTGGTCGGCTTCAAATATTACGGGGAGGTCATTGAGCCCGGCTGGGTGGAAGTGGAGCGCGCCGTTATAGCCGTGGAAGGGCTTAAAGCCCCGCTGAAAGTCGCGCACATATCTGACCTGCAGACCGACGGGATCGGGCCGATGCATCAGGCCGTGCTAAGCGAGGTTAACGGCTATTCCCCGGACTTTATCTTCTTTACCGGGGATATCCTAAACCACGCGAGCATACAGCCTCAGATAAAAGGATATATGGGCGGCTTCAAGAGCCGGCGCGGTTCCTTCTTTGTGGGCGGGAATGTGGATGACCTGTTGAACCTGCCGGAATTCCTTGAGGGGACGGGTTTTGCTTTGTTGGATGACAGCTACAGGAAGGTCCGTCACGAAGCCGGGACTGTCGGGATAGCGGGCCTGGGCCTGGATAGTTTCGCTGACCGGCCTTTGCTAAAAAAACTCCTGAGCGATATGGGCCGGGCGGATCTAACTCTGCTGTTAAGCCATGTTCCGGACGCGTATCCTAACGCGGCTGAACTGGGCGTGGACGCCGTTTTTTCCGGGCACACGCATGGCGGGCAGGTCTGCCTGCCCTGGTTCGGCCCTGTCCTCACCATGAGTGGGGTTCCCCGCAAGATAGCGGCGGGAGGGATACACCGGGTCAAAGAAACTTACGTGATAGTGTCGCGCGGTCTTGGTCTGGAGGGGCATGTGTCCCCAAGGGTCAGGCTCTTCTGCCGGCCTAACCTGCTCCTTCTCGAAATAAGGCCAAAGAAGTAGCGCGCTTACTTTTAAGAGCGTAGCCGCCGGGGAAGCCTGGCGGTTTTGTTTTGTAGAATTTGAGGGATGAAAGAGGCAACGGAGATCAGGAAGACGGAACTGCTGGACTGGTTTTATTATCTGGCGCCGGTGTGGCTGGCGCTGGAGGCTTTTGTCTGGCCGAATTTACGTGCGGGAGCGGTAGTGGGCGGCGGGCTGGCCGGGACCGTGGCCTTTTATGCGGTGGAATGGGGCATAGGGGTGGCGCTGTGGTACAGGCTGCGCTACGCGGGGCTGGCCGCGCTGGCCGAGAACGTTATCTGCCTGATATTGGTGCTTAAGTTTATTCTATTTACCCCTTTGGATACGGCCCTGGCGCTGGCGGACGATGTGCCATTGGCGGCCGGGACGGCGGCCTCTTACGCGGCTGCCCTTCCCGGCGCGCTGATGTCCATGGCGCAGGTGGGATTCAGACTGAAAAAACAGCTGTCTCATATGGGTTATGAAAAGCGTTGAGATAAATACTGAGCGGCTATTGCTGCGCACGGTCAGTGCCGGGGAGTGCGGTAAGCGGCTGGGGAGTTACTTGTGAAAAAATGCGATTGCCCGGAGGGCTATGTGGTCCTGCTTAAAAAACTAGCGACCGGGAAATCGGTGCTGTGGCTGTTCCTCCTGACGATGGCGGTCTACTCTCTGATGTTGTTCTGGTCCATGCCTCGGGTCTTGGCCGGAGCGCCGGAGATGCGCCTGTTCGACATGTCGCCTTCCGGCTACTCGTACTCTCAGGCGCTCTCTTTGCTGGGCGCCCTTGGGAAGACCGGCAGGGCGGCGTATCTTTTTCCCCAGCTTGCGCTTGATTTCATCTATCCGGGACTGTTCGCTGCCTGCTATTCCCTGATGCTGGTATGGCTCTTCTCCCGGAGATTCCCTCTTGCCTCCCCTGTCTTTCATCTGGCGCTGCTGCCCCTCTTGGCCGGACTTGCCGATTATACCGAGAATGTACTGATAATTCGCATGATAACCGGGTTCCCCGACATCTCACCTGGCCTTGTTTCTGCCGCCAGTGCGGCTACGGTCCTGAAAAGTATCCTTACTTCGATTTGCTTAACAGCTGTTCTCTGCGGATCATTGCTGCTGCTAAAAAAAAGAACCGTCCCACCTGATCAAGGAGGGGCAAGAGGCAGTGCATCCCGATAGCTGTCATAAACGCCGCACCTCCCCTCGAAAGATCGCTGCGATCCGCACTGGAAATAGCGCAAAAATTATCAAGACAATTCGGTACGGCAGTTATTATCATGGTCATATGCCGATAATGGGATACGTCGAAAGGATATGCAAAGCGGTGGATGAAGCGGAGTTGCGTTTGCCTGAGGGGTTAACGTTGGAGGAGGCGGCGCGGCTGGCGTATATGTCGCCATTCCACTTCCACAGGGTATTCCAGGCTGTCGCGGGCGAAACCTTCGCTTCCTATCAAAGACGCAGGCGCTTGTCGCTCGCGGCAGAGCGCCTGCTTTCCACCCGGGACAGACTCATCGACATATCACTGGACAGCCTCTTCGGTTCTCAGGAATCCTTCAGTCGCGCCTTCAAGAAACAGTTCGGGGCAACCCCGGACGCTTTCCGACGGGCCGGCAGAAGAAAGCCTGTACGCGAGCGCGGGATGCTGACCGCGGCACAGTTAACACATAGGAGAACGACCATGACGATGAAACCTGAAATAGTAGAGTTGAACGACTTTGGAGTTGTAGGCGTAAAATTTACGAACACGCTAAAGAACAATAAATTGCCTAAGGCTTGGAAGAGCTTCTCCGCAAGGGTCGGGGAAATAGGGGATCTCACACAACCGCCGTCTTTCTGCGGGCTTTCTCTTAACATGCACGCCAATGGGGCGGCGGACTTTAGCGATGAGACTCCGTATGAGGCGATGATCGCGGCGAGAGTGCGCTCTTCCGGAAAGATCCCGCAGGGGATGACGCGACATATTGTGCGCGGAGGCCGTTATGCCAGGTTCGAGCACAAGGGGGCACCCTCCTCGCTGAGGCTGACCTATAATTACATATACGGCGTATGGCTGCTCAGCAGTGGTCTGCAACTGGATGAGCGCGATGATTTCGAACTCTACGATGAGCGTTTCCTGGGTCCGGACAACCCGGACAGCTCCATGTTCATTTATATCCCGGTGAAATAACGGCCGGAAATTCGGGAGATACAAGGGGGGGTAGGGGACGTTCTTAACTATCGGACTATTGTGGATGCAAAACCGCCGGGACAGCCCGGCGGTTCTGTTTTTGAGGGAGTACTGGGGGGGGCTGCTTACCAGGCTACTTCTTCGTAAGAGTTCTTTGCGAGCTGGCACTTGGGAGGGGCGTCCATGCAGCCGGCGCTGGTTAGGGTGATCGTGCATGAAGCTTTGACGCAGTCTTCCCTGACGCCTGCGGCGGCCAAGGCCTGGTAGATGTGCTTAGCCGCGCTGCCATCCTTGATGGCGACGTTGCCGGACAGTTCGGACGAGGGTTTGTGGTACCCGAGGGAGCAGTCAAATTTGCCATCGGCCTGAGCGCAGGAAATGTCGTGTACGGAGATGGTGCGTATGTCCAGGCTTTGAGACATTTCCACCCCGGCATTGGTCAGCGCATTCAGCAGGTTCTTTGCTGTCTCGCCGGTGAGCTCTTTGCTTGGGCATGTCCGGGCGTCGGTAGCCGCGCAGTTCTGCCAGGCGTCAGTTTCCGCTCCCGCAGAGGCTCGAATGGGATGATGGGTGCAGCCTTGAAAAAATAAAACCACGGGCAGCAGTAATCCGGCTGTCTTCATAATAGTTTTCATATATTGGTCTCCTTGGGAAATTATATCAAGATGGGGGATAGAGGAGTAATGGAAAAAGGCTGCTACCTTTTTGCCGGGAGGGGGTATGCCGAATCCGCCGAGGATAGCTTATCCGGGAGCTCTGTATCACATTGTCGGGCGCGGCAACGACGGGCGGAAGATCTTTCCGGATGACTTTGATCGGCGGCGCTATCTGGGATTTCTGCGCGGAGGGGATAGGGGACGCTGATGGCTATGTGACTATTTATTGATGCCCATGCGGAACTGCCGGGGAAACTCGGTGGTTTTGTTTTTAGTAGAATTTCTGGAAGATATAGGGGGAGTTGAGAATGACCGTTTCTTGCATCTTTCTGGTGTGGGCGGCTACGGCCAGGGCCGGCGATGCTGTGGCGCCGCGCCGGGCGGAGCCGACTATGGACGCGCGCCCGGTGTCCATCGGGGATTTTGTCGCTTACCTGAACACGCTGCTCCCCAGGGAGGGTGTGAAAGTGACCTGCCCTCCGGTCAGGAGCGGGGCGCTGGGCCAATTGGAGCCGCCGGACGAGATAAAGCGGCTGGTAAGGGCACCCAGTTATTGGCTCGCGCTTGGCGAAGACGGATTTTACCTTAACGGATTGGATAGTTCGGAGGCTGTGCTCAATGTGACGTGGGCCGGCGCTGACGCGTATTGCCGCTCCAGGGGAAAGGTTCTGCCCGCGGAAAAGAAATGGGAGGAGGCCTGCGCCGGCGGCGGAAAGAATTTTGTGGTTACAGCCAAGAAGGAATGGACCGCGGATAGTTACAGCCCGGGCGCTTCCGGGCCCGCTGGCTGCGCCGGTAGCGCGCAGTTGCGGGCAGTAAGAGGTGGCGCAGATGCCCGCGGAAAGGTGAAGTGCTCTTCCCGTTACGGGTTAAAGCCTGAAACGGCTGTCATGAATTTAACCTTTCGGTGCATGTCTGAACCAAAGTCGGAAGTCCCAGATATTTAGGTTGGAGAAAGAGTCCGTAAAACATGAGACGCCGATTCCTAACTAAGCCGCAGGGGAAGCCCGGCGGTTTTGTTTTGGGGGTTTGATAGAATATGGGCATGGACTTAAAAGAAGCGTACGGGGAGGTTTCCCGGAGGCTGGACAGGCTGGACTTCGGGATGCTGCTGCCCGGTTTACACCGCTATCCTTTCGCCCTGCACACTGAGGCTGAGGTTTGCTTGGGTGACAGGAACTTCCCCAATGAGGGACGCTTCCTGGCTAATACCGCCATGGAGTTCGAGGGCCGGCGGATGGCGGTGTGGCGCCTGTCCGCTACTCAGCAAAACTACGATACCCTGGCCGCGAGTCTCGTGCACGAGATGTGTCACGCTTTCCAGGTGGAAACCAAGACCCAATTCCCGGATTTGATATTCGGGGCATTTTACCCGCGGAATCTGTCCAATTATACCGCTAAGTACGTGGAGAACCTGCTGCTTGCCGGCCTGCTCTATGATTTCGACCCGGTGAAATGGGACGATTTATTGAGCCTGCGCGCGCGCCGCCTCATGAGCATGCCGGAAGCTGTCCGATACGAGCAACTGACGGAGGGGATAGAAGGGCAAGCGAAGTATGTGGAACTGAAGGCGCTGGCCAAGCTTTCCCCGGGGCAGCACTCCTCGGCTTTATCCGGACTGGCGGCCAGCCTGAAGGATCAGAGGACTGTGTTCGACGCACGCCGCAGCTGCTACGACTCCGGGGCGGCGTTCCTGACTATAGCGGAGGCCAATGGGCGTCTGTTGCCTGCACCGGCCAGTGAGTTGGGAACGGCCGATGCCGAGCCGCTCGCAGGCGGCCCGGACCTTAGCGCTGAATTTCAAAAGTACTTCGCTACCATAGACGCGCTTGTGGCCGGCGCGCTGGGCAGGGCCGATAAGGTGGAAGTGACGGGGAGCAAACTGCTCGGCTTTGACCCGTACAATGTGCGTTCTTCCGGGAACCGGCTTTACCACCCGAATTTCATAATGTGCGGAGACAGCGAGCCGCAGGTTATCATGGGAACCTTTGTCACCGTTATGAAGGAGCAGACCCGTGAACTGGAAAGCGTGTACAAAGTCCGGCCCTGAGTCGGCTAGCACGCAAAACCGCCGGGGAAGCCCGGCGGTTTTATTTTTGCCCGACAGCTCCTTGTCGGGTTCGTCTGCTAGGATATTCTGGCGGCAAGGGGGGCATATGAAAGGATTAATCCCTTTAGAAATAATCGAGCAGAAAATATTGCTTGTTCGCGGACACAGGGTGATGCTGGATAAGGACCTGGCCGAGCTATACGAAGTGCGCACAAAAAACCTGAACAAAGCCGTTTCAAGGAACATCGATAGTTTCCCCGTAGATTTTATGTTCCAGCTTACAGCAGAAGAGTACAGGTCTCTAAGGTTCCAATTTGGAACCTTAGAGAGAGGGGCCCACTCGAAGTATTTGCCGCGGGTATTTATGGAACAGGGTGTTGCGATGCTCTCCAGCGTGCTGAAAAGCAAGCGGGCCCGGCAGGTTAATATCCAGATCATGCGCGCATTTGTCAGGCTGCGCCAGCTGCTCAACACTCACAAAGAATTGGCCCGCAAACTGGACGCCCTTGAGAAAAAATATGACGCCCAGTTCAAAAGCGTCTTCGACGCCATAAAAGCCCTGATGCAGCCCCCGCCCGACACCGCCACGGACCCCAAGCCAATCCGTGGCTTTAAACCTTAGCGTCAGCGGATGCTGATAGGAAGCCCGGCGGCTTTATTTTTATACAATAATCCGGAGAGGGCCGGTCAGCGGGGATCTGGGGGACAGTTATGATGATTCTTATTGTGGACGATGATAAGGACGGTCTTTTCCTGACCGGCGCCATGGTGAAGCAGTGCGGCTACACGCCGGTAACGGTTTCGGACGGCGCCCAGGCGCTCTCCCTTATAGCCGACATGGATATACGGGTGGTCATAAGCGACTGGGAGATGCCGGGCTTTACCGGCATCGACCTGGTGCGGGCCCTGCGCGCCGACAGGCTGCGGCCTTACGTTTATTTCATCGTGCTGACCGGCAAGAGGGTAGGCAGCATTAACTTTATGGAGGCCATGGACGCCGGGGCGGACGACTACATGGAAAAGCCGGCGCACAGGGACCTTCTGAAGGTCAGGCTGCGCGTAGCGGAGAGGATACTGAAGCTGGACATGCAGATGAAGGACTTAAGCAGGCTGGTCCCGGTATGCTCCAGCTGCCGGCGTGTGCGCCGCGACGACCAGGCGTATGAAAGCATCGAGCAGTATATTTCCAAGAATTCCGAATTCAAGTTCTCTCACGGCATCTGCCCGGAGTGCATAAAGAAGCTGTATCCGCAGATCAAGTAGGCAGAGGGACGGAGATAAATGGAAAAGGAAGGAATTGTCGGTGAGGCGGCGCAGCCGGTGAATTGGCTGTGGCGGTCCGTTGTACTGGCGGCGCTGACGTTTATGGTGCCCTCGTTGGCTTACTTGGGCCTTTTCGAACTGTTCTCCAAATCGTACAGCGGCCTGCCTAAATATCTGGCTGAGTTCCTGGCGGCCGGGATAGCGCTGTTCCTTTCCATGCTGACGCTTAAGGTGTACAACGACAGGGAGGCTCTTGGGCTGGACATTAAACAACTGTTCGCGGTGCGGCCGCTCGGCAGGATGGGGCTCGTGTTCGTTGCCGGGGCCGTCGCCAACCTGGCACTAATAGCGGCTTTTATAGCGGTGATGCTGAAGTTTTACCCCGACTACGAGGGTTCCACCGATATAGCAAAGATGTGGGCAGGCAACGATAAATGGTTCTTTGTTCTCACCAGTACTTTCATGTACGCCGCCTGCGAGGAGATCTTCCTGCGCGGGCTGGTGTTCAATTACATAAAGAAACATGCCGGGGTTATGAAGGCGCTGCTGGTAAGTTCGCTGTTGTTCTCGGCTATGCACGGCGGCCGTATCTGGGTGGCGCTGCTGATGATCTTCCTTAACGGCCTTATCTATGGCCTGGCCTACGAAAAGACGCGCAGCCTGGCCGTTCCGTGCCTGCTGCACGGCCTGCATAACTCCGTGCTGCGGATAATCGGTGTGCTGGGGCTTGTCGGCTGATAGGGAGGAAGGGGACGCTGATTCCTAATTCCTAATTGTGAAGCCGCCGGGGAAGCCCGGCGGTTTTGTTTTGTAGAATTTGAATATGAAGAAGGAAGCTTTGCTGGTGAGCGCTTGCTTACTGGGGGAAAAGTGCCGGTATGACGGGGGCAGCCAGTACTGCGCCGGGGTTATGCGGCTGGCGGAGCACTATGAGTTCGTGCCGGCCTGCCCGGAAGTGCTGGGGGGCCTGCCTACTCCCCGCCCGCCTTCGGAGATACTGGGGGACCGGGTGATCGCCATAGACGGCGCGGACGTTACGGCGCAATTCCGGATCGGCGCGGAACGCGCCCTGGCCATGGCGCGCAAGGCCGGGGCCATGAAGGCGCTGCTTAAGTCGGGCAGTCCGTCCTGCGGCCGCGGGCTGGTGCACGACGGCCTCTTCTCAGGCAAAATGGTGCCCGGTAACGGCGTAACAGCGGCCTTGCTGGAGAAAAACGGTATCGCCGTTTACACTGAACTCGATTTTGCGCCTCTGGAACGTTGATTGCTGAGCCGTCGGGGAAAAAACTCGGAGTTGTGTCTGTAAACCTTCGAACGCGCTGCCCCCATTCTGTGACGCATAGCGCAGAAAATCGACTTTTGAGACGTTCCCCGGTTCCGCCCAGGTCATCTTGTGGTATATGGCTTATGTCAAAATATGAAAGATTCCGACAGGAATGCGGACGAAAAGAGCCGCTGAAGGGACTTTCGGTGCGCCAAGCCGTGCCGACGGATGTCTCCGGCATCGCTGCCGTTAGCGCAGAGCGCTACGGCAAACCGATTGCGCAATTCGAAGAGAAGATACACGGGGAGTTGCAGGCGGCCGCGGAGGGGAGTAGTGTGCTTTTTGTGGCCATTGCCGAAGGTGTAGTTGTCGGTTTTGCAAGGTGCCGCCACATGGATACTGCCGCCGCGCCGGTGAAATTCCCTAGCCCTTCAGGGTGGTACGGGTTGGGAATAATAGTGCAGAAGTTGTACAGGGGGCGCGGCGTAGCTCGTGCGCTCTCCGACTTCCGGGCCGCTTGGCTGCGCGATGAGGCCGGGGCCGACCGCCTATACTCTTTTGTCAGCGCGGAGAATCCTGTCTCGCAAAAGATGCACGCTGACTTTGGTTTTCAGGCTGTGGCGGAAGGGGCGGGTTTCCTGAATGTCTCTTTCGACTGCGGCCGCGGTATCCTGTATTCCCTAGAACTGAAACAGGGGAAGGGCCCGTGAATTCGCAAAAGGCAGCGGCAGCCAGAGGAGCGAGCCGCCGGGAGAGCCCGGCGGTTTTGTTTTGGTAGAATGGGAATATGGTCAGAATCATATTTGTCGGGGTGTTCCTGGGTTTTTTCGCGCTGAATACGCTGCAGGAGAAGAGCTTCAAGGCGCGCGGGCTGGAGACCGACGGCGAGAGGCCGGTGGCCAAATGGCTTTTCGTGCTGGGCAAGTTCTCGACTATCCTGTGCTGGGCGGCCGCGTTCGCTCAGGCCTTAGGGCTGAACCTGCGGCTGGTCGCGGTGCCGCCCGGTTTTGAGGCCGCCGCGGCAGGGCTGTTCCTGGGCGGCTTCGTGGTGCTGGGGCTGGCCTACCGCGGCTTGGGGGACGCCAACACTACGGGGCTGCCGAAAGCCGGCACGCAGTTGCGCACCGCCGGCATCTACGCCTATTCGCGCAATCCGCTGTACCTGGGCCTTTACCTGATGACGGTCGGCGCGGTGATCTATTGCGGCTGCGTCGTAGTGCTGGTGCTGGGCATTGCCGCCGTGACGGCGCATCACCGCATAGTGCTGGAGGAGGAAAAGTTCCTGCTGGCGCGCTTCGGGGCGGCTTACGAAGAATACAAAGGGCGCGTCAGGCGCTACTTTTAGCGGTTTGGTATATGAAGCTGGAACCTTTGCCGGTTCAGGAGACTAAAACATGTTCCCTTTTACATACGAACTTTCCGGTGAAGGACTTGAGGTTAGATTCGGGCCGTGGGTAGTGCGCAGGATATATTATAGCGACATGACCGGCGCGGAAGCGGGTTACGCGTTCTGGAACGAACATTGGTCTAATTTCTGGCCATGGGAACATATCACTATAAGGCGCAAGACCGGCCTGATAAAAAATTTCGTGATAAACCCGCCTGACCGGGACCAATTCTTAAATGAGCTGAGGCTGAAGATCGGGGGGGATAGGGGACGTTCTTAACTATTGGACTATTGTGGATGCGAAGCCGCCGGGCTTCCCCGGCGGCTCTGTTTTGGGCGGAATCGGGCGGCTGGCCGTTTCGGGTCAGCGCTTGTCCCAGTTTATTTCCGAGCTAAGTTCGAAGGGGGACGGCCCGCCGAGGGCGGAGGCCGGGACTTCCAGCTCCACGGTCCGCAGGCTCTTTTTGCCGTCCAGGTAGTTCAGCAGTTCCATGCCGCTCATCACCAGGTCAGAGCCCTTCAGCTTTACGGCCATCACCACGCCCTGGGTGGTCTGCCTGAGCGCTTCCGCGGTGAGTTCCCTGCCGAAGATGGACGCGGCCGCTTTCTCTACGCCTTTGCCGATGCCGGCCTCCAGGGCCACGCAGCCCTTGCTCACGCCGGGCACCTTGCACCAGGGGACCAGCACCACTATGGTGGCGCCGGCGTTGGCCGCCATCACCACGCCGCTGGGGTTGCACTGGAAAGTCTCCTGGGTGATGTTCATGCCGCCCAGCATAATGAAGCCGGCGGGGCCGGCCATCATCAGGCCGTTCATCATCACGAATTTGCCGAGGTAGGTGCCGGTCAGGCCGGAGCCTACCGCGTCGATGGCCTGTCCGACATAATTGAGGGGGTGACCGTTCTGGGCCAGCCAGGCGTTGACGCTGCCGCGCATGTCGTAAACGTCCTTCCAGGCTATCTTCACGGTGTCGCCGGGGCTGGCGGCCAGTTTGTCCGCCACCAGGTCCTCGGCCAGGCCGCGCACTACGGGTTCTTTCTGGAGCGCGGGAGGTATTTTGGAAACGTCGAGCAGCTGCTGCACGGCCGTGTCGAGGGTGCAGAAGCGCTTCACCTCTTCGGCCGCGGAGGCCGGGGCGGGAAAGGCTGAAAGGGTCAACAGGGGGATGAGTAAAAGGGCGACGTGTTTTGTGAATTTCATCTGTATATATTATGACAGACCCGCGGTTCCGGCGTATGGGCCCGAGTGCCTTGAAAGCGGCGTATTACGGCCCATCCCGGAGTGGGCCTTTTGGACTCTTCCGGGAGAGCCCGGCGGTTTTGTTTTAAAAAGCGTTTGCTATACTTAAAATGATGACAACAACCACAGGGAGCGACCGCCCCGCGTTCAACCCGCGGCTGGCCTGCCCCTGGCCGCGGCGGCCAAGGCTGGTGAACGCCGTGCAGATAAAGCCGGCGGAACTGGACAGTTGGGTGATACACCAGGACGACGAGGTCATAGTCATAGACAAGCCGGGAGAACTGATCTGCCACCCGTCCAAGGACGGCCCCTGGTCCAGCCTCTCCGGCGCGGTGCGCGAGCGCTTCGGCCTCGAGTCCGCCCACCTGGTGTTCCGGCTGGACCGCGAGACCAGCGGCGTGGTCGTTTTCGCCAAGCACCCCGCGGCGGCGGCGCGCCTGCAGGGCGCCATGCAGCGGCGGCAGGTGGGGAAAACCTACCTGGCCATAATGACGGGCGAATTTTCAGGGCCGGCGACGGTGAACCAGCCGCTGGGCCCCGACGAAAGCAGCCCGGTGTACTGCAAAACCGGCGTAAGGCCGGACGGGCAGGCCGCGGTGACGCACTTTGCCCCGCTCGCCAGCGGCGGCGGCTTTACGCTGGCGCGCGTGACCACCGAAACCGGCCGCATGCACCAGATCCGGGCCCACGCGCAATGGCTGGGCCACTGCCTGGCGGGGGATAAGATCTACGGGCCGGACGCGCGCTGCTACCTGGACTTTCTCGACCATGGCTGGACGCCCGCCCTGGAAGAAAAACTGCTGCTGCGGCGGCAGGCCCTGCACTGCGCCGAAATAGATATGCGCAAGGCCGGGCTGGAGCGCGTCTTCTGCGTGCCGCTGCCCGCGGACCTGCGCGCTTGCTGCGCCGCCCGCGGCCTGCCGGTACCTGCCGGGATTTAAGGGGAGAGCAAAAGAGGATAATGTTATGACTCAATTCATCAGAACCGGTGTCTTTGCCGCGGCGTCCGTAATTTACCTGTCCTGTCCGCTACTTGCGGAGGCCGCCGCCGGAAATGCCAGTTCCGGCACGGTGGCGCTCACGCCCAGCCCGTTGGCCAGACGGTACACCGAGGGCGAAACGCTGAATTACAGGATTACCGGGGCCGGCGTCAATAACGGCCCCGGCTACTACGGCGAGGCCGCTTCCACGGTAAAAAAAAGCGCGGACGGCGTATTCTACGAGGAGCTCAAGTGGTCCAAAGTCCGGGAGCTGGGCCAGGAAGTGAAACTCCCCGAGGATTTCAGGCAGTATGTGTCGCTGGAACCGGCCTTTAAACATGTAATGCCGGGGCTGATGTACAGCCCGTTCCTGGATTCTTTCAATTTCTACGTCGACCTGATGCTGGCGATAAAGCAGCCTGCCATCCGCAAACCGGGAGACCGCGCGTATATAAAAAGAAGCCTGCCGAATTCCTGGGCGTACGGCGCTACGCTGGTAGGTTACGACTGCATAGATTTCGATATAACCTTTACGGAGCTTAACGAGCCCAGCGGCACCGCCGCCGTGCTGGTAAAACATGTGCCTCCGCCCGCCGGCTGCAGTACGAAGCCGCCCGCCGACTGGATGAACAAGCCCGTCATGGACACCGCCAACAACTTCTTCCAGGTCAAGAAGACCAGCGAAGGCAAATACAGCGTGATGGTGGGCAAAGAATTCTTCAATGTGGACGTCCGGCTCGCCTTGCCGTCCGGCAGGATCCTGTCCGCCGTGATGTATAACCCGGTGGAAGGTATCGCCAAGGTCTGCTCCGACGAGAAGCTTTCCGATTGCGGCGCTCCGGAGAAGTTCTCGCTCGTAAGGAACATTACGATGGAGCTCGCCCCGTAGCGCGCGCCGCCGCCCGACTTCCGGGAGCGGGCGGACCGCCGGGGCGGCCCGGCGGTTCTGTTTTGTAGAATATCAGGATATGAACGACGAGAAACCTATAGCCCTGCAGGCGTATGAGGCGCTGGCCGACAGGTATTCCGCCCTGGCCGAGAGCAAGGCGGAGAACGGTTATATAGAGCATCCCGCCATGAGAGCTCAGCTGACTGATGTCTCTGGGCTATCCGTGCTGGACGCGGGCTGCGGCCCGGGGTTCCTCTCTTCTTACCTGGCGGTTAAAGGGGCGAAAGTCACTGGGTTCGACGTAAGCCCGCGGATGATAGAGCTTGCGCGCACGCGCACGGCCGGCGCCGCAAAATTATTCGTCGCCGATATGTCGGGCGATATCCCGGAGCTCGGCGCCGGCGAGTTCGATATAGTGGTCTCCTCGCTAGCCATAGATTACGTGAGGGACTGGACGGTCCCGCTTAACACTTTCCTCCGCGTGCTTAAGCCGGGCGGCATCCTCGTCTTTTCGGTGCAGCATCCGCTGGGGGCCTTCCTCTGGTATAAACCGCCGTCGGCTTTCGGGGTGCAGTACGTCGAGGCCCAATGGCGCGGCTTCGGCGGCGCCCCGGTGACCGTGCCGGATTATTATCGGTCGTTCGAGGAAATGATTAACCCTTTGGTGGCCGCGGGTTTTGTCGTTGAAAAGATAGTGGACGCCAAACCCATCCCCGCGCTAAAGGAAACCGCGCCGGAGCTTTTCGCCAAGTACAGCCGTACCCCGACGTTTATGGTCATAGTGGCGAAGAAAGCTGGGGCATAGGGGGGGGGGCGGTTTTCACTATTGGACTATTGGAAAGGCGAAGCCTCCGGGAGGGCCCGGCGGTTTTGTTTTGTAGAATTATAAGGCGATTCCGAACAAGAGAGGGACATGGCTATACTTCTTTGGTTGCTCGCCGCGTACCTGGTAGGCTGCCTGAACGGCGGCTATTACGCCGTTAAGCTCAAGTCGGGCGGGGATATACGCGCGCTGGGCAGCGGCAATGCCGGCGCCACCAACGCCGGCCGCGTGCTGGGCAAGCGCGCGTTCCTGGCGGTGATGCTTTTCGACGCGGTGAAAATGCTGGCCGCGCTCAAGCTGGCCGCCCTGCTGTTCCCGGGGAATTCGCTGATGCCGGCCCTCACCATGCCCGCCGTACTGCTGGGGCATATTTTCCCGGCCCAGCTGCGCTTCAGGGGCGGCAAAGGCATAGCCAGCCTGGTGGGGGCGGCCGCCTACCTGTTCAACCTGCCGCTTATCGTTTTCACGGCCCTGCTTTTCCTCGCGCTGTACGCGGTCACGAGGAGGTACTACTACTCCGGGCTGGCCGCGCTCGGCGTACTGCCGCTGTCCTACCCTGGTTCCGCCTGGCTGCTGGGGCGGCCGGTGGATACGGCGATGTGCGTCAGCCTGGCCGCCGGCCTGGCTCTGATACTGGCGGTCAGCCTCAGGGCGGACCGCACGGTCAGGGACGCGGCCAAGCGGGCGGAAAAAGCCCCCCGATAGGGGACGTTCAGTCCTGATTCCTTGTTTAAATACCGGTCCGGTACTTTCGGGATCGGGAATCAACGTCCCCTTAGGTCTAGGGGCGCAGGATGGAAATATGGGCAGGGTGGTACATTTGAAGTTGCTGGTTTGCATGGTAACAAATAGGCGGGCGGGGATGAGCGGTTGACGGCAGTCAGTCCCGTCAGGGAGGGCCAAAAGAGCGGCGGCGGGTGGGCCTTTCGCTTCTATTGGGGGGCCGGGGATATTCGATATGATTTGTTCAGACAGCAGAAAGGAGACCTGAACAAATGAAAAAGTTTTTATCCGTATTCGCGCTCGCACTGTTCTCGGCGGTGGCCGCAGTGGACGCTTCCAATTACCCGCCGGATTACACCTACCAGACGGTGCGCGTGGTCGCCAAGGGGCCGGCCGTCATAGCCACCGTGAACAGCGGCATCATGAGCAAGCTGGTCATCGGCTACAAGGGCAAAGGCATCCTGGGCGGCCGCGACCGGATACAGGCGGTGGTGCGCATAACCTCGGTGGAATACTATTCCGGTTACCATAAGACCGTAGAGCGCGTCATAGACCTGCCCCGCGAATGGAACGGCACCGGCTACATGACCGCCGGCTTGAGCTATTACGACTTCATCCCGCAGGGTTTTGCCGGCGCGTTCAGCAGCATAGAGGTGGCCTTCTTCTCCGGCCCGCAGTGGGATTCCAATTACAGCGCCAACTACACCGCCAGCATGGACGAGTTCTTCAAAAGCCCGGTGCAGTTCACCTACAAGCACGGCGGCGGCCCCGACATAGAGATCCCCTGCTGGGACTTCATAGTGGCCCAGATGCGCAAATAGCGGAAGCCGGACTTCCCACCGAAACCGCCGGGACAGCCTGGCGGTTTTGTTTTGGTAGAATGTTGGCATGGGGGTCAAAAGTCAGAAATAAAAGCCCGGTTAAGGGCAGGACGCCGTCTTCCGTCCTCCTAAATTATGAACAGATATGAGAAGTTCTGAAAGTGTCGTTGCGCAGCATAGAGGAGACAAACTGGCCCTATGAAACTTTTCTTTTTGATAACCGCAGCCGCCCCGGCCTTCGCTTTTCTCGGACTGGGGCCGTACGGCAACGTTCCCGGTGAGGTGGTGGACGTCCCGGCTTTTAAATCCGTGACGGACATCGTTGTTATATCCGGGGCGACAAAGTATCCGCAGGCCCAGGAAAAACTTCTTAGTGAACTGGAAGGGAAGTGGCTAAACGATGCGTGCTGGCATATTATGGGGCACGAAGAAGCCAGGACGAAATTTCAGCATGGGCCGGCCCCGGCGCCATCAATAAGAAAATGGGGCGCCGGCAGCGCTTTGGAAGGAGCGGTGTTTAAAACCATCCCTGAAAGGAACTCCGGAACCGGCGTTTTGATATTCTGGGTCACAGAGTGGGAAGGGACCAGATCCCGGGCGATCACACCGATTGCGGACGCAGCGGAGACCTATGTCGATAAACCGCGGCGAAAGCGGCAAAGGTACAAGACCAAGTTTGAGCCCGAAGTCCCGCCCTATTCCCGAGTAGCAGCGGCGCAGCTTTTTGACAGCAAAACCGGCAAAGAGCTGTGGCGGGCCTATAAAACCATGGGGCGGATCTTGAATGAACAGCCCTCTGAAAACCGGGAGGCTAGAAAAGAGCAGGCGCAGTTTGAATTTCAGGAATTCGCGGAATTCTTTGATTCGGCTTTGGCTTCCCCCGAAAATATGGAGGGTTCGTGCGCTTCTACGGGCAAAACGCCCGCCTATCTGGCCTCTTCCTCGAAACAGAAAACGCCTTCTATCGACGAGACGATGAAAAGATTGCAAAGCGGCGATGGCGAGGAGCGCGCCGCAGCCGCAAAGGCGCTCGGGGAGAGGGGCGGCGACGCCGCGGTGGACGCTCTGATCGCGACTCTTAAAGATGAGAATCCAAAAGTGCGGGGCACGGCGGCCAAGGCCTTGGGTATCATCAAGGATGAGCGGGCTGTGCCGCCGCTAATCGCCCTGCTTAATGACGGGAGCAAGTACGTTCGCGCCCTGGGAGCGCAGGCCTTGGGCGTGATCGGTGACGGCCGCGCCAATGGTCCGCTTAAAATACTCGAGAATGATAAGGAAGAATTGGTGCGCAAAGAAGCCGGGATCGCATTGAAGAAATTGTGGGGAGACCCCTCGGATCTGGATATGGACCTTAATATGGACGTCAACATGGAGGGGCTGAACCTGGGGGAGAGATAGGGAACGTTCATTCCTAATTCTTAACATTGCCGCCGGGAGAGCCTGGCGGTTTTGTTTTGGTAGAATAAGAGGCTGAGTTCTGTTCAGGGGCAGCCTATGCGAAACAAATTAATTGAACGGGCAATGCTGGCGGGGCTGTTCCTGGCGGCGTTCCTGTGCTGGTTCATACTTTACCGCGCGGTGACGGTGCCCGGCTCCAGCGTCTGGGGCGCGCCGATAACTATCTTCTTTATCCTGCTGGTGGTCTTCTACCTGAGCACGGTGCTCGTCAGGCGTACCGCCTACCTGGGCGCGGTACTGGCCGCCGCGGTGCTTCAGAGTATTTTCTTCGCGGCTACGCCGCTGCATTTCGCGCTGCTGCTGCTTTCCGCGGGCGGCGTTTATTACGCCATGCGCAATGTGCGGGCCAGCCTGGAGCACTCGCTAAAGCTCAGTTTCTTTAATTCGTTCATGAACGGGCGCAGTTATCTGGTGCTGGCGCTGATCATAGCTATCACCAGCCAGTATTACGCCCTGGTCAGCAGGGCCGGCAGGGAGGTGAATCTGCCTACCTTCGAGATCAGCAGGGATGTCGCGTTCTCCCTCGGTAAACTGTACGGCCGCTTAAACCCTAAATATTCCTTTTTCTCGTCCGCGCGGGAAATGACCGTCGACAACTATATACTGCAGAGTCAGAACGCGGTTGTTCCAGGGCCGGACGCCGGCCAGTCGGCCGCGGCGGTAAGCGCGGTCCTGGAGCGGGGCAGAATACAGCTCTCGGGCCTGACAGGCCGGCAGTTGAACGGCAGCGAACCGGTGGCCGACGTCTTTGTGGATTTCGCCACCAGGAAGCTCAACGACTATTTCGCCGTCGGGCTGTCGCAGTCCGGCAAATCCAGCCCCATCCCGCTGTTCCTGACCTGCGTGCTGTTCCTGACCCTGCTGCCGGTAGCTACCGTGGTCGGTTATGCCGGCACCCTTTTTTCGGTCCTGCTCTGCGGCCTCCTGCTTAAAAATGGCTTTATCAAAATGACGGTAAAGCGGGTGCAGGCCGAAGCATTGCTCCGATAGCCGAATTTCCAGCCCCAGAGCCGCCGGAGGCTCCCGGCGGCTTTGTGGAATAGAGCGCGAGTCTGAGACGCTGGGCTTTGGCGACCAGACCGCGCTGCGGAAATGCCGGATACTCGGCTAAGAGACAGGAGAACTTTTTAAGGACATAATGAGAATTTTCATCCTCCTGTGGTTATGCCTGGCGCCCTTATTATGTTGGGCCGGGGACGCGGTTCTCGCGGCCGGCAAGGATGCCGCCCCGACCGCCCGGCAACTGTACCGGCGGGGACGGGCCAGCCTTGAAGCGGAGAAGTACACCGAAGCTATACGTTCCTTCGACGGCCTTATAAGCAAATTCCCCTCGGACCAGCTGGTCCCGGAGGCCAGGAAATACAGGGCCATAGCGGCGCGGGCGCGCAAAAAGGCGGCCGCGGCGGCCGCAATAGCCGGTGAACGGGCGCAAGGCGAAGGCCAGCCGCAGGAAATCCCCAAATTGGTGCCGCAGACCGTTCGGCCAGCGGAAAAACCCGCGGAGGAGCAGGCCGGGCCGGTTAAGGGCGATCCAGCTAAATGCAAATCCTGGTACGTGAACAATAACCATCCTTCCTGTAACTGGTACGACGCCCTGGCCTACTGCGAGGGCAGGCTTCCCACCGTAATTCAGCTCCAGGAGCGGAACCTGGCCGAATGCCCGTCCGGGAAAAAAGGCGGCGTATGCGGGCGCAGGTATTGGTCCTCCGAGGGGGACGGAGCCCGCGCCAAGACCGTTATCTTCGGTAATGGCGGCGAGATCAACAGCGATATAAAGTCGTTACCCAGGATCTTCGTCCAATGCGCCGGCCCAGCCGGCAACTAGCGGAAAGGGGCGCTTCTCTGCTTCTGACGACGCACGTAGAGGGGGCCAGGTTCCAAACGAAAATAGTTCCCGCCAGGCGGGCCGGGGGATGCTCGGTTATATGACCGCGACGAAGAAAATACTTATAGTGGACGACAACCTGGAGCTGTCCTGGGTGATAGCGGAATGCCTGAACAAGGCGGGGTACAAAACCCTCACCGCCGGCAGCGGGGCGGAGGGGATAAAGAGCGCCCTTTCCTTTCTGCCAGACCTGGTGCTGCTGGATTATAACCTTGGCGACATGAACGGGCACGACGTGGCCGTGGCCATAAAGAACATGCATAAGACCTCCAGGATCCCTTTCCTTATCCTGTCCGCGCACGGCGCGGACCCGCTGCTGGCGCGCTCTTTCGCGAAGGTCCCCAACTGCCGCGGCGCCATGTCGAAAGTGCTTTCCACCAGGGAAGTGGTCAAAACGGTGGAGCACGCGCTGCACGCCGGGCATAAAACCGCCTCGCACCCGCATCATTAGCCCGCCCGGACCGTGAAAGGATCAAGCGTCACGGGAAGCTGTGAAAAAACATCCGTCGTATAACCGCGCAGCCGCCGGGGAGTCCCGGCGGCTTTGTTTTGTAGAATAAGATCGTGCGGATCAAGATCATCTTTTATTGCTGTTCGGCTTTGCTGCTCGGCGCGCTGCCGCCGCGGGGCCTGGCCGGAGAATATTCCAGGCAGGCGCTGCTGGCCGGCCCGGTAACGGTAACCGACACCGCCGCTCTTGCGGTGCCGCTGACAGCCGCGGTCAGCAGGCGCGGCGAAATGGCGCAGCTGGATATAGAATTCTCTACGGTCAGCGCGGCCGGGTACACGTTCGCGGAGGACGGCATAAGTTCCGCGCGCGGCCGCGCAAGGCTGACGGTCTCGCTGGTGAGCGTAAAAGGCGAAAAGTACGGCGCCGATATGGTGACCGGGGATTTTTACTCCAACGGCGTGCGGCTTAAGTTCATAACGCTGCCGCCGCTTAAAGTCCCGTTAAAAAAGATCGTGCTGAGCGGCACTAACGTGCCGCCGATAAAACAGGTCTACTGGGTGGAGGGCCGGGAGAAACTTTCCACCGGGGTGGACGAGGCCGCCTCGCATTGCGGGAAGGGCGAGTGCCGCTGGAACGAAGCCATGGATTACTGCCGCAGCCGCGGCGGCCGCCTGCTTACCAGGACGGAACTGGCCGACATGTATCTCGACGAATGCGGCGGCGGGGCGGCCTGCCGCGACGCTTTCTGGTCGTCCACGGAATACGCGCCTTTCCCCAGGAAGGCCTGGTACGTGGATTTCCGCGACGGCAAGAACGTGGCGGAGTTCAAGACCTATATGGCCTTTGTCCGCTGCCTGGTGCCGGCCGGCGCGGTCTACCGCGCGCGCGGCGGCAAGCCGGCCCCCTGACCCCGCGACGCTTGAAACTATCCCGCCGGGACGGCCCGGCGGCTATGTTTTGTAGAATGCACTTATGGAAGAATCTATACTTGTAATAGTTAAGCCGGACGGGATGGTGAAGGGGCTGGCGGGCTACGTGCTGACGCGCTTCGAGGCCACCGGCCTGCGCATGGTGGCAGCGCGCATGGCCAAGGTGACCAGAGAACTGGCCGAGGCGCATTATCACCATCTGCGCGACAAACCCTTTTACGAGGAACTCATCCGCTTCATCATGGGGGAGTTCGACAACAACCAGGACAATGTGCTGGCCTTCGCCTTTACCGGAGAGAACGCGGTGAGGAAAGCCCGGGCCATAGCCGGCGCCACCAACCCCGAGGAGGCCGATTACCGCACCATCCGCGGCAGCCTGGGCCGGGTGACCACCAAGGGCATCTTCGAGAACGTGGTGCACGTCTCGTCCGACCCCATAGAGGGCGAGCGCGAGATCAAGCTCTGGTTCTGGCCGGAAGAGCTGACCGTGGAGCTGTTCCCTACCAAGATGGCCGGCACCCGTAAAGGCTGGCTGGAGCCCGGCGGTCCCAAAACCCGCACCGGCCCCTGGCCGGAGGAATACAAATAAAGGCGGCCTGATATTTCCGCTAAACCGCCGGGACAGCCCGGCGGTTTAGCTTTTTGGGGGGCCGGGGCCCAGACCGGGGCGCGCCCGGGGCCTGGGGCCTTTGGCCCGGCCGTATAGGCACACGGACCCTTACGCCGCGGCCCGCTGAGCGCTAAACTATATATACGAAAAGACGGTACGGAGGGAACCAATGAGAAAGTTTATAAGCGGTGCGGCCCTGCTGGCGGTGGCGTTCTCGGCGTCGGGCGTTTTTGCCCAGGAAGACAAAGGCATATACGGCGGCGACGACAGACAGGACTACTTCCAGGTTTCGGAAGCCCGCCGCAAGCTGGCGGATTCCACGGTCTCCTTCTTCAAGGCGGCGGACGTTTCGGCTGACGGCCGGCTGGCCCTCGAAAATTTCGGCGAGAAAGCGCAGCTCTGCAAAAGCGAGCCCTTCCGCGAGCAGACCATAGGCGCCTTCTGTTCCGGCTCGCTGGTGGCCCCGGACCTGGTGATGACCGCCGGGCACTGCGTTAAGACCAGCTTCGACTGCGCCGACACCAAAATGGTTTTCGGCTACGCCATCAAGGAAAAGGGCAAGAACCCCGCCGGCGTCGCCTCTTCCGAAGTGTACTCCTGCAAAGGCATAGTGACGCGCGACCAGGACGACAACGGCGCCGACTACGCCATCATCAAGCTGGACCGCCCGGTGCCCAACCACGAGCCGCTGCAGGTGAACCGCAACGGCGGTATCAGCGAGGGGACCAGGCTGTTCGTGATAGGCCACCCGGTGGGCCTGCCGGTAAAGATAGCCGGCGGCGCCACGGTGCGCAACGTCTTTAACTACGCCGGCTACTTCAACGCCAACCTGGACACCTACGGCGGCAACTCCGGCAGCGCCGTCTTCAACGAGGAGACCGGGCTGATAGAGGGTATACTGGTGCGCGGCGGCACGGACTTCGAGGTGAAGAACCCGCTCTTCGGCTCTAAATGCCGCGTCTCGGTGAAGGTGAGCGACGCGGGCGGCCGCGGCGAGGACGTGACCAGCGTCTCCAAGGTGCTCAAGTACATACCGCTGCCCGGCCAGGAGAGCCCGGCGGTGGAGATCCCGGTGAACTCCGATCTTACCACCATGCTCGGCAACTGCAAGAACCCGGGCGACGGCGCCAGCATAGCCGAGCTGATGGCCTACGTGGACTGCCTCACCGCCCAGCTCAACACCAACAAGCCTTAATCAACGGGGACGGAGCCAAAGCGAAGCCGCCGGGACAGCCCGGCGGTTTTGTTTTGGTAGAATCTGGGGGATGATAAGAAAAGCCTTAACGGAGGAAGCCGGGCGACAGAGGCAACGGTTCGTATGGAATTAATCGTCATGATTGTCGCGGGCTCGGTGGTCGGGCTGGCTTTCGCGCTGCTGTTCATGCTGCTGTTCCTGGTGCGGCGTTTAGGCAACAGGTGGCTATGGTCGCGGGCGCTGAGGTTCGCGCGGCCGGTGCTGCGCGAGCTCTACGCCGCGGACCTGGCCGCGGCCGCCAACAGCGTGCTGCAGGCGCAGCCGGTGGAGATTCGCCTCTCCAGGCTAAAGGAGCACGCCTGGAAGGACCCCGCGGCGGTGGAGGCGCTTACGGAGGGGCTGAAACAGAATGGCTTTTCGGACGCAGGCGCGTACGCCATAGATAAATTCCCTGGAGCTGTCGTGCGGCTGATGGTCAATGAATGGTCGTCCTGCTGCGCCGCGGTATACGAGCACCAGCAGGCCGGGGTGTGGGCCGACGTGGTGGGCCTTTACGGGGGAGGCGGCACTTGCTGCTGTTCCTCCGGCAAGGACCCCGGGCTGCCGGCGCGCCTGCGGCCTCCTGGCACCAAAATAGAATATTTGCCCGGCGCGGACGCCTGGGCCTTATACGCCCGCTGGCAGGCCATCCGCGTCGCGGAGGGGCTGATAAAGATCACGGCCGCGGAGATAGCCGGCCGGTTCGAGGAGGTCTGGGCGAGGGAGATGGATTGGCGCACGCAGGAGGAACTGCTGCCCGAAGAGGCCCGCGCCTTCAAGTACGGCAAGCCCATGCCGGCGGCCGAGGCCAGAAGGGCCGGTTTCTTCGACGTGGCCGCCTTTGTGATGGCGGCAGCCAACGTGGCGCTGATGCTGGCCGCGCTGTTCGCGGCCCGGGACTACTGGCCGGTGGGCAACGGCCCCTGGAGGGAGGCGCTGTGGCATACGCTGGTGCCGCTGCTTCTCTTCGTCTGGCTATTTCTGAATTCGGTGCGGACGGAAGGGCCCATAGCCAGGGCCGTAGTCTGGGCGATGCTGCTCGTAGTTTCCTACCCCTTCTTTCTCGGCACGGTCTATTTCGGCGAGGTCTGGGCTAACGGAGTATACGATACCGGCCAGCCGGCGGTACATGCCGCGGCCGTGCTGGACGCCAAGGCTACCGGGCGGCGCGAGCGGGATCATTATGTGACGCTCAGGGCCTGGAGCCCGGGCCGGGATACCGAGCGGCTGCGCGTAACTAAGGAGCAATACCTGCGCCTGCGGCCCGGCAGCACCGTGGCGCGGGTCACTACCAGGCCCGGCTTCCTTGGGCATGAATGGCTGGTCGGGCTCGACTTCGAAAATTGACCCGGCCGCAAGGCGTAGGATTGAATGAAGCCGCCGGGAGCGCCCGGCGGTTTTGTTTCGGAGGGGCGGGGGACGATAAAGGGCTATTTGAACGTCCAGTGGGGGCCGTCGGCTTTTTCGATCAGCCTCAGAGCGTGTATCACGCGCGAGCCCGCCACCATCAGCGCGAGGATAGACAGCAGTATCAACCCGGAAAGCGTCAGCTGCTCGCGGCGCAGCTGCTTGTACGATTCGGCCTGGGCCTCGGCCTGCCGCTGCCTGAAGAAGCGCAGGGCTTCCGACTCCGGGTCTATGCCCGAGTAGCGCTTCGCCGTCGCCACCGGTACCGGCCTCGCGCCTTTTACCTTTATTTTTTTTGCCAGGGCCGCCTGGTTGAGGATTACGCCCTCAGGGGTGTTGCGTCTGCGGGCGGGAGCAGGTTCCTCCGTCTCCTCGCTGAGGCCCGGGCCGGCGAAATTTCCCCCGGACCCCCCGAAGGACGCCGGGCGCAGCCTCGGCCTGGAGGCCTGTCTTGAAACAGCGTCGGGCTCCGGGTCTTCCGGCAGTTTCCCTTTCTTTATCAGGGCGAGCGAACCCGCCTTGGGGCCGGGCCCGTAGCCGGCACCGGCCGGCAGCCGCTCCGGCGGGGGCAGGGATTCTGTTCCCGGCTCGGGCGCCGGTTCCGCGGCAACGGGAGCCGCGGGCGCGGCCGGTTCCCGCTCGAGCACCCGCTTAACGCCGTACAGGCCGGCGGCCAGCACCAGCGCCGTCCAAAAAGCCGTAAGCAGCAGTTTCAGGATCAGCGAGCGCCGCCAGCCGAAGGCCGACCAGGAAGAATTAAGTTCGGAAGGTATGTACGCCATAGGGGACGTCCGACTATATTACTATTTGCGGAAGTCCAGCGAAACCGCAGTAAGCGTTATGGGGCTTGGTGCGCGACCTTGGAAAAAAGTAGACTATCAGAAGTATCGATCCCGACACGAAGAATGCGCGCAGCCGCGTATCAGATGAAAACCATGAAAACAATCAAGATAGTTCTGTTAGCCGCCGTGTGTGCCCTGCCCTGCACGGCGCGGGCGACCATGATAGAGTTCGACGGAACGGCCGGACCGATAACCGGCGCTGCGGTTTTTTCCTCCGATATACCGGAGGCGTCCGCGCCGGAGCGGAGGGCTCCCGCGGAGTGGACCATAATGGTCTACATGAACGCCAAGAACAACCTTGAATCGTCCGCGATTAAGGATATTAACGAGATGGAGGCGGTGGGCTCCACGGATAAAGTTAACATCCTGGTGGAGGCGGGCCGCATTGACGGCTACGACGCTTCTAACGGCGACTGGAAAAGCACCCGCCGCTACCGCATCGCCAGGGACGCCGACGCGGCGAAGATCGGTTCTCCCGTCCTCGCGGACCTGGGTAAAACGGACATGGGCGATTACCGCAACATCGCCGCTTTCGGGCAATGGGCCAAAGCCAATTATCCCGCGAAAAGATACATGTTCATCGTCTGGAATCACGGCTCCGGCTGGGAAAGGAAGAAAAGCCGGGGGATCTCCTACGACGAAGAGACCGGGAACCACGTGAACACCCCCCAGCTTGGAAGCGCCCTGCGCGAGATCGGCGGCGTTGACCTGTACGCATCGGACGCCTGCCTGATGCAGATGGTGGAAGTGGCTTACGAGCTGCGCGGCTCCGCTGCCTTTATAGCCGGTTCCGTGGAGACCGAACCCATGGACGGTTTCGATTACGCCGCCCTCCTCTCTCCGCTGGCCGCGGGCCCCTCTATGTCCCCCGAGCAGCTGGGGAAGATCCTGGTAGACTCCTTCATAGCCCAATACGTTAGCCCCAGCCGGGGCGCGACGTACAGCCTTATTAAGGCGTCGGAACTGACCGGGCTGGCCGCCGCCACTAAAAAGTTCACGGCCGCCGCGCTGCGTTCAGGCGATAAGACTCCCTTCCTGAAAGCGCGCGCTGCCGCCCAGGCGTACTCCCGTCAGGAGAATAAGGATTTTTATGACCTGGCCCGCCTGGCCGCGGAAGGAGTCTCTGCCCCGGAGGTCAGGACCCCCGCGCTGGCGGTGATGGAGCAGTTAAAGAGGAAAGTGCTGATATACAGCAGCTTCAACAATAGCGACGGAAGCAGCTGGTGGATGCCCACCGACTTCGACGACACCAACGGCCTGACGGTGTATTTGCCCGCAATAGCCCCCGCGGCCGGATATAGCGAGCTGCAGTGGGCCGACGACTCCGGCTGGCTGGATTTTGCCGCTTGGCTGGCCCGGCCCTGATCTTATTTTAGCGGGCCGGCCGCGCCGCCGCCGGCTATCTGTGGAATGCGCGACCGCCGGGAAGGCCCGGCGGTTTTGTTTTTTACTGGTGGCCGCCCAGGGTCACTTTGCGTTGCGCGGGGTGACGCGGTAGATACGGGTTTTTATGGCGTAAATAGCCGATTCCTTCCTGTTCGCTTCAGGATCGCAGTAGACGTTGGCCAGGTTCACGGCCGTTTCCAGGTGCCGGCGATATTTATCCATGGCTCCCTTCGTCATACGTAGGCTCATGCAGCTCCTGTCCACTATTTCGGCCCCGGCAAGCCAGGTTTCCATGTGCTCCTGCAGCGCAATTCTGAGTTTTATGGTCTCCGGTATCCGCGGCGGAGCGTTGACCACTTTACCTGTAAGCCTGCTGCGCGCTTTATCACCGGAAAGATCCGCCAGTCCGCTCAAAGCCAGAGTTTTATAGGCTTTTTTTACCGCTTCAGGCTTGAACCCGGTCGCCTCAACCAGTTCCTGTACCGTAACCCAGCCAGTGGTGCCTACCAACACATCGTTAGTGATGTCCGTAACCAGGTCCTTCGCGAGCAGCTCCCATTGCCGCAGCGTGAGATTTACGGTGCACTTGGCTTGCGCCTGGTGCGCCGCGGCTTCCTCAAGTTCTCGGCTGGGCAGGTCCGCGCCGGGAGCGTCCGGGGCGGCCAGCATCTGGGCCAGTTCGTCGGAACCTGAAAGCGTCCTGAAATAAGCCAGGATAAGTTCTTTGGCGCCGGGCGAATGCGGCTCTATCCCGAGCGCCGCCAGCAGCGCTTTGATGCGCCAGCTTTTGGGCAGTTTTTTGCCGCGCTCCACGTCCCAATAGCTCATGAAGGAAAGTCCCAGTGTTTTGCTGCCGCCTACGCTCTTGAAGAATTGATGCGCGCTGGCGTAGCCACGCTCTTTTCTTATGCAAGCGAGCATACTGCCGAAAGATTTCGTTCTTGTCATAAGGAAAGTATACAACATGTTAAGCCATAGGCTTAACTGCGGGCGATCCGTTAAACCGCGCCTCCTGGGTCAAAATACAAGCGTGCTGTGGGCTTTAAGCCTCTAGGGCGAGCCCCGGAGTACAGGCTAGACTATAGTTGTCGCACTAGGCGTTCGGCCGGAAAGTGCGACTAAGAGACGAATAAAGGAGATCAAAACATGAACAGGCGAACAATAGCGGCGGTTCTGATAATGATAGCGGGGCAGACTTATGCTGCCGATTTCTCGAGCCTGCAGACATTCAAGGCTGCCGATCTGCGGACGGGGGAGGCTGCCGCAATACCGATGCCGGAGGTTTCAGAGAAGATAGCCGGCGCTCAAAAGAGCGGCGTAGAGATCCGGGAAGCGGTGATCAGGATCAGCGGCTATAACGAGAAAGAGTTTAAGGGCGAATTCCTTAACGTCAAGGAATTAGGGGACCTTGCAAAACAGCTGAACTTCCTCGCCGGCCTTCCCGCGGACCAGATCCCCTCGGAGCTCCTGGGTTATCTCGAGGGAATAAGTATTTCCATACAGGAACTGCTGCCCAAAGGCCCTGTCGGCCGCAATATCGGCCCGGCCCTTAAAGCCGCCCGCGCGCTACAGGCTAAGGTGACTTCCATCGGAATGCCGGCCAAGGCCCTGCGCCTCGGCACGGAATTCGCCGTGGGGAAAGTCTCGCTGAAGATCGAGCCCGTCAATTTCGACCTGGCCGCCGTCGCCGCCAGCCTCGCCTGCCGCTTCGAGGATGGTTCCGGCTCGGTGGGCTCCCGCCCCGAGAAGGCATTAGCGGTCAGCCTTACCGCCTCCGGGAGAGCCTGGCGGGCGGACATCTCGGCGGGCAAGCTGTCCATATTCAGCCTCTTCAGTTCGCCCAAGTCCTGCCGCTATGTGCTGAGCGTCCGCTCCGCCGCCGGCGCTTCCGGCAGCGTGACCCTCGCCGGCTCGATGTTCAATATGCCGCGCGAAGAACTCGACGGTCTCCTGTCAGACGCGCGGCTCAACGAGGTTATTTCCGCCCGGAACCAGCCTCTCCGGCTCGTGGAAAGGAACGGCTTCATAGTCGCGGCCGAATAGGAGCCTTCGCCCTTCCAGTACTGTTACCGAAGGGCCGGATCAGCACAAGCGTGAACCCAAAAGGATAGAGGTAAATATGAAAAAGTTATATATCGCAATAGTCTTGCTGGGAATAGCTGGAAACGCGTACTGTCTGGATTGTGCCAGTGTTTTCAGCGATACTCCTCCGCTATCATGTGAATACTTCAGCGGGCCGGAGTTGAAAGCCGAAAATAAAAACATCCTTGAGCTTTTAAAAAGAAAAATCGACACAAGCGATTTAAACGCGGATATCGACTTCGTGCGCCAGAATCAGATCTGCAGCGACGAGCTGAGGGCGATACAGGATTACTCCAGCTTTAATTACAGGATTTACAATCCGGCCTTGAGATCGCAAAAAGAAGACTCGCTGGATGACAACTATAAGCGGGATATCTGCCTGATCTCAAAAGGCCTCCGCAAGATGTATAAATTCAACGGCCCCGCTTACCGGGGGATGGCCCTGGACAAGGCGTTTGCGGAACCCTACCTGAAAGTCGGGAACCTGATCCGGGAAAGAACTTTTTTATCCTCGGATACGACCGAGGCGGTAGCGATAAGATTTTCAAGGACGAACGACCCCGCAAAAGTAAGAATCGTGCTTAAGTTCATCGATCCCGTAGGGCATGCGATCAAGCATTTGTCGCTTAATTCCATCGAGAATGAGGTGTTGATAGATAGGGGACATAATTTCATGGTCGAATTCGTGGAATCCAGGAATGACGGCTCCGACTATTACTTTATCGGCATCAGAAACTATTAAGGGTCTTGAGCCAGGGCGAACGTTGGCGGAAGCGGCCTCTAGGCGCAGACAAGCGGTTCGGTCGATGTCCGGGCGCTCAAATAACAGCCTCTGCGCGGCGGGCGCAGTCGCGAAGGATGGGAGGAACAATAATGAAGAAAACAATAGCACTGGCGGCCTTGCTGCTGGCGGGAAATACTCTCTGGGCCGGGTCCGGAGATAAACCACTGGAATTGAAAGATGTTAATCTCCAGGCCATCAAGTCGGCAGAGGTTCCCGAACTGAAGCTATCCCCGGCGCCGGTCGGACCCGTAACCCCGGACAATGCAAAGCATGCCGTGCTTTACGCCACCGACGGAACTGTGATATCGATAGATTATTCCATTGAGCATGGCAGCACCGGCTACGAGGCCAGACCGGTTACGGTTAGTGTCTCTAATAAGGCTTTCACCAACCGCAACAGGGTCCGCGTGGTGCTGGTTAATTATTACGATCAGGGCGGGTATTCAGGGGAGGAAATGGACCGCAGTCAGATAGGGCTCGCGTATGGCGGCGGAACCAGGTATGTCGGACGGGATTCAAAAGGCCTCGTTCTTACCCTGGGTTTAATGGGGAAGAACTATACCTTTAAACAGGTAGTAACGGTGGAAGTGGACGGGAACTTGCTGACCAACGCGCAAACCAATTCCCGGAACTTCCCGTTAAAGATGACTTGTAAATAAGTGGGGGGCCGGGATGTCGGATACTACCGAGCCCTGTCTTTCGGCGTTCGAGCGGGAAATCGGAAAGGCTGTGGCGAAACAAGCCCCAGGGCGGATAGCGGAACGAAAGAAGATGTGCCAAATGAAGAAATATTTAGCGAACCCCGGCGGCAAGAGAAAGTTTATTGAACCATATGTCGCGCTGTGGCGCGTGTCGCTTCTCTCTCTGGCGGCGGCCGTTCTGTTTTGCGCTTGCGGCAATAAAGATGCGGAACAGGATGCTCGGATAACTCTTCTGGCGTATCCGGCAGTGGAGGGCAAGGCAGGGAACAAAGACTGCAAAGACTTTCGGGGCCGGTGCATGGTCTTTCAGGCCGACAAGCCTCTGTTCCGTTTGAGCGGTTTTAAGTTCAGGGCTTTGCCGTCGATCTCCGACGCCGGACACGATCGGATAGTGCTTCTTTTGAACACGAAGCAGGCGGAGGAAATGGAGACTATTCCTGAAAAGCATATCGGCGAGGGAAAACGCCTCGCGCTGGTTTGCCAGGGCAACATACTGGTCGCTCCCGAACTAAAGGCCAGGGTAAAGACGAAAGTCCTTACTATCGACTTTTGCAACGCGCATGCGTATAGGATAGTGCTGTCATGTCTGCGCCGAGAAATCCCGCACGGCTACAGGTTCAGCGAAGACAAAGCCTGGAACAGAACCGATCCTGTATCCGAATAACTCGCCGGCCGGACAGCGGATCCTTCGACTTATGAAAACAATAAATATACTACTGTTCCTGCGCGGTTTAAACCTCCCCCGCGCTGCGCGGGGGCTTATGGCGACGATCTTCACGCTGGCGTTGGGCCTCCCGCAGGGCCTCTCCGCCATGGAACCCCCGCCGCAGGGCTATGCCGGGCGCGGCCCTTCTGCCGGCATCGACCCGGACCTGGGCATCGGTAATATGGAATTTCCACCGGACCTCGTGGCCGGCTTCATCGGCCGCTTCGGGAATGAACGTGGCCCCAATCTGCTGAATTTTCGCGACAAGGGGCTGCCTTCCACCGGGAGCCCTAAAATGCTGGTGCTGCTGATAGATTTTGACGAATACCCCGCCCGGTCCGGCGACACTCCCGCAGCCATGCGCGAAAGGATATTCGGCGGCGGCGGGCAGTTCCCCTACGAAAGCCTGACCGCTTATTACCGGCGCTCCTCCTACGGCAAACTGAAGCTGGACGGCAACGTGTTGGGCTGGTACCACGCCGGCCGTCGCTCCGACGTGACGCAGACCGGTAAAGGCCGCGAGGCGCTTATCCGGCGCGCGCTGCAGAGCTATGCTGAGCACGACTTCTCCCAGTACGACAGCGACGGGGACGGCCAGGTGGACTACTTCGCCGTGATCTGGACAGGCCCCGTTGGCGAGTGGGCAACCTTCTGGTGGGCCGTGGCGCCGAAGTTCTCGGACAGAGGCTTTACTGTGGGTGGCAAGCGCCTTAACGCCTATGCCTGGCAGGGCGTAGCTTACAAATGGGAAGACCCGGCGGCGGAGTTCCGGACCAATATCCTCATACACGAGACCGGCCATGCTCTGGGCCTGCCGGACTATTACGACTATAAACCGGAAGTCGGGCCGAAGGGCGGGTTGGGATACATGGACATGATGGACGCCAGCCGCTACGACCACAACTGTTTCAGCAAGATGATGCTGGGCTGGATAGAGCCGCGCGTTGTGACGGCGGCGGGGGATTTTAGTCTGCGCTCCGCCGCCGAGTCCGGCGATTGCGTTATGATAATGCCTCATGGCCGCGGCAAGGACCCCTTCGGGGAATTCTTCCTGGTGGAGAACCGCCGCCGCACCGGCAACGATTCCGATACGGCTTTCCCCGGGGGCGGGCTGGTCATCTGGCACGTCGACGCGCGGTTGAACATGTCCCGGACCAATTTCCGATATAACAACTCTACCACCGAGCATAAGCTGCTGAGAATTCTTGAGGCCGACGGGCTGGAGGATCTTGAGACCGGCGCGAGCAGATGTTTCGGTCTAACGGACTTCTACCTGGCAGGCCGCGCGCTGGGCCCTGACACTATTCCCTCCAGCCGGCTTTACGACGGCTCCGACGCCGGCATAAGCCTGCTTTCTACAGGCGGG
>MGTZ01000055.1:15433-43248 GCA_001799715.1 Elusimicrobia bacterium GWB2_63_16 | reverse complement strand
CTCCTCCTGGGTCAAAATAGAGGCGTGGATTGGGTATTCCGATCCTTTGCCGGGGCCGGGGATCAAGCTAAACTATGGTATAGCAACAAGCGATTGCCTGCGCGGACGGACCACAAAACTGTCATAAGGAAGGGTTACATGAAAAAACTATTCTCCGCCGTTCTGATCATCAATCTCGGGGCAGCCTTCGTGGCAGCGGTTGACGTGCCGGCGGCGGAGTTCGAACTTACCGGCGTGACCGCGGAAGGGATAAGAGGAGAGGCGTCAAATGGCCCGGCTGTTCCCGCGGTCCCAAAGGTGCCCGCCCCCTCAATGGTCCCCGTTGCTAAGGTTGCGGGGCACGCACAGGCCTCAAAAACCGCCGATCATTCCGACCCCGCCATAATACCCGGCATCATAGTCCCATTCTTTGCCTGGCACGATCATGTTACCGCGCCGCACTCAAATGTCGGGGCGCCTTCTCCGGTGCGGTTCGTGACCATTCCCGGCGGCAGGTTCATGATGGGGACAAATAACGGAAAAAAATATTTCGAAGACGCCGTTCCGGTCCGCGAGGTCGCGGTTAAAACCTTTGAAATGTCGAAAACAGCGGTTACTGTGGAGCAATACGCGGAGTGCGTAATCAATGGCTGGTGCAGCGAGCCGGGCACGCGCGGCTATTGCAATTGGGGACAGAAAGACCGGAAATACCACCCGGTCAATTGCGTGACCTGGGGCCAGGCTGCCCGGTATGCGGAGTTCAAGAGCAAACAGCGCGGTTTCGAAGGCGTGAGGCTGCCCACCGAGGCCGAATGGGAATATGCGGCCAAAAGCGGCGGCAGGGATCAAAAATACCCCTGGGGCAACGAGGAAGCGTCCTGCGACAGAGCGGTAATGCCTAACGATCGGGGCGTTATGGGCTGCGGTAAGAACCGCACTCTGCCGGTGTGCTCCCGAACAGCCGGGAATACCGCGCAGGGTTTGTGCGATATGGCCGGGAATGTAAGGCAGTGGGTGCAGGATAAATATCAGGATTCGTACAGAAACGCGCCCGCTGACGGCAGTGCGTTCGATGCTCCGGGTTCCAACCGGGTAGCGCGTGGCGGGTCTTTCTTCACTACTTCCACCAGCCGTCTGCGGGCCGATTGCCGTTACTATTACGACGCCGGCAGCTATGATTTCGAGATCGGGTTCCGTCTCGCGAGGTAAAGTGCCGGCGCCCTTATCGAACTCCGGTCGGATCGGAGTTCGGGTTGCCGGGCGGATCAAGGAATATATATGAACAAGCATAAAACGCTGACGCCTATTCTCTTCGTTCTGGCCCTTATCGGCGGAGCCAGCCTTTCCCTGGCGGAAACAGGCTTCGGTCCGGCGCAGACCATGGACCTGGCGGAAACCATAAAGGAGGCCAGGCAAACGCCGGTCCCCGGCCTCCCACCCGGGATCCCGGCGGAACCGCAGTTAGTGACGGACCCTGGCTTGCGGCGCGGTTCCGCCGGTTTCCCTATTACCGGAACGGACCTCGGACCGACAGGGTGGGATTTTGTCGATATGATAGAGACTTTTCAGACGCGGTTGCCCGCCGACGTGGCGCGGTATTTCTCCGCCGCCGGACCGCGGGAGCTGGTCGGGGGGATCTCAAAGAGCTACGAAAGCGAAATCAGGGCCGGCAGCGGGGGCGAGAAAGAAAAAGTCGTCATCGAACTTACGCGGATCCTTATCGACGCGCCTTTTTCCGTTTTTCAGAAGAAACTCCCGGCCGGGGACTGGGGGCTTAACATCGCTCACCGCCTGGGAGGAGAGGTCCTCGTGACGGAGAAGGGGGCCGACGGGCGCGTTGTACGGCAACTTGAGCGGATGGTGCTCAGCGGGGTTCCCTGTGCCGCAGTGAATCTTTCTTTGACCAACCAGGATATGACCAAGGCCGAGATAATACGCTACGGGAAGGACAGCGCAAAAGTATATTGGCGCGTATACCGCTCCGATAACGGTTCCACCAAGGTGGACGTCGGCAGCGTGGAATTCCGGACCTACGGCGAATCCTCCGTTCTGGTGACCTTTCATTCGGCGCACAGGCTGCGCGGGCTGGAGTTCCTGCCCGGGGTCGCAAAGCGCGTACTGTCGCAGACTTTCCTCGATCACGCGCGGCGGTACCGGGATATAGCATTAAGCCATAGGCTTAACTGAATACCGTCCGACTAAACCGCGTCTCCTGGGTCGAAATAGGGGCGTAGACCGGGACCAACGCTTCTTATCGCGGTCCGTTTTTCAGGCTAAACTATAGTATCGCAACAAGCTCAATCGAGCATATTCTGTCGGAAATAAGGAGAATGAAAATGAAAAGAATACTAATAGCGGTAGCGATAACGGCAGTTGCCACGAGCGCGGTGCATGCATTTAACCCGTTTCAGCATCAGGCCAAAGGGAGCATCGCCGAATGCAGGGTGGTAGATGGAGAGTATGACAACACTATCATGGTCCCTGGCAGAATTTACCTGGAATCCACTGACGGCAATCCGTTCGATATGGCTTCTGCAAAACGCCTGACAGTCGAAAACATACTGGGAATCAACACGGTGTTCCAGAGTAAAAGTCTTTTCGTGTCCGGCGGAACAAAAGTGGACTTCTTTTCCGAGAACACATCATCGCCCATTCAGGCTGTGCTCCTTGTCGGCACCACCCCCGGACAAATACGAAATAAGTTCAACGCTCTCCTTGTTATCGCCGGCGTCAATATCAGTATGACTGCTGACGGGGGGCCTTTAGCCGGGTGGAGCTCGCTGGTTTACAATTTGGAGTGCGAGGTGAAATAACCGGGGAGGCGCCTGCTGGATAACGCTCGCTCTCGCAGATCTTTTTGAGGTCACGCCCGGCGGTTCCGTGAGACACCTCGGCCGCCGGGCGGCTCTTCGGCCTGTGCCGTTACTTCTGCTCCTTATACCAGGCCTCGTTGCCGTACAGCTTTGCCACGCAAGCCTCGCACAGGCCATGGGTGAACTGCGCCTTGGAGCGCTGGCTTATGTAGCTCTCGACGCGCTCCCAATACCCCTTGTCGTTCCTGATCTTCTTGCAGCCTGCGCAGATGGGGATGAGCCCCTGCAATGTGGAGACTTCCCTTACCGCGGCTTCCATCCTCTTGCGCTCGGTCACGTCGCGCATGATCACCACAAGGTACTCCTTGCCGCCCAGCACCGCATGCTTCTCGTTGGCTTCGGCGGGGAACGTGGCTCCGTCCTTGCGGAGGTGGGTGATGGGCAACAGCAGCGCCGGCGCGGCTTTGACCTTTTCCACCTCGCCGCTCCAGTCGTAGTCCGGGGGCAGGCCGGCGCAGACCTCCGGGAACCTCTTCTCCAGCAGTTCCGGCTTGGAGTAGCCCAGGCTCTCGCACGCGCTCACGTTTACATCCAGAAAGCGCCCGTCGCGAGGGTCGAGTATCATTACGGCGTCGGTGGTGCTTTCGATCAGGTCCCTGAAGAGTTTGAGATCGTCGCTGGTGCGGCGCAGCTCCGTTACGTCGCGTATCACGCCCACTACGCCGCCTACCACCCCGCCTGCCGCGGAGAAAGTGGCCGAGTTCACCACTACGTTCCTCGGCTCGCCGGTCTTGTCCCGTATCTTCAGTTCGTAAGACAGAGAACCGGGCGCGGACAGAAGTTCGCTGTTCTTGGCCTCGTACGCGTCCGCAAGGTCGGGAGGGAAGATGTCCCGCACGGTGCGTCCCAGTATCTTGTCGGCCGGAAGGCCGGCGAACGCCTCGTACGCCTTGTTGCAGCCCAACAGTCTGCCGTCGACGCCTTTGTAAAAGACCGGGTCGGGGATGGTATCCATGAGCGTGTCCATCAGCAGGTTATGGCGGCGCAACGCGGTCTCGGCGCGCAGCCGCTCGGCCAGGTTGGCCGTGACTATCTCGATGTAGACGGCGGTCTGGTTAAGCAGCTGGTACCCGACCTCGCCGAAGGTTATGGGGCCGGTGAAGCCGGCGGTGCGCTTGCCTTCCAGGCCGGAATGCAGGTAGTTCAGGATGCAGTTGCACGAGAACATCACCCTGTCGCTGATCCCCTGCGGTTCTTGGTCGATGAAGGCCCGCAGGTAGTCCCCTATCGGCTTGGCGTGGCGGTACTCCACTCCCTTGAAGACGGGCGCGAAGAACTTCACCTCGCCGTCCGCTGCCAGGGCGTCCTGGAAGGAAACGTTTACCATGGCGCCGCCGTAGTTGGCTACCAATGGGAGCCTGGTGTCCAGGCCTTTGCCGCGGATGTAAGCCTGAAGTTCGGTCGGTCTGCCGTTCACGAGCGCCTCCCTGGCGCTGAAGCCGTTCTCCGTGAAGGTGAGAACGTCGCCTTCCGACGGTTCGAAGATGTTGATGATGCCCACCACGGCGGTCCGGCCTTTCGGGAGTTCCGCGTGCATGACCACCGCAGCGTCCTCGTACGCGGCACCTGTGTGCCCGTCGAACACCAGCGGAGCGGCCTTGCCTATCTCCGCTACGCTGACGCCGGCTATCCATCCCGCCAGCGGACTTATAGCGAAATTCTCGTAGCTCGGGGCGTTCAGGGCGAAGGAGAGGTGGGTCTTGCTGGCTGCGGGGATGGCTATGAGGCTGAAGCCGTTGTCGGGCGAGTCCCTGTAGACACGGGAGAGGGTGTTGCTGTCGTAGATGGCGACCTTAACTCCGGTCAGATACCCCGGCAGCTCGAGGGCGTAGGCCTTTTCCCGTGTCCTCACGCCGCCCTTCTCCGTCATGAAGTACGGCGTGGTCCCGCCTATCCAGCGGCCCTTCGGCAGCCGCCTCAATACCGTCTCATCGGCAGCGATAAAAAAATAGCCGCCGCGCCCTATCCTCTCTGCCAGCTCTCCGGCATCCATCAATGTCGTTGCGTTGATCATTTCCCCCGTCCTTTCCCTCATCCGTGGTCCCTTCCTTATATTAGCACCATTTGTATTTCACCGTCCAGAGAGACGAGCCGGGAAGATAGTGGGCGGTGTCCACTGGGACAAAGGGCCCAGGGCCGGGAGGGCCGTTCTGCTCTATACAAGCCCGGGGAGTTCGGCTACAATATCTTATCTAATCTGGTCCGGACAGCCGGACATAGGGGTGCCATTAATGAAAAAGAAACTCTGCGCGGCGTCGGTGTTCCCTTCTCTCCTGTTAGCTTCCAGCGTGATCTTTGCTGCCAACGACGGCTCCGTCACGCAGCTGTCGGATGTAAGCGACAGCGTAAAAACCATCATACAGGAACAAAAAGACGGCAAGCCGCTGCCCAACGGCGGGCAGATCGGTCATCCGCCCAAGCCCGGCCAGCCCGGTCATCCCGGCCAGCCGATCAATCCCGGCCACCCCGTTCAGCCCCCCAAGCCGCCGGTGCCGCCCCAGCCCCCGCAGCCGCCCAAGCCGGTAGACACTACCCACGCCTATAACGCCGGCATGCGCGACGGTGTAGACAGAGGCGCCAGGGAAGGCCGCCGCGAAGGTTACGCCGCCGGCATAGACGACGGCGAAAGGGAAGGCCGCTGGAACGGCAACCGCGAAGGCGATACGGCCGGCAGGGCCGCCGGTTACAGGGACGGCTACAATGTCGACCAGTCCGCCGGCACGCAGCAGGGCAACGCCGACGGCCAGAACGCCGGCATCAATAACGGCACCGAGGCCGGCAAGCGCCGCTGCTACGACGAGGGTTATACCAGCGGTTACAATATCGCTTTCGCCGCCGCCAAACAGCAGGGCGAACAGGACTCCGCTTCTTTCAGCAACGGCTACGCCAAAGGGCAGGCCGACGCCGCCGTTATGGAAGCCGAGAGCGGCCGCAAGGCCGGCTACCAGGCTGGCTTCACCCTGCGCGAGAACGAACTGCAGGCCTCTTTCCCCAGCGCGGGCGGCATGCGCGCCGCCGGCACGAAAAGCGTGAAGGGCGGAGACCTGTCCATAGAGCTGGCCCGCAACGGGTATTCTACCCCCGAAGAGCGCCAGGCCTATGACCGGGGCTACCGCGAAGGCTACCAGCGCAGCTACCGCCGCGCTTACGACGACGCCAAGCGGGACGGCTACAACGAAAGATACAACCTGGCTTACAGGCGCGCCTACGACAACCAGTACTCCATAAGCTACCGCACCGGCTTTGCCGACGGCAAGGACAAGGGCTATAAGGCGGCTTACAGGTCCGCGTACAACTCGGCTTACGCGTCTTTCTACGAGCAGTACAGCAACCGCGAATACGCCGACCAGCGGGCCCAGGGCCAGAGCAGCGGCCGGGTTAACGGCCAGAAGGAAGGCTTCGAGGCCGGCTGCGCCGAGCAGACCAAGCGCGGCTACGACGAGGGCTACCAGAAGATGGCGGCCCAGGTTTACCCCGGCGCTTTCGAGGCCGGCAAGCAGTCCGGTATCGCCGCGGCGGACAAGTATTACAGCGAGAACTCGGTGCTGAAGGCTTTCGGCATCTCGTTCTACGACGAGAACAACAACGGCAAGTTCGAGGCGGGCGAGAACATCATGCTGCGGGCCGACCTGACCAACTACGGCTTCCAGAAGTCCGACACCATCACCGTAACGGTCAAGAGCGAGCGCGGGGAGATAACCCTGACGCCCGACCTGCGCGCCGAGGGCGTGAGCGGCCGCACCAAGGCCGCCGTGAACCTCAACATCGGCCGGCTCTACGACGTGGTAGCGCCCGACGCCGACGCGCTGGTGGTGACGTTCACGGAAAAGGGCCGGATGGTGGCCGACTACCGCCAGATGTACGCCAGGACGAACCCCAACAGGGTCGCCATCATCAACAAGGACGGCACCTCCATAAAGGAAAAGGCCGGCTGGCTGTTCGTCGGCACGGTAACCGAGCTCAACGCCGGCGAGAAAGTGCTGATCGTCGGCGAGAAGGACGACTGGTACAAAGTCCGCAGGTCCGCTGTCGGCGCCGGCAGCTGGAACGAGGGCTTCGTCAAGAAGGGCAAAGTGAGCGTGCAGTAAGCCCTCTTAACGCGCAAATACGAAACCGCCGGGACAGCCCGGCGGTTTTGTTTTTGGGGGATAACCCGGTTCCCCGGAAAATTGTAAACTGGAGGGGTATGAAAAAACCTTTCTCGCTGTGCCTGGTCCCCTTCCTGCTCTGTCTTTCGGCCGCCGCCTCCAGGGCGGAGCAGAGGGTAATGGCCTACTCCAATCCCGCCAATGCGGCCGAGGTGGACGATACCGCGCGCTACTACCACGGCAGGTATTACCCGCAGCTCAGACTGGTGCGCGCGGAAGACCTGAAGAAAGGAGACGACGTGGCGCTGCTGGTGGGCGCGCCGGCCGGCTTCCCGGCCATGCAGGCGGCGCTTTCCCGCTTCGGGATAAAGACCGACGGCGCCACGCTTAACGTGGACGGCGCGGTGTACAGCAAGAACAGCGGCCTGGCCCTGAGGTGGCGAGAGGCCGGCGCCGACGCGGAACTCCGCACGGGGGCCTTCTGGCAGGCGCCCTGGGCCACTTTCTATGTTTCCACAGCCGCGGCGGCGGCCGCCCTCTCCGGCTCAGGCGACGGCGCCGCGGCCTACTTTATAAGCTACCCGTCGTACCCGAAGGCGCTGGTTCTGCGGCGCGGGAAGTTAACGGCGTCCTCGGGGAGTTACCGGTTTGACGCCTCCGAGGAGCTGGCGGCCGATCCGTGCGGAGATTTCCAGCGGCGGCTGCGCAGTTCTACCGGCACCTATATCACCTACTACTACAAGGCCGGTTCCTGGGCCGAGCAGACCATAAATGATTTCATCCCGCGCACCGAGAAGGAAATGGCCGAGCTTGCGGCTTATTTCGGCATCGAAAAAATGAAGCCGATGAGCTACTACCTTTACGACAGCCGCGCCGAGAAGGAGGCCTGCACCGGAGTATACGGCAACGGGCACGCCATGCCCAACGCCGGCGAACCGGAGGTGTTCGCCGTGCACTGCAGCACGCTCAGCGCCACCGGCAAGCATGAGTTCGTGCACCTGTTCGCCGAGGAATACTGGGGGCGCGGCCCGGAGAAGCTGCTGCGCGAGGGCATAGCCGTGGAGCAGGACCGCGGCTGGAGCGGCAAGCCGTTCAGCTACTGGGGCCCCGAGCTGCGCCGCCGCAAGGCGCTGCCGACGCTTAAGACGCTGCTGACCGACAAGTCTTACTGGTTCCGGAATTCCTCCGAGGCTTACGCCGCGGCCGGGCATTTCGCCGATTTCCTCATCAGGAGGTTCGGCAAGGAAAAGTACCGGCAGGCGTACCCGCTCGAGTTGAACGACGCCAACGCCCTGCGCGTCTTCGGCGAGGACCTGGCCGCGCTGGAGAAGGCGTGGCAGGCGCAGATAGACGCCGAAGAGGCCGCCGCCAAATAAGGGAGGCTTCACTTTATGAACAGGACCACGGGATTTGCGCTGATCGCGCTGGGGCTTTTGTGGGCGGCGCCAGCCCGGGCCCAACTATTCGGCGAGAGCCCGGACTATGATAACCCGGCCCTTTACCTTGCCCCCGGACCGCAGTCCGGGATAAGCCTGTCCGCGGCCGCACTGCGCGCCGAGATCGGCGTAAGCACCGCCGCCAACGCCGAAGAACTGGTGCCGGCCGTGTACCGGTGGCTGACCGGCTTCAAAGCCGGCGCGGCCGGCGGCGCGCTTATCGGCAAGACCACGGCCGACGGGCTGTTAAAGGGCCGCTACCTCTCGGGCTGCCACGACTGGGCGCTGCTGTTCTCCAGCGTGCTGCGCAGGCTGGGCTACCCGGCGCTGATGGCGGACGCCGCCGGCATAAAATGGGCGCGGGGGTACGACGGGGGCGGCTTCTCGGGACATGTGTTCGCCGAAGCCTACCTGGAGGGGCGGTGGATGCTGATAGACGCCAACACCGGCCGCTACGTGCGTAATTACGACCCGCGTAATCCCGTGATACCGCTGCGCGTGGGCGGCGAGGCGGCCGGCCTATATGTGATGTTCAAAGGCGTGGACCCGCTGAGCTACGGCATAGCCGGCAGCGGCGATTTGAACGAGAAAATGAAACTCTTCGCAGCGCGCCTGCCGGGGCTGCGGCTGAAATATCCGGCCTATACCGTGACCTATTCGCGGGTGCCCGGGCAGGACGCGGTGCAGGCGGCCCCGGACGAGTCCCCCGGGGTCCGCTGATGATCATATGACTCTTTGAGCTCGCGCGAGACCGCCGGGACCGCCCGGCGGTTTTGTTTTGGTCAGGGCACCGCGTAGAGCACGGTTTCGCAGGCTACGGGCTGGTGCTGGCGCAGGTAGATGCGGTATTCGGGGACCAGCGACCTGATAAAGAGGGGGATTTCAAAAAGATCCCCGGGCTTGTGATACACGCAGACCGCCAGCTTGGGCCGGTTGCGCTTTATGGTTTCGGCGGCGCCCTTGAGGGCTTCCAATTCGGCGCCTTCTATGTCGAGCTTTATAAAAGTGGCGTCGGGCGCCAGGTGGTCCACCGTGTCCGCGTCCACCGAAACCTCGCCCTCGCCGGAGACGGCGGAGGCCGAGGTGCCGTGCCACACGGCGAAGGGCAGCGTGGCCGGCGCGCTCCACAAACCCTTGTTGAAAACCGTTACGCCGCGCAGGCCGCGTCTTTCCACCGCGGCCTTCAGCTTGTCCGCCGTGGCCGGGTCCGGTTCGAAAGCGCGGCAGCCGGCGCACTTGCCTCCGGTGAGGCGCATGAAGGTGAGCAAAGTGTCGCCGGTGTAGGCCCCGCCGTCCACGAACACCTCGCGGTCAGAAAGTTCTATTATCCCTTTGGGGAAATATTGCTCCTTGCGGCTCAGGCCGGCGAGCGCCTCTCCGGCCCCGCCGAGCTTGCTGTTGATGAAGGCCTCGAAGGTCTGGCGCGACAAGTCGTCGCCGAGCATCCCGTAGGCCGCCTCGAACTGCGCCCTATGGGCCTCGAGGTAGGCGCGGTCGAAAGTGTTGTTCAGCAGCTCGCCCATCACGTCGAAGAAATAACTGCCGGCCACGCGGGCGCGGTCCAGGCGGGCCAGTTTCTCCCCGGCCAGGCGGGCGTTGGCGAAAGCTATGACGACATTGAACCGCTCGAACCTGCGGTTTACCTCCCCGAAGCCGACGGCCTCTCCGGAGGTGGTGAACCCGGCGTCGGTAAAGACGGCGGCTATGGGCAGGCCGCGGCGCGCCAGGTACTCGCGCACATAAGGCGCGTACCAGCCGTCGCCGTAAAGCACCAGCGGCAGCCCGGAGGCCTGCAGTTCTTTTATGTCCTCCGCGGCCCTGTCGGGGCCGGAGGCGAGCTTGTTCCAGAGCGCGGGCATACCCTATTTTAACAAACCGCGGAGTCCCTCCGGCGAAACCAGCCGGTTTTGTTTTTGCCGGGGCGGCGGATATTTAGTTCAATTGAGTTATGCGGGACCAAAGAATTTTACGGAGGACTAATGCTTAAAAGAATTTTTCTGGCAGGGGCTTTCCTTACGGCGGCCGCCGGGCCCGCCGCCGCGCAGTTCACGCGTACCGAGGACTTGCGCGTGCGGCCGCCCGAAGCCTGGCAGCCGCACAAGCTCTACGGGCTCTCGCTCAGCCTGGGCGGCGGCTACCTGAACGGCAACGTCAGGAACTACAGTTTTAACGGCGGCCTGGAGTTCGACTGGAAGCCGGTCGAAAAGCAGTCCCTGTTCCTGCAGGCGTCGGACAATTACGTGAAGTACGGCGACGCCGCCGTTACCGACAAATCGCGCGGGTCGCTGCTGTACGCCTACGCGGTAAGGTCCAGGCTGAACCTTTTTCTGCAGACCACGCACAGCCACGACAAATTCCGCCTGGTAAAGTACCGCATGACCAACACCGCGGGCGTCTGCTACCATAACTTCCTGCCCGGCGTCTTTAAGCCGGTAATGCTCAGCGCCGGCCTCACGCCGGAATACGAGAAAGACTCCGCCGGGAACGTTAAGCGCGATTTCCGCCTGACCGGGCGCGTCAACTTCGCCACCGCCCTCACTCCTACCGTTAACCTGGGAGGCGACGTGATCTACACGCCGCGCGCCGCGGACACCGGGGATTACCGGCTGTATTCGGAAGGCTTCCTGGAGTTCAAGGTCTGGAAGGAGGCGGTGGCGTTCAGGATCACCGCCACCGAGGAATACGACTCCAGGCCGTTCACCGGGGTACGAAAGAACGACTTCGGCCTTACCCATGCCCTGGTCGTGAAGCTGGCTAAGTAAGTATCCGCAGGCGGGGGCCGGCCCTGCCGTATTGCGAAGCCGCCGTGGCGGCACGCGGTTTTGTCGCGGGCAGCGGCGCGTTGACAAGCCGGTTTTATATAGCCTAAACTGAAATTTATGCGCTTACACATATTGTTCCTGCTGTTGTTCCCCTGCCTGCTGCTCTCGACTGCGCCGCAGGCGCAGGCCGCTAAAAAGAGCAAGGCCGCGGTCAAGGCTGCCGGCTACAAGGAGATCCCGGCTTTCAACTGGGGCCTCGCCGCCACCGGCTTCGTGGAAATGTTCAAGATGCGCAACCGGGAGGTGGAATCCTCCCACCCTAACCGCTTTTTTCCGGGCACGGCGGCTTTAGCGTTGGGCCGCATAGACGACTCCGGCCATTTCCTGCTGCTCAAGTGCGGCGCCTCGAGCAGCTGCGGCAGCATAAGAGACGTGCTGGAGGACCGCATGGTGTTCGCTACCCTGCTGGACGCCGTGCAAACCCCCAAGGTGCGCAAGGACCAGCTCTATAACCCCGTTACCTGGGAACTGAGCCCGTTGGGGGAGAAATATGTCGATATCCTGCGCAAGCGTTACCCGGACCTCTCCACCCGCCTGGGCAGGCTTATAGGGGCGGCCTTCGCCGGCGAGTAGAGAGCCGCGGCGGAGCGGCCGGCTGCCGCCGGGCCGCAGAAAGCAAGGAGATCGAGATGAATAATTGGCTGCTGCGCCTGCGCGGTATGGTCTGGATCTGCCTTAACTGGGCGGCCGGCTGGGCGGGAACCGGTTTGCTTATAGGGGTGACCAGCCTGGCGACGCCTTTCCTGCCCTGGGACGCTTTCTTCAGGGTCTTCGACGCCCCGCTGCCGGCGCTGGGCCTGCCGGGTTTTATCGGGGGCGCGCTATTTTCGATAGTTGTCGGTATAGCCGAACACCGCAGCAGGTTCGAGGACCTGTCGCTCGGCAGGTTCGGCGCGTGGGGGGCTTTAGCCGGCCTGATGTTGAGTCTGTTGCCCGCCGCCATGGTGGCCGCGGGGCTGGCTGCCCTTAACCACCCGGAGCATGGCTTGTGGAAACTGACCGCCCTGATAAGCGGTCCGCTGACGCTGCTGGGCGCCGTCTCTGGCGCGGCCTCGCTGCGGCTGGCCAGAGCGGGGCGGCTCTGGAAGACGCTGCTGCTGCAATTACTGGCCCGAGAATAGAGGTGCGCTCTGACTTGGCGCCAAACAAAAACCGCCGGGACAGCCCGGCGGTTTTTGTTTCTGCTGGTTAAGGCGCTCAGTAGTAGGCCACGGTGGTGAGGCCGAAGATCACGCGGGAGTGCATTTCGGAATAATCTATGCGGAAGAAGCCGTTCTCGCCCCAGTCGTCGCCCCAGCTGTTCTTTACTATGAAATATTCTTCGGCGTCGTTATAGCCCACCAGCAGCACGGCGTGCGCGCCGACGCGCTTGCCGCCCACGCGGGAGTAAACGCCGCCGGTGTAGTTGAGGAAATCCTCGTAGACCTGCATGGAGGTGGGCAGCGGGCCGTAATGGGCCAGCGCGGCCTTGATCTTGTTAACGGTGGGCAGCACCATGCCCCAGCCTTCGATCTTATGCGTGTTGCGCTCCCAGCCCGTGGCTGCGTTGGAGCAGGAGCCGTTCTCTTCGGCGTAGGGATAGGCCGATTCGGCCGGCAGGCCCTGGCGCACCAGGAAGCGCGGGAACAGGGCCCCACCCTTGCAACTGCCGACGCTGCTGCAGGAAATATAGAGCTGCTCGGAAAGGTCTATGTCCAGGCCGGGCTTGCCGCTCTTGCGCATCACGTACGACTCCAGCGCGCCGGTCATGGCGAAGGACCAGCAGGAGCCGCAGCCGCCCTGGCGCTTGGGGGCTGTGACGAAGTTGCCGCCGTTGTTGCGCCAGTCTACCGAGGCGCGCAGCCGGGTCTCGGGGGCTTCGGGGGCCAGCGGGCCCGAGGGGGCGTTGGTGTCCAGCCCTACCAGATCGCTCCACTGTTCTTCGGTGAGATTGGAGACTCCGGTCTCGCCGGCGGTCCACCGCGCGCCGCGCGTCTCTAACGATTTCTGTAATTCGGTCAGCTTGGCCCGGGCTTCCCGCGTGAGCTCGGCGGCGGCGGAGCCGGCCATCAGGCAGACTAGCGCGGCTGCCGCTATGCAGGCTGGGCGGAGGTTCATGTATATAGGTTAGCTTGCGGCCGCGCGGGTTTCAAGGCCATAGGGCCCAGGCCCGGCTGCCCCGTGTGGTACCGGGAGTTCTGTATGGGGATTTACGGCTGGAGGGCCAGGGCGGGCGGTTCCGCCGCCCTGAGCAGGTGGGAGGTGGCGCCGCCCTTGTGGAACAGCCAGGAGGCCCACACGCCTTTGGCGAAAGTGGAAAGGGTAATGGCCCACCAGATGCCCGGCGTGCCTAAGCCCAGGGTGATGGCCAGCAGCCAGGCCGCCGGCCAGCGCGCCAGCGTGAGCGGCACGGCGATGAACATGTAGTCGCGGGTATGGCCCAGCCCGGTGAACACGCCCTCGAAGAGCAATTCCCAGCCGAGAAATATTTCAAAGTAACCGACGGTGCGCAGGTAGCGCGCGGCGTTGGCTATGACTTCGGGGTCCGACGTCATCGGGCGCACCAGCAGCTCCGGGACGAAGATGAAGGCGAGCGCCACCGGCAGCAGTAGCACCGTGATGAGCAGGCGGCCGCGCGTCACTATCTGCCGCACCCGCTGCATATCGCCGCGGCCGAAGCTCTGCCCCACCAGCGCCGCCATGGCGGTGGAAAAACCTATGCCCAGGAAATAAGGCACGCCTTCCAGCCGGAAGCAGACGCTCAGGCCGGCGAGCGGGGCCTCGCCGAAGCGCGTGATGATGGCCGTAAGGGCGGGATACACGAGCGACCAGACCACGTTCACCGAGGCGGCCGGCACGCCGATCTTGAGCATGCGCGCGGCGCGCGTGAAAGCGGGCCGCCGCAGTACCTCGGCCAGCGGCGGCAGGTAGCCGCGCCGGCGCAGGAACACCACTTGCAGCGCCAGCGCTATGGTGGTGACCAGCACTGAAGCCGCCGCGGCGCCAGGCACTCCCAGCGGCCGGCCCGTCCCCCAGCCAAGTATCAGCACGGGGTCCAGTACGATGTTGAGCGCCACCGTCGCCGTCATTATGATCACGTTGGTGCGAGTGTCCCCGTAGGCGTTGAAGACGCTGCCCGCCAGGTTGCAGAGGTAATAGAGCGGCAGGGCGCAGACGTAAATGGTGAGATACTGCCGGGCGAAGGCGGCCGTTTCCGGCTGCAGGCCCATCAGGCGGAAGATGAGGGGGATGCTCGGCAGCAGCAGGGCCATTATCAGCAGGCTGCCGCCCAGGCTCAGCCAGGCGGCTTCCACGGCGGTCTGCCGCGCTTCTTCGCTCTTGCCCGCGCCGAAGGCCTGGGCTATCAGGCTGTTGGCCCCGGCGGTGGTGGCGGCCATGGCCGCGTAGACCGCCCAGGTAAGGAAAGCGGCCGAGGCCACGCCGGCGATGGCGGCGGTACCCAGCGTGCCTACCCAGAAGATATTGATGATGTCGAAGAGGACGAACCCCAGCGAACCCAGGAAGGCCGGGACGGCTATGCGGAAGATCTCGCGGTCCAGCGGGTGGCGCTTCCAGAGGGCTTTCATAAAGTAATTTTAGCAATTCGGGGAGGGCCGTTACGGCGGGATCGAACTTTCAACGCAGGAGGACGCGCTCTTCCCGCGGCCCCGTGGAGTCGTCAGCCTTCACCGTTATGTCTATGCGCCCGAGCTCCCTGCCGTCAGAAGTTATGATCTCCACCCGCCAGCGGCCGGGCCGGTAGTTGGCTTTGGACGTGAAGCCCCGCCAGCCGCCGTCTCGGCCTCCGGCTATGGGCATGGGCATGGTGTCCGACTCGCTCCAGCCGTCCGGGCCGCGGTAGCGCCAGCGCACGGCGAGGCGTTCCCTGAAATTGGTGGGCGCGAAAACCGCGGCCCAGCAGTACAGCGTGTCGCCGGGCCGCGCCAGGAAGGTCTGGTCGCCGCGCTGCCAGAACTTCCAGCGGGGCCGCGTGGAGACCAGTTCAAACCCGTTCTCATTGCGGCTGACGCCGTGGTAGACGCCTATCTCGGAGATGGACAGCGGCACGGGCGGTATCACTTTGGCGAAATAGAGGATGGTGAACAGGGCGGCAACCGCGGCGAAGGGATAAACCGCATGCCGGCGCACCGCCAGTTCCTGCTGCGGCAGGCGCGCTTTAAGCCGCCAGGCCAGGAGCGCGGCGCAGGCCGAAGCGCCTATCATGGACCCCAGGAAAGGCAGGGCGCCGAGGCGGCCCATGAGGGTGGGCACGAGGTAGGTGAAATAGGACACCAGGCAGAGGCTGAACAGGCTCATGCGCAGCAGGGTGCCCGAATTCTTGAAAGGCTTCAGCTCGTTCACCGCAACCAGGGCCGTCAGGCCCACCAGGAACAGCAGCGAGGTGCCCAGCGAGGCGCTCTTGAAATAAAAGAGGGTATAGATATTCAGCAGGGTGCCCAGCATGAAATGCGTGGCCCCCACGTGGTAGCGCCAGGCCGTCCGCAGGCGCTCGGGGGGGAGGAAGCCGCCGTAGGTCTCGCGCAGTTCCAGCCCGGTCAGCCAGGCGCACAGGGTAAGGTAGGTCGCCTGGTGGATGATGTTGTGCAGCTTGTCTATGCGCCCCACGGCGAGGACGTCGAACAGGAAGCCGGCGACGAAAAAGCCCGCCGTGCAGGCCGGTTCGTGCTTGTTGTAGAAATCTTTAGCGCGCTCGAACATCCGACAGGCTCCACGCCGCGTTTCCTTCCCCCGCTATGATACCAAAAGCGGCGCCTTCGCATTTAAGGCACGGCCGCGAAGACAGGCGGCTCGGGCAGGGCCCGATCTGAAAATCATGCGCCTGGATATTGTATTCCGTGCTCCGCTCCGGTCCGCTGCCAGCCTTCGCGCCCCGAAACGCCGGGAAAGCCCGGCGGCTTTGTTTTGTAGAATTCAGATATGAAGACCAAAAAAACAAGTTTGCCGAAAGGCGCGTCGCTGGGCCAGCTGCAGCGTTATATCGAGAGCGAAGCCAAAAAGCGCGGCTTCGGCAAGCAGGCGCCGCTGGAGAAATGCCTGATACTCGGCGAGGAGATAGGCGAGCTGTTCAAGGCCATACGCAAAGAAGAGAAGATCCCGGTGGGAGAGCACTCCAAGATAGGGACCATCAGCGAGGAGCTGGCCGACGTGCTGATGTACGTCTGCACCATAGCCAGCTACTACAAAGTGGACCTGGAGCGGGCCTTCCGCGACAAGGACAAGGTCCACGCCGCGCGCACCTGGCGCTAGCGCTGAAACTCCCGGGGGCAACCGCGGGAGCCGTTATGATAGAATGTTTTCGTAGTCCGCAAATTTCAGGAGGAAACAATGAAATACTTTATCGCCATAGCCGCGGTCGCTCTCATGGGTACCGCTGCCTGCCAGCAGAAAGCCCCGGCCGCCGCCAGTTTCGAGTTCACCGTGCAGAAGCAGGAGAACGCCCTCACCTTTAAGGCCGTGCGCGGCGCGGAGTGGAATGAACTGTCTTATACCTGTCAGACGCTGCCCTGCGATTTCGTGCTGGACAATGCCGGCGTGAACGTGAATACACCCGGCACCGGCTTCAGCATAGCCATGACCCTCGACGCTAAAGAAGTGAAAATGGCCTCCACGGCCGGCGCCGACTGGAAGACCCTCACCTACGCCTGCGAGTCCAAGGCCTGCGCCTTCAGGGTGGACGAGAAGGGCGTGGCCGGCCTCTAAGACGGCAGCCGGAGCCGCGGATATATAAAGCAAAACCGTCGGGCCAGCCCGGCGGTTTTGTTTTGGTAGAATAAGCGCATGCTGACTTTCGTGCTGTGGCTGATCTTGCTGGCGCTCTGCTGGCCGCTGGCGCTGCTGGCGCTCTTCCTGTACCCGCTGGTCTGGCTTGTGCTGCTCCCGTTCCGGATGCTGGGCGTGGCCGTGGGCGGGGTGCTCGCCCTGCTGTGGGCAGTGGTAACGCTGCCGGCGGCCATACTGCGCCGTCTGAGCGGCGGGCCGGCGGCGGCGAAGGGAGATTTAAAATAGATAAGCGGTCGATCCGGAACTGGCGGACAAATGCGGCCAGTTTAGATATTGGCCATTATGATCAGCGCGAAGGTGGCGAGGGTGAGGAGAAGGAGAATAAGCGCGGAAAAGCCGCCCAGTTTAACGCCCAGGTTTCGTCCCATACGCATATTATAGGATATCGACAAAGCAGAACCGCCGGGGCAGCCCGGCGGTTCGCTTTTGGGACGGAGTGGTTTCTCCGGTTATTTCTTGGCCGGGGCCGCGTTTTTCTTGGCGGCCTTGACCTCGTGACAGGCGTTCACCTTGATGGCGGCCAGCGGGTACCTGGGCGGGTTCGGGGGCAGGAACTCTCCTTTCACGGTGACGGTTTTCCCGGCCATTTTCTCGAGGGGCTTGAAGGCTTTCTTGTCCTTGTTGGGGATGAGCTTTATGGTCTCTTCGCCGGCCTTGAGCAGGATAGTGTCGAACTTTTCGTTCTTGGCGGCGTCGGCCTTGACGATCTCGATGGCGCCGGTCTTCTCTACCAGCTCGGGCTTTTTCTCCGGGGCCTGCGCCCAGGCGCCGGCCGCTCCGGCCAGCAGTGCGAAAGCTATGAAACCGCCGAATATCTTGTTCTTCATTCTGGTCTCCTTAAATTAGCCGCGTTATAAACGAATAATACATCTTTACCGCCCGCCGCTCAACAGCGCCGGCGGCAGCCGTGGTCCTCCTGTGGCAGGTAAAATGCTCCGCAGCTGGTGAAGCACAAACTCGGCAATTGGGAGCATATATGAAAATAGTTGTGATGCTGGTGTTCGCGGCGCTCGCGGGTGTTGTCAGCGTAAACGCTGCCGAGCCGGCCCTCAATTTTGGCGGCCGCGGCGGTGCCGCTGCGATAGCGGTGCCGGAGGCCGGCGCCCCGCAGATCATCCCCGGGCGCACATTCCGGGGCGGCTACGATTTCAGCGACGTGTCCAGGCTGGATAAGGCGCTGGATAAGACCATAGCCAACGCCGAAAAGAATAACAGCCCCAGGACGGTGGCCGCCCTGAAGTGCCTGCGCAGGAACGGTACGGCAAAACAGAAGACGGCTTTCGTGTACGCGGCCGGCACGTACGCCTTCCCGGAAACCTGCGAGTCCGGGAGCAAAGCGCGCAAGAGCGCCGAAGGCGACAGCCAGGACTGCGTGGAGATATGGACCTGCCGGGTCACCACGGAAACCGTGCTGAAGTGGACCTGCGACGCTGAAGGCAGGTGCTCGGAGCAGCCGGTGGAAGTCATGTACGAGACCTGTTATATGGACTGCGAATGAAAACCCACTTTGCGGTATGAGAACAATATTTTCATATGAAAATATTTATTAGCCGGACCTCGGGCGGGAAAGGGCCGCCGCTGAGGGAAAAGAAGCGGATTGCCGGTTTTTAATCGCTGGCATATAAAATGCTCTGTATGGGGTGAAGTCCAAAATCAAGGCACGGGGAGAAAATATGAAAAAAGTTATGATGCTGGTGTTCGCGGTGGTGGCGGCGGCGGGTGTCAGCGGCGTAAACGCTGCCGGGCCGGCCCTCAATTTTGACGGCCGCGGCGGTGCCGCTGCTATAGCGGTGCCGGAGGCCGGCGCCCCGCAGATCATCCCCGGCCGCACCTTCCAAGGGGCTTATGACTTTAACGACGTGGCCAAGATGGACCGGGTACTGGACAAAACCATCGCCAACGCGGAGAAGAATAACAGCCCCGAGGTGGTGGCGGGCCTGAAGTGCCTGCGCAAGAGCGGTACCCCCAAACAGAAGGCGGCTTTCGTGTACGCCACCGGCACCTACGCGCTGCCGGAAGTCTGCGAGGCCGGTGTAAAGACCCAAAAAGGGATCGTGGACGATATAGTGGACTGCGTGCTGGAGACGGTCTGCGAGATCATAACCGAGACCGTGATAAAGTGGGCCTGCGACGTAGAGGGCAACTGCATGTACCAGCCGGTGGAAGTGCTGCGGGAGACCTGCCGCGAAATTTGCAAGTAATCGCTGAACCAGTGCGGAGAAACCGCCGGGAGGGCCCGGCGGTTCTGTTTTGGTAAAATTGTCGTATGCCGATTATTCCTGCGCGCCGCGGCGGGGCGGAATCCATGATGGACTACCGCGGGGAATGCTATGTCTGCCGCCGGGCGAAGCAGAACTGCCTCTGCGGCAGCGTTAAGCCTTTCGCCACGCGCACGCGCTTCGTTATCCTCATGCACGAGAGGGAAGCCCACAAGCAAAGAACTGGCACGCCGCGGCTGGCGCGGCTGTGCCTGACCAACTCCGAGCTGATAGTGGGCACGGATTTCACCGGTAACGAAAGGGTCAACGCCCTGATAAAGGACCCGGCCTACAGCCCTTTCGTTCTCTACCCGGGCCCCGACGCGGTGAATTTCAAAACCTTGGGCGGGGACGCCCTGGCGCCGGGGAAAACCCTGCTGGTCTTCGTGATAGACGGCACCTGGCGCGGCGCCAGGAGCCTGCTGAACAAAAGCCCCAACGTGCGCGCCCTGCCGCGGCTCTCTTTCGCGGGCAGGTATGTATCGCAGTTCAAGATCAAGAAACAGCCCATGGAGCACTGCGTCTCCACCATAGAGGCCATCTATTACCTGTGCAGGGAGGCCGAAGCCGCCGGTTACGAAAAACTCGGCGCCCGCGCCGAAATATTGATGCAGATCTTTAAAGAGCTGGTAGACACCCAGATCCGTTATCAGCAGGTGAAAGGCCGCCCGAGGGAAGAGGGCCCGGCGGCATAGGGCCGCCGGGTTTTGTTTGGTAGAATCTTGATATGCAGCCCGATTATCCGCTTTATGAAGAAATGGTGCGCCGCGGCTCGCGCGGGCGCTGGTTCTGGCGCGTCGGCACCTGGCTGTACGCCGCCGGCCTGCTGGGCATGGTGATAGTGCTGGCGGTCTGGCCCGTGGTGTTCTTCTTTAAGTTCGGTGAAACCGGCATCGGCTACGCCGTGGCGCTGTTGGCCATGGCCGGACTGGTGCTGCTGGGCAGCACCCTGCGCAGGGTCTCCTACCGCATAGCCCTGGGCGAGGGGATAGACATAACCAAATATTTCGAGCCGCCGCCCGGAGACAAACAGTAGCCGTTTGGCTCAGAGCGTGTTCTGCCAGGGCCCGGCGTTGGTAACGTTCCTGAAGCCCAACCCTTTCAATATCCCCACCCCTACGCCGCTGCGCGCCCCCGAGGCGCAGGAAAGCACTACCGGTTTGTTCTTATCCAGTTTCCCGGCTTGGCTGGCCAGGACATCCAGCGGTATGTTCAGGCTGCCCGGCTTGTTGCCCGCGGCGAACTCCCCGGGGCTGCGCACGTCCACGAATACCGCCCCGGCGGCCGCCAGCTCCGGCAGTCTGGCGCGCGCGGCCCTGAAGCGGAAATAGCGGTAGAGCAGGAAGGCGATCACGCCAGCCGGCAGCAGATAAGGCTGAATGGTTTCCATGTCCATGCTTTGTCCTCGTTTGGCTGAATTGAACCTCGCTTTTTAGATGCGGCCGGGGGGCCGGAAGTTTCAGCCCCGAGGGCTTGATTTTCGCGGGGGGCGGTGTATAATATCAGGGTAGTCAAATCTAAGCATAGGAGGCCCTTGTATGGAGATTGTTATGAACGGCGTTTGCCGGGCCTCCCTGCACGTTTAACCCCGTTAACCGCCAGGCCGCCCGGCCGCAGTAAGACCGCGCACCTAGTGCGCCCGTCGGCGTTTAACGAGGAAAAAAGATCATGGAAGAAAAAACTTATACCGCCGCGCTGGTGACGGCGGAACATAAAGGGATGTACATCGTGCGGCTCGACGACCGCGACGTGCCGGCCGTGCTGACCGGCAAAATACAGAGCGAGGCCGCCTCGCGGCTGGAGCTGCCGGTGGTGGGCGACAGCGTGGACGTGGCGGTGATAGACGGCGGCGCCCAGGCCGTGATCCACGGCGTGCGGCCGCGGACTTCGCTGCTGGTGCGCAAGGGGCTGGAGGACAGCCGCGACGCGGCGCAGCCGGTGGCCGCCAACGTGGCCAAGGTGTTCATAGTGATGGGGCTCGACGGCAATTTCAACATAGCCCGGCTGGAGCGGCTGCTGGTGGCGGCCTGGGACAGCGGGGCGCAGCCGGTGGTGGTGCTGACCAAGAAGGACCTGTGCCCGCCGGAGGAGCTGGCCGCGCGGCTGGACGCCGCCGCGCTGGCCGCGCCCGGCGCGCGGGTGATAGGGCTTTGCTCTCTGACCGGCGACGGCGTGGCCGAGGTGGAGGCCGAGCTGGCCGGGGGCCTGCGCTGCTGCTTCGTGGGCTCGTCGGGAGCCGGCAAGAGCACGCTGCTCAACCGGCTGGCGGGCCGCCAGGCCGCGGAGACCGGCGAGGTGCGCGAGGACGACTCGCGCGGCAGGCATACTACCACGGCCCGGCAGCTGTATTTCCTGCCCGGCGGCGGTCAGGTGATAGACACGCCCGGCATAAGGGAATTCGGCATGGAGCTGGTCGCCGGCGGGCTGCAGGCTTCCTTCAGCGACGTCGCCGAGCTGGCGGCGGAGTGCCGCTTCGGCAACTGCGCGCACTCGGGCGAGCCCGGCTGCGCCGTGGAAGCGGCCGTGAAAGCGGGCACGCTGTCCGCCGAGCGGCTGGCCAGCTATCACAAGCTGCGCCGCGAGACCGAGCGCCGCGAGGCCGCCGGCGACATCCGCAAGCGGATCGAGAGCAAGCGCAAGCTGCGGCAGTTCGGGCGGATGGTGCGCGATATCGGCGAGGACAAGCGCCGCCTGCGCGGCGGCTGAGAGGAGGCTAAATGAACAAAGTTCTGGAGACGATCAAAAACCGGCGCAGCATACGCCGCTACCTGCCGGAGCCGCTCAAGCAGGGTGAGCTGGACGCCATCCTGGAGGCCGGGCTGTACGCGCCCAGCGCGCATAACGACCAGCCCTGGCATTTCACGGTGATCCGCGACCGGGCGCTGCTCGACCGCATCAGCCGCCTGTCCAAGGAGCTGATGCTCAAGAGCGACCTGGACTGGATGCGGGCCATGGGCGCCAACGAAAGCTTCCATGTCTTTCACAACGCGCCTGCGGTGGTGGTGGTGGCGATGCGCAGCAACGCCCTGTCGCCGCTGGTGGACTGCTCGGCCGCCATCGAGAACATGCTGCTCGCCGCCGAGTCGCTCGACATCGGCTCCTGCTGGATAGGCCTGGCCCGCTTCTGGTTCTCCCTGAAGGACGAGGTGGCGCGCCTGAACCTGCCCGCGGGCTACGAGCCCTGCTACGCCGTGACCTTCGGCTACAAGGGGCACCGCCCGGAGAAGGCCCTGCCCAGGCGCACGGGCGCCGTCGCCTACATAGACTGACGCCGTTAAGCCAAATGAAAACCGCCGGGACAGCCCGGCGGTTTCGTTTTAGCCCGCGGGGGTCAGTAGATCTCGTTGGTGAGGCAATGCACCGAGCCGCCGGCGTACTTGAAACTGGTCAGCGGGGCCACGAAGCGCTCTATCCCCAGCTTGCGCAGCTTCTCCTCCACGCCCGGCGTGGCGAAGCGGCTGCAGTTCACCATCACGCCCGGGGCCACCAGCGCGTTCACGGCGTAATCGCCCAGCGTGTCGCCGTCGCCGGAAGAGTCCTGCGCCGACACTTCTATCACCGGCACGCCCAGCGCGCGGATCTGTTTCATGCTCCTGGGCTTGATGCCGGCGGAGGCGATGATGAGCGCCGCCAGGCGGTTGTCGGCCGAGAGCACCGGGGTGAAGACCGTGTCGAGGTGGTAGCCGTCGGATTCCACCAGAATATAGTTGTCCGGGCGCACGATGTCGCGCACGAAGTCGTGGCCCAGCCGGTTGGAACGCGACAGGCCGCCGAAATAGTAGCTGCCGCCCTCGGTCTTTATAAAATTGATGTCGCCGCCCTCGAGGAAAGCGTCCTTGGGAAGGGTGATCACGGTCTTCTTGAGCTTGGTGGAGATCAGCCGGGAGTGGAACTCGCCTTCGGTGACGCGGTCCTTCACGCTGAAGCGGCCCTTGATCCAGATGCTGCGGAAGATCATGCCGCCGTCGCGGATGAAGACGGCGTCGTGGTACAGGCTGTCGGGGCGGTTGAGGCCCTCGGGGAAAGGGATGATGTGCAGGTGGAACCCGGCGAGCAGCAGCGTGTCCACGAAGTTCAGCCATTCGCGGCGCAGCAGGTCCTGGTCGGGCACTATATTGTTCTTCTTGGCGTACAGGGTGGCGAAGTTCACGCTGGATTCGCTCTCGCCCTTGTGCACGGGGTAGCCCTTGTGCCACATGCCTTTGACCTCGTCGGTGACGGGCGGCAGGCCCAGCAGGATTATCTCACGGTGATGTTTGTCCGCGTTCATAGAAGCAAGTCCTCTCGGAAGAGTTCGCAGGGTGGTCTTGGCGTTTTTATCCGTATTCATAGCCGGCCCCTATATTCTCGCACATTTTCCGGCGCGGTCGGAATACCCGGCGGGATTATAGCCGCGATTTTGTTTTGTAGAATAGGGCTATGAAGAAGCCGGACTGGAAAAAAGCGCGGGCGCTGTTCCCGGCGCTGAAAAAATACACTTTTGTCAACGCCGCGGGCGGGGCGCCGCTGGCCCGGCCCGTGGCCGAAGCCGGGGCGGCCTATTATAAGGAAGCCCTGCGGCACGGCGACGCCTACTGGGAGCGCTGGCTGGAGCGCCTGGAAGAGTCGCGCGCCGAACTGGCCAAACTTATCGGCGCCTCGCCCAGGGAAGTGGCTTTCACGCTCAACACTTCGCACGGCATGAGCCTGGTGGCCGGCGCGCTCAAGGGCCGCGGCACGGTGCTGACCATGCGCGACGAGTTCCCGTCCACCACGCTGGCCTGGCTGAACGCGGGCTACAAGGTTAAATTCGCCGAGCCGTGGGACAACCGCTACCCGGTGGACTACCTGGCAGGGCAGCTCACGCCGGACATAAAAATACTGGTCACCAGCTACGTGCAGTACCGCACCGGCTTCAGGCAGGACCTGGAGGCGCTGGGGCGGCTCTGCCGGCGGCGCGGCGTGATACTGGTGGTGAACGCCACGCAGGCGCTGGGCGCTATGCCGGTGAACGCGCACCGCGCCGGCATGGATTTCATGGTGTTCTCCTGTTTTAAATGGACGATGGCCGGCTACGGCGCCGCCGGGCTTTACGCCGCCGGGAAATGGCTGCCGCGCCTGAAGTTCCCCGAGGCCGGCTGGCGCGCCGTGGCGCGCCCCGAACAGATGGATAATACCGCCCGCGAGATGAAGCGCGAGGCCTCCGCGGCGGAGGTGGGCTGCGTGCATTTCCCCTGCATCTTCGCGCTGGGCGCTGCCGCCAGGCTGCTCAACGGCCTGGGCGTGGGAAACATACAGCGGCGCATACTGCAGCTGAACGATTACCTGGAGGCCGGGCTGGCGAAGCTCGGCCTGGAGACGGCCACGCCGCCCGAGCGCGGGTGCCGCTCGGGCATAACCATCATAAAGGCCGCCCGGCCGGCCAGGGCCGTGGCGGCGCTGGAGCGGCTGGGCATCATGACGGCCGCGCGCGGCGCGGGCGTGCGCGTCTCGCTGCATTTCTACAATAACGAGCGCGACCTGGACCGCCTGCTGGCCGGGCTGAAGCGCGTGCTCGCCGGTTTTATCTCCGCCGTTATACTGGCCGGCCTGGGCGCCGCGGCGCAGGCCTGCAGCTGCGCGCCCCGCGGGCCGCTGGCGGAGACCTACGCCGCGGCGGACGCGGTCTTCTCCGGCGAAGTGCTGGAGGGGCGCTGGGAGGGCCGGCGTTTTGTGGCTAAGTTCAGGGTGGCCGGCGCCTGGAAGGGCGTGAACGGCAGCACGGCCGCGGTGGAGACCGGCTCTTTCGTGTCGGGCTGCGGCGTCAGGTTCGAGCGGGGCGGGTCTTACCTGGTCTACGCGCAGCGCGCCGCCGGCGGGCTGGCCACCAATGTCTGCCTGGGCACGCGCCGGCTGTACAGCGAGACCGGGGGAGCCGAAAAGGAGCCCGGCCTGGACGCGGCCGCCCGCAAGCGGTTCGAGGAGGCGCGCCGGGAGGGGCTGGCGGCCCAGCGGGCGGAACTGGCCGCGCTGGACGCGCTGGCTGGAGGCGCTAAAGGGGAGGCTATGACTAAAACTGTTTACGACTTTACGGTGAAGGACGCCGAGGGCGCGGAGTACCCGCTGGCGGCGTTCAAGGGCAAGGTGCTGCTGATAGTGAACGTGGCGAGCAAGTGCGGGTTCACGCCGCAGTACGGCGGGCTCGAGGAACTGCACAAGAAATACGCGGCCGGGGGGCTGGCGGTGCTGGGCTTTCCCTGCAACCAGTTCGGCGACCAGGAGCCCGGCAGCAACCGGGAGATACAGCATTTCTGCCGGCTCAACTACGGCGTCAGTTTCCCGGTGCTGGGCAAGCTGGAGGTGAACGGCGCCGGCGCCGACCCGCTTTACGCGCACCTTAAGGCCGCGGCGCCAGGGGTACTGGGCAGCGAGGCCATCAAATGGAACTTCACCAAGTTCCTGGTGGACCGCGACGGCCGGGTGATAGGGCGCTACTCCCCCGCCACCAAGCCCGAGGCCCTCGTCCCCGACATAGAGAAAGCCCTGGGCAAATAACGGGCAGGTTCCAATGAATATTATCGATAAAATAGCCGAAGATCCATCCGGCGTCACGCTGGCGGTGGCTGCCGTGGTGATAATCCCGGCCGTGGCGGCGGCCTGGTTCCTGGATCACAGGAAGAACCGCTGGCTGGAGAATTTTGCCGAAGCGAAAAGGCTGCGGTTCGAGCCAGAAGTCCCGTACGACCTGCGGAACACGGGGCTGGAGATCTTCAACAACGGGTATGATTTCCGCCTGCTAAACCGGATCTCCGGGATCTCCTGCGCCGGCGCGGCCGTGAGTTTCTTCGATTATAAATTCCGCGCGTCGGGCGGGCGCGAGAAAGGCAGGTATAGCCTGACGGCGGCGCTGTTCGAGTTCAAGAGCGACTTGTTCCCTGCTTTCACGCTGCGGCAGGAGGGCATCCTCGACGAGCTGAAGGCCGTTTTCGGCGTTTACGATATAGACGTGCCCGGCGACAAGGAATTCTGCCGGGAGTATCACCTCTCGGGCAGGGACAAGGACGCTGTGGCGGCCTTCTGGACCCCGGAGCGCACGAAAAAATTCAAGCTGCCGGCCCGCTGCCGCCTGGAGGCCAAGGGCCGCTGGCTGGCCATCTACCGCTACGCCGCCACGGTGGACGAGAAGAATTACGAGACTTTCATGGAAGAGGCCAAGGCAGCGGCGGCGGTATTGGCCGGGCAGGGGCCGGCTTAAAGAACAGCAGGAGGCACCGTGTTAAAATATTTCATCGCGATCCTTATTATGAGCATACCTTTCACCAACGAGCTCGGCGCGCAGCAGATCGCCCCGGACGGCGATCCCTACCAGTGGCTGGAGGACGTCGCCGGCGAGCGGTCCATCGCCTGGGCCAAGGAGCGCAACGCGGAAACGATGGGAGAACTGGGGGGCGGCGCCCTCTTCAGGAAATTGAAGCCCGACCTGCTCGAGATACTGGATTCCAAAGAGCGCATTCCCTATATCAGCAAGCGCGGGAAGTACTATTACAACTTCTGGCGGGATGACAAGAACCCGCGCGGCCTGTGGCGGCGCACCACGCTGAAGGAATACCGCAAGGCGGAGCCCAAGTGGGAAGTGCTGCTCGATCTGGACTCGCTGGCCAGGGACGAGGGGGAGAACTGGGTGTGGCACGGCTCGCAGGCGCTCAAGGCCGGCGGCTACCGACATTGCCTCATCAGCCTCTCGCGCGGCGGCGCCGACGCCGAAGTGGTACGGGAATTCGACCTCAAGACCCGGCAGTTCGTGAAGGACGGCTTCGATCTGCCCGAGGCCAAGGGCGGCGCGGCCTGGATAGACAAGGACCACGTCTTCGTGCAGACGGATTTCGGCCCCGGCAGCATGACGGACTCCGGCTACCCGCGCCAGGTCAAGCTCTGGACGCGCGGCACGCCGTTGGCCGAGGCCAGGCTGGTCTACGAGGGCAAGCAGGCGGACATGGCCGTGAGCGCCTACCACGACGACACCAAGGGCTACGAACGCGACTTCGTTAACCGCACCATCGCTTTTTATAAGAGTGAGCAGTTCCTGCGCGCCCCCGACGGCACGCTGCGCAAGGTGGAGGTGCCCGACGACGCCTCCTCCTCCGTTTTTCGCGACTGGCTGACGGTGGAGCTGCGCTCGCCGTGGACCGTGGGCGGCAGCACCTATCCCGCCGGCGCGCTGCTGGCGGGCAGCTTCGAGGGCTTCATGGCCGGCAAGCGCGAGTTCACCGTGCTCTACGAGCCGGCCGCCAACACGTCTCTGGCCGGCTTCAACTGGACGCGCCGCCACCTGATACTCAACGTGGTGGAGGACGTGAAGAACCGTCTGGAGGTGCTGACGCCCGGGAAAGACGGCTGGAAGCGCGAGCCCTTCGAGGGGGCGGCGCCTTTCTCCTCGGTCTCGGCTTGGGGCATAGACCCTGAAGAGACCGACGAGTATATGATGGATATAGACGGCTTCCTGAACCCGGCCAGCCTGTATTACGGCCTCATCGGCGGCCGGCCGGAAAGGCTCAAGCGGCAGCCGGCCTTCTTCGACGCGTCGGGGCTGGAAGTGGCCCAGTACTTCGCCGTGTCCAGG
>MGTZ01000055.1:1285-15424 GCA_001799715.1 Elusimicrobia bacterium GWB2_63_16 | reverse complement strand
TGGCTACGGCGGCTTCGAAGTGCCCATGTACCCTTCTTACAGCGGCATCCGCGGCCGCGCCTGGCTGGGGCTGGGCGGCGCGTTCGCGCTGGCCAACATACGCGGCGGCAGCGAGTACGGGCCGCGCTGGCACCAGGCCGCGCTTAAGAGTAACCGGCACCGTGCCTACGAGGATTTTGCGGCGGTGGCCGCGGACCTGGCCGCGCGCGGCGTGGCCAAGCCTGCGCGCCTGGGCGCCATGGGCGGCAGCAACGGCGGCCTGCTGACCGGCAACATGCTCACGCTGTACCCGCAACTGTTCGGCGCGCTGGTGTCGCAGGTGCCGCTGCTGGACATGAAGAATTACTCGCACCTGCTGGCCGGCGCCTCGTGGATGGCGGAATACGGCGACCCGGACAAACCCGAAGAGTGGGAGTTCATAAAGACCTTCTCGCCCTACCATAACCTCAGGAAGGGCGAGGCCTACCCGCCGGTGCTGTTCACCACCTCCACCCGCGACGACCGCGTGCACCCGGCCCACGCCCGCAAGATGACGGCCAAAATGAAGGAGCTGGGGCTGGACGTGCTCTATTACGAGAACATCGAGGGCGGCCACGGCGGCGCGGCCGACAACAAGCAGAAGGCGCATATGTCGGCCCTGGAATACACCTTCCTCTGGCACAAGCTGTCCGGGCCGATACGCCAGGCGGGGAAGTAATATGAAAAGGAAGAGGCGGGAAACGGGGCTGGGCGTGGACAGGACAGTGTACGACGCCGACATCTACGACGGGCTGAACGATTTCACTCACGACTTGCCGTTCTATCTGGAGCTGGCGCGCAAGGCCCGCGGGCCGGTGCTGGAGCTGTGCTGCGGCAGCGGCCGCATAACGCTGCCGCTGCTGCGGGCGGGGGTAAAGGTCACTGGCGTGGATTTCACCGGCAGCATGCTGGCCGCCGCCAGGAAAAAAGCCGCGCTGGAGGGGCTCGGGGGGGCCTTCGTGCGCGGCGATATGCGCAAGGCGCGGCTCGGTAAGAAGTTCAAGCTGGTCTTCATCCCGTTCAATTCCCTGCAGAATACCTACGCCCTCGGGGACGTGGAAAAGGTGTTCGCCACCGTGCGCGCCCACCTGGCCCCGGGCGGCCTCTTCCAGTTCGACATCTTCAACCCCAGCATCGAGTACATGGTAAAAATGTCCAAGCTGCACAAGGGGCGCTACCGCTTCACCACGCCGGAAGGGAAAAAAGTGGTGATAGACGAGGTCTGCCGCTACGACTCGGCCGCGCAGGTGAACAGGGCCACCTGGATACACCACATAGACGGCGGCCGGCCGGTGGCGCAGCGGCTGGACATGCGCTGCTTCTACCCGCTGGAGATGGACGCGCTGCTCAAGTACAACGGCTTCAGGGTGCTGGCCAGGTACGGCGGCTACGACAAGCGGCCTTTCGACTCCTCTTCCATGAAGCAGATCTACGTCTGCCGCGCCGTCCGCCCCTAGGCGCCGCCGCGCGGGACCGCCGGGCCGTCCCGGCGGTTTTGTTTTGCCCAAAAGGGCCCAGAGCGCTCTGGGCCCTTTTGCCCTTACGGGATTTGGAATTAATTCGCATAATAATAGTAATGAGAAAAATAAAACTGCACCTGCTTCTCTCCGCGCTGTTTCTCACCTGGCTCGCGCCGGTTTTCGCCGCGCCGCCGGCCGCCGGGTCCGCCCCGGCCCTCGACCTGCTCTCCGGCCTGGCCTATGTGCCCGGCAGCGAGATCTCTCTTTCGACGCCCGTCCCCGAAGCCGTAGACCTGCGCCAGTACGAAAACCCGCCCTGCAAGCCCAGCCAGGCCATACTGCCCGGCAAGACTTTCAGCCCCGTGGTGAGCGACGCCCGCCGTGTGCGCGCCATCAACGAGCTGCTGACCAATATAGCCGTCTGCAAGCCGATGCCGTACAGCAATGACGGCAACGTGCACAGCAAGCCGCACGCCGGTCTGCCCAAGAAACCCTCCGGCTACTACCTGGAGTACACGCTCATCGTTCCCAACCGCCCCACCGGTTCCGGCCCCGAGGCCGTGGTGATAGGCGGCCAGACCTACTATGCCGGTCCCGTGCAGAGCTTCCGCGGCGCCGAGCGCCTGATGATAGGCGATCACCGCGAGGTATACTATACGCCGGACCATTACACCACCTTCATCCGCCTGGATATAGTGCGCTAGCGGCAGCCGCGCCGCGCAGGACCGCCGGGAAGTCCCGGCGGTTTTGTTTTTGCGGGCGTGTTTGGTAGGATATGGCTGACGGGCCGGGGGGGGGATATGAAAATACTTATTGTGGACGACAGCGCCGATATCAGGAGCCTGATCAGGGCCATCCTGGAGAGCACCGGCCATACGGTGGTGGGCGAGGCGGAGGACGGAACGAAAGCGCTGGAGGCCTTCACCGCGCTGCGTCCGGACCTGGTGCTGCTCGACATCATCATGCCAGGCAAGTCCGGCGTGGAGGTGCTCGAGGACATACGGGCCGTGGACCCCGAGGCCAAGGTGGTCATGGTGACGGCGATGGAACAGAACGAGATAAACCGCCGCCTGCTGCTGCTGGGCGCCGACGGCATAATTTACAAGCCGTTCGCCTCCGAAGATTTCGAAAAAACCTTCCGCGTCGTGCTGGAGAAGAAGCCGGTAAAGGCCGGGGACAACGAGGCCATCAAGCGCCTGGCCGCCGCCGGCCTGAGCAAGTGCATGCTCAAAACCACCGACGCCTCCGCCTGGACCTGGGAGCTGTGCGGCGTGGACGTGGTGCCGGGCAAGGCGGCCGACCTGGCCCGCCTGGCCGATTTCGGCAAAACTTCCGCCGCCGTGCTGGCCAACGTGCGCGCCGGCGCGCCGTTCTCGGCGGCTATGGTCTTCCGCTCCGAGGACATAGGCATGATCTCCGGCTCGCTGCTCAAAGGCCCGCTGTTCCGCACCGAGGCGGTAAAGGAACTGGAAGAGGGGCTGCTGATAGAGGTGGGCAACATCATCATAAACGCCCTGGTGAACCCCGTGATCGACGCCCTGAAGAAGAGCGCCATCCCTTCCGTGCCGATGCTGATCAAAGGCGGGCCGGCGGCCGTAGCGGCGGGCCTCAGCGCCGGCCTGGAGCCCGGGGCCGAATTCCGCATCATCTCCGCCACGCTGTCCATGCGGCGCGAGGGCCGCGCCGCCCGTGCCGGGGTGGTCTGCGTGCTGGGCGAGCGCCTGGCGGCCGACCTGGAGCGCGCCTGAAATTACGCCTCGCCGCCGGCGGCCGCGCGGCAGGATGCGAACCCATGAATTCGGATAAAGAACTTGAAAACGTTTCCTGCGGCTGCCTGCTGGCCGCGGCGCTGGCGGATTACGCCAAGAAGCGGGCCCGCGCCGCCGGCGCGCGCAAGGAACTTAAGTTCTTCTCCGAGGGCCGCGAGCGCTTCCTGCTCGACACGCTGCACGCCCGGCATTTAGAGGATATGAAAAAATTCCGCGCGCGGCGCATAGTGAACGCCGCGGCCGCCATCCTCGCCGCCAGGTTCAGGCTGGAGAATAAAGTCGCGGGCAAGCGGTTCTGGACCGGCCTGGCCGCGGAATTCATAAGCGAATACAAATGCGGACGGGTGTTCCTCTTCGAGATAGACTGGGAGTAGCGCGGCGAGCCGCGGCAACTTATGGAAATAACGGCAGAATGGCATCCTCTCGGAGCCGGCGACCTGGACGAACTGTGCGCCATAGCCGCGTTCGCGCACCCCGACCTGCCCGAGCGCGTGGAGGTGTTCGCCGAGAAACTGCGGCTTTTTCCCGAGGGCTGCCTGAAGTTCCTGCTGGGCGGGCGCATGGCCGGCTACGGCCTGTCGCACCCCTGGGCGCTGAACGCCGTCCCCAGGCTGGACGCTTTCCTCGGCCCGCTGCCGGCGGCGCCCGGCTGTCTTTTCATCCACGACGTGGCCTTGCTGCCGGCCGCCCGCGGCCGCGGGGCGGCGCACGCCTTCGCCCGCCACGCCGAGGCGCTGGCGCGCGACAGGGGCCTGCGGCGGCTGGCGCTGGTGGCGGTATACGGCACAGCCAGGCTGTGGGCGCGCCTGGGTTTCAGACCCGCGCGGCCGGCCGGCCTCGACCTGTCCGGCTACGGTCAGGACGCCGAATACATGGTGAAGGAACTGGTCTGAATACAGCGGGAACGGGGACAAAAGAAAAACCGCCGGGAGAGCCCGGCGGTTTTCTTTATTGCGGCCCGCGGTCAGTTGGCCGGGAAGCCGGCCTGGAGCAGGCTGAAGACGGGAGCGGTCTCCTCGTCCAGGACGGGGATCTTGAAGCCGGCCGGCAGCAGCTCGGCGGCGCTGGCCGGTTTGTACCAGCACAGCGGGCGGAAGCCGGTGCTGAAGCCGCCGGAGCGGGTGCAGGTGCCGGTGGCGGGATTGTCGTCGCTGAGGCCGGCCGAGACGGGCTGGGTGCACAGCGAGCCGGCCAGGTAAGTGTCCATGCGGCACTGGGTGGCGGGGTGCGTGTCCATCATGGCGGTCACCACCTTGGTGTCGGGGGTGTCGTAGCGGGGGGTGACGGTCTCGTTGCGCAGGGCCTGGAACAAGCGGGCCACGGATTTGCCGGCCATGGCGGCGCGTACGCAGACGGCCTGGTCATCGGGGTCGGAGTGGGTGGCCGCGCAGGCGTTGATGGCCACTTCGTCGCCCTCGCTCATGCGGGTGAAGGCCAGGCTGCCGGCGTCGGTGAAGACCTGCCTGAGGCATTTGAGGTTGGCGTAATAGTCGCTCTGGCCCTCGTTGGAGGCCCAGTTGCTCCAGCCGCCGAGCTTCTTGGGCGCGCCGCCCAGGTGATGGCCGAGCTCGTGGCAGGCTACCAGCGCGAAGCCGTCCATGGTGACGGTCTCGTGGCGGGCCAGGCCGCCGTACATGTTGAGTATGTAGACGTTGCCGCTCTGCTGGGCGGAGGCGTTGACGGTGGCGTCGCTCCACTTGCGGCGTATTTCCAGCCGGCCGCCCTCGGCGGCTACGATGGGCTTGTAGAGGCGCTCGATGATGTCGAGCACGTCGTTGAACTGCGCCTCCATTATGCCTTTGGCGCTGGGGGAGTCCACGGGGATCTTCAGGTCGTTAGGGGGCAGGAAACCGGCGCAATCGGAAGCGGCGGCGGGAATGGCGGCCCAGGCGAGCAGGGCGGTCAGGGCTGAGAGCAGAGCGGTTCTTTTCATGTGTTTTCCTCTGTGGTCAGCCCGGCTGCCGGCCTTAGGCCTGCCGCTGAGCATGACGGATATCAATATTCAGGTATTATAGCGTTAGCTGGCCGGGTTTGCAAACGCCGGTCGTGGCTGTAACCGGGCCGTACATTGACAGGCGGGGTTTTGTCTGCCAGACTATATACAGGAAAACGGACTGTTTAGGTAAGACTATAATGAAGATACTCCTGCTCATCCTTGCCCTGCTGCCGGCCGCCGCCACCGCGCGCGCGGCCGAAGGCGACAGTTTGGAATGGAAGGCCAGGGCCCATGCCGCCGCCTTCTGCTATATAGAGGAAAGCGGCAGCTATGACGCCGACTCCTGGGGCGAGCTGGCCCCCGAGGCCAGGCAGGCGGAGCTGGAACGGGCCGGCGGCCCGGCCATGGAGCGCTTCGGCCGGGTGAAGGACTATTACGCGCGCATGACGGAGCGGTGGAGCCTGGACAGCGTGGCCGAGAAGCTGGGCCGGCTCGACGACGGCGGCATCCGGGCCGTGCGGATCTGGATGGGCGGGGAACACGCGGCTTACCTGGAGGGTAAGCGCTCGGCGCTGGCCAAACTCAACGGGCCCGGCGGCGAACTGACGAAAGAGACGCTGACCGGCGCGGCGCGCTACCTGGACGCGGCGGCCGTAACGGAACTGAACGCCGCCCTGAAAGCCGGCTCTGGGCTGCCGGAGAGAGTCGTCAAACAGCAGCAGCGCCAGGCCGAGATGGCCGGCCGGGTGAGCGGTGTGAAAGGGGCTTACAGCGAGTCCGCGGCCGCCGGCAACGGCTCCAGATTCTTCGACAATTCTTCGCAGAAGGGCGGCGGAGTGGACGGTGCCCCGGCAGGCGTGGCCGGCGGCGACAGAATGGACGCGGGCAAGGTCTCCGCCAATTCAAGGCAGAGTTACGCCAGGACCGTGGCGGGCGGGGCGGTGCCCCTGGTGGGCGGCGCGGCGGCCCCGGCCAGGACCGGCGGCGCCATACCGGCCGCCGACCTGAAGCGCATCGACGCGGTGGTGGCCGATATGAAACAGAAGCGGCAGGCCGCGGGCTCCGAGAACGGCTGGCTGGGCAATTTCAAACAGAGCGTGGGCCTGACCAAGGCGGATTCCGGCTGCAGCGGCTGGTCCGAAGCCACTATCCGCGCCATCAAGAGCGACCCGGCTCTCAGCGAGAAATACGAGGTGGGCTACGTGCGCGGCCTGCGCAACCCGGTGGGCGCCGTGACCAAGTGGCCGCCCAGCGTGCCGGTGCCGCTGCCCCATTTCGTGGCCGTGGTCTGGCCCAAGGGCACCGACCCCAACGACACCGGCATGTACGTGGACAGCTGGGCCAAGGATACCAAGCGCGGCCCCATCCGCGAGTATACCCGCGAGTACAGCTTCGACCCCAAGGACCTGACCCCCACGGTGTACTACGACCGGCAGGTGAAGAAAGAGATAAAACTCGCCAACGGCAAGACGCGCGTGGTGTATGAGACCGTGGAAACGCCGGTGCCGCTGATCAAGGCCAACCCCTGGATATTCGTGAAATAACGGGCGCGAGGCGCCGTTCCGCCGCCGGGCCGTCCCGGCGGCTGTTCTTTGCGCCGGGAAGTTGTATAATTGAGCGAAGTCAACCCGGTAACGGAGAAGCTATGCGCATAGTCAAAATTTTACTGGTTTCAGTGATACTGCTCGGCGGCGCCGCGGCGGCGCGGGCGGGCTACTCGCCCGATTTCGACGGAGGCGTGGACGTGAAGGCCGCCATACAGGCCGCCATAGAATCGGCGGCTTCGGCCGGCGGGCTGGTGCCCGACGTGCCCGGGCGGCCCGCCCCCGAGCACCCGGTCTGGGTGAGCCTGGAGAAGAACGAAGTGGGCGCGCTGGACGAGGCGCTGTTCAAGGGCCTCCCGGTGGCGCAGAACAAGCGCATAGCTATCTATGAATTCGACGACGCGGAGCTGGGCCGGCTGGCCGACGGCATGCGCCGCTCCTTCCGCCGGGCTCCCGGTTTCCACGCCTACGCCACGCTGGAGGCCGCCCTGGAGGACCTCAAAGAGCCGCCGGCCGCGCCGCAGCGCGCCTATTCCATGGACCAGGCCGCGCGCGTGAACGCGCTGCTGGCGCAGGTGAAGGAAGAGCCTATCGCCGACCTGATCACCACTCTGTCCGCTTACAGGAACAGGGGCTACCGCAGCGCCACCGGCGTGGACGCCTCCAAGTGGCTGCAACAGCGCTGGGCGCGCTTCGCCGAGGGCCGCCCCCACATTTCCGTGGCCCCGTTCAAGCACGCTACTTTCCCGCAGGAGTCCGTGGTGGTCACCATGCTCGGCTCGCGCGAGCCCGAGAAGGTGGTGGTGATAGGCGGCCACCTGGACTGCGTGGCCGGCTACGGCGACAGGCCGGCCCCGGGCGCCGACGATAACGCCTCCGGCGTGGCCGCGACGCACGAGGTGCTGCGCGCGCTGGCGGAGGGCGGCTACAGGCCGGCCAAGACCATCAAGTTCATAGCTTTCGCGGCCGAGGAAGTGGGCCTGCTCGGCTCCGGCGAGATAGCCGCGGCCTTCAAGCGGGACGGCGTTAAAGTCGAGGGCATGCTGAACCTCGATATGGTAAATTACAAGGGCTCGCAGGGCGACATCTATTTCGTCACCGACAATACCAGCGCCGGGCAGAACGCCTTCCTGGGCGGCCTGATAGACGCCTACCTGGGCTACAGCTGGGGCGAGTTCAAGTGCGGCTACGGCTGCTCCGACCACGCCTCCTGGACCAAGAACGGCTACCCGGCTTCCACGCCCTTCGAGACGCTGTTCAAGGAACACAACCCTTTCATCCACACGGCCAACGACACGCTGGCCAACAGCGGCGGCGACGCCTCTCACGCTTTGAAGTTCGCGCGGCTGGGAGTGGCCTACGCCGTGGAGCTGGCGAAGTAAGCCGCGGCTTTTTGCGGCGCGGTCCAGAGTTAGGTAAGATATTACCGCGGCCGGTTACCGGCCGTGTTTCGGGGGGGGGGATAATGTCCAAGATACTGATGATAGACGACGACGCCGATTTCAGCGCCCTCGCGTCCGCGCATTTCAGCCGGCTGGGTTACGCGGTGACGCTGGCGCAGGACGGCAAGGACGGCCTGGCCAAGGCCCGCGCGCTCAGGCCCGACGTGGTCTTTCTGGATATCATGATGCCGGAGATGAACGGCATAGAGGTGCTGCGCGAGCTGAAGGCCGCCGACGAGACCGCCGAGGTGCCGGTGATAGTGATGAGCGGCAAATACATGGACAGCGGCATGACGGACCTCTTCGCGCAGGAGGGCAACTTCAAGGCCTTCTTCGCCAAGCCCGTGGTGCTGGCGCAGCTGCAGCGGAAAGTAGAAGAACTCGTAAAGAAATAAACTATGACCCCCGACCGGATCAACACCCTGCTGGTATTCGCCGCACTGGCCGCCGTGGCCGGCGTGGCGGCCTATTATCTCGCCCGCTATCTCAAAGGCAGCATCACCATCAGCCTGCCCCGCACCGCCTTCAACGGCGGCGAGCAGGTGGAAGGTTCCTTCCAGCTGATCACCCGCAAGGAAGTGAACGCCAATAACCTTACCGCGGCGCTGGTGGCCACCGAAACCACCAGGGAGCGCGGTTACAAAGGCCGCACTACCACGCATACCCGCGAGATCTACCGCGGCGGCCAGACACTGGAGCACGCCAGGGTTTACCCGGCCGGCTACCAGGGCAGCTATAATTTCAAGATCGCGGCGCCGGAAGGCGCCCAGCCTTTCGGTCAGGATTCGGCGCTGGGCTCCGCGCTGGGGCTGCTGACGAGTTTCGGGCGGCGGATAGACTGGCGGGTGGAAGTGCGGCTGGACGCCGAGGGCGTGGACCTGGCCGCCAGCCGGAAAATATCCGTGGGCCGTTCGGGTTTCTTCTAGGCCCGTTTACCAGCGGGCTTTCAGCGTGTTCTTGCGGGGGTTGTACTCGAAGCTGTAGTTGCCGACCTTGGCGGGCAGGGTTTCGGCCCTGACGTCCTTCATCTTTTCCAGAAAAGCCGGCGAGCAGACCGCGGCGGGATCTTCGCCCGCCGTGAGCCACGGGTGCGTCCTGGCTATTAAAAGTTTGGGATAGCTGCCCAGCGCCAGCGTCTCGCTGATGGACAGGCTGCCGCCTTCTTCGGGAATGCCGACCGTGGAGCCTTTATAGCCGAGGTAATGGCCGTCGGAGCAGAGCACGGTGGCCCAGGAGAGGACGGGGGAGGGGGTCTCGCGCAGCAGCTTAACGAACAAATGCGCCTTGTCGCCGGGGGCCGCGTCGCCGAAATCCACCTTGGGGAAAGTGACGGTCAGCTCGCCCTTCTTCTTGTCCACTTTTAGTTTCACGGCGGAGCTGATCTGTATGTAGCCGGCCTTATCCCCGGTCAGGCGCTGGAATTCGGGCTGCGGTACGGGGGCGGCCGCGGGCAGGTTACCGGCGCCCAGGGAGGCGAGGTCGAAATCGTTCTGCAGGGAATGGGCGGGGACGGCGGCAAGCAGGAGCAGCAGCGCGCTTTTTAACATGAATATATATTAACGTTAAAAGAGGTGCGGCGGCAGGGCCGTTGTTCCCTTTATTTTCTGGGCCTAACGGGCAAAACCCCGCCTTAAAATAATAGAATGTGCTAGCGGCACTAACGCAACAGGGGAAAAGGAAAAGCTATGAAAAAAATATTAATGGCGGTATTCGCGTTTTTCGTTACGGGGGCGCTGCTGGCGCCGGCCCGGGCGCAGGAAGGAGCCGCCGGCCAGGCGGAGGCCGCCGCGGCCCCGGTGCCGGCTCCGGCGGTAGAGACGCCGCCCGACCCGGCCATGAAGAAAAAAGCCAAAAAGAAGGCGGCCAAGAAGGCCGCGGAGCAGCAGGCCGCCGCCGCGCCCGCCGCCGTCCCGGTTCCCGCCGCCGAGGCGGCCGGTGCCGCCTCCGGCGAACCCGCGCCTGCGGACGCCGTTCAGGCCCCGGTGCCCGCCCCGGTCCCCGCTCCCGCGGCCGCGGCTGTTGCGGCCCCCCAGCCTGAAGCCGCGGCTCCGGCCCCCGAGGCGAAGCCCGCCCCGGTGACGGCCAGGCGCTCCTCCTGCCAGGCCTGCTTCCAGACCCTGCCTGCCGGCTACGACGGCATCCTGGCCGAGCTGAAGCCCTGGCTGACGGAGATGGAAAACCAGGCCGCGGACCTGGACCAGCGCCTCTCCGACATACAGAAGCAGATAGACGGCAAGGACGACGCCATAGAGAAGGCCCGCCTGATCACGGACAAGAAGGAGTCCAAGGCGGCCGTGAAGAACCTGGGCAAGGAGCGCAAGGCGCTGCTGAAGGAATATTCCGGGGCCAGCGACCAGAAAGACGACTTCTACAAGCAGTTCTCCAAAGAGGTGGAGAAGCGGACGCTCGCCCACCTGAAACTGCTGGAAGACAGCCTGCAGGCCACGCTGTCGGCCGCTTCGGACTGAGGTTTTTATGTTCGACCTCGAGACCTGGGAGCTGCTGAGCTACGTGGTGACGGTGGTCGGCCTGCCGATGGCCATCCTCGTGTTCGTCTTCGAGCAGCGCAAGGAGCGCGAGAACGAGGAGGACGAGGTTTACCAGCTGCTGTCGGACAACTACGAGGAGTTCCTGCGCACGGCGCTGGCCAACCCCGACCTGCACCTGTTCACCGCCGGCAAGGAGCCGGCGCTCTCGCCGGAGCAGCGCGAGCGGATGTTCATCATCTTCGACATGCTGATCTCCCTGTTCGAGCGTGCCTACCTGCTGCTCTACGAGGACAGGATGAACGAGAAGCAGGCGCGGCGCTGGCGGTCGTGGGAGGACTACATGGGCGACTGGTGCCGGCGCGACGACTTCCGGGCCGCGCTGCCGGAGCTGCTGCGCGGCGAGGACCGGGAGTTCGCGGCTTACATAGAGGCGCTGGCCTCGCGCCCCGTTTAGCGCCGCCGGAGAGGCGCAAAAAAACCGCCGGGCAGTCCCGGCGGTTTTTGTTTATAAGGGTTAGAGGAAAAAGGCGGCCAGCGAGAGGGCCACCGAGCCGCCGACATAGATGTTGTCCACGGCGCGCTTGCGCTCCTCGTCCTCGCGGGCGCCGGCCAGGTCCAGCAGCGCCTGCCGCAGCAAAAAGGTGTAGAGCACGTAGTAGAGGAACGGGACCACGTTGATGTGCAGCGGATAGCTGCGCAGGTCCTTGCCGAACAGCGACAGCAGCCAGTCCACTTGGGTGTAGATGGCCAGCACGCCCAAGCCCGCGTTGATGAACATCCATTTGACTTCGTCGAGGCCGAAGATGGCCATGTAGAAGATGGTGTAGACGAAGATGGCTATGCCCCCGTGGGCGTAGAGGAAAGCCGCGGGAGGGCCGTCCTTGGAGTAGGCCATCAGGAAGCCGGAGCCGCCGAACATCAGCATATGCACCAGGAAGAACGGGTATACGCTGTACCAGGCGACTTCTTCGCCGGCCTGGTAGGTCCTGCCGTTGAGTTTGAGAGAGGCGTGCAGTTTCATTTTGTCGGCCTTGCTGGGGCAAGTTTAGCATTTCGGGGCGTTTTGGTAGAATAGCGGTAGGGTTCGCTTTTCAATTGAAAATAAATATTCCCGTTCGAGAATATTTTGGCCGCGGAGTTGCCCTGGCAGCGGTAACGGTGCGGCGGCATAAAAATTGCTCTGCTATTGGCGGCGAACTGCCCGGTACGAAACATACAGCGGGGGAGACAAATGACCAATACCCATATGAGCGGTGAGAGCGCGGCGCTGGCCGTGAGCGGCCTGAGCAAGAGCTTCGGCGCCAAGCGCGCGGTGGACGGCCTGGACCTGGTCATACCGGCCGGCGAGTTCCACGCGCTGCTGGGGCCCAACGGCGCGGGCAAGACCACCACGCTGCGCATGATAGCCGGCCTGCTGCGCCCGGACTCCGGCACGGCGGCCATCTACGGCCACGACATAGCCCGGAGCGCCACCGCCGCCAAGAGCGTCACCGCCTTCCTGCCCGACGACCCGCTGCTCTACGGCAAGCTGACGCCGCTGGAATACCTGGAATTCGTGGCCGGCCTCTGGGCCGTGCCGCCCGACGCGGCGGCGCGCCGCGCGCAGGAGCTGCTGGAATGGCTGGAACTGTGGGGCAACCGCGGCGAATACGTGGAGGGCTTCTCGCGCGGCATGCGGCAGAAGCTGGCGCTGGCCGGGGCCATGATACACGAGCCGCGGCTGATGATACTCGACGAGCCGCTCACCGGCCTGGACGCGCGGGCGGCCCGCTCGGTGAAGGACATGCTGGTGGCCTACGTTAAAAAGGGCAACACCGTGGTGCTGACCACGCATATACTGGAGATAGCCGAGCGCCTGGCCGAGCGCATCAGCATCATCCTGGGCGGGCGCATAGTGGCGCAGGGTACGCTGGATGAACTCCGCTCGCGCACCGGCGCCGCGGTGGGGCCGGCCGGCGCTACCCTCGAAGACGTCTTTCTGGAACTGACGGAGCCCGCATGAAACCCGCGCCCGGTTCCTGGCCCTGGCTGTTCTTGCATGAAATGCGCCTGAGCTGGCGCGGCGTCAGCGGCAGCCACTTCTGGCTGATCGCCATCGGCGGCGGCCTGCTGTGGTTCTTCATGCACTGGGGCGCCTGGACGGCCCTGCCCGCCGGCTACCCGGTGCTGCGCGGCATGCTGGCGGTGCCGATATTCCTGGGCGGCCTATACTGGCTGTTCGCTTCGCTGCTGGTATCGCAGACTATCGTACACGCCGTGAACGCGCTGATAGTGCGCGAGGACCTGGACCTGCTGCTCTCCTCGCCGCTGCCGCAGCGCAGCGTCTTCCTGGTGCGCGGCCTGGCCATAGCGGCCAGCGCGGCGCTACTGCCGGCCTTCGCCGCCCTGCCGCTGGCGCACGCCGGGCTGCTGCGCGGCCACCCGGAATTCCTGGCGCTCTACCCGCTGGTGGCCGCCACCGCCCTGGGCTGCGCCGCCGCCGGCATAACGATCACGATGACGCTGGTGCGTCTGCTGGGCGCGCGGCGCGCCAGGACGGCCGGGCAGGTATTCGCCGCCGTGGTGGGCGTGGTCTTCTTCCTGGCTTTTCAGATCCCCAACGTGCTGCCCGCGGCCAAGCGGGCTGCGCTGGGGGAGTGGCTGAAGCTGCAGGTGCTCGACAACGGCCTGCTCGGCCCGGGCAGTCTGCTCTGGTGGCCGGCACGCGCCGGCTTCGGCGAGGCGCTGCCGCTGCTGGCCATGATCGCTCTGGGCGCCGGCGGCTTCTGGCTGGCCGTCAGTCTCACCTATCGCCGCTTCGTCACCGGCACGCAGGAAACCATCACCGGCGGCCGGCCCGCCGTCAGGGCGGCCGCGGGCGCGCCGGTATTCCGTTCCGGGCTGACGCGCGTGCTGCTGTTCAAGGAATGGCGGCTGGTGCTGCGCGACATGCAGGTGGTTTCGCAGACGCTGCTGCAGCTGCTCTATCTGGTGCCGATGGTATTCATCGGCTTCAAGTCTGGCCCCAAGAATCTTTATATCGTCCCGGTGATAGTGGCGGCCGCGGCCATGCTGGCCGGCAACCTGGCCTGGATAACGGTCAACGCCGAGGAGGCGCCCGAGCTGCTGGCTACAGCGCCGGTGCCGGTGGCGCGCGTGCTGCGGGTAAAGGCGGCCGCGGCCGTGCTGCCGGTGCTGGCCCTGCTGCTGCCGCTGGCGCTGTGGTGGGCCCCGCGGAGTCCGCTGGAATCGGCCACACTGCTGCTCTGCGGCGCCGGCGGCATGCTGAGCGCCGCCCTGATACAGGTCTGGAGCCCGCGCGCCGGCAAGCGCGGCGACCTCAAGCACAGGCACAAGGCCGGCGGCCCCGCCGGCATGATAGAAATGCTGAGTACGATAGGCTGGATCGGTACTGCCGTCTGCGCCGGGGGCCGCTGGGAGTGGCTGCCGCTGGCGGCCGGCGCGGTGGCGCTGGCGCTGGGGGCGGCCTGGTTCGGCGGGC
>MGTZ01000055.1:0-1275 GCA_001799715.1 Elusimicrobia bacterium GWB2_63_16 | reverse complement strand
CGCGGGCCGAGACCTGGGGCAGCGCCGCGCCGGAGGCGGCCGGGGCCTGAGCCGCCCCGCCGCGAAGAGACCGCCGGAGGCGCCGGCGGTCTTTCTTTTGCCGGGGCGAAAAAAACCGCCGTCCTTTTCAGGACGGCGGTTTAAAACCGTTAAAGGATTTTAGATTACCACTTGCCGCCGCCGTAGCCGCCGCGGCCACCGCGATCGCCACCGCGACCGCCGCGGTCGCCACCGCCGGAAGAGCGGGCTTCCATGGGGCGGGCTTCATTGATGGTCAGCTTGCGGCCGCCGAAGTCGGTGCCGTTCAGCTTCTCCATCGCGGCAACAGCTTCCGCGTCGTTCGGCATCTCAACGAAGCCGAAACCGCGGGACTGGCCGGAATCCCTGTCGGTTATCAGCTTGGCGCTGGTAACCTGGCCGTAGGTCGCGAAAAGGGCGTTCATTTCCTCTTCGGTCGTTTTGAAGGGCAGGCCGCCCACGTATATTCTCTTGCTCATTGTGTTATTCTCCTTGCAACTTTCTTACCTGACTCAACTCTCTTTCGCTCTATCTATCCTGAATGTTGCTCGGAGGAATAGGCTTCAAAAACTTGAGTTCTGGTTTGACTACCTGAATAGTATGACATTAATTCGGCAAAAGGTATATAGGCATCATGGCCCAAAACTCGTAGGCCCTGCCTTCTGGGTCCTTTGGGCCTGCCGGGCGGGCCAGTATGCCCTTACGCCCGCGGCCCGGGCCTCTTATACTATTAAGGTGATATCCCTATAAGTAGGCGCGGCGCTGTACGGCGCGCCAGGTTTGCTAAAATTAGTGGCGGTACTTTTACGGAGGAACTACATGAGATTAAAGCCTTTCCTGACGCTGCTCGCGGTCTTCATCCCGGCCTATTTCGTTTTTACGCCGGAAGCCGTGCATATCCCCTCGGACCTGCGCGACGCCCTGGCTGACGGCGCCTACGGCTCCCTGGCGGGTTCCGCCGGCTCGGCCGAAGTGCCGGAGGTTTCGGCCCCCGAGGCCGTGGAAACCGCCGCCGGCACCAAATCGATATACGGCGAAGACGACCGCAAGGACTACTTCCAGATGTCCGGCGACATGCAGACCGTGGCCAATTCCGTGGTCTCCATGTGGAAGTCGGCCTCCGTGACCGTCGGAGCTTCCGGCCATAAACTGCAGACGATGAACTTCGGCGACCGCCTGAACCTCTGCCCCGACGAGAAGTTCCGCGAGCAGCCCATAGGGGCCTTCTGCTCCGGCTCGCTGGTGGGCGAGGACCTG
>MGTZ01000054.1 GCA_001799715.1 Elusimicrobia bacterium GWB2_63_16 | reverse complement strand
CGCGCCGTCCACCGTGGACCGCATCATCGACGTGTTCCCCCCGCACCAGCAGACGCAGGTGCGCGTGCAGCTGGCCGCCTCGCTGCAGGGCGTCGTGTCGCAGATCCTGCTGCCCCGCAAGGACGGCAAGGGCCGCGTGGCCGCCCGCGAGATCATGGTGATGACCCCGGCCATCTCCAACCTCATCCGCGAAGGCAAGACGCACATGATCTACAGCGCCATCGAGACCGGCGCCAAGTACGGCATGATGCCGATGGACCGCGCCATGTCGCTGCTCGTCAAGCAGAACCTGGTGGATTTCAATGTCGCGGTCGCCAAGGCCCACGACCAGGAAGGCTTCAAGAAGCTCTGCAGCGCGGGCGGGATCTAAGGGGGACGCATGTCTGATATCGAAAAGCTCAAGCAGATAGCCTTGTTCAGGGGCCTGTCGGACGCCATGCTGGCGGAGTTCTCCGGCTATTTCAAGCAGACCGCCTACGCGGCCGGCGACGTGATCTTCAAGGAAAAGACCACCGGCGATTCCCTCTTCATAGTCGTCTCCGGCGAGGTGGTGATCGAGAAGGCGATGGACGAGGAGGGCAGGGAATTCAAGACCCTGGCCATCCTGGCCGGCGGCGAGTTCTTCGGAGAGATGGCCGTGATAGAGGGCCTGCCCCGCTTCGCGCAGGCCAGGGCCGGCGCCGACAGCGCGCTCTACGAGGTGGCCCGGGACAAGTTCTTCTCCTTCATCAAGGAGCACCCGGAGACCGGCATCAGCATCTTCAGCCAGATCATGCGCGTGACCATGCGCCGCCTGCAGCACACCTCCAGCGAGCTGACCATGCTCTACGACCTCAGCCGCATGCTGACCCAGCAGCACAAGTCGCCGGCCGAATTCTTCTCCGCCGTCATGGACGAGGCCCGCGTCTACCTGGAAGGCTCCTGGAACGTGACCGGCTACGTCTACAACGTCTTCAATGAGGAATACGAGCAGGTTTATTCAAAGGACGCCTTCCGCCCTGGCGAACCGGTGGCGCTGCCCGCCCGGCCCGAGGCCGGCTGGCAGGGCGACCACACCTACCTGATGCCGTGCTCCGCCGAGGGGCGCCGCCTGGCCTGCGCGGTGTTCGAGCGCTCCGAGCCGCTGTCGGCGGTGGAAAAAAACAGCCTCGCCACCATATTTAATACAATATCCTCTATAGCGGGTTCCGCGATGGTGAACATAGAACACCAGGCGGAGGCCGCGATGCTGGATAAACTGAGGAAGAGCAAGAACATAATATGACGAACCCCAAGAGCAGCTTTAAAGACATAGCCATCCTGGCGGCCCGCGCCGGCGACAGCAAGAAGGCGAGCCCGGTCACCGTTTTCGACCTGGCCAACACGTCCCCGCTGGCCGACTACGCCGTGCTGATAGTGGTGGAATCCGCCCCGCAGCTCGACGCCGTGGAGGAGGAAGTCTCGGTAAAGCTCAAGCACGAGGGGTACTACTGCCTGCACAAGGACGGCACGCGCTCCAAGAACTGGAAGGTGCTCGACTACGGCGGCACGCTGGTGCACGTGTACGACGGCAAGGCCGCCGAATTCTACGCGATAGAGAAGCTTTACGAGAAGTGCAAGCAGGTGGAATGGCAGGAGCAGCCCGCGGCCGCCCCGGCGAAAGCCCCGGAGAAAAAGGCAGAGGCCCCCGAAGTTAAAAAGGCGCCGGCCAAGAAAGCCGCCCCCGCGTCCAAGCCCGCCGCCAAAAAGGCCGCCAAGAAGGCGGCGCCTAAAAAGACAACGAAGAAAGCCGCTCCCAAAAAAGCCGCGAAAAAGGCGGCTCCCAAAAAGACCGCCAAGAAAGCCGTCAAAAAAGCCGCGAAGCCGGCCGTGAAGAAAGCCGCCGTCAAGAAGCCCGCGGCCAGGAAAGGCCAGGTTAAAAAGACCGCGATCAGCAAGCCGGCGAAGAAAACCGTAAAGAAGACCGCGAAAAAAGCCGCTAAAAAGAAGTAAGACCGCCCGGCGCCGGACCCGCCTTCGGGCGGGCCGGCGTTTTATTTTCCCCTCAAAGGCATACCGATGAAGATCTCCGTACTGGAAGCAGACCTCAAAAGCCGCGCCAAGGCGGCCTTCGCCCTGGACGACGCGGCCGTGGCGTCTTTCACGCTGGCCGCGCCCCCGCCCCACATCAAGGCCGACGCTTCTATAGCCTGGCCCATAGCCGGCTCGAAACTGCTCAGGAAGGCCCCCCTCGTTATAGCCGGAGAGCTGAAGGCCGCGCTTGGCGGTTCAGTGGAGGCCGAGGTGGTGCCCCCCGGTTTCGTCAACGTCAAATTCGCCCCCGCTTTCCTGTTCGCCGCGCTCAGGGACCTGGAGAAGCCCGGCAGCCTGCGCCGGCCCGAGTACGCCGGAGAGAAGATCAACCTGGAGTTCGTTTCGGCCAACCCCACGGGCCCGATGCACCTGGCCAGCGGCCGCGGCGCCACGCTGGGCGACAGCCTGGCCCGTATCTGGAAGGAACTGGGCGCCGAAGTGGCCACGGAGTTTTACGTCAATAATGTCGGCCGCCAGGTAGAGAAGCTGGGGCTTTCGCTGAAGGCCCGCTTCGAGGGCAAGGAACCGCCGGAAGACGGCTATCAGGGCGATTACCTTAAGGGCGTGGCCGCGGCGCTGCCGCCGGAAGCGGAAGAGTGGACCGATAAACAATTTTCCGACCACGCGGTTACCGAGATGCTGCAGCTGCACCGGGCCGATATGCTGGCTTTCGGCGTGGAGTTCGACCGCTGGTTCCTCGAGAGCGAACTGCACCAGGCCGGCGGCCCCGCCAAGGCCCTGGCCACGCTCAAAGAGAGAGGCATGGTCTACGAGAAGGACGGCGCGGTCTGGTTCGGCGCGGCCTCGGAGCTGGAGAGCGACGACAAGGACCGCGTGCTGGTCAAGGCCGACGGCCGCAACACCTATTTCCTCAACGACATCGCCTACCACCTCAACAAGTTCTCCCGCGGCTTTAAGCGCCTGATAGACATCTGGGGCGCCGACCACCACGGCTACGTGCCGCGCATGGAGGCCGCCGTCAAGGCGCTCGGCTCGGACCTGGGTTCGTTCAAGGTGATCATCCACCAGCAGGTGTCGCTGCTGCGCGGCAAGGAAGTGGTGAAGATGTCCAAGCGCGCCGGCGACTTCATTTCCCTGAAGGAGCTGATGGAGGACGTGGGCACCGACGCCTGCCGCTTCTTCTTCGCCTCGCGCGGCCCCAACACCCACCTGAACTTCGACGTGGAACTGGCTAAGAAAAAGAGCAACGAGAACCCGGTCTACTACGTGCAGTACGTGCACGCCCGCATCTGCTCCATCTTCGACAACGCCGCCGCCAAGGGCGTGGACCCGGCCGCCGGGTTCGACGAGGCGAAGGCCGTCATCAACCCCGAGGAGCGCGCGCTGATGCTCAAGCTGTTATGGCTGGAGAAGACCCTCTCCGACTGCGCGAGGGACAACTCCCCCCACCACCTGACCACCTACCTGAGCGAGCTGGCGGCGAGCTTCCACTCGTTCTACGACCAGCATAAAGTGCTGGACCCGGAGAATAAGGAAGTCACCGCCTTCCGCCTGTTCCTGCTCAAGTCCGTGAAGGGCGTCATCGCCAAAGGTCTCGGCCTGCTCGGCGTCTCCGCACCTGAACGCATGTAGCCCGGCCCGCGCCGCAGAAGAACCGCCCCCTCCGGGGCGGTTTTCTTTTATGGGGACGTTCTTAACTATCGGAATATTTATTAACAAGCGCTGATCGCCTAATAGTCCGATAGTTAAGAACGTCCCCTCCTCTCTTTAAACAAAGAAGTAAAATACAGGGATGGAAAATGAAGAGGGCCTGCTGCGGCGGATATCCGCCGGGGAAACGGAAGTTTTCGGCGAGCTGGTGCTCAGGCACCAGGACTTCATTTTTAACGTGGTTTCCAGATACGTGCGGTTCGAGGAGGAGGCCCGGGACCTCACCCAGGAGGTCTTCCTGAAGGCCTACGAGAACATCGAGAAGTTCCGGGGCGAGGCCAAGGTGTCCTCCTGGCTGTACCGCATCGCCTACAACCTCAGCATGAACTGGTCCGAGCGCCGCGCGGGCCGCGAAACGCAGCTCGACGACGCCCTCGCCGACAATCTCCCGGCCCCCGCCGACGCGTCCGAAGAACTCCTCGAGCAGCAGCGGCAGTTGGCCCTGGTAAAGGAAGCCCTGGCCGGGATGCCGGAAAAATACCGGACCGTGATAGACCTGTATTATTTTAAGGAGCGGTCCTACCAGGAGATAGCGGACGCCCTCGCTATCCCCATCAATACGGTAAAGATAAGGCTGCTGCGGGCCAAGGAGCGCCTGCGCGAGAGGTCCGGCGGGCCGGAATGAAACATTTTCCGGCCCCGCGTGTCATATAGGGTGACGGGCGCGAGAACCGCCCGGAGAAAGAGAGACTAGGAGAAACAATATGCTCAAGTTCCTGCTGAAATTATCCATCCTGACGGCCCTCGTGGTCGGCGTCATACTGCTGATGCAGCATGTCGGCCCCCTTAACCCCGACACCCGGGTCATGCTCAAGTACCTGGGCCTCGGCGCCCTGGGCCTCGCGGCCCTGAGCGTGGTGGCCATCACCGTGCTCGGCCTGGCCGGCATAGCGCTGGCCGTCTTCGCCATCAAGCGCGGCTCGGCCGCGGCGGACGGCGTGGCCGGCGGCCTGCGCGGCCTCAGCGGCCTCAAGGGGCTCAGCGCCCTTAGCGCGCTCGGCGGGCTCTGCGGCCTGGGCAGCCTGGCCAAGATGAATTCCCGCACCGTGGAAGTCTCCGTCCCTAAATTCGAGGGCGGCTCCTTCCGCATCAAGACCATGACCGGCGACCTCACGCTGACCGGCCGGGAGGGCGAGGGCGCCAGCGCCACGGTGGAAGTGCTGGAGCGCTCCGACGGGGACGCCGAGGTCAGCTTTGAGGGCGGTGAACTGCGGGTCAGGACCAGGAGCGGCGCCAAGGCCGCCATCGGCGACGCCACCGTGTTCCTGCCGGCCCGGCTGGCCTCGCTGAACGCGGAGAGCGTCAACGGCGACATCGTTATCAGCGGCTTCGTGACCGACGGCACGGCCTCCTTCAAGGGCGTCAACGGAGACATCTCCGTCTCCGGCCTGAAAAGCTCCGGCGAGGCGCTGGTCAAGAGCGTCAGCGGAGACGTGGAGATCAGGGAGTCGCAGTTCAACTCGCTCAGCGCCCAGAGCATCAGCGGCGATGTGGAGGTGCGCGACTCGTCCGCCGAGAACGCGGTGTTAAAGACCGTCAGCGGCGACATCGACTATTCCGGCAGCGACATAAAAAACCCCAGCGTAAAGACCGTCAGCGGCACCGTGACCAGGTAATACTTGCGAAAAAGAAAAAGCCCCGGCCGTGACCGGGGCTTTTTTATTTCCGCGGCGGGCTATTTGGCGCAGGAAACGGCCAGCAGGAAGAGGTAGTCGGAGAGGCGGTTGAGGTAGACGGCCGGCTGCTTGGCCTTGAGCTCCCAGGCCAGGATCTCGCAGATCCTCGCCCTGGTCCTGGTCAGGTGGGCCAGGGCCTCGATTTCGTTGCTGCCGGGCAGGACGAACTTTTTCGGAGGCCGCGCGGCGGCGGCGCGGTTTTCTACCAGGGTCGTGAGGGCGGCCGTCTCGGGGGCGAGGTCCGCTTTCATCCCTGCCACCAGGCCGGAAATCTTTATCAGGGCCGTCTGGATGGCGCCGAGCTCCCGCCGCAGGTCCGGCTTTTTAAGGCCGGTCTTGAGCAGGCCCAGCAGGGCGGAAAGTTCGTCGAGCAGGGCGTTGAACTTTACGCGGGGGTGGGTCTTGGGCACCCGCCTGCCCCCGAGCAGATCGGTATGGCCGAGGTCCCCGGAGCCCAGTTTCGGTTTAAAGTTCTTCGGCATCAGAGTTTATGCGCCTTTAGCTTTTCCAGGACGAAAGCCGCGATGTCCCCGGGTATTTCCGCGGCGGCCCGCTCGAACCGGGCCGAGACGGACGGGGCGTCGAACTTGCCGTCGGCCACCAGCACCGGGGCCGACTTGGAGGCGCCCGGCGCGTGCTCCCCGTCGTCTATGCCGGTATGTTTGTAGCCGTACTGCCGCGTCCAGGTCAGGGCCCGGGGTTTCCACTCGCGGTCATAGCAGAGCTGGAAGCCCCAGATCTCCGAACCCGGCTCGAACCACACTATCAGGTCGAAATACTCGTCGTCGAACCAGCGCCGGCGCGGCTCGCCCTTAACCTGCATCACGTGCATGGCTTCTTTGAGCATAAAAAGATTATATCAAAGGCGGCCTGGCGGCGTTCCAGCCTTCCCTCCCGCCCCTTTCCGGCATGGTATAATTTAATAGAGAGGTATACCTATGAAAGACCAAGTCGCCAAAGTTATAGAGAAAATCAAGCCCATGCTGGCCGCCGACGGCGGTTCGGTGGAGCTCGTCGCGGTAGACGAGAAGAAGGGCATAGTGACCGTGCGCCTGACCGGCGCCTGCGGCTGCTGCCCGCATTCCACGATGACGCTCAAGCACGTCGTAGAGCGCATGATAAGGGAAGAAGTTCCCGCGGTCAAAGAAGTCACCGTAGGCTGACGCTGCCCTGGCCGCGCAGGCCGGGAACGGGCGCCCCCCCGGGGGCCAAGCCCCCGCCCCGGCCCGCGCGCTCTTGATATGGCGCTGATCAACCTCCACAACCATTCCACCTTCTCCGACGGAACGCTGGAGCCCGCGGCGCTGGCCCGCGAGGCCGCCCGGGCCGGCGTCAAATATTTCTCCCTGACCGACCACGACGTGACCGGCGGCTGGGCGGAGATGGAGCCGGCCCTTAAACAGGCGGGCCTCTCCTACTGTTACGGCGTGGAGATCAGTACCGGCCTGCACGAGAACCTGCATATCCTGGGCTACGGCATCAACCTGGCCGATCCGGACCTGGCGGCCAGCCTGGCCGGGTTCAGGGGCCGTCGGGTGGCCCGCATCAAAAAAATACTGGAACTGCTGGGCGGCCTGGGCATAGCCATAGCCTTCGAGGACCTGCCGGTGCCCGGCAACCGCACGGTGGGCCGGCCCCAGGTGGCCGACGTCATGCGCGCCCGCAAAATAGTCTCCACCCGCAGCCAGGCCTTCAAGCGCTACCTGGCGCCCGGCGCGCCCGCCTATGTCAGCCCCAACGGCCCCACGGTAGAGGAAGCGATAAAGACGATCAAGAAGGCCGGCGGCAAAGCCGTGCTGGCCCATCCCGGCGCCGTGGCCAAGGTGCTGGACCTGCCCGCCTGGAAGGACTATGGCCTCGACGGCATAGAGGCCTATTACCCCGCTCATACCGGGGCCGCCACCAGGGAGTTCGTCTCGCTGGCCGCCCGCCACGGCCTGTTCGTCACGGCCGGCACCGATTTCCACGGCCCCGGCACCGAGCGCGGCAATATGGGCGGTTTCGAGTTCGAGGAAGCGCAGTTCTCCGAGATAAAGAAAGTATTCATATGAAAATAATATCGCACCGCGGCGCCTCGGCCTACGCGCCGGAAAACACTATCAAGGCTTTCAAATTAGCCGTAGAGATGGGCTCCAAAGATTTCGAGTTCGACGTGCACCTGACCAAAGACGGCTACCTGGTGGTGCATCACGACTACTCGCTGCTCGGCACCTCCGGGCGGGACGTAAAGATCGCCGACCTGAACTGGGCCGAGCTCAAGAAGATCAACGTGGCGCAGCATTACCGGGCCGACAAGGCCTTTCAGCACGTGCCGCGCCTGGAAGAGGTCATCGACATCATAGGCCCCGCCGCCGACTGGCTGAACTTCGAGGTGAAGAACGACGGCAACGTGTATCCCGGCATAGAGGCCAAGCTGCTGGCTTTCATCAACAGCAAGCCCGGCATGTTCGCTAAAAGCCTGGTCTCCAGCTTCGACCACGGCACGCTCAAGCGCTTCCGCGAGCTGTCCCACGACCTCAAGCTGGCCTACCTGGGCCACGGCCTGAGCACCGTGCTCCTGCTGCCAGCCCTGAAGAAGGCCCGCGCGGTGCGGGCGGTTAATTTCCACCTGGCGTTGCGCATCGCTTTCAAGATCAACGTCTCCCGCATCAAAAAGGCCGGCTTCAAAGTCTGCGTTTACACCGTCAACACAAAAAGGGACGCCCGGCGCATGCAGGAGATCGGCGTGGACGGCATCTTTACCAACCACCCGGACCTGCTGGGCAAGTGGACGCTGAAGGGCTGATCATGGACCAGGCGCTGACCGAAGAGATAAAGAGACTGACCTCGCTGGGGCTGCACCGGCGCTGCGTGGAAGGCGCGCTGGAAGGCGTGGCCGCCAAAACCCTCGAGATCAACCGGCTGAAGAAAGAGAAGAACGCCGTGGTCTGCGCCCATGTCTACCAGACGCCGGACATCATCCTTGGCATAGGCGACCTGGTGGGCGACTCCTACAAGCTGGCCGACGACTGCCGCAAGACCACGGCCGATGTCATAATCTTCTGCGGCGTGCATTTCATGGCCGAGACGGCCAAGATACTCAACCCCTCCAAGAAAGTCTATGTGCCGTCGAAGAACGCCGGCTGCTCGCTAGCCGAAGCCATCACCGGCGCCGATGTGCGAAACCTGAAAGCCGAATATCCCGGCCTGCCGGTGGTCACCTATATCAACACCTCCGCCGAGGTGAAGGCCGAGAGCGACTGCATAGTGACCAGCGCCAACGCCGAGAAGATCCTGCGGAAAATGTACGAGAAGCACGAGCGGCTCATCTTCGTGCCGGACCGCTTCATGGGCGCCAACCTGGCCAAGGCCCTCGGCAAGACGCCGGGCAAGGACATCATCCTCTGGAAGGGCACCTGCGTGGTGCACGAGCGTTTCAACCCGGAGCTGATAAAGGTGTACCGCAAGAATTACCCGGGCCTGGTGGCGCTGGCGCACGCCGAGTGCCCGTCGGAGCTGATAAACGCCGTGGATTTCATGGGCGGCACCGGCGACATGATGCGCTATGTGGAAAGCACCGACGCCGCGGCCTACCTGCTGGTGACGGAATGCGGCTTCGGAGAGCTGGCCAAGCTGCGCTTCCCCGAGAAGAATTTCATAGCGATGTGCCGGCTTTGCCCCTACATGAAGAGCATCACGCTCGACAGCATGCTGGCCCTGCTGAAGGACCCCTCCCCAGAAGAAGTCACCGTGCCCGCCGACATCGCGGCCCGCGCCAAACACTCCATAGACAAAATGTTCGAACTCGCCGCCTAGCTCAGGCTGGCGCCCGAGCCGACAGCCCGCCCTCCGGCGGGCTGTTTCTCATCCCGTCAGGCCCTTGTCGGGTTGACCTGCTATGCTATCTCTGGGTCGAGTCACGGGGGGCACGGCTATTGACAAACATAGCATATGTGCTTTAATATGGATAAAGCAAGGTGCAGGATCTATTTCTATCGCTCGGCGGGCGGCAGATGCCAGGCATGCGACTATGCCCGTGCGATGGATATTAACCATCAGGCCAAGGCCAAGCGCTGGTTCAAAGCCCTTGCGGAACTGGGCCCGGACCTGCCGGAGGAATACGGCAAGCATCTGTGCGACGGGGTCTGGGAGCTGCGGTTAATAATCCAACACCACCAGCACAGGTTCCTGTATTCATTCTGGAAAGACTTGATAGTGGTTGCGAACGCGTTCCTTAAGAAGTCAGCCGAAGTCCCAAAGGCGGAAATAGAGAAGTCTCAAAAGGCGATGGCTGACTGGATTCTGCGCAGGGGCTGGGAAGACTTATGAAGAAGAAGAGAGCAGGAATTCCTCTGGACGAGGTGTTTGCCGGAGCGGAGAAGGATCCGCGCTGGAAAAAGGCCTATGAAAAGGCCGATGTGGAAGTGCGCTTGGCGCTGCAGATCGCCAAAGCCCGAGCCCGGGCTAAAATGACCCAGGGCCAGTTGGCCCGAGCCGTAGGCACTACGCAGTCCGTCATCTCCCGTATCGAGGCCGGCAACCAGAACCTCACCGTCCGTACCCTCGCCAAAATAGCCGCCGTCCTGCACGCCGCCCTGGTCATCCAGCTCCGCTCCCCCCACTAAAAGCAAAACGCCGGAGTAGCCCGGCGGAATTCTGCTATTTTATCCCTTTACTTAAGTTCGTCAATGGCGAATGCGCTTAGATATCTTTAAGGTCTGACTTTATCATCCTCACGAGTTCGGGGAATTCCGGTACCTTAAAGTGGCCGTTCTTATTATCGTAGACGAGTATCCTGGCTTTTTTTAAACGACGTGCGTATTTTTTAGCGTGCGAGGCCGGAACGGTCGTGTCGTCACTGGAGAAACAAAGCGTGAGGCGGTCGCAGTTCTTCTCCAGCAGCTCCAGGCTGCGCGGCAGCCGAAAACCGCAGCAGATCTCTTCGGTCGGCAGGGTGTTGTCGAAAGGGGGGCAGATCAAATAGGCCGATAGTATCTTTTTGGGAAACCGGTTCTCGGCCAGGTACCGGGCCAAGAATATTCCCCCCAGCGAAGTGCCGGCCAGGATCACGTTGTCGCGCAGAAGCGGGATATGGCGTTCGAGGTGTACCTTCCAGTCGGCGTAAGCCGCCCGTTCCGGGCATGGCATCTTTGGCCGGATTATTTCGCACTTGGCGCCCAAGCTTCTGTCTAGGTAAGCCTCGTTCCAGCGTATACGCTCACCCGAGGAGACCGGCCTGTTCTTAAGGAACCTCAGGTAGTCTGCTCGGTTGCTGAAGGTGCTGCCACCGTGTATATATAGAATCTGCGGTTTGGTCTTCATGGTCTTGCGCTGAAAAGAAAAGCCCCCCGGTTCGTCACCGGGGGGCCTTTTGTGCCCCTTACAGGTCCGTCATGTAGGCTATCTCGTCGTACGGGGTGCGGTACAGCGGCTGCTTCAGGCGCTTCTGGTCGAAGATATGCCCGAAGAGGCCGATGGAGCGCGCCACCACGAACAGGGCGTTGAGGCAGCCCATCTTCACGATGTTCTCTATCTCGTCCCTGGAGAACGAGCCGGTGCTGTGCAGCATGTCCACGAAGGCTATGCCGATGCAGCCGTCGACGTTGAGGATGAGGTTGCCCTTCTTGGCGGTGGTCAGCTTCTCCACCTCCAGCGCGTAGTCCAGCAGCGGCGTGCTCTTGAAGTTCTTCTGGCAGAAGGCCTTCATGGCCGTCACGCGCATGTCCGGGTTGGTCACGCTCTTGACCTTGTGGCCGATGCCGGGGATGGGCGTGCCCTTCTTCTTCATCTCGGTGATGAACTGCTCCGGCGTCAGCTTGGCGTCGTAGGCGCGCTTGAACTCCTGCGCCGCGCCGTCGATGGCGCCGCCGAAGCGCGGGCCGATGGTGAGCAGGCCGGAGACCAGCGAGGAGATGATGTCCTTGCCGGCGCGGGCCGCCACGATGGCGTTATGGGCGCCGCTCACGGCGGGGCCGTGGTCGGCGGTCAGGATCAGCGCGGTCTCGAGGAACTTGCGCCCGTAGTCGGGCAGCTCGCGCTTGAACCAGAGCAGGCCTATCACGCCGCCTATGCCCAGCTCCTTCTCCAGCACCTTGGAGATCGGGATATTCAGGTATTCCAGTTCTTCCTTCTTCTCGTTGGAGATGGTGTTGATGAAGGTAGTGGCCTTGCGGATCTTCCCTTCCTTCACCGCCTGGGCGAAGTCCATGGGCAGGGCCGGGGCAGGGATATCCTCGGCGGGCTTGATCGCGCCCTTCTTCACCAGCTTCAGGTAGGTCTCGTTCACCTTCACGCCGTAGTCGTCGAAGGAATCCGGCACAATGGCGCCGGCGGCCTTGAGCGCCGCGTTCTTGGCGTCGGCGGTCTCGAGGTCGCTGCTGGCCTTGGCGCCGGCATGGCCGAACTGCACGCCCGCGGGGAACATCTTGGAGCAGGTGCCGGTCACCCAGATGACGAGGGGCTTGGTTATCTTCTTCGCCTTCAGGGCTTCGACGATGCGCAGCTCCTCGGTGCCGCCGATCTCGCCCAGCGCCACTATCATCTTCACGGCCGGGATGGCCTCGTAGCGCAGGATATGCTCGAGCAGGGTGGAGCCGGGGTAGGCGTCGCCGCCTATGGCGATGCCCTCGTAGAGGCCGTCGGTGTTGCGGGCGATGATGTTATAGCACTCGTTCGACAGGCCGCCCGACTTGGACACGAACCCCACGGAGCCGGGCCTGTGCAGCTTGGATTCCACGATGTTCTCGTAGGTGCCGGCGGTGTTGGCGATCTTGAAGCAGCCGGCCTTGATGCCGCCCACGGTGGCGGGCCCGATGACCATCTTGTCGAGCTTCTTCGCGGTGGCGGCGAGTATCCTCGCGCGGCGCTCCGGCACACCCTCGGCGATCACGCAGACGGTGCGGATATTCGGGTGGTTCAGCGCCTCCATGGAGCTGTCGAAGGCGGAGCGGTAGGAAGCGAAGTTCACCACCACGTCGGCCTTCGGGTGCCGCGCCGCGGCGGCCTCGAAGTTCTTGTACATCGGCAGCAGCACTTCGCCCTTGCCGAAGAAGACCTTGTGCACTCCCTCGCTGCCGGGGTTGACGATGGCCGCCACCGACGGCACCTTGCGGCCGCAGGCGTAGTCGAAGTCCAGCATGCGCTGGATGGCGTTGACGTGGTAGCCGTAAACGATGGCGGTGGTATCTTTGGTGAAAAGCTCGGGTTTCATTATTTCTTCCCTCCCGCTTGGGCAGGCTTGCAGGCCGGAGCGGCCTTCGCCGCCGGCTTGAGCGCCATCGAAACGACGGCGGTCATGTGGGTTTCGGGGCCGTAGACCTCTATCGGCACGCCGAGGCTCTCGCCCAGCTTGCGCATGTTGGCGAGGCCTTCCTTGTAGTTGGGGCCGCCGCGGCGCACGTAGATCTTCACCTTGCCGTCCACCAGCTTCTGCTTGTACTCGGTGAGGGCCTTGATGATGCCCTTGAAGGTCTTGGCCACGTCGGTGAAGTTGGCGATGCCGCCGCCGATGATGAGCACCTTGCCGCGCGGGTCCTTCTTGCGGGTCATGAGGTCGAGGATGGTCCTGGCGTACTGGTAGGTGTCCTCGGCCGAGGGGTCGCCGGAATACTCGCCGTAGTTGGCGAGGTCCTTGGAGAAGCCCAGGTCGCAGACGGTGTCCGCGTAGATCACGGACGCGCCGCCGCCGGCCACCATGTTCCACACGCGGCCGTCGGGGTTGAGCATGGTGAGTTTGAGGCTCGCGCCGGTGCCCTCGTCTATCTTGCGGATGAACTCCTCTTCCCTGGTGTGCTTCTGGCCGAAGGAGGACGGGAACTGCAGGTCGCCCCAGACCTTGGTGCACTCGAAGGCCGCCGTGTCGTCCACGCGGGCCACCAGGTCCAGCGGCACTATCTCGTCGCCGTGGAACGTGAAGGGGTTGATCTCCAGGTAGGTGAAGTGGCCCTCGGCGTATACCTTGTAGAGCGCCCGCACGAACTCCTCTATCTGCCCCTTCCGCTTGCCGAATTCCGGCAGGTTGAGCTTTATGTCCTCTATACGCGAAAGCACCGGGACCTCGGTCTCCTTGACCTTCTCCCAGTTCTCCTCGACGTAGATGCCGCCCTTGTTGGAGAGGTAGATCGTGTCGTAGTCGCGGGTGGCCTTTATCGCCACGTAGCACTCTTCGGAATCCTCGGCGTGCGGCGTGAACGGTTCTATCATGAAGACGTTCAGTTCGCCGGTGGTCTTGCCCACGGTGACCGTCTTGTTCATGCGCTCGGCTATCCAGGCCCAGGTGGCCTTGAAGTCCTTGTTCAGGCACAGCAGGCCGTGCTTGCCGCGCTTGCCGAAGAGCTGGTCGGGCTTGGCCACCAGCTTTTCCTTCAGCAGCCACGGGTGGTCCTTCAGGAGTTTCTTCTGGTCGGTGTCCGGCGTAACGAGGGCCAGCTTCTCCGCCTTGCCCTTGAAGGACGGGATGGTCTGCGCCAACCCGTCGAAAAGTATCTTCTTGCCTTCGTATTCCCTTATGCCTCTTTGTGCCATGTTGTGGTCCTTTATTTGCCGGTAGTCTGGTTCAGGAGGCCGCCAGCCGTGAGGATGGCCCTCTGGCGCCCGGAGAGGGCGCAGACGCATTCGATGGCCGCGCCGGTGCGCTCGTTCTTGAGCGTTACCGGCCGGCCCTCGGCTATGGCCGCGCGCCAGTCGCCGCAGGAGAGCTTGTCGCCGGCCTTGATGGTCTCGTAGTCGGCCTGGTTCTTGAAGGTCAGCGGGGCGATGCCGAAGTTGATCAGGTTGGCCGCGTGGATGCGCTCGAAGGATTTGGCCACCACGGCTTTCACGCCGAGGTACATCGGGCACATGGCCGCGTGCTCGCGGCTCGAGCCCTGGCCGTACGACTCGCCGGCCACTATCACGTTGTGGTTGCCGGCGGCCTTGCTGTCCATGCAGCGCTTGTGGAACTCGGGGTCCAGGTTCTCGAACACGTACTTGGCGTAGGCCGGCACGTTGGAGCGGTACTTCAGCCGCGCCCCGGCGGGCATGATGTGGTCGGTGGTGATCTTGTCGCCGGCCACTATCATCACCGCGCCCTTGAGGGCCTCGGGCATCCTGTCGTTCTTGGGCGGCTCGCCGATGTTGGGGCCGCGAAACACCTCGGTGCCCTTCAGTTCGGGCGAGGGCTTGATGAACATGCTGTCGTCCACCAGGAAGGCGGCGGGCTCTTTCACGGCGGGATATGGGATGCCGGCCTTGCGCGGGTCGGTGAACTTGCCGGTGACGGCGGCCAACGCGGCCACCTCCGGGCTCACCAGGTATACCTGGGCGTCCTTGGTGCCGCTGCGGGCCTCGAAGTTGCGGTTGGAGGTGCGCAGTGAAACGCCGCCGCTCTTGGGGGAGAAGTGGTTGCCGATGCAGAAGCCGCAGGCGCTCTCGAGGATGCGCGCGCCGGAATCCAGCAGGTTCGCCAGCGCGCCCTTGCGGGCCATCATCTGCAGCACCTGGCGCGAGCCGGGCGCTATGCCGAGGCTCACGCTCTGGGCAACGCGGCGGCCCTTCAGGATCTCGGCCACGGTGATCATGTCGCGGTAGGAGGAGTTGGTGCAGGAGCCGATGCAGACCTGGTCCACCGGCTGGCCGTCGAGGTCTGCGATCTTCTTGATATTGCCGGGGCTGTGCGGGGCGGCGGCCATCGGTTCCACCGCCGACAGGTCCAGGTCTATCACGCGGTCGTACCTGGCGCCGCGGTCGGCCTTCAGCTCGGCCCAGTCGGCCTCGCGGCCCTGCGCCTTCATGAATTTCTTCGTGACGTTGTCCGACGGAAACACCGAGCAGGTCACGCCCATCTCGGCGCCCATGTTGGCTATGGTCGCGCGCTGCGGCACGGAGAGGGACTTTACGCCCTTGCCGCCGTATTCCAGCATCACGCCCACGTTGCCCTTGGTGGTCAGGATCTCGAGCATCTTCAGCACTACGTCCTTGGCCGTCGCCCAGGGCTGCAGTTCGCCGGTCAGGTTCACGAGATAGACCTTGGGGCAGGTGGTATAGAACAGGCCGCCGCCCATCGCCACGGCCACGTCGAGGCCGCCGGCGCCGATGGCCACCTGGCCGATGCCGCCGCCGGTGGGGGTGTGGGAGTCGGAACCGAGCAGCGTGGTGCCCGGCTTGCCGAAGCGTTCGAGGTGCACCTGGTGGCAGATGCCGTTGCCCGGGCGGGAGTAGACCACGCCGTAGCGGGCAGCCACGGTCTGCAGGTACTTGTGGTCGTCGGAATTCTCGAAGCCGACCTGCACGGTGTTGTGGTCGACGTAGGAAACGGAAAGATCTGTTTTTATTTCTTTGAGGCCCATCGCCTCGAACTGCAGGTAAGCCATGGTCCCGGTGGCGTCCTGCGTCAGGGTCTGGTCTATGCGGATGCCGATCTCGCTGCCTTTTATGAATTCGCCTTCTTTGAGGTGGGAGGTAAGGATCTTTTCAACGATGTTCTGTTTCATGGAGGGCTCCTTAAAACTTCCTGTACCCGCGCGCGTGTTTCCCGCGGTATATTTATATTCTCTCAAAAAAAGAGTGGTTTGCCAATTTGACGAAAGGCAATGAGGCGTTCCCGCGGCTTACGTCCGCATTTTCGGGGGCGGCGGCGGCCGGCTAATTTAATAGAATAGTCCCTTGGCCACCATGAAAGACACTATGAAACCGGACCTCAGGGCTTTGACCCGCCCCGAACTCGAGGCGGCGCTGGCCGCCCTGGGCGAGAAGCCCGTGCATGCGGCGGCGGTGTACCTGGCCGTGCACCGGCTCGGGGCGACGGACCTGGCCGCCCTGCCCGGAGTGCCGCCCCGCGTAACCGCCGCGCTCTCCCCCGCCTATTCCCTCGCCCCGCTGCCCGCGCCCGTGGAAACCCAGGTGTCGCGCGACGGCACCCGCAAGATGCTTTTCCGTTTCCACGACGGCGCGCCCGCAGAATGCGTGGTGCTGCCCGGCAAGGACAGGGTGATAGCCTGCCTCTCCTCGCAGTCCGGCTGCGACTGCGGCTGCACCTTCTGCGCCACCGGCGCTCTGGGGCTGCGGCGGTCGCTGACGCCGCAGGAGATCATCGCTCAGTTCGAGGCCTGCCTGAAGGAAGCCGGCGAGCTGAACAGCATAGTTTTCATGGGCATGGGCGAGCCGTTCCTGAACTGGGAGAACGTTAAGCGCGCCGTGCGGCTGCTCTCGGACAGCCGCGGGCGCCATTTCCCGCAGGTCAAGATGACGGTGTCCACCGTCGGCGTGATCCCGGTGATAGAGGAGCTGGCCGCTTCGGACCTCAGGGTGCGGCTGGCGGTCTCCGTGGTGGCGGCCGACGAAGAGCAGCGCGCCCGGCTGGCCCCGATGGAAAAAAAGTATCCGCTGCGCCGCGTGCTCGAAGCCGTGCGCGCCTACTGCTCCGCGCGCAAGGCCGCCGTGATGTTCGAATATATCCTTTTCCCCGGCGTCAACGACCGGCCGGCCGACTCGGCGCTGCTGGCGCGGCTGGTCGGGGATATCCCCTGCCGGGTCAACCTTATCCCCTACAACCCCCCGGGCGGCCCGGGCGGCGAGACGCCCCGCGTGAAGGCTTTCCAGCTGGAGCTGATAGAGGCCGGCGTGCGCACCTACCTGCGGGTGGAGCGCGGCGCCGATATAGCGGCCGCCTGCGGCCAGCTCGCGGCTAAAAAGAAAGAACCCCGCGCCTAGCGCGGGGTCCGGCGCCCTGTCCGGGACGGGTCAAATCTTCTTCGCCAGGCAGATCAGCCGCACGCTCTCTTCCGAGTGCGGCTCGCCCTTAAAACCGCCCCAGAATTTCAGCGGCGCCAGGCCCGCCTTGCGCAGGGCGGCCGTCATCTCCGCCCGGCCGTAGAGCCGGTTGAAAAAAGTCTTCCTCTGTATCTTGCCGGTTTTCTTGTCTATGCGCGTCCACTCGTTGAAGATGCCGCCCCGGGCGGCCTCCCGCTCTTCCAGCAGGTAGTGGTCGCCGAGGTCGTGCCAGTCCCTGGGCGTGTAGCGGGTCCTGATGAAATCGCCGTTGATCACGTCTATCAGAAAACGCCCGCCGGGCTTTAGCGCGCGGGCCGCGCCCTTGAGCGTCTTCAGGTCGTCTGAGAACTTCAGGAAATAGCCGAAGCTGGTGAACAGGTTCACGACCGCGTCGAACTCGCCGCGCCAGGCCAGCCGCCGCATGTCGCCGCGCAGCAGCCGCAGCGCCACCTTTTTCTTTTTGGCGCGGGCGGCGGCCTCGCGCAGGTACTCGGCGGAGAAATCGTAGCCGGTCACGGCCAGGCCGCGCCTGGCGAACTCCACGGCGTGGCGGCCGGGCCCGCAGCACAGGTCCAGAAGCGCGGCGCCCTTTTCCAGCCCGAGCTGCTTGAGGACGAAGGCGGCCTCTGAAGGCGCCTTCTCCACGGCGGCCGGGGAGGCCGGGTTGTAGAAGGAGTTCCTGAAGAAACCGTTATGCCACTCTTTAGTTCCGCTCATCGGATCGGACCTCAATTTACCTCGGGGATGGCGCCCGAAGCGTCGTGGCCGGGCGCGGGTTCGGCCGGCTCGGCGGGCTTCTTTTTGGCGGCGGCCTTCTTCTTTTTAGGCGTTTTCACTATGGGGTCGGCGTACTTGTCCATCTTGTAGGTGGACACGCTGTCCACCGCGTCGAACTTGTATTCGGAAACCGCCTTTTTCGCGGCCGCCTTTTTCTTTTTCTTCTTCGCCGCCGCCGCCCTTTCCGCGGCGGCTTTTTTCGCCGATTCTTTCGTTATCGGCTCGGCCTCGCGGTCGAACTTGTAGGCGGAGGGCTTGTCCACGGCCCCGAATTTGTACTCGGAGACCGGCGCGGCCTTCTTCTTTTTCTTCGCCTTCTTTTTAGCGGCCGGCTTGGCGGGCGCGGCGGTCTCTTCCTTCGGGGGCTCCTGCTCCTGCGCGGCGGCCGTCAGAAGCAGCGCGGACGGCAGCAGCAGGGCCAGCGCGAGGGTAAATATTTTAGTCATGTGAGTATAATCCCGCCTTTTTCTGTTTTAGGCGCCAGTTCGGCCGCGCGCACCGCGGCCTCTATCAGGCAGGCCAGCGTGACCGGCCCCACCCCGCCCGGCACCGGCGAGACGGCGGCCGCCGAGGGTTCCAGCGCGGCGTAGTCCGCGTCGCCGCACATGCGGCCGTTCTCGTCGAAATTTGTGCCCACGTCTATCACCACGGCGCCAGGCGGCAGCAGTTCCGGCTTGAGCCACTTGGCCTTGCCGGCCGCGGTGACCACCAGGTCGGCGCGCTTGAAGACCTCGGCGATGTTCTTCGTGCGGGTGTGGCAGACCGTGACGGTGGCGTCGAGCGCCACCAGCATCTGCGCCAGCGGCCGGCCCACCACGGAAGAGCGGCCCGCCACGGCGATGTTCATGCCGGCCGGGTCTATGCCGTGGAAGCGCAACAGGCGGATCACGGCCAGCGCGGTGCACGGCGAGAAGAAGCCGCCGTTCTCGATCTCCGAGAATTTCTTGGCGATGAACAGCCGGCCCATGTTCAGCGAGGAGAGGCCGTCCACGTCCTTGGCGGCCGGCACGGCGTCCCAGGTCTCCCTGGTCTCGAAGCCGTCCGGCAGCGGCCGCTCTATCATGACGGCGTCATAGGCCGCGTCGGCCCCCAGCCTGGCCAGCAGCGCCTTGAAGGCCGGGTAGCCGTCCTCGGGCTTCGGGGCGAACAGTTTAACGGCGATGCCGAGCTTCTCGCAGGCGGCGATCTTGCGTTTTACGTAGACCGCCGACGGCGAGTCTGCGAAGTAATTGATGATCGCCAGCGACGGGGGCCTGCCCAGGCGGGCCTTCACGGCCTCCACGCGGGCAGGCAGCGCGCCGAGTATCTCGGCCGACAGGGTTTTGCCTTCGAGTATCTTCATAGTTTGAATGATAATAAAAAAGGGCGGCTTTTTAAAGCCGCCCTCCTAGCGCAGGCGCGGCCTTTACTGCGCGTCCTCCACGTACATCGAGCCGTTCAGGTAGCCGGAGCCGCTGAGGCTGAAGTAGTTGGAGCTGGGCCAGCCGTTGACGGAGATGCTGCCGGTCATATTGGTGGAACCGACCATTTTCCCGTCGCGGTAGAACGTCACGTAGACGCTGGGGCGCACCGTCTCGAAGACGGACTGGTTGGGGCGCACCCAGAAGGAGGCGGTGGCGTTGATATAGGTGTTGTTGCTGGTGATCCGGCCGGAAGAGTCCCGGAAAGTGCCCCAGCCGGTCAGCGTCACGCTGGTGAAGCCGCCGTTGTCGCCGTGCAGCCAGCCGGAGCCGCTGAGGCTGACGTAGCCGGAGAGCTGCACGTAGCTGCCGGTCCTGGCCCTGGCCGGCTTGGGGGCCTCGGGGATCTTCACTTCGGGAGCCGAGGCGACCACCTGGTCCACCAGGCTGGCGCCGTTAAGCCGGAATTCCGCCGCGTTAAGGCTGCCGGCGAACAGGGCGCAGGCGGCCGTTAAAATAATTTTTTTCATTGTACCCTCCATACAGGATTATTATAACAAATAGCGCCGCGGGTCCCGCTCATTTCCTGCCGGCGGGCGCGGCCGGCTGTAAACGGGGCCGCAGAGACTCTTTCCGTTGTTTTTCCATGGGGCACTTTAATATAGTATAGGGAAGTTATGCGCCGCGGAAGAGAGGCCCCTAATGGAAAGAATAACCGAACACCCCGTACTCCAGCCGGAAGAGCGGAAGACCGTAAAATTCGTTTTCGACGGGAAACCGTGCGAGGCGCTGGAAGGCGAAATGATCTCCAGTGCGCTGTTCGCCAACGGCATCAAGATCTTCAGCCGCCACCACAAGGACGACGCCCCGCAGGGCATCTTCTGCGCCAACGGCCAGTGCGCGCAGTGTTCGGTCATCGCCGACGGCCTGACCCTGAAATCCTGCGTGACGCCGGTGCGCGAGGGCATGCGCGTGGAGACGCTGCGCGGCGAGGCGCGGCTGCCCCGGGTGGCCTGCGTGCAGGAGTTCGGGCGCGTGGAAGAACTGGACGTCGACGCGCTGATCATCGGCGCCGGCCCGTCTGGCCTCGCGGCCGCGGCCGAGCTGGGCAAACTGGGCGTGAACACGCTGATCGTGGACGACAAAGACCGCTTCGGCGGCAAGCTGGTGCTGCAGACGCATAAATTCTTCGGTTCGGTGGAGGATTGCTACGCCGGCACGCGCGGCATAGACATAGCCGGCAAGCTGGAGGCCCAGCTGAAGGACTACCCGTCGGTGAAGGCCTGGACCAACGCTACCTGCCTGGCCGTCTTCTCCGACAGAAAAGTGGGCGTGCTGCGCGGCGACCAGTACTGCCTGGTGCGGCCTAAGGCCATTATCAGCGCCACCGGCGCCCGCGAGCGGTCGCTGGGCTTCCCCGGCAACACCCTCCCCGGCGTCTACGGCGCCGGCGCCTTCCAGACCCTGGTCAACCGCGACCTCGTGCGCCCCGCGAAGCGGCTTTTCATCGTCGGCGGCGGCAACGTGGGCCTGATAGCGGCCTACCACGCGCTGCAGGCCGGCATCTCCGTGGTGGGCCTGATAGAGGCGCAGGCGCGCTGCGGCGGCTACAAGGTGCACGAGGACAAGATCCGGCGCCTGGGCGTGCCGGTATACACGCGCCATACCATAGTGCGCGCCGACGGCAGGGACGGCCTGGAAAAGGTCACGATAGCCGCCGTGGACGAGAAGTTCAAGGTCCTGCCCGGCACCGAGAAGACTTTCGAGGCCGACACGCTGCTGATAGCCGTGGGCCTCAGTTCCGTGGACGAGTTCCACGCTCAGGCCCGCGAGGCCGGCATGGAGGCCTTCGTCTGCGGCGACGCCGAGGAGATCGCCGAGGCTTCGGCCGCCATGTTCAGCGGCAAGATCACCGCGCACAAGGTGCTCAAGGCCCTCGGCGTGATGGCCGCGCCGGTGCCCGGCTTCTGGTTCGACCGGCTCGAGGTGCTCAAGTCGCGCCCCGGGATCACCAAGGCGCCGGCCGCGAAGGATCACGATAAGAAGGTCTACCCGGTGCTGCACTGCCGGCAGGAGATCCCCTGCAACCCGTGCGTGACCGTCTGCCCTAAAAAATCCATCAAACTCTCCGGCGAGAGCATCATGAACACCCCGCAGTTCACCGGGGACTGCATAGGCTGCTATAAATGCCTGGTCATCTGCCCCGGCCTGGCAATAACCATCGTGGACTACCGCAAAGATCCCGCCAACCCGTCGGTAGCCGTGCCTTTCGAGATAGGCCGCGGCCTGGTGAAGAAAGGCGACCGGGTGCGCCTGACGGGCTGGGAAGGCGCCGACCTCGGCGAGGCCGAGGTGCTGGACGTGAAGGATTTCAAGGCCGAGAACACGATGATAGTCGTGGTGAAGGCCACGCCGGAGACGGCCGACAAGGCCGTCTCGCTGCGCCTGTTCGAGACCGAGGCAGGCGCCAAAGCCCCCGCCGACCTGGCCAAAGCCGAAGATGAAACCATTATCTGCCGCTGCGAGCGCGTCTCGCTGGGCGAGATACGCCGGGCCATCCGTTCTGGCATGCGCGACCTCAACCAGCTCAAGGCCGTCACCCGCGCCGGCATGGGCGCCTGCGGCTCCAAGACCTGCTCGGCGATGCTGCTGAACATCTTCCGCAGCGAGGGCGTGGACCCCAAAGAGGTGACCGCCTTCACCCGGCGGCCGCTGTTCGTGGAGGCGCCGCTGGGCGTCTTCTCCGGCGTGAAATGCCGCACCGAGGCGGACGAGAAAGCCAGCTGGAGCGGATTCTGAGCGGATTCCGAGAGGGAACTATGGCTGAAAACAATTACGACGTCATTATAATCGGCGCGGGCAGCGTGGGGACGCCTCTGGCGATGGAGCTGGCGGGCCGCGGGCTGCGCACCCTGGTGCTGGAGAAGGAAGCCTCCCCCGGCCAGGGCCAGAACAAATGCGCCATCGGCGGCGTGCGCGCCACGCATTCCGACGGCTCCAAGATCAAGGCCTGCCTGCGCAGCCTCGAGGTCTTCTCCACCTGGAAGGAGAAGCACGGCGACGACATCGGCTGGATCCGGGGCGGGTACCTGTTCCCGGTCTATACCGAGAGCGACGAGCGCGTGCTGCGCGAGCTGCTGAAGATCCAGAAGGGCCTCGGCCTCGATATCGACTGGATCGGCGCCGAAGAGGTGAAGCGGCTGGTGCCCGGCATCGCCGACAAGGACCTGCGCGGCGGCACCTGGTCCCCCGGCGACGGTTCCGCCTCGCCGCTGCTCTCGGTCAACGCCTTCTGCCGGCGCGCCGTCAAGCTGGGCGCCGAGTTCCGTTTCCACGAGCCAGTGAAAGAAATCCTGAAGGAAGGCGGGGCCGTGACCGGCGTGTTGACGCCGCAGGGCCGCTACGGGGCCAGGTGGGTGGTCAACGCCGCCGGCGCCGACGCCGCCCCCGTTTCCGAGCAGGCCGGCGTGGCGGTGCCGGTGAAGCCCGACTGCCACGAGGCCGGCATCACCGAGCCCGCCGAGCGCTTCTTCGAGCCGATGGTGGTGGATATCCGCCCCGGCGACAAGTCCAAGAACTATTACTTCTACCAGAACTGGGAGGGGCAGATCGTGTTTTGCCTCACGCCGCAGCCGCCCATCTGGGGCCACGACCGGCGCTCCACCTCCGAGTTCCTGCCGGAGATCTCGCGCCGCATGATCTCGCTGATGCCCAACCTGGCCACGCTGAAGGTGCGCCGCACCTGGCGCGGCCTGTACCCCATGACCCCCGACGGCTTCCCGGTGGTGGATTTCCCCGCCGCGCTAGAGGGCTACGTGCTGGCGGTGGGCATGTGCGGCCAGGGCTTCATGCTGGGGCCCGGCCTGGGCGCGGCCATAGCCGCGCACATAACCGGCGCCCCCTCCGCGGAGGACAGGGAAATATTGGCCGGTTTCAGGCTGGAGCGCAGTTTTACCGGCCAGGAAAAGCTGAAGTAAGCCGTTTCCCGCCGCCAATGGCCCGCCGGAGTTCCCGGGCGGGCCATTTTTATTGACGGTAGGAGCGGCAACCGCTATAATTATTTACCGACCGGTAAAAAAATGCAATAAAACCGGCCCCCCGCGCGTTGATATATGGAACGCGACCGTATTTAAAACCTATGACCATTAAAAAACTTATCCTTACACTGGCGGCGGCCCTGGCGGCTTCGGCCCCGCTGGCCGCGCAGGACCTGACCCTGTCCTGGGACCAGGCGCGCCGGCTGGCGATAGAGAACAATCCGTCGGTAAAGGCGGCCCGGGCCGCCATGGAACAGGCCGGCTACAGTTACCTGGCCAGCGTGAACGCCTATCTGCCGCAGGTCAGCGTGTCTCACTCTGTGACCCGCAGCGGCGACGATACTTCCTCCCCCTCCAACCGCTGGGGCGCTTCCCTCTCAGCTTCGCAGGAGCTGCTAAACCTCAGGACCGTGTCCACGGTGAAGAGCAGCCGCATCGCGCGGGAGAAGGCCGAAGCGGACTACCTGGCCGCTTCGGCTTCGGCCAGGCAGACCCTGGCCGGCGCTTTCGCCGACCTGCTCTTCGCCCAGAAACGGGCCGAGGTGCAGAAGAAGATCTACGGCATCAGGCAGGAGAACGCCAAACTGATACGCCTTAAGTACGAGAGCGGCATGGAATCCAAGGGCAACGCCCTCTACACCGAGGCCCTGGCCGAGAGCGCGGCCGTCTCCGTTAAGAAGGCCGGGCGCGACCTGGACAGCGCGCAGCGCGCCCTGCTGGAGGCCATGGGCCTGGAAGGCACGCAGCGCGTGACCGCCGCCGGCGACATCGGCGTGCCGGAATTTTCCCTGGACGAAGCCGACGTGGTCCTGGCGCTGGAAAAATCCCCCCGCATGGTGGCGGCTAAAAAAACGCTGGAGTCGGCCAAAGAGCGGGTCAACTCGGCCCGCTATTACGCCTACCCGTCGCTGAAGGCCAGCGGCTCCTACGGCTGGAGCGGGGACAACGAGTTCCCGCAGGACAAGAGCTGGTCCATGGGCCTGAGTCTCAGCCTGCCCCTCTTCTCCGGTGGCCCCACCTACCATTTCAACAACCTGGCGGCCTACGGCAAAGCCCAGACCGCGGCGGAGCAGGACTATAAGGCCGCGCGCATAACGCTGGCCGCCTCGCTGCGGTCCGGCTACGACGGCTACCTCAGCGCCGCCGAGACCGCCAAAGCCTCGGTGTCGTTGCTGGCGGCCAACGAGGAACGCTATAAAGAAGCGCAGATAAAATACATGGCCGGCAGTATCAGCTTCATCGACCTGGTCAACGTGGAGCAGAATTTCGTGGATTCGGACCTGAACGGGCTGGACTATGCGCGCACCGCGCATAGTCGCAAGAACGCGCTGGAGCAGCTGCTCGGCGTGCCCATGGAGCGGTAAGGATAAGGGTAAAACACTATGAAAAAAATCGTCATCATCCTCGTTATAGCCGCGCTGGCCGGCGGCGGCTGGTACGCCTTCAAAAAGAATAGCGCCAGCAAGGCGCCCGAATACCAAAGCGTGCAGGCCGAATTGCGCGACCTGTCCGAACTGGTGGACACCACCGGCGTGGTGGAGCCCGAGAACCGGGTGGAGATCCAGCCCTCCTCCTCCGGGCGCATAGAGGAGATCCTGGTGGAGGAAGGCGATAAGATAAAGGCCGGCGAAGTGCTGGCGCTGATGAGCTCTTCCGACCGGGTGGCCATCCTGGACGCGGCGCGCGCCGCCGGGGACGAGCAGTACAAGCAGTGGCAGGAGACCTACAAGCCGATCAAGGTCATCTCCCCGATCGACGGCACGCTGATACTCAGGAACATAGTGCAGGGCCAGACCGTGAGCGCCAGCACGGTGCTGTTCGCCATCTCGGACAAGCTGATCGTTTCCGCCAGCCTGGACGAGGCGGATATCGGCAAAGTGCAGAAAGCCCAGCGCGCGACCATCGTACTGGATTCCTATCCGGACAAGAAAGTGCGCGGCACCGTATTCAAGATCCTGGACGAAGGCACCACCAAGAGCAACGTGGTGACCTACACGGTGAAACTGCGCCCCGAGCGCGTGCCGGAGTTCTTCCGCTCGCAGATGACGGCCAATATAAAGATCAAGATCTCCGAGCGCAAGGATATACTTCTGATCCCCGCCGCGGCCGTGGTGACGGACCAGCAGGGCCGGACCGCGGTGATAAAGGAGCTGAAGGCCGGCCAGCCGGTGTATGCCGTGGTGGAGACCGGCCAGAACGAGGGAGACCAGGTGGAGATAGTCTCCGGCCTGTCGGCCGGTGAGACCGTGTTCTACAAGGCGGGCGGTTATTCCGCGCAGGTGGATTCTTCCGGCAGCAACCCGCTGATGCCCAAGAGGCCGGCGATGAACAGGCAGCAGCAGCGCGCCGTAAGCGGGCATTGAACGGGGGCCCCGGCGGCCGGAAAACATATGATCGAACTTAAAGGCATCAAAAAGATCTACGAGATGGGCGGCGAGCCCCTCGAAGTGCTCAAGGGCGTGGACCTCTCCATCAAGGAAGGCGAGTTCGTGGCCATCATGGGGCCGTCGGGCTCCGGCAAGTCCACGCTGATGCATATCCTCGGCCTGCTGGACCGGCCGAGCGCCGGCTCCTACAGGCTTTTCGGCCGCGAGGTGTCGGAGCTAGACGACATAGAGCTGTCCTACCTGCGCGCCCGCATCCTGGGTTTCGTGTTCCAGCAGTTCAACCTGCTGCCGCGCATCACCGCGGCCTCCAACGTGGCCCTGCCCCAGATCTACCTGGGCGAGAAGGCCCGCCCGCACGAAGCCTCCAAGTACCTGGCGCAGGTGGGCCTGGGCGACCGCGCCGGCCACAAACCCAACCAGCTTTCCGGCGGCCAGCAGCAGCGCGTCGCGATCGCCCGCTCGCTGGTAAACGACCCCAAGATCATCTTCGCCGACGAGCCCACCGGCAACCTGGCCAGCGACCAGTCCAACGAGATCATGCACATCTTCCGCAAGCTCAACGACGAGCAGGGCATCACCGTGGTGATGGTCACTCACGAGCCCGACATCGCCGCCTGGGCCGACCGCGTGATAAAACTGAAGGACGGCCTGATCATAGAGGACGTGGTGAAAAAAGCCCCGCCCGCCGCCGCCAGGGAACCCAAACGCCTGCATATCCCCAAGACCTTCTTCCTGAGCTGGCGAGAGGTGGCCGAGAACCTGGCTTCCTCCGTCAGTTCCATAGTCAGCAACAAGACCCGCTCGCTCCTGACGATGCTCGGCATCATTATCGGCGTGGGCGCGCTGATAGCCATGCTCGCCGTAGGCACTGGCGCGCAGCGCGCGATACAGAAGTCCATGTCGTCCCTGGGCACCAACCTGCTGGCCGTCATGCCCGGCATGTTCCGCCAGGGCGGCGCCAGCCTCGGCGCGGGAGCCGTCAGCCGCCTCACCATAGAGGACGCCAAGGCCATAGCCCGGATAGAGAACATAACCAGGTCCGACGCCAACGTCTCGGGCAACGCCCAGGTGGTCTACGGCGCCAAGAACCAGCGCACCTCCATCTCCGGGGTCGGCGCGGTCTACGCCTCGATGCGCAACTCGCAGCCCTATTACGGGCGCTTCTTCTCCGACGCCGAGGGAGCGCGCCTGGCCAAGGTGGCGCTGGTCGGTAACACCGTGGTGAAGGAGCTGTTCGGCGGGGAGAACCCGGTGGGCAAGACCATCAAGATCAACCGCAAGAACTTCACCGTGATCGGCGTGCTGCCGCTCAAGGGCGCGCAGGGCCCGCGCGACCAGGACGACGTGGTC
>MGTZ01000053.1 GCA_001799715.1 Elusimicrobia bacterium GWB2_63_16 | reverse complement strand
TGGATTTGCCGTGGTCGACGTGGCCGATGGTACCGACGTTGACGTGGGGCTTGGTGCGGTCAAACTTAGCTTTTGCCATTTGATCTCTCCTGAATTATTAGTCTCTTAAAACTGAGCTTACAAAGTGTAAGCTGGGGATGGGGATCGAACCCACGACCTTCTCCTTACCATGGAGATGCTCTACCAGCTGAGCTACCCCAGCACAAAAAACACTACATCCGAAAAGCGGGCGACATGCGAGCGGCAGCGAGCTTCTGTCTTAAGGAACGATTCCCATCGCCCCGAAGTTGAAACCTTGCCTATTCCGACAACCCGACCGATCACTTCCACCGCCTCAAACTCTGGAAGCGGGCGACACGCGAGCGGCAGCGAGCTTCTGTCTTAAGGAACGATTCCCATCGCCCCAAGGCTAAAACCTTACCTCACACTACCGCCAGACTGATCACTACATCGCCTCAAACTCTATAAGCGGGCGATGGGAATCGAACCCACGTGATCAGTTTGGAAAACTGACGTTCTACCATTGAACTACGCCCGCAAGAGAATAAATTATATTTATTTCCCCCTCTTTAGTCAAGAAAATGCTGGCTGCGCCGCCTTCCTTTAAATTTATATAATTGAACCAGCCAAGGGGGCAGCATGTACCAAAAAGATTCCGGAGATAAAAAGTACTTCAGGGTCCTGAACATCCTCAACAGGCTCAACGAGGGCGCGGTGCGCGTGGCGGACCTCTCCGCGGAGTTCGGCGTATCGGAGCGCTCCATACAGCGCGACATCGAGCGCATCAACCTCACCGGCTTCCACCTGGACACCCCGCAGAAGGGGACCTACACCTTCGCGGGGGGCGTCTCGTTGAACAACTTCAACCTTACCAGCGAACAGCTCTCCGTGCTGGTGCTGATGCGCGAGATGGCCGGCGGCATGGGCGGCGCCATCAAGGACGCTTTCGACAAGGTCTTCGAGCGGGCGACCTCCAGCGCGCAGGCCGACTCCCCCTTCTACGCCGTGGGACCGCGCGCGCTGAACCCCCTCACCCGCAGGTTCTACGAGGACATAGTCTACGCGATAGAGCGCCGCAAAAAACTGCAGGTGCGTTACGCCTCCGTCAACGGCGAGAAGGACCGCGTGCTGTGCCCGGTAAAGATCCTGGCCAGCGAGAACTTCTTTTACATGATGGCCTCCTGCGACGGGCGCGAACCGGACAAGTTCGCCAAGTACCGCGTGGACAGGATAAAGCGCCTGGAGATCCTGCCAGACGAATTCACCCCGCCGCCCGCGCAGGTGATCAGGAAGATCATCGGCACGGCCACCACCATCTGGGGCGTCAACGACGGCAAAAAGACCTCGGTGACCCTGCGCGCCGAGGGCGCCGCGGCCGATTTCCTGCAGAGCAAGGAGATCCTGCCGCGGCAGCGGGTATCCAAGCCCGGCCCCGACGGCGCGGTAACGGTAAAGGCCGTGATACACCACCCGATGGAGGTGGTGCCGCTGGTACTGCACTGGATGCCGGAAATAACCATAACCGAACCGGCCGGGCTGCGCGCCGAAGTAAAGACCCGCATAGAAGCCTACCTTAAGAAGTAATGATAGCCCCCCGCGTAAAGCCCCTGTTCCCGGCTCTCCTGGCAGTCTGCCTGGGACTGGCGGCGGGGCTTGGCCGGGAGTGGGAGTCCAGAATGGCCGTTCCGCCGTTCGGCAGCGACCTGCTGCGCGCCCAGTCCGCCGGAGAGGCGGAAGAAGCGGAATATACCAGCCGCGAGGCCCGCAACGAGCTGGGCACCTCCCAGCGCGTCTACCGCGAGGGCGGGTCCCTTAAGGCGCGGTACGGGTTCATTAATTTCAACCGGGACCGCCTGGGCGTGACCTTCGGCATGACGGCCGGGGAATACAAGGCCTACCTCTCCGGCTACGGCTACCGGGACTCCGACATGGCCCGGCTGAAGATCTGGCGCGACGCCACCCGGCAGGAAACCTGGGAGCGCTCCCTCAGGGCCGCGGGCAAACAGGCGGCCGAACGGGCCATAGCCGAAGTGGACCTGGATTACGAGACCAAACTGCGCGCCATGCTGCGCGCCCGGGGCCTGGCGCTGCGCGCCGGCAACCTGGTGGAAGCCGACATTCCGGTAGTGGTAAAGCGCAACATCCCGCTCCTCAAACCCCTGGCGCTGGCCTTTCAGCGGACCGCGGCCGAGCGGCGCTACGCGGAGGAAGAGCTGGTGGGCGCGGTCCTCTCGATGGTGCAGACGGCCATCCGCTACAAGATACCGCCGGCCCTTGAGGGCGACCTGCACACCTGCGGCCTGCTTCCCCCCGCCAGGGCGCTGCTCTCCGGCTGGGGAGACTGCGACACCAAGACCGGCGTGCTGGCCTCCATACTGGGCAACTGGAACGCGATGCGCATGGTGGGCGTGGCCGTGCCAGGCCATTACCTGATGGCCATACGCCGCCTGCCCGGCAAGGGCGACCTGTTCGTGCGCTACGAGGGGCTGGAATATGTGCTGGTGGAGCCGGCCGGGCCGGCCTGGCTGGAGCCGGGCATGGTAGGTCAGGCCACCACGGCGCTGCTGGCCGGCAACGAGGGCTATAAATTGGAACCGTTTTTCTAAAACTTAGGAGGGGATATGTTCACAACAAGGGTACTGGTAAGTTTCTTCGAGTTCCTGCTGTCGGTGGTGATGAGCGGCTTCATCATCTACCTGACCTACAGGGTCTTCATCAAGGCGAACCCGGACTTCGACATGGAGGCGGAGATAAAAAAAGGCAACGTGGCTGTAGGCACGCTGGTCTCCTTTATCCTGGTCTCGGCCTCGCTGATACTGCAGAAAGGCCTGGGTTCCGTGGTCAGCATGTTCCGCCTGCACCTGTCGGCGCCGGGCGAGAGCGCGCTGGGGCTGGGCAAGCTGGCGCTGCTCACTACGGCGCACCTGGGCCTCTCGCTGCTGCTGGCGGTGATAACGATCTCGGTGACGCTGCGGCTGTTCGGCCGCCTGGTGCGCAACCACCTGCACGCGGGCAAGGAGCTGGAAAAGGGCAATTTGGCCGTGGGGCTGGTACTGTCGGCGGTGGTGCTGGTGGCGGCACTTTATGTGGGAGAGGGCGTGAGCGCCATCTCCAAGGCGCTGGTGCCGCAGCCGTCCATAGGGCAGATAGAGATAATGAAGTAGGCGAACAGCCACAGCGCAGGAACGGCCCCGGCAGCGGGGCCGTTTTTTTCAAGCCTCCAACGGGCCTGGCCTGGCACGGCACAGCCCAACATCCCCAATATTTTACGATACAACCCGACACGCCCTTGTCGGGGTGGCCTGCTATGCTATCGGTATGAACAACAAGAAACACAGGTCAATAATCAGCGCCAGGGCGGGCATACTCGGCGGCAGGTTCAGGGGCAGCCTGCGCGTCTACTCGGTCGGGGAGGGGGCGGAGGCCGATATCTACTTCTCGTTCAAACTCTGGCAGGCCGTCCTGCAGCGGCAGGAGCGCCTCTCGGCGGCATACGCCGCCCGTTAGCCTGAAAATTACGGGAGGGTTTATGGCTTGGGAAATAAAAGGCTGGATCTGCGGCGGCTACGTGGCGGCGCGCGAGGACGGGGAGACGGTGTTCATCTACAAGCGCCCGAACTGGGGAACGGGCCTGAGCGGGCTCAAGAACTTTTTCGAACTGCGCAGCCGCGGCGCGCTGATAGGCAGGATCTCCTCCGAAAACTCCTGGCGGCCCAAAGTCAGGGCGGAATGGCTGGCCGAGACCGACCGCCCCCTCAGCGAGGACGACCTGATGGAGATCACCGCCGCCCTTAAATTATAGGCTTGACCGCCGCGGCATATATAGTAGAATTCCCCTAGCCGGGTGTCCCCGGCGGGGGCAGGGGAATGGACAAACAAAAAGGTTTTCTTGAAGAATCGCTCGCGCAGTCGCAGGGCAAGGACGTCTGCCGCGCCCTTTTCGACGGCTCGCCCGACGCCATCTTCCTGGCCGATCCCAAGACCGGCATCATCGTGGACGCCAACCAGGCCGCCGAGCGCCTGCTGGGCCGGCCCATAGAGCAGATCATCGGCCTGCACCAGACCGCCCTCCACCCGCCCAAACGCGAAAAGGCCTCCCAGCGCATCTTCAAGGTGCACTCCGGTTCCGACGGCGAGACCATCTACGGCGGCCCCGAGGAGCACTACGCGCTGCGCGCCGACGGCACCGAGGTGCCGATAGAGATCACCGCCAAGATCATAAAAATAAAGGGCCGCAAGGTGCTGCAGGGCTTCTTCCGCGACGTCTCGGCCCGCAAGCGGACGGAGCTCGCGCTCAAGGAGTCCGAGCTCAAGTTCAAGACGCTTACCGAGAAATCCATGGTAGGCGTATACCTTATACAGGGCGGGCTGTTCCGCTACGTCAATCCGGTAATGTCCGAAGTCTTCGGCTATACCTCGGAGGAACTAATAGACAAAAAGGGCCCGCGGGACTTGGTGCAGCCGGAGGACTGGCCGCTGGTAGAGGAAAGCCTGCGGCGGCGGCTGGACGGCGACATAAAGTCCCTGAACTACGGTTTCCGAGGCGTCAGGAAGGACGGCGGCGTGATCTACGCCGAAGTTTTCGGCACCCGCATAGACTACCTCGGCCAGCCGGCCGTCATAGGCACCATCCTGGACGTTACCGAGCGCAAACAGGCCCAGGAGGCCTTGCGCGAGAGCGAGGAGCGCTACCGCACGCTGGTGAACCACGCCCCGGTGGGCATAGTGGTGCACCGCGACGGGATAATGCGGTTCGTCAACGCCAAACTCGCGGAGATAGGCGGCATCCCTGATCCCAGGTCCCTGGTGGGCAAGAGCATCATGGAGTTCATCCACCCCGCCTCCAGGGAAACCGCCCGCGCCAGGCTGATAGCGCTGGCGCGCGCCGGCGCCCCGCTGGGCCCATCGGAGTACCAGCTGGTAGCCCCGGACGGCAGGGTACTGGACATGGAGATGCAGTCCCTCCCGGTCACCTACGAGGGCGAGGACTGCATCATCTCCATCATACATGACGTCACCGCCCGCAAGCTGGCGCAGCAGGCCCTGCGCGAGAGCGAGGAGCGCTACCGCACGCTGGTGGACAACGCGCCGGTGGGCATAGTGGTACACGCCGCAGGCGCTATGCGCTTCGTCAACAGCAGGATGGCGGAAATAGTGCGGGTGAGCGCGCCGGCCTCGCTGCCGGGCCGCAACGTGATGGAATTCCTGCACCCGGTTTCGCAGGACCTGGCCGCCGGGCGCATACGCAAGGCCATGGCCGACGGTTCCCCGCTGCCGGCGGCGGAGGAGCGCCTTATCGCCGCGGACGGCGCGGTGGTGGACGTGGAGACGACTTCGGTCCCGCTGGTCTACCGCGGAGAGCACTGCCTGATGGCCATCGTGCAGGACATCACCGCGCGCAAGTTCGCGGAAAGGCAGCTCAAGGCCGCCCACGACCAGCTGCTGGAGGCCAAGGCCCTGCTGGAGGAGCGCGTGACTGAGCGCACCGCCCAGCTGGAGGACCTGAACAAGGAGCTGGAGGCCTTCTCTTATTCGGCCGCCCACGACCTTAAGGCCCCGCTGCGCCGCATCAACATCTTCTCCGACATGCTGCAAAAAGAGGCCGCCCCCCTGCTCAAGAACGGCACGCAGGAATACCTGGCCAACATACACAAGTCCGTGGGCCAGATGACGCGCCTGGTGGACGGCCTGCTCTCCTTGTCCACCACGGGCCGCAGGCCGCTGGACCTGGAGAGGGTCTCGCTTACCGCCCTGCTCGAGGAAGCCATAACAGAAGTGAAGACCGAGAACCCGGGCCGCACGATAGAGTGGGGCTTCCAGCCCCTGCCCGTGGTAAAATGTGACAGGGCCATGCTCCGGCAGGTCTTCATTAACCTCCTCGGCAACGCCGCCAAGTATTCCCGCGGCAGCAGCCCGGCGCGCGTGGAGGTCTTGTACTCCTGCACGCCTCGCGAACATGTCATAGGCGTGCGCGACAACGGGGTGGGCTTCGATATGGAGTACGCAGGCAAGCTCTTCGGCGTCTTCCAGCGGCTGCACCGCAGCGAGGAATTCGAGGGCACCGGCATCGGCCTCTCCACGGTCAAGCGCATCATCACCCGGCACGGCGGGCGCGTCTGGGCGCAGAGCGAACCGGCCAAGGGCGCCACTTTCTATTTTTCGCTTCCTTGCAAATGAAAAGACCATACCGCCGCGCTTTCATAGAGATCACCAATACCTGCAACCTGGCCTGCGCTTTCTGCGCGTCCTCCTCCAGGCCGCGGCAGGAAATGCCCCCGGCCAGGTTCGAGAGGGTTGCCGCGCAGGCCGGCGCTCTGGCCGAAGTGGTCTCGCTGCATCTGCTGGGAGAGCCGCTTACCCATTCCGCTTTCCCGGCCATACTGGAAACCTGCTACAGGCTGGGACTGCGGGTGAACCTGGTCACTAACGGCACGCTGCTCAACGATTACCCCCCCGCCCTGTTCGCCGGCCTGGCCCAGCTCTCCGTCTCCCTGCACGCGCTGGCCTGCCTGCCCCCTGAACGGCGCGCCCCCGCCCTGGAGCGCCTGGCGGCCTTCGCGCTGGCCAAACCGCCGGGGCTGGTAGTGGGGTTCCGCCTGCGGGCCGAGGAGCGGGACGATTTCTACATGCTGGCGGTTAAGACCCTGACCGCGGCCTTCAAAACCACGGCCGCGCCGGGCCCAGACTATGTGCGCCTGGCGGACGGGGTATTCCTGAATTTCGGCGGCCTCTTCGACTGGCCCGGCGGCGAGGGCGGCAGGCCCAAAAGCGGCTGCCTGGGGCTGCGGCACCACTTCGGCGTGCTCAGCGACGGCCGCGTGGTGCCCTGCTGCGCCGACTTCGACGGCGCGCTCTCCCTGGGGAACACGGACGAAAAACCGCTGGCCGAGATCCTGACCGCCCCCGGCGCCCTGTCGCTCAGGGACAGCATAGCCGGAAAAACCTCCATGCCAGCTTTCTGCTCCTCCTGCGGCTTCTCCGCCCCGGACAGTTGATTTTCCTCAACCGCTTTTGTAGTATTCTCCATATGAAGGCGGCCGCGCTATTCTTTTTACTCACCCTGCCCGCCGGCGCCGCGCAGCAGCCCTGGTACGCGCCGCAGCTCCCGGCCGCGGCCGCGCCGGAACCGGGCCTGCCGGCCGATACGCTGGACGCCTGCCCTAAACTGACCAAGCTAAAAGCGGACGAAGGCTACGCCGACGCCCCCGCCGTGCGCGAAGTGTCCCCGGTGGATTCCGCCGCGCTGCCCCTGCCGCAGGACGACCTCGACCGCGCCGGCCTTCTCGAGATACTCAACGCCAACCTGGACTACTGGAACGCCCGCCCCGATACGGCCGGCGTAAAGATCGGCGGCGACTCCTACTACGCCCCCCGCTTGCGCAGCACGGCCAAGGCCCTGCTCGCCCTTTTCTCCTCCGACCTGTCTCCCGAGGACCTCCGCAAGGCGCTGGCCGAACGCTTCAGGATCTACCGCGCCTCCGCCGACGACGGCAGCGGCAAAACCGTCATAACCGGCTATTACGAGGCCGAGATCCCGGTCACGCGCGCGCCCGACGCCGAACACAAGTATCCGGTGCACCTGCGGCCCGCGGACCTGGTAAAGACCACCGCCGATATGGGGGTGGATTTCGATTACGGCCGCTACGACGAGACCGGCGCGCTGGTGAGGCATTACGCCACGCGGGAGATACACGCCGGGGCGCTGGAGGGGCAGGGACTGGACCTGGTCTGGTCTGCGCACCCGGGGCAGATCATGCTGCTGCAGATACAGGGCTCGGGCGTGCTGCGCTTCCCCGACGGCGACCATCTCCGCGCCGGCTTCGACGGCGCCAACGGCCACCCTTACCGCAGCGTACAGAAAGCCCTGATAGACTGCGGCGAAACCCCGTCGATGTCTTTCAAGAATTTCATCAAGTACCTCGCCACGCAGGGCCCCCGCGAGGAGCGCCTGGTAGACCTGAACCCCCGCTACGTCTACTTCAGGCAGAGGCCGAAGGACAGCCGCCCCTACGGCGCCATAGGCCGGGCGCTCACCCCGGGCCGCTCCATCGCCATAGACCCCAAGCATATCCCTTACGGCCTGTTGGGCCTGCTCAAGTCGCGCCGCCCGGTTGCGTCCGGCGAGAACCTGAGCTTCAAGGATTTCAGCCGCTTCGTAGCCACCCACGACACCGGTTCCGCCATCCGCGGCCCCGGCCGCGTGGACCTCTTCTGGGGCACCGGCCCGACGGCGGAGACCGAGGCCTCCTCCATGAAGGCCTCCGGCGAACTGTACCTGCTGATAGAGAAATAACCGCCGCCATTGACATGTCAAGGGATTACCCCCTTGACAAACGATAATTATCTGCTATACTATTTTCGGAGCGGAACACCTTATCGACGGTCGCCTTCCGCTCCTTAACTTTGAGGGAGACAGCGCGGGCAAGTGCCCGCGTTGTCTTTTTATATAGTTAATGAGCCTTCGCGGACTTCCCACAAAACACAAGAGCGCTTAGCGGCGAGGGCAGACACGGGCATGGGTTCGGAGGGTCGTCACGGACTGAAGCCGCTTGCGTAGCGCGGCGAGGGAGTGGAGCGAAGCGACACCGCAGTGTGACGAGCGAACCAAGTGCGCGACACCACACATAAACCGCATAGCGGTTTTGCGCGGCCCCGCCTCGGCGATTTTCTCTGTAAAATCGCCTCCGGCCTTGCGGACCGGCATAGCCGGTCCTCACGTGCCCGACGGGCCCATGCCCGCGGCTGACCGACACGGCATTCAGACGTGGTCTTTAGAGTTTTTTGGAAAGTTCGTAGAAGACGACGGCGGCGGCGTTGCTGGCGTTGAGGCTCTCCACCCCGCCCTTCTGCGGGATAGAGACTATCACGTCGCAATGCTCGCGCGTCTTCTGGTGCAGGCCCTCGCCCTCGGAGCCTATGATGATGAAAGCCGGCAGAGTGAAATCAACCTTCGGCAGCGCCTGGCCGTTCATGGCCAGGCCGTAGATCCAGAAACCTTTTTCCTTCAGCTTTATGATCGTCTGGTTGAGGTTCACCACCTCCACCACGTTCACGCGCTCCACCGCCCCGGAGGCCGACTTCTGGGCCGCCGCGTTCATGCTGGCCGAGCGGCGCTCGGGCAGCACCACGGTGGACACGCCCAGGCAGGCCGCGGACCTCACGATAGCGCCCAGGTTCATCGGGTCGGTGATGCCGTCCAGCGCGGCCCACACCGTCTTCTTAAGGTCGCGTTCCGCCTCCAGCGCCTGGTCCAGCGAAAATTTACGGGGCGGCTCGGCCTCGATGATGACGCCCTGGTGGTTGCCGCCGTTAGCCAGCTTCTCCAGCACCCGGGGGTCGCAGAATTCCACCGGCACGCCCTTGCTGCGGGCCAGGCCGGAGACGGTCTTTACCCGCGGGCCGGTCTCGCCGCGCGAAATGAGCAGGCGCAGCACCCGGCGCCTTCCGGCGTTGAGCACTTCTTCAGCGGTGTTTATGCCGAACAGCAGTTCAGTGGCCATAGTTTTTTGCGGCTAGAAAGGCGACGGGTAACCGGGGTCTTTCTCCCGGGAGATGACATAGAGCACCGCGGCGAGGATGTGGGCGGGGTGCCCCAGCCGGGCGAAAGCGTAATCCATGTGGATCTGGAACCTGTCCGCCGAGGACGGGTCCAGGAACACGAAGCCGGCGCGCCGGTCCTGCGCGAAAATGCCGTAGCGCGAGCGCAGCGCCCCGCCCAGGCTGCCGAACAGCTTGCGCAGCAGGTAGCCCCTGGGGAAGTCGTCGCGGATGGCGAACACCACCAGATTGTCCGTGTCCACGAACTCCCAGTAGCGGTACAGGAAGGTGCCCTTGGCCACCAGGCGGGCTATCTCCTTGCCGTTGCCGTCGCGGATGAGGCCGTAGGTGATCTCGGGCCTGACCTCGAGCACCAGCGAGTTCTGCGCGTCGAAGAGCTGCAGCGGGTTCTTCTTGGTGAAATATATCGACAGACCGACAAGCAGCGGAACGGCGAAGACGGCCTCCGGCAGCGAGGCCAGCGCGCGGCCCAGCAGCGGCACCATCAGCAGGGAGTTCGTCACGGCGGCTCCGTAGCCGACGGCGGCCAGCAGGCTCCAGCCCACGTGGAAGAGAACGCAGCCGTACACGGCGCCGGCGATATAGACGTCGTGCTCGGAAACGAACTCCGCCATCAGGCGCTGCTTCTGGCGCGTGACCACCTGGTAGGTCACGTCCTTCATGGTGGAGTTCTTGGAGATCACGAACGGGAAGAAGAAGTCCGGCGGCACGTCGGCGGGCGGCGGCGGCAGCTTGGGATTCTGGTACGCGGCGGCCATCGAACGGGCGGCGAAAGAGCCGGCCACCCACAGGCCTATCAGGGAACCCCAGAAGATTATCGACAATGGTTCGCGGGGCAGGTACGGCGGCTTGCCCGTGTCCCCCTCCTGCTTCTTGGAGAGCTCCTCCAGGAAGTTCTGCGCGGCAGCGCCGGCGGCTTCGGCCAGCGCGGGCTGGGTGGAAGCCTGCACCGCGGGTACGGTCTCGGTGGAGGACTGCGCGAAAGCGTTCAGCACGGATTCCGTGGAAGCGGCCACCGCCGCCGTAGACACGTCGGCGGCGCCGTCCTTGAAGATCTGCGCCGAGGAGTCTTCTTCCGGTTCCTTCTTGCGGCGCACCACCCTGATCTTCTTGGGCTTGGGCTGCACGATCACCTCGCCCGGCTTGCGCACGCTGGCCAGCACGGCGCGGAACTCGCCGTCCGACAGGCCGCGGGCGCTGACGGCGTAGGAGGCGGAATTATAAGTAAAGAAAGCGATGTAGGCCTCGGCGCCCATGGCTTCGTAGGAGGTGTAATACGCGGTGCTCACGCCGTGCAGGCCCACCGGGCGGACGTCGCCCGCGAGCGAGGTGCCCTTGGAGCGCAGCGAGTCCACCTGCTCCTTCACACGGGCCTTCAGGTAATAGTCGCCCAGTTCGGAATCCTGCTTGGAAAACTCGAAGGAATTCTTCCCCTTCTCCAGCTTCAGCGTGACGGTAGGGTCGTCGCTCTTGCCGGCGGCCCAGCCGGCGGGGAAATCCACGGCGATGGTCTCGCCCTTATCCTTGAACTCGCCCGCGGCGGCGCAAAGCGGCAGCGCGAGCAGCAGCAGCGTTATCAGGATGTTTTTTGTCCGCATATATTTATAAAGGTAGATTCGCGAAGTGTGCTAAAAGTATAGAATATTATGTAACCTGAGTCACATCAAGAAATATTCAAAACCCCAGAGGCGCCGCGGCAGGCCGGCGCGAAAACACGATCCCCGGCGCTGATTTCACCTCGGTTCGCCGCGGCGCAAGCGGCGGCAATTCGGATATTTTCCGTCGTTTTTCGGCGCTCCGGGCCGGGTTGACAACCCGTAATTTAGGTTTGTAATATAAATCCATAGAGATTTAGTTCTGTTTTAAGTTCACACCGCGGAAAAATAAAAAAGATAAGGATAAGGAAAGAAATCATGTCTAAACCCTCAGCTGTAGCGGAGAAAGGCAAAAAGTCCGTTCACGACTACGTCAACGGCGTGCTGGCGAACGTCATCGCCAAGAACCCCGGCGAGAAAGAATTCCACCAGGCGGTCAAGGAAGTCCTCGAGACCCTGACCCCGGTGCTCGAGAAGCACCCCGAATACGTTAAAGCCAAGATCCTCGACCGCATCGTCGAGCCCGAGCGCTCCATCACCTTCCGCGTACCGTGGACCGACGACAAGGGCGAGGTGCAGGTGAACCGCGGCTTCCGCTTCGAGTTCAACAGCGCCATCGGCCCGTATAAGGGCGGCCTGCGCTTCCACCCCTCCGTCAACGCCAGCATCCTCAAGTTCCTGGGCTTCGAGCAGATCTTCAAGAACGCCCTGACCACGCTGCCCATGGGCGGCGGCAAAGGCGGCTCCGACTTCGACCCCAAGGGCAAGAGCGACGCCGAAGTGATGCGCTTCTGCCAGAGCTTCATGACCGAGCTGTTCCGCCACATCGGCCCCGACACCGACGTGCCGGCCGGCGACATCGGCGTGGGCGGCCGCGAGATCGGCTACATGTTCGGCCAGTACAAGCGCCTCAAGAACGAATTCACCGGCGTGCTGACCGGCAAAGGCATCACCTGGGGCGGCTCGCTGATCCGCCCCGAAGCCACCGGCTTCGGCGTGGTGTACTTCGCGGAAGAGCAGCTCAAGACCAAGGGCACCAGCTTCAAGGGCAAGACCGTGGCCGTCTCCGGCTTCGGCAACGTGGCCTGGGGCGCGGTACAGAAGGTAAACGACCTGGGCGGCAAAGTCGTCACCATCTCGGGCCCGGACGGCTACATCCACGATCCCGAAGGCATCAAGGGCGACAAGTGGGAATACATGCTGCAGCTGCGCGCCAGCGGCCAGGACATCGTGGCCCCTTACGCCGAGAAGTTCAAGACCGGCAAGTTCTTCGCGGGCAAGCGCCCGTGGGAAATCAAGGTCGACGTGGCCCTGCCCTGCGCCACCCAGAACGAGCTCAACGAAGAGAACGCCAAGACCCTGATCGCCAACGGCGTGATGTGCGTCACCGAAGGCGCCAACATGCCCTGCACTCCTGAGGCCGTCGAGGCCTTCCAGAAGGCGGGCATCCTGTTCGCCCCCGGCAAGGCCTCCAACGCCGGCGGCGTGGCCACCTCGGGCCTCGAGATGAGCCAGAACAGCATGCGCATGGGCTGGAGCCGCGAAGAGGTGGACAAGCACCTGCACGGCATCATGGTCAACATCCACAACGCCTGCGTGACCGCCGCCAAAGAGGCGGGCATGCCCGGCAACTACGTGGCGGGCGCCAACATGGCCGGCTTCAAGAAAGTAGCCGAGGCGATGATGGCCCAGGGCCTGGTCTAAGCGGTAGGCAGATCAAACCCAAGAAGAGGGCGGAGCCAAAAGCTCCGCCCTCTTTGTTTTTCATTCCGTATCGTCTATAATTTATCTGGAGCACAGGAGAGACTATGCCAAAGATACTTGTAGTGGACGACATCCCGGCGATAGTGGATTTTTCCAAGGAATTTTTCGAAGACGCGGGCTTCGACGTGCGCACGGCCGATACCGCCCCTACCGCCATAGCGGCCCAGCACGAGTTCAGGGCCGACGTGATCCTGCAGGACCTCAACATCCCCGGCGGCGGCGGCACGCACGTCTACGAGACGCTGCGCGCCGAAGGCGACAACGTGCCGATAATTTTCTCCACCGGCAAGCCCGAGACCCTCGGCGACCTGACCAAGATGGTCAACGTCTCGGCGCTGCGCAAGCCCACCAACCCCGACGTGCTGATGGCGGAGGTGCGGAAACAGATAGCCGCCAGGCAGGCCGCGGCCCCCGCGGCGCCGCCCCCTCCGCCCCCGGCCTCACCGGCCGCCGACGAGCGCCCCATGAACCCCAACCCGCCCCCGCCCCCGAAGTTCCCGCGCTGAAGGAGAAAACCATGGCGGACGAAAAGAACGTTTTCGCGGCAAGCAGGTGGACGGCGGGCAATTTCCTCTTCCCCACCCGCATAGAGATAACCCATGACCGCGTTACGCGCGTGAAGCCCGGCCTGCTCACCTCCGAAGAGGAGAGCATCTCCATGTCCAAGGTGGCGTCGGTCAACATCAGGACCGGCCTGCTCTGGGCCGACCTCCGCATAGATTCCAGCGGCGGCACCAACCCCATACTCAGCCACGGCCACCACAAGGCCGACGCGCGCGCCATCCGCGACCTCATAGAGCGCTACCAGCACGAGCCGGCCTAAAGAGAGACGCGGTGCAAGGCGGCGGGGTTTATACCCCGCCGTTTTTGCCTCTGGTCGCTTGGTGACGTTATTCAGGAAAGGTCCGCGGGCGGCCGCGGCACGGGCTTCAGGCCCTGGCCTGGCCCTCGGGACCGTCGAGAACCTCGCGCACCTTGGTTTCCAGGGCCCCGGGGCTGAAAGGTTTGTAGAGGAAGGCGATACCCGGCTCGAGTACGCCGTGCTTTACTATGGCCTCATCGGTATAGCCGGACATGTATAGCGTCCTGGGGCAAAGTTTACGGCGCGCCAGTTCCAGCGCCAGTTCCCGCCCGCTTCTGCCCGGCATTACCACGTCCGTGACCAGCAGGTCTACAGGCCGCTTCCGCCTCTCCATCACTTCCATGGCTTCGTCCGCCGAAGAGGCGCCGAGAACGAGGTAGCCCGCGTCGCTCAGGACGCGTTCGCCCAGCCGGCGCAGCGTTTCCTCGTCTTCCACAATGAGCACCGTTTCGCCGCCACCTTGGACCGCCGCGGCGACTACAGCCGGGGCCCGGCCCGCCTCTTCTGGGGCGGCCGCCGGGAAACAGAGCGTGAACACACTGCCTTTGTCCGTAGAGCTCTCCACCTCTACCTCTCCACCGCTCTGCTTTATCACGCCAAAGACCACGGACAGCCCCAGGCCGGTACCCTTGGCCGGCCCCTTAGTGGTGTAAAAAGGCTCGAACAGGTGACCTCTGATTTCGTCGCTCATGCCGCAGCCGTTGTCTCGCACCTTCAGGCAGACCAGCTTGCCCCCCGGCGCCTTAACCGCGGCACCGGTGTTGTCGCTTAACCCGCGTACCAGGGTCTCCAGGGCTATCTCGCCCTTTCCGTTCAGCGCGTCGCGCGCATTGAGCACCAAATTCAGTATGACCTGCTCTATCTGGCCGGGGTCCACCTTTACCAAGCAGGGCGCGTGGTGCAGCCGCGTGGTGAGCGATACCTCCTCGCCTATCAGCCTGCGCAGCATCTTGATCATATCGCCGATGATCTTATTGAGGTCCACCACCCTTGGGACCATGATCTGCTTGCGGCTGAAGGCCAGCAGCTGGCGCGTCAGGGAGGTGGCTTTCTCCGCGGCGGCCAGGATCTCTGCCGCGTCTTCCCTGGCGCGGGACCGCTCAGGCAGGGCGGGGGCCAGCAGCGAGCAGTAGCCTTTTATGGCGGTCAGGATATTGTTAAAATCGTGCGCCACGCCGCCTGCCAGCTGCCCCACGGCCTCCATCTTCTGCGCCTGCCTGAATTGTTCCTCCAGGCGCAGCGCTTCGGTGATGTCGCGCCGGACGGACACATAATTGACTATCCGCCCCCCGGCGTCGCGCACGGCGGAGATCACCACTTCCTCGGTATACGTGCCGCCGCCTTTGCGCCTATTAAGCATGCGGCCCTCCCAGCGCTTGCCGGCCGAGATCTCGCTCCAAAGTTCGCGATAAAACTCCGGGCCATGCCCCCCGCTTTTGAGTATCTTGGGGGTTTTGCCGGTCACTTCCGCCCGGCTGTAGCCTGTGATCCGTTCGAAAGCGGGGTTAACATACTGTATCCCGCCCGCGGCGTCCGTTATCAGCACGCTTTCGCTGGATTGCTCTATCGCCCGCATCAGGCGCTCGCGCTCGGCGTGGCGCAGGAACAGCAGACTGAACAGCACCGTGCCGGCCGGGTAGACCAGCAGCACGGGCAGGGCTATTCGTTTGAGGGTCTCCAGCGCGGTGCCCGCCGGCAGCAGCACGGTGCAGAGCAGCATGGCCAGGTGCACCGCCAAACCGAAAAGGGCCAGTTCGCCAAAGCCGGGGTTCAGCGCTATCTGCGGGCGAAAACGCCGCCACAGCACGCCCAGGCCGGCCGAAACGAAGATCACGGCCACGCCCATCCAGACCCCGTCGCCGCCGACATTAAAACGGAACGCCGCGGTTATGCCCGCGGCCAGGAAAGCCGCCACCGGCCCGAAAAAAACGCCCGCCACACTGAGGAGTATGGAACGGACGTCGAATACCATGCCCGGGCGCATGGTCCACGGGTTGAGCATCACGGCCACGCCGACCAGGCCCAAAACCACCCCGATGGCGACATCGCGGTAACGCCGGGGGGTAGCGGACCTCAAGCTGACTTCGGAATACACCACCCCCACCCCCAGCAGCAGGCAGATATTGTAAATGAGCTCCTTTATAAATATTGTTTCCATATTTATGCGCTGCGTCCGGAACGGGCGGCGCAACTTTTTGTACCTCACCCCGCGCATATCGTAGCATCAAAATTACCTCCGCGCAATAGCACCAGTAAGAACCCCTGCGCGGCAAAAGCTCCGCTTTGTTTGGTATTATTATAGACGGACAGAACGGGAGGCGGCGTGGTAACAGGTTCCGGCAAAAGCGGCAAGATAAAGATCCTGGCGGTGGAGGACAACCCCGCCATACTGGATTTTTACCGCGAATTCTTCGAGGACATGGGCTTCGAGGTGCAGACCTCCGAGGACGCCCTGTCCGCCCTCACCCTCTACCAGCAGTTCAAGGCCGACCTGATAGTGCTCGACCTCAATATCCCCGCCGGCGGGGGCCAGCTGGTGTTCGACACCATCCGCACCCGCCTGCAGGACCCCGTGCCGATAATCTTCTCCACGGGCAAGCCGGAAATGCTGCCCCACAGCCTCAAGAACCTGCACAACGTGACCGTGGTGGGCAAGCCCATAGCGCCGGAGGCCCTGCTGGGCGAGGTGCGCCGCCTGCTGCCGCAGTTCTTCAACAAGGCCCCTAACCCCGTGCCGCCGCCCCCGCCACCGCCCGAGCTGATAGCCCGTACCGCGGTCAGGCGCAAGGTGCTGGTGGTGGACGACGATCCCGTCATTCTCGAGCTCTATACCGAGATCCTCGCCAAGGCCGGCTTCGACGTACAGACGGCCGAAGATGCCATCGGGGCGGTCACCAAGTTCCAGGAGTTCCACCCGGAACTGGTGATACTCGACGTGGACATGCCCGCCGGCGGCGGCCGCAAGGTGTTCGAGCGCCTGCGCCTGCAGATGGCCTCCCCGGTGCCGATACTCTTCTCCACCGCCTCGCCGGCCGCCGTGGAAGACCTGGCCCGCAACCTCAACGTGCTTGTACTCAAGAAACCCATCACCCCCGGCATCCTGACCGGCGCCGTAAAAGACCTGCTGAAGCTGTCCTAGCCCGCCGCATTACCGATGACACGCTTGATAATAGTCTCCTGGCTCTGGGCCTTCTCCTTCGGCATAAACAAACAATGGATAGCCGGGGCGGACCCGGTGCTGGTCACACTGATACGGCTGGGCCTGGCCCTGCTGGCGCTATTGCCCTGGCTGCGGCTGCCGCGCGCCGGCCGCCGGGGCGCCGCGGAATTGATGGGCATAGGCGCGGTGCAGTTCGGCCTGATGTACGTGGCCCTGAACTATTGCTTCGTGGTCCTGCAAGCTTACCAGGTGGCGCTGTTCACGGTAATGACGCCGCTCTACGTGGCCGCCATTCACGCCAGGCGCGCCGGGCGCGCGCCGGCCGGGCTTTTCGCCGCGGCGGGCATAGCGCTGCTGGGCGCGGCGCTGGTGGAGCGCTGGGCGGTGGACCGGCGCGCTTTCTGGCAGGCCTTCGCCGTGATGCAGGTTTCCAACGCCGCTTTCGCCTGGGGGCAGGTGGCCTACAGGGACTGGCGCCGGCGCAACACTGAAGAACGGGACCTGAACATTTTCGGCTGGCTGTACCTGGGCGGCGCCCTGGTGGCCCTGGCCTGGGCGGGCCTGGGTTCGGATTGGGGTGAATTGCTGTCTTATACGCCGCAGCGCTGGGCCGCGCTGCTCTATCTTGGCCTGGTAGCCTCGGGCGCGGGCTTCTTCCTGTGGAATACCGGCGCCACGCGGGTAAGTCCCGGCGCGCTGGCCGCCATGAACAATCTCAAGAGCCCGCTGGCTGTGCTGGTCTCGGTAATTTTCTGGGGGGCCTATGCCGCCATGCGGCCGCTGGACTGGGTATTCCTGTCCGCCGGCGCCGCTTGCATAATCGGCGCGGCCGCGTGGGGCGCGGCCGAAAAAGAATTTACGGTTACTTCTTCAACTCCGGGGCGGAGCGGGACCGCAGCCAATCAATAATAACCTTCAGCGCTTCGCCGTCGAGCTCCCTGCCGGCGGCATTATAATTATTCTGCACCAGCAGAGGGACCAGCTGCTCCCTGGGCTTAGGCTCATGCTTCAGGAGATGGTCGGCGTCGGCGGGATAGGCGAAGGAAGCGCTCTTATTGCCGGCCAGGGCTTTCTCCAGCGGCGCCCCGTCCAGCCGCCTGTCTACCTGCATGTCCTTGCCGCCTATGACCAGCAGCACCGGCGCTTTAACACCGGCCGCCAGCCTGGCCGGGTCCGCGGATAAGAACTCGCGCATGAAAGGCAGGTTGGCCGGAACGTAAAAGCCGGCCACCATGTTATTGATGGCCTGCGGCACGGCCGGTTCCGGAGCGAAGGGCAGGCCGGCCTGGAAACGGGCGACCAGTTTGTCGTAGCCGGCCATTATCTCCTTACCTTGCGGCAGCGGCGAGACTTGGGCTTCTATCTGGCCCCGCAGCAAGGCTCCCATGGAACGCCCAGGCGCCCCGGTGAGGATCAGGCCGGCGAACTCCGGCTCGCCCGCCAGGTGGGCGTTGAGGGCGTGCACGGCGCCCTCGCTGTTGGTCAGCGCGAAAATTTTATCCGCGGCAACTCCGGGACGCTTCTTCAACTCCGCGGCAGCGGAGCTCACCTCTTCCATATGCGACCGCAGGCTGAGCTTGCCGGAGAGCAGCGGCCCGTTGGCCGCGGCGTAAGGGCCTGTAAAGCGCTTGTCGTAGCGTATCACCGCGAAACCGGCCTTGGCAATGGCGTCGGCCAGCAGCGCGGCGCTGCCGTTGCGCCCGGGCAGCAGCGGCGAGTTCCAGTCGCGGTCGGTGGGGCCGCTGCCGGGCACCAGCACCACGCCGGGCCAGGGGCCGGAACCTTCGGGCAGGGTGACGGTTGCCGCGGCGGTGGTGCCGTCGAGCAGCCAGGTGATCCGCTCCGAAACAGGTTCGGCGGAGGCGGGCGGGCAGAGCAGCAGGGCGGAGAGCAGCAGCAGGTTCTTCATATGTTTCCCCGTGGTCAGACGGATTTTTTGAGCACCACCACTTCTATGCGCCGGTTGCGGGCGCGGCCCTCGGCTGTGTCGTTGGAGGCCACTGGATGGGCGGAGCCCAGGCCGCTGTACTTCAGGCGGGCAGGGTTTATGCCCTCCATAACGAGGTAATCGTAAACCCGCTCCGCCCGCTGCCGGGACAGCGCCAGGTTGCTCTGAGGCGAACCGGTGGAGTCGGTATAGCCGCGCACTACGGCCCGCTTCTTCGGATAGGCCTTCAGCAGCAGGGCCATCTCGCGCAGGGCCGGCAGGGCCTCCGGCTCTATGCGGCTCTGGCCGGGCTTGAAGATCATACTCTCGAGGATGGCCACTATCAGGCCCTCGTCCACGTAATCGATACGCAGCTGCCGGCCGGCCAGCCGCTTCACCTCCAGCGGCGTAAAAAGGCTGAGCGAAACCCTGGGGGCGGTGTGCGGCCGCTTTTCCTGGTCCAGCCAGGCCAGCCTGGCGCTGTAAAAACCGTCCGGCAAAGGCTTCCCCTCGGAAGAGACCCCGCCCCAATCGATGCCGCCGGACGGGGGCCTGCCGGCGCCCTGCATCAGGCCCACCTCGCGGCCGCTGCCGTCGAAAACCTGTATCTGCCAGGCGCGCACCGCGGCCAGCCCGTCCTCCCTGGCAGCGAAGAAATCTTCACGCGGGGCGCGGTAGCGTATCGCGAACCTGACAGGCACGGAGCTGGGGTCGGAGCCCATCTGTTCTATGGCTGCCAGGAACACTCCCGGCGCCTCGATCTGGTCGAACGAGGAACGCAGGTCGGGGCTGAGCGGCAGCGTCAGCAGCGCGAGCGCCGCCAGAACGGTATATATAGCCCTTCTTTTCATTTTTTTACCCCGGTTATTCTGCCAAATCCCCGGTCCAGACACAAGGTAATCGGTCAACCTTCAAAACGAAGGCGGCGGCTCTTTAACCACGCGTTGTTCCTCACCGGCCTTCTTGTCCATGTAGGTGCGGATGGCCTTGTCGTACTCTTTAAGCTCCGTGCCCTCGTTGAAAGAGTTTTCGCCTTTTTCCCCGGCGGCGGGCTTATCGCGCCAGTCCTTGCGCAGCTTTACGCGGCGCGCGCCAATGATCTCTCCCGACCCCACCTCCACCAGGCGGGCGTTAACCTCTATGCGCCCTCGGGACAGTTCCGTGAGCGTGCCCAGGATCAGCCAGTCCGCGCCCAGCAGCGCGCCGATGTCCTTTATGGAGTCCGGCCCGATGGCGCCCGAGCCCTGCAATTTCAGCTCGGCGAAGACCTTTTCTATCTCCCGGCGCTCGGCCACCTTGTGTTTTTCCAGCTCCACGAGCTCGGTGGTAATGCGGCCGGCTATCACCTCGCCGTCGGCGGAGATACGCCCGTCGGCGTAGGTAAAATCGGCCACGGCTATCTTGCCGCCGGCCGCCGGGGCTTTCTTCAGCAGGCCCCGCACCAAAGCGCGGCAGTCGCCCGGCCCGGCGGCCATGGCGGCTGCGGCGGCGAAGCATAATAGCAGCGCGGCTATGATAAAACGGCCGGTTCCGGCAGGCTCTCTAAAGGTCATTATTCCCCCTGACCGCTATTAAATCTTAGCACCAATTCCGGCCGCGCGCAAATAAAAAAGCCGCGCGCCCGCGCGGCTTTTATATTGTCCGCGCCTTAGAAATCGCTGTTGCTCAGGCCGGCGTAGATCAGAGCCCCGCCGCGCAGCGAGGCCAGCGCTTTGCCGATCTCGCTGTTGGCCAGGGCCAGGCAGCCGAAGGAGCGGCCCGCCCGCACATTGCCTTCGCTGACATAGTTGGAGTCGTGCATGACCACGGCCCTGGAGAGGGCGTTGGAATTGGTGGAGGAAAGCCCGTGCAGGCGCATGGATTTGCCGTGCTTGCCGGTGTACAGGTCCCCGGTGAGGTAAAAGCCCAGAGAAGAGGCCTTGGAATTGGGCACATTGCTGAAGCGGGTGGCGTAACCGTCGCCGTCCGGGTCCGAGCCGGTGCCGTGCGCCACGTGCATCGCGTGCTCGGCGCCGCTAACCAGGTCCAGGATCCAGAACCTGTCCTGGCTTGAATGTTTGGAGAAATCCACCACGCCGATATAGCGCTTATTCTGTATGCGGCCGGAGTTGGAATTGAAGTACTCCATCGCCTTGCGCTTGAGGTCGGAGGGGATGCCGCCGCCGGGACCGCTGATGTCGGCGCGTGTCTCCTGGTGCTGCGGCTGGTAGACCACCTGCGGGGGCTGCTGCGGGAAAGGGTCCTCCGGGAGGTCGGCGGGGGCCACGGGCTCGTAGGCCTGTCCCTCCACGTAAGTCTCCTCCTCGGTATCGTCCTCGAGCTCGCCGTCGTACTGAGGCAGGGAGGCGGTGGGGTTGGAGATCTCTATGTCGCCGTTGGGAGCGAACAGGAGTTTGAAGAAATTAACGATCAGCTGCACCAGCACCGGGGCGGGCTTTATTTCGGCGCGGTCGGCGGCGGCCTGTTTGCGCAGGCTGGCGGTGTCCACGCGCATGTCTTGGGCGGAGACCCGCATATTCTCGATACTGCGGGCCTGCAGCAGCGCCGAAGAACCGAGTAAGAGGATGAGGGCGGCGGCGATGATTTTCATATTTACTCCTGCCATAGGTTACCAGTTTGGCGCACGGGGCATAAGGGGAAAAAGCCCTAGGAGCTCTTGGGCCCAAAGGCCTATGACCAAAAGCAGGCCCCCGGCAGGAGGCTGGCTCTTTCCGGGGGCTATATAAAACAAGGAAGGAGGCGGCTCCTTCCGGTGTTCAATTCAGGGAATTGATCTCGCGCCAGCTCTTGGCTGAACGGCGGCGGGGGTTCACGACCCACAGGTAGGCGCCGTTCCTGGCCGGCTTCAGGCCGGGGGTATCGGTGCCGATCTCCTGGCCGGGGGCGATGCGCACTATCATCTTGTCGGCTTTCTTCACGTCGTGCTCGTCTTTCTCGAAGTTGCAGGTCATTGCCATACTATAGCTCCTCGCATCCCAACCCCTACCCCCATATCCTACGATAAACCCGGGACGCCGCCTAGGCCCAAAGGGCCCAGCCAGCGGCGGTTTTTAGGCCTATGACTTTGGACAAGCCGCCTACTCCGCGGCCGGCAGCCGGTGACGCATGAAGAAGTCCCAGATTTCCAAGGTCGCGTCTATTTCCCGCGAGGTCTTGCCTATTACCGGGGCCGGCAGGTACTGCAGGCCGCCAGGCCAGGTATGGCCGCCGCCCCATATCTTTATGAATTCCACCGAACTGCCTCCGGCGCAGCCCGGGTAGACCTCGCGCGTAACGGCAGTGCCGTCCTCCGGGTCCGCGTCCTTCTCGGACACTTTCTTCTTTTCCGCGGCGCAGGCGTCGGCGGCCAGCCAGAAATCCCGGCTCTTTTCTACGGGGATGGTGAGCCCCAGTTTTTTCCGGCCCCAGGGCCCCGTCACAGGCCCGCCCTCCCAGTGCACCAGGTTATCCTCGGTCCCGCTGATGATAAGCGCGGCCACCGGGCGGGCCGGCTTGCAGGCCGCGGCCAGATTGGCCGGCATCGCTCCGGCCACCGGCGCTATGGCGGCGAAGCGGTCCGCCGCGCGGCAGGCCAGAGTGTAGCTCATCATGGCGCCGTTGGAAATGCCGGCCGCGTAGACCCGGGCCGGGTCCGCCGGATATCTTTTCAGTATCGCCCCGACCATCTCAGTAAGGAAGGCGACGTCGTCTATGTTCTCCCGCTGGGCTTTACGGCTTTTGTCGCCCCTGTAATCGTTCCAGTTCTTGTCCACGCCGTCCGGGTAGACCAGAACAGCGCCGTGCCTGTCGGCCAGCGCCTCGAAACCGCCCTTCGCCAGGCGGGCCATGCCTTTGCCGTCCCCGCCGCCGCCGTGCAGCAGGAGAAGCAGCGGGTATTTCCTGCCGGCCTCCAGCCCCGCCGGGGCATAAACCCTGTAGACCCGCTCGTAACCGCCTGTTTTCAGGCGGTAAACGCGCGGCGCGCCGCCGCCCGCGGCGTAGGCCTGACAGCAGAGCAGCGGCAGCAGCAAGAATAGTGCTTTCATTTTCACTCCGGACCGGCGGTCAGTAGCCGGCCATGCCGCCCATGGCCGCCTGGAAGAAAGTCCAGACCCGGTAGAGGCGGTCGGCCACTAAATAGGTGACAAGCAGTATGGCGGCCGTGTAAGCGGCCCGCGCCTCGCGCGAGAGCAGCGGGGAGCGCCAGACCAGTATCAAGCCGAAAGGCCCCAGGCCGAAGAGCGTCATCAGGATTATGCCCCAGTGGCGGTAATACCACGGGATATATTCGCCCTGGCCCTTGCCGCAATGGCGGCAGTAGCGGTCCGGCGCACCGATTTCCATCCCGCAGGCCCAGCAGGCGGTCCGCTGCGGGTTAGCCTGGTTTTCAGACCGCTCTGCCATGTCCCCTCCCCAGTTTCAGTTCGGAGTACGGGCGCGGCCGCCGCCGCACCAGGGGCAGGCGCGAGCCGCCCAGCACCTCGGCCTGCAGCAGCAGCGAGTCGGCCCGGCGCAGTTCCGTCTCCAGCCTGTGACCTGCTATCCGGTGATGACGCTGCGCGTCCAGGCGGCGGCTGACAAAAAAGACATTCTTGTCGGAATGCAGCCACTCCGGCTTGAGCAGGGCGGCGTCGAGCGGCTCGGAGTACTCGCGCAGCGTTTTCTCGCCTCGGCCGTTGTAGTAGAACTCGAAGTAGCTGCGCGCGAGCTCGCCGAAAGAGGCGTAGACCGGCTCGCGGTAGCGCAGGCCGCAGAAGTGAGACTGCGCCACGGCGCCCCAGCGGCCATGCTGCGTGAAAGGGGCTATCACATGGTCGTCGTCGCGGGGATTGGCGCGCAGGTCCAGCAGCAGCGGGCGGCGGCCGTGGTACAGGAAGGCGGCGGCGGCCAGCATCGCGCCCTCTATGCAATGGGCGGCGCCGCGCTTGAGCACTTCCAGCGGGGACCAGCAGGTATTGGGCCGGGAATCGTTATAGGCCAGCTGATATTCGATGAAATCCTGCACCTTGCGCGGGGTATCCAGGCGCCGCAGCAGGGCCAGCTGGCCGGGAGAAAAACGGGAGAAAACTTCGCGGGAGGTCACTTATTGGGTTTCTTGACGTGCCAGGGCTTGTCGTTGGAATCGTGCGGCTTCTTGGCCTTCTCCAGGTCCAGCAGCGCGTTGAAGACCACGCTGCGCAGGCGGTCTATGTCGAAAGGCTTGGTGATATAGCCCTTGGCGCCGCCCTTCAGGGTCAGCGAGGCGGTCTCTATGTCCTCGTCGCCGGTGAGCATCCAGATGATGGGCGCCGGGGCCAGGTCGCGGATGACGGCCAGCACTTCCAGGCCGGTCATGCCGGGCATGGTGATGTCGAGGAAGACGAAGACGGGCCGCTCGGCCTTGATCAGTTCGATAGCCGTGTTGCCGTCCTGCGCGGTCAGCACCTCGCAGTGTCCCTCGAAAGCCTGCTTAACGAGGAACAGCACATTGGCTTCGTCGTCCACGATCAGAATTTTATGCGCCATATGATATTTAACCCTCGGCCTTATTGTATAACAACGGGGCGGACCATATCTACCCCGTCCGGCAATGAAAAAGCCCCGCGGGGCGGGGCTTTTCCTCCGGTCCGGCTCAGATCAGCGGGTTGGAGACCACGCCGTCGGCCAGCTTGGGCTCGAACCAGGTGGACTTGGGGGGCATCACCTGGTTGTCGTCGGCCACGCTGATCAGCTCGTCGAGCGAGGTGGCGTGCAGCGCGAAGGCTGCGGCCATCTCGCCGGAATTCACGCGCCGCTCCAGTTCGCCCAGGCCGCGTATGCCGCCCACGAAGTCCACGCGGTCGCTCTTGCGCAGGTCCTTTATGCCCAGCACCCGGTCGAGCACCAGGTCGCTGAGCACGCTGACGTCCAGCGCCCGCACCGGGTCCTCTTCCCTGGTCGGGGTCTTCACGGTCGGCTTCATCAGGTACCATTTGCCGCCCAGGAACATGCCGAACTCGCGGCGGGCGGCCGGTTTGGCCTGGCCGCTTACTTCCTTTACCTCGAAGCTTTCTTTCACCTTGGCGAGGAGCTGCTCCGGGGAGAGGCCGTTGAGGTCCTTCACCACGCGGTTGTAGTCCCAGATCTTCATCTCGTTGACCGGGAAGGCGGCGGCGAGGTAGACGTTGTAGGGTTCGGTACCGGTGTGCTTAGCGCCGCGCTGCTCCACCATGAACTTCTTCACGCGGCTGGCCGCGGCGGAGCGGTGATGGCCGTCGGCGATGTAGACGGTCTTCTGCTTCTCGGAGGCCTCGGAGATGGCCTTTATGTCGGCCTCGTCGTCTATCAGCCAGAGGGTATGGATCACCCCGCCGGCGCCGGTGGCCGAGAAGAGCGGGGCCTTCTGCACGTTCTTCTTGATGACCGCGTCGATCTCGGGCACCTGCTTGTAGGCGATGATGCCGGGGCCGGTCTGGGCCTTCACGTACTTGATCTGGTTCACGCGGTCGTCCTCTTTGACGGGGCGGGTGAACTCGTGCTTGCGGATGCGGTTATTGTCGTAGTCCTCCACGCACGCACCCACCATCAGGCCGGTCTGGATATGGGAACCCATCTGCAGGCGGTAGGCGTAGAAGCAGGGCTTGCCCTCGCGGACCAGCAGGCCGCTCTTGAGCATCTTGTCAAAATTCTCCGCGGCCTTCAGGTAAACCTTCTCGTCGTGCACGTCGGTGCCGGGGGGCAGGTCTATCTCGGCTTTGGACACGTGCAGGAAACTGTTGGGCTTGCCCTTGGCCATCTCGCGGGCCTCCTCCGAGTCCATCACGTCGTAGGGCGGGGCGATGATCTCAGCCGCTTTGCCGGGAGCGGGGCGTATGCCGTATATGGGTGAGAAAAGAGGGAGTTTTGCCATGTCGTTTTCCTTAGGTCGAAAATAAGCCCGGGCCCCGTCGCCGGGACCCGGGCGCTGGCCGCAAGACTTATATCTTGTCGCCGTTCACCGCGTGGGTGCGCTTGCCGCAGAGCAGGAAGTCGGCGATCTGTTCGGCCGCCTGCCTGGCCACGGTCACCTGCGCGTCCTTGGTGGAAGCTGCGATATGCGGGGTGCAGATCACCTTGTCCATGCCGAAGAACATATGCTGGGTGGCGGGCTCCTCCGCGTAGACGTCCACGGCGAAACCGGCGATGTGGCCGCTCTCGATGGCGGCCTTGATGTCGGCCTCCACCATGATGCCGCCGCGGGCGCAGTTGATCAGGCGCACGCCTTTCTTCATCTTGGCTATGCTGTCCTTATTGATCATGCCCTTGGTGGCGGGATTGATGGTCACATGGTAGGTAATGAAGTCGGCCTTGGCGTACAGCTCGTCGAGGGTCACCATCTTCACTCCCAGCTCGCGGGCGCGCTCGGTGGTCATGACGGGGTCGAACACCAGCACGTTCATCTTAAGCCCGCGCGCGCGGTCGGCCACCACGGCGCCGATATTGCCGCAGCCCACTACGCCCAGCGTCTTGCCGGTGATCTCCACACCCTCGAACTTGCTCTTCTCCCACTTGCCGGCGTGCGTGGACGCGTTGGCCTGGGGGATCAGGCGGGCCAGGGCGAACATCATGGCGATGGCGTGCTCGCCGGTGCTGACCGTGTTGCCGAAAGGCGTGTTCATCACGAGGACCTTCCGCTCGCTGGCGGCGGCCACGTCGATGTTGTCCACGCCGGCGCCGGCGCGGGCCACGGCCTTGAGGTTGGTCGCGGCCTCTATGATCTCGCGGGTCAGCTTGCTGGCGGAGCGCACTATGATGGCGTCATACTCGTGCGCGCAGGCTTTCAGCTCCTCCGGCTTCATGCCGGTCTTCACTATGGCTTCGAGGCCCCTGTCCTTCAGGGTCTTCTCACAGAGGGCGTCGGCTTTGTCGGCTATAAGAACTTTGCTCATTTCACTGCCTCCTTGGAGTATTCTTTGGCTACGGCTTCGTAGGCCCAGTCGAGCCACGGGATCAGGGCTTCTATGTCGGAAGTCTCCACGGTGGCGCCGCACCAGACGCGGATGCCCGCGGGGGCCTTGCCGTAGGAATTGATGTCCTTGGCCACGCCCTCCTTGTCGAGCATCGAGGTGAGCTTCTTGGCGGCTTTGGTCTTGTCTTCGTCGGACAGCTTCTGGAACCAGTCGGCCTTGATCTTGAAACAGACCGAGGTGCTGGAGCGGGTCTCCTTCTTCTCGGCGAGGAAGTCTATCCAGGAGGACTTCTCCACCCAGCGCTCGAAGGCGGCCAGGTTGGCGGTGGAGCGCTTTATCAGGCCGGGCAGGCCGCCCACGGTCTCGGCCCACTTCAGGGCGTCGATGGCGTCTTCGACGCAGAGCATGGACGGGGTGTTGATGGTGCTGTACTCCAGCTCGCCGGGCAGCAGCTTCTTCTCGTCGACGAGGCGGAAGATCT
>MGTZ01000052.1:25033-38181 GCA_001799715.1 Elusimicrobia bacterium GWB2_63_16 | reverse complement strand
TGATGGTGCTGTACTCCAGCTCGCCGGGCAGCAGCTTCTTCTCGTCGACGAGGCGGAAGATCTTGGGCACGGGCCAGGTGATCTTGGCATTCTGCTCTTCCATGCGCTTGACGGCCTTGGGAGAGAGGATGATGACGCCGTGCGCGGCCTCGCCGCCCAGCACTTTCTGCCAGGAGAAGGTGACCACGTCGAGCTTGGCGAAATCGATGTCCATCGCGAACACGCCGGAGGTGGCGTCGCAGATCATCAGGCCTTCGTGGTTCTTCGGGATCCAGTTGAGGTCAGGCACCTTCACGCCGGAGGTGGTGCCGTTCCAGGTGAAGATGATGTCGTTCTGCGGATTGGCCTTGGACAGGTCGGGCAATTTGCCGAAGTCGGCCTTGTACTCGTTGACGTTCTTGAGCTTGAGATACTTCACCGCGTCGGTGATCCAGCCCTTGCTGAAGGCTTCCCAGCCGAAGATATCTACGGAGCGCGGGCCGAGCAGGGTCCACATCGCGAGCTCGACGGCGCCGGTGTCGGAACCGGCGACCACGCCTATGCGGTAGTCGGCGGGGAGATTGAGCACTTTCTTCATGCGGTCGGAAACTTCCTGCAGGCGGGCCTTCCCCTCCTTGGAGCGGTGGGAGCGGCCGACGAGGGCGTTCTTGAGGGCGTCCACGGTCCAGCCGGGGCGCTTGGCGCAGGGACCGGAAGAGAAGTTGGGACAGTTGGGTTTAAGCGTAGGTTTATCCATTTTTGGGAGTCTCCTGTTTGTATTTCCGAAAGCGATATTTATATATAAACATAATAAAAAACCTTTGACAACCCCGCCCGGGGAGGCCCCGAATCGGGTGCGGCGGGGCGCGCGGGCCGCGACTTTAGTAAAATATCCGCATGCCCACGACCAAGAAACCCGGCGACTACGAGATCGAGTTCGGCGGCTTCGAGAAGCTGATGCCCTACAGGATCAAGAACGTCCTGCTGGTGGCTTCCCTTTACGATTCTTTCCTGCTGGCCGACGACGACCGCCTCAACGAGGCCCTGTTCGGCGAGATGCTGGACTCCTCCCCCCGCTCGGCCCCCAAGATCACCCGCGTGGCCACCGCCGAGAAGGCGCTGGAGAAGCTGGCCAGCGGCTCCTACGACCTGGTCATAGCCATGATACAGGTGGGTGAGACGGACATGGCCGAATTCTTCCGCGCGGTGAAAGCCGGCCGCCCGGCCCTGCCGGTGGTGCTGCTCTCCTTCAACGTGCAGGACATCAAGAATATCCCCGACGAGACCCGCGCCCTGGCCGACGGCGTCTACCTGTGGAGCGGCGACACGCGCATTTTCTCGGCGATCATCAACATCATCGAGGACGCCAAGAATTTAGAGCACGACGCCAAGGTGGGCGTGCAGGCCGTGCTGCTGGTGGAGGACAACATCAAGTTCTACTCCACCTACCTGCCCATCATCTACACCGAGCTGATGAAGCAGACGCAGATCGTGATGGCCGAGGAGCTGAACCCGGCCAAGAAGACGCTGCGCCTGCGCGCGCGCCCGAAGGTGCTGTTCTGCAGCACCTATGACGAGGCCTGGGCGATCTACGAGAAATACAGGGCCAACCTGCTGGGCGTCATCAGCGACATCGAGTACCCCAAGGACGGCGCCTGCCACCCCGAGGCGGGCCTGGAGCTGACGCGCCGCATCAAGGAGGAGAACCCGGACATGCCGGTGCTGCTGCAGTCCTCCAACGCCGCCTTCGCGCACAACGCCGGCCGGCTGGAGGCCTCGTTCATGCATAAGGCCGCCGCGGACCTCTCCAAGCAGCTGCGCGCCTTCATCACCCGCTACTTCGGCTTCGGGGACTTCGTCTTCGCCGACCAGAACGGCGCCGAGCTGGCCCGGGCCTCGGACCTGGGCGCGATGCTGCGCCTGCTCAAGGTGGTGCCGCTGGAGTCCATCCTCTACCACGCCGGCCGCAACCACTTCTCGAAGTGGCTGTTCGCCCGCACCGAGTTCGAGATGGCCTACAATATCCGGCCCAAGAAGATCTCCGAGTTCGGCAACCCGGAGCAGCTGCGCAAGTACCTGATCGAGACGCTGCACCAGTTCATTTACAAGACCCAGCTGGGCACCGTGCTCAAGTTCGACCGCAAGCTCTTCGACGACTCCACCCCCTTCAGCAAGATCGGTTCCGGCTCCATCGGCGGCAAGGCCCGCGGGCTCGCCTTCGTGGACTTTTTGCTCTCCAAGACCGACCTGGAGAACCGCTGGCCCGGCGTCACCGTCACCGTGCCCAACACCGTGGTGATCGCCTCGGACGTATTCGACTTCTTCATGGAGCAGAACGGCCTGGATACCATGATCAACGAGGGCCGCGCCAACGACGACACGGCCGCGTTGTTCGAACGGGCCCGCCTGCCCGACTACGTGATGCGCGACCTGCAGGCGCTGATAGAGAAACTGGACGGCCCGCTGGCGGTGCGGTCCTCCTCGCTGCTGGAGGACTCCAAAACGCAGCCTTTCGCCGGCGTCTACAAGACTTACATGCTCGCCAACAACCACCCCGACCCGGCACGGCGCCTGGACGAGCTGGCCCGCGCGGTCAAGTTCGTCTACGCCTCCGTCTTCTCGCGCGAAGCGCGCGCCTACCGCAGGCTCAACCCGCTGATCATCGACGAGGAAAAGATGGCGGTGGTGATACAGCGCGTCGTGGGCCGCGACTACGGCAGCGGCCGCCACTACCCGGCCTTCGCCGGCGTGATGCAGTCCTACAATTATTACCCGGTGCCGCCGCTGGAGGCCGAGGACCCCATCGCGCACATCGCGCTGGGCCTGGGCAAGACGATAGTGGAGGGCTACAACGCGTTGCGCTTCTCCCCCGCCCATCCGCAGAACCTGCACCAATTCTCTACCACGGCCGACTTCCTGGGCAATTCCCAGAAGAAGCTGATAGCCCTGCGGACCGGCCAGCCCGACTCCAGACTGAGCTTCGACGAGGAACCGGCCCTGACCGAAGCCACCGTGCAGGAGGCCGAGGCGGACGGGACGCTGGAACTGGTCGGGTCTACTTATTCAGCCGAGAACGACCGCATCAACGACGGCATAGCCGACCCCGGCCACCGCCTGATCACCTTCGCCCCGCTGCTCAAGAACGAGGTGCTGCCGCTCGCCGACATCCTCAACGCCGTATCGGCGCTGGGCAAGGAGGCGATGGGCTGCAACGTCGAGGTGGAGTTCGCCTGCGACTACGACGCCGCCTCGGGCGCCGCCGTCTTCAACATCCTGCAGATGCGGCCCATGGTCTCGCGCAGCCCCGTCAAGAAGGTCTCGCTGAAGGACCTCAAGGCCGAGAACCTGCTCTGCCTCAGCGCGCAGGCTCTGGGCAACGGCGCGCACCGCGACATCGCCGACCTGATCTACGTGATCCCGGAGAAGTTCGACCAGCTCAGGACGCGCGAGATAGCCGAGGAGATAGGCGTTATGAACGCGCGCCTGCGCGAGGAAGGGCGCCCGTACCTGGTGATAGGGCCCGGCCGCTGGGGCTCCAGCGACCCCTCCCTGGGCATACCGGTCAAATGGCACCATATCTCCGGCTCGCGCATCATCGTCGAGGCGGCTTACGGCGATTTCGTGGTGGACCCGTCGTACGGCACGCATTTCTTCCACAACGTCACGTCGCTGGGCATAGGCTACTTCACCATCAACGAGACCGGCCCGGAGGCCTTCATCAACTGGGACAAGATCAAGGCCGAGAAGCCGCTCACGGAGGCGAAGTATATACGGCATATCCGCTTCCCGGGGCCGCTGGACATACGCATAGACGGTTCCGAGGGCCGCGCGGCGGTTGCAGTCTAAACTCCGGACATAAAAGGAAGAGCCGCCGGGTGGCGGCTCTTTTTTTGCGGGCGCGGCGCTAATATCTGCGCCGCGGCTTTTTTTTATTCTTGCCCTCTTCGCTGATGTACTCCAGGCCTTCTCCGGCCTGCCTGAAGCCCGGCACGCCGGAGTCCCAGATGCCTAGGGACAGCACGTCCTTCACGAAGGCCCGGCGGCCCTCGTCGCCGGCGCGCTCCCATCCGGGGGAAGCGCCTTTCAGGGAACTGCGCAGCAGAAAATCACGCAGGCCGTCGTCGAGATTCCGCTTCAGGTCGTCCACCAGCGGCGAAACGGAAAGCCTGAGGCGCTTGCGGTACTCCGGTGTCGCGCGTTTGACCACAGGGCTCTCCCCGCCCTCGACGCCGGCGGACGGCGGGGCGGCGCCGTTCTTCTTTTCCCTGGAGATGATCAGCCGCCACGGGTTGGTCCGCAGGCCGTAATACTCCAGCCGCGTGTTCTCGGTGATGTCCCAATGATAGAAAGCTTTGAGGCCGGTATAGATGAAGCCCAGGCCCGGCTTGAAGGCGCGCAGGTCCCTGAAATCCCACCTGATGCGGTAGTCCAGCCCCACGCGGGAGTTATAGGAATCTTTGGAAATGGTCAGCTGCAGCGGGCTCTGCCACGGCGCGGGGGCCTGTACGGCCGCCGGAGCCGCGGTGGAGACGGAGGCCTCCTGCGCCTCCGCCGCGGCTGCCAGCAGCAGCGCGGGCGCGGCCAGGAGAACGGATAACTTCATTTTTTTACCGCCATGCGCTCCCCTAGAAGCCTTCCTTGGTATAACGCTCCAGTAATTCCCTGGCCAGGCGGCCCTCGGGGTTCAGCTTGAGGGCCTCATCCAGGGCGGCCTTGAACTCGGCCTCCAGCCTGGCGGTATTGCGCAGCCTGTCGCCTTCCACGGCGCGCAGCGCGGCCAGGCAGGCGGCTTTCAGCGAGTAGGACTCGCCGAGAAAACGGGCGGGCTTCAGGAAAGGCACCAGGCTGCCGCCCGCGGCTGCCTCCTGTATCACGGCGGAGATGCCGCCGTAGGCCTTGTAGAGCAGTTGCGAGGCGGCCTTGCGGTTCCCGCCGGCGGCGGCCAGCGCTGCCCCTTCCTGAAAATCGGCTTCCGCCAACTGGCGGCGGGCGTCTATCAGGGCGGGATAATGGTTGAGGGCGCCCTGGTAATAGGCCCGGGCCTGGGCGTAGTCCTTGCGCACCAGAGAGGCGTTGCCCTGTACGGCTTGCTCCACCGCTTTTTTAAAAGCCGGTTCGGCGGCAAGCCTGGCGTTGAAAGCGCAGACGGCCGCCAGCGCCGCTGGGTCGCGCAGCGCGTCCGCTGCGGCCACCTCGGCGGCGGAGGTAAGGGCGGCGGGGGCAGTTTTCCTTACCGACGGGTCGGTGGCGCCCAGCTTCTCCAGCTCCGCCTTCATGGCCAGCACCCTGCGCGCGCCGGCCTCGTAGGCGGCGGCTTTTTCGAATAATGTGTCCGGAGCCTTGTTCAGGCTCAGGTAGGCCTCGGATTCTATCCAGGGCAGGGCGGAGGCGCGGGCGGCCAGGCCGGAGAGCAGCGCGCTGTATTTCGCGCCGGCGTCGCCGGAGCCGTAGATCTCCTGCGCCTGGGCCGCCATGGCCTCGAGGCCTCCGGTATCGCCGCGGGCGGAGTAGAAATTGGTCAGCGCCTCGCGGGCGGTCCAGTTCAGCGGGCTGGCGGCCAGGGCTTTCTTCAGCGCGGCCGCCTCCAGCTCCTGCGCCCCGGAGAAGCCGCTCTTGGCGGCTGTTTCAGCCAGGCGCCCGAGCACCTCTATGGCGGCGGGGGAGTCGGGAGCGTACTTCAGGGCCCGGTCCAGGTCGGCGAAAGCGCCGATCACCTCCGCCTGTCCGGGATTCTGCGCCGAGGCCGTCTTGCGGGCCTTGCCCAGGTAGTACTCGGCGGCTTTGTCTTTGGCCATGCCGCAGCCGGCCAACAGCGCGGCGGCCAGGACAACGGCGATTAAACGGGCGGAACTCATAGGAATTTCTCCGCTTTCAGCACCTTCCCGAAACAAAGCGTATGCGGCGCGTCGTCGCCGGAGTAATAGCGCTCCAGCACGGAGGGGGCGGTCTTTCCACCGGCCAGGGTGGTCCTGCCCAGGATCTCGCACTGGTAGACCAGCGCGCAGCCGTCTATGTATTTCACACCGGGCTCCCCCTCCTTAAGCGTAAGGGCGCAGGCGCGCGCCTTGTCGTAGTCGCGGCCGGACTTGGTGCCGCAGAAAGCGAGTTCCTTCTTCAGTTCGCCCCGGCGGGGCACGCAGACGCTGAAGCGGGACGCGTCTTCCAGCAGGGCATGGGTGTGGCGCGACGGGCGCACCAGCACAGTCAGCACCGGCTGGCCCCAGACCACGCCGATCTGCGCCCAGCCTATGGTCATGAGATTTACGCGGCCCTTCTTGTCTGCGACCACGAGGAAGGCCCCGGCCCCCTCCAGCGCCTCGCATAACTCTTTAAAATGCTCGTCGTAGCGCATAATTTTTCCCTAAAGGTCCGCCCGACGGGACGGGCCCGTCAGGCACGGGGTTGCGCACACCGTGCGCACCCCTCCTCACGCAGAAAGTGACCGCATGGCGGTCACCCGGGTTCGGCGCTTACGCAGGCCTCACCCTCCGTGAGGACCTTCCGAACCCATCCCGCCGGGCGCCCCTGGTGCTACAGTGTCGTCCAGTCCAGGATGATCTTGCCGGATTTGCCGGAGGACATGATCTCGAAGCCCTCTTTGAAGTCCTGGGCGCGGAACTGGTGCGTGATGATGGGCTTGATGTCGAGCCCGCTGGTCAGCATGGCGCACATCTTGTACCAGGTCTCGAAGATCTCGCGGCCGTAGATGCACTTGAGCGTGAGCGCCTTGAAGATGACGTTGCTCCACGGAATGGTGGTGTTGGGCGGCAGGATGCCGAGCAGGGCGAGCCGGGCGCCCATCTTGACGTTTGCGATCATGTCGTTGAAGGCCTGCGCGTTGCCGCTCATCTCCAGGCCCACGTCGAAGCCCTCGGTCATGCCGAGCGCCTTCATCACGTCCGGCAGCTTCTGGCTGCGGGAGTCCACTACGTTCTTCAGGCCCAGCCGGCGGGCCAAGTCCATGCGGTAGTCGTTGACGTCGGTGATCACCGTGTGGCGCGCGCCCACGTGGTTGGCTATGGCGCCGGCCATGATGCCTATCGGGCCCGCGCCGGTGATCAGCACGTCCTCGCCTATCAGGTCGAAAGAGAGGGCGGTATGCACGGCGTTGCCCAGCGGGTCGAGTATCGCGGCCTCGTCGTCGGAGACGCCCTCGGGGATGGAGAAGACGTTCTCGGCCGGGATGGAGAGGTACTCGGCGAAGCAGCCGGGGCGGTTCACGCCGACGCCGCGGGTATTGATGCAGAGGTGGCGGTGGCCGGCCTTGCAGTTGCGGCAGTGGCCGCAGACGATGTGACCCTCGCCGGAGACGCGCTCGCCGATGAAATGCCCCTGCACGGCCTTGCCCAGCCGGGCGATCTCGCCCACGAACTCATGGCCGACGTGCATGGGGACGGGAATGGTCTTCTGGGCCCACTCGTCCCACTGGTAAATGTGTATGTCGGTGCCGCAGATCGCGGTTTTTTTGATCTTTATCAGGACCTCGTTGTCGGCCACCTCGGGCGCCGGCACGTCCTGCATCCACAGGCCTTTCTCGGCTTTTGCTTTGACAAGGGCTTTCATACTTTTCTCCTCCGCTGGACGTCTATCGCTAATATTATACCGATTTATTGGCCTTTCTCCCCCCGGCGCGGCCTTAACCGGTTACCTCTAAAATGCTAATCTTTTTTTCATGCTTCACCGTAACGCCCTCGCCGCGCTCCTGGCACTGGCCGCTGCCGCGCCAGCCGCCGGCGGCACCGCGGCTTCCATTTTTTATTTCGACCACAGCTACCGCATCACCTCCGGCCTGTCGGAATCGGTGGAGGAGGTCATCAAATCCTCCGCCTCGCTGAAGCTGGAGAAGGTGCTGACCGAGCTGACCTACACCAACGGCGACACCTTCCTGCTGGAGGGCCCGGAGGACCTGAACGCGCGCGAGCTCAACGCCACCACCTCCTACGCGCTGATAGAGGAAGCCGACGCCATCGACGGCGCCTTCTCGATAGCGCTGCCGCCGCCGGGCCTGGCGGAGACTACCGCCGCCGCGCTGCGCGAGAACCTGAGCCCCTACCGCGAGGTGGAGGTAAGGCGCGTGCAGCTGCTGCGCGGAGTCTCGCCGGCCGGCATCAGGTTCCGGGCGCTGCGCGCGCCCTGGCGCGCGGCCAAACCGCTGTGGGAGCCCACGCTGCGCTCGCGCCTGCTGGCCTCGGCCGGAGAGCGTCTGGACGAGTTCGCCGTCTTCTCCATCCCCACCGGACTCGACGGCATCAACCGGCGCATGGTGGAGGAGGGAGCGGACAAACGGACCGCCGTGATGCTGAGCCTGGGCGCGGGCGGCACGCTGGCCGGCGCGGTAATGAAAGCCGGCCCCGCCAGGACTTTCGAGTACATGCGCGCCGCCGGGACGGATATCGCCGCCCTGGAGCCGGAGGACCTGTCTAATTTCAAGACCTGGGCGCGGGCCGGGCTGCTGAAGGTCTCGACCGCGGCGCCGGAGTTCATCTGCACCAACCTCAGGATCACCGACCCCGAACTGGCAGGCCTGGTCAAGCCCTACGCCGTGCGCGAGATCGGCGGCATCCGCACCGGTTTCATCTCGCTGGTGCGGGCGCACGCCCCGGCCGAGCTGGCGGGCTCGCCCTTCGAGGTCTGGGACCCCCGGGACGAGAAGGCGCTGTACCGCGTCATAGACCAGCTGCGCGCCGGAGAGAAGGTTAAAGCGGTGGTGGCGGTCTCCTTCCTCAAGAGCGGCGAGCTGGGCTGGCTGCTCAACTTCAGCGGCATAGACGTGCTGATAGGCCCCAAGGCCTGGGACACCGAGAGCGGCCGCAGCACGCGCGTAGTACTGCGCGGCTGGGAGAAAGAGACGCACACCGGCCCGGCCCTGACGGTTTTCCCCGACGCGGGCGGCGCCGGCGTCATACGCCTGGAGCGCGGCCCGAAGGGATCGCTGGCCGCGCTGGAGTCAACCCCTCCCCCCGAGGATGGCCGCGAGCCCGTTTTCTACCGCGAGCAACTCTACATGAAGGAGCGCATCGCCAGCTATTTCATGGGCTCCGGCGACTCCGTCCTGCCGGACCTGCGCGCCCGCGGCGGCTATACCATACACTCTTTCTTCAACCTGGCCGCGGCGCTGCTGCGCCGGCAGTACGCCGCCGAGGCGGCCATAGTGCGGGTTAAACCGTTCTCCAGCAGGGTGCCCGGGGAAATCCCCTCCTCCATGGTGCGCACCTGGCTGGGGCCCGACGAGCCGATGGCGCTGGCGCTGGTGCCGGGCTTCCACCTCAGCGAACTGCTCCGCAGCGCGGTGCCGGAGGGCAGCGACGCGGAAGCCTACCTGGGCGCCGAATATCTGGCGGTCTCGGGCCTGGACAAGTCGGGGCGGCTGGGCGGCCTGCCCATTGTACCCTCCGAAACCTATCTTACAGCGCTGCCCGCCGGCCTGACCGAGGGCAAGCCTTTCGTCAAGGTCCTGAAAAGACCCGAAGGCGCCGCCGAGACGCTGCACGGCGCCGTACTCGGGGCCCTGCAGGAGATCAAGGATACTACGCCGTCGCGCCTGGCCTGGGAAGAGGCCGTCCTGGAGGCCGCCCGCAACGTCACCCCGCCGCGCTCGGTGTGGCGGCTGAACCTGCGCAACCTCTCGGCGCAGATGGTGGATACCGGCGTGCGCGCGCCCGGCGGCTACGACCAGGTAAACGAGTCCCGCATCAGCGCGGCGGACCAGACACAGATGCAGGGCTCCGCCCGCCTCTTCTCGGAGTTCTATTCCGAAAGTTTCAGGTTGGACGTGGGCGTCTCGGCCGATTACGGCAAGACCGTGCTGCGCCCCAAGGACCAGCCGCGCCTGACCACCGAGAGCGTGGACCAGTTGATCTATTCCGGCGAGCTGGTCTACCGCTGGCGCAAATTCGACGGGCGGCTGGGTAAGCTGGTGGCGGGCCCTTACGCCTCGGCGGCCTACGACACCGAGTTCGCGCGCTCCGGGGACCTGCCGCTGCGCAAGGTGCTGCGCGGCGGCGCCGGCCTGAAGCTGTTCGAAGGGGCCGCCCTGCAGGAGCTGTACGCCGGCCTCAGCACCGAGCAGGTCTACACCTACCTGCCGGCCCGCACCAAGCACGCCCTCGAGACCGGCTTCCGGCTGGAGATGCCGCTGCCCGGCACGGCCCTGCGGCTCAGCGCCGACGGCAACTACCGCCTGTTCGCGCGCAGCCGCTATGACACCGCGGCCGACCTCAAGGAGCGGCTGGAGCTGAACCTGCGCCTGAGCACGCGGCTCTACGGCGACGTCATGATCAGCCCTTTCCTCAACTTCTTCCTGGCCTCGGGCAAGAAGCTGCCCGGCTCGGCCACCAACCTGACCACCGGCTTCGCGCTGGAATACTCCAGACTTTTCAAGCTCAAGCGCTAAGTTATATACTTGCTCCGATGGAAATACTCAACTTCGCCCTGATGAGCGCGGGCTCGCTGTTCGCTATCATCAACCCGCTGGCGGCCGTGCCCACCTTCTTCGCCATGACCCCGGGCAACACCGAGGCCGAGCGCCTGCGCATGGCGCGGGTGGCCTGCGTCACCGCCACGCTGGTGCTGATGCTGTTCGCGGTGACCGGCAACGCGCTGTTCAAGATCTTCGGGATCACCATAGCCGCCTTCCAGATGGCCGGCGGCCTGCTGCTGCTGCTGGTCTCGCTGGACAACCTGCGGGCGAAGCGCTCCGGAGTGCACGAGACCGAGGAGGAGACGGCCGCCGGCGCTGCCAAGGCCGACGTCTCCATCACGCCCCTGGCCATTCCCATGCTGGCCGGCCCCGGCGCCATCACCACGGCCATCCTGCTGGAATCGCGCGCCAAGAACCTGCTCTACGACGGCGTGCTGATGCTGCTCTTCCTGCTGGTAGGCCTGGCCTGCTACCTGATCTTCCGCTTCAGCGTCAAGAAAGCCTCCGCCATAAATCCGATAGTGATGAACGTCACCACCCGCCTGATGGGCCTCATCCTCGCCGCCACAGCCGTGCAGTTCATCATAGACGGCGTCAAGCGCGCCTTCTTCCAATAGAGGGGACGCTGCTTCCTATCTTCCTAATTGCGCCGCCCTTGGTCACAAGTTTAGAAACAGCCCCCGAACTCAGCCCAAGCTCGCGGGCTAATTCGCGGCCTGTAACTCCGGCCTCAGTTACGCAGCGGTAGCAATAGACGGCGCGAGCGCGGGCAGGCCCTCTCTGGTGGCTATGCCGGAGGATATCCTCCTTTGCGATGCCGCTCTCGCTTTCCACCTCCGCCAGCACTTCCGCGCCGTTTTTTTTATCGCGCTCAAGCGCCTGGTCGGCCGCCTTCAAAACAGCCGCAACAAAATCGGTGCGGCCAAGTATACGCTGATCCGAAAGAACTTTGCCTCCGGGCCTGAAAACTTCCAGATCAGAACGTTCCCCGCCCGCGCCGCGCGCCCGGCCGCCGCCGGGAAAGTTAAGCTTTCTCAGGTCAGCCGCCTTTTCTGTCATCACCCGGCAGTAATTTTCCGCCGCCCTCTGCTCCAGGCTCCCGAAATGCGTTAATAGTTCGTCGCGATCCAGAATGCCGTCCGCTGCGCCGGTAACCGCGGCCGCGTGGCCGCACCATTCATAGTCTTTGAGGCCGGCCAGGTCCTTCACCAGCCCGGCCCGCAGAGGATTCAGGTGTATATAGGGCGCCAGTTCAAGCAAGTACTCTTGCAGGTCGCAGATAATCGCTTTGTACCTGTTCTGAAACAGGTGCCCGGCGCGGCCATGCCTCAGATTATAGTTGATGGCATAGCCGGTCATTACACGGTGCATCATTTCCGAAAGCGGGCCAGCACCCCGCAGGATCAGGAAGTGGAAGTGGTTGGGCATCAGGCACCAGGCCAGGCATTTGCCGCCCGCCCGGGTTAACCCCGCTGTCATACGCTCCCGGAAGTCCGCGTAGTCCCCTTCATCCACAAAAATGCGCCCGCGCTCTATGCCGCGCGACATCACGTGATACATCTGTCCCGGTATATCTATCCTCGCCTGTCTTGGCATAAGCCCCCCTTTCCCTGTAGAAATAATATAGCAGACGAACCCGACAGCATACTGTCGGGTTCGCCCGCGCGCATTTTAATTGTTTTTACACCAGGTAAACCGAAATAGCCACATTAGGAAGATAGGAAGCAGCGTCCCCTCAGGCTCAGGCGAGGGCGTCGAGGGCGCGGGCGAAGTCTTCGGCGCTGGCGTAGCGCTTTTCAGGGTCCGGGTCCAGGCAGCGGTCCAGCACCGCGTCCGCGCCGGCCGGCAGGCCCGGCACCGCGGCGGTGAGGCGCTGGTAGGAGCGGCGGGTCTTCTGCTGGTGAAAATCGGGGCCCTGGAAAGGCAGCACGCCGGTCAGCGCCTCGTACAGGCACACGCCGAGGGAGTAGACGTCGGACTGCACCGAGGAGTCGCCCAGCTCCTGCTCGGGCGCCATATAGGCGGGCGAGCCCACCACCTCGGCGTTGGACAGGCGCGCCATGGACTCCCGCGCGCGGTAGGCCAGGCCGAAATCCATCACCTTCACGCCGCCCTCGCTGGAGAGCATGATGTTGGCCAGTTTCAGGTCGCGGTGCACTACGTTCTTGGAATGCGCGTAGCTCAAAGCCGAGGCCGCCTCGCCGAACATCTTGCGGGCCCTGTCCCAGGGCAGCCGGCCCTCTTTGTCCAGGGCCTTGTCCAGCGTGACGCCGTCGACGTGCTCGAACACCAGGTATATGTTGTCTTCTTCTTCGAAAATGGTGTAGATCTCCACGATGCCGGGGTGGTGCAGCAGCGCCACCGTGCGCGCCTCTTCCAGGAAGCGCTGCTTCTCCCGCTCGTTGACCTTGATCTCCTCTCCCATCCGCTTGATGGCCACCTTGCGGCCCAGCGACTGGTCCGTGGCCTCGTAGACCACGCCCATGGCGCCCTCGCCCAGCTTGCGCTCGATCTTGTACTTGCCGGTGGCCACGCCCTCGTAGAAGACCGAAGGCGAGAGCACGTCCGGGTGCGTGGAGCGCGGCGCGGCGGCGCTGTCGGCGCCGCGCGAGGACATGATGTGCAGCAGGCCCGCGGCCACCAGACCGCCGCCCACCAGCGTGAAGAGCATCAGCGTCAGGAAGCGCTTTAGGGGCCCGCGGCCTTCGGCGGTTTCGGCCGCGCCGGCGGCCGTCCCGGCCTGCCGCGC
>MGTZ01000052.1:10391-25004 GCA_001799715.1 Elusimicrobia bacterium GWB2_63_16 | reverse complement strand
GCGGTCCGTACTGGGCCACGGCGTCCTGGTAGCGGCTGGAATAGGCCCCGGAGAGCGCCGCGGCCTGCTTGAAATCCTCGAGCATGCGCTTATAGTCGCCCTGCTTCTCGTAGGCCAGCGCCCGGTTGAACCAGGCGTCGGCGTAGCCCGGGTTCAGGCCGATGGCCCGGCTGGCGTCGGTGGCCGCGTCGCGGGCCTGGCCTTTGCGATTGAGCGCCCAGGCGCGCATATTGAAGGCCTGCATGTTGGCGGGGTCGCTCTCTATCACGCGGCCGGCGTCGCGCACCGCGTCGTCGTATCGGCCCAGGAAATTGTAGGCGTTGGCCCGCTCCAGATAGGCCTCGTTATTGGCGGAGTCCTTCTCTATGGCCAGGCCGGCATAGCGCACCGCGCTCTCGTAATCTCCCAGGCGGTTCTTGGCCACCGCCGTCTTCAGGTAGGCCTTGGATCTGGCGAAATCCGGGGCCGACAGGCGCGCCGCGCCTTCCAGTTCCCCGCCGGCGGCGCCGCCCTCCAGCGCGTTCATCGCCCGGTCCCCGCCGCCCTGCACGGCGTCGCCGGACTCCTCCTGCGCCCCGAGGGCGCGCCTGATGTCTTCCACCGAGGCGACGGACTTAAGGCTGGTGACCGGCTTGCGGCTCTCCAGCAGCGCGGCCAGCACCCGCGCCGACTCGTCCTGCGGGTCTATGGCCATGGCCTTCTTGATATCCTCTATGGCGCCCTTGCGGTCGTCGAGCGAGGCGCGCGCCAGCGCGCGGGCCTTGTAGGCGTCGGGATCGTTGTCGTCGAGCGCGAGCGCGGCGGTGGCGGATTTAGCGGCCTTGTCGAAGTTCTTATCCTCGTTGTGAAAATTGGCGGCGGCCACCTGCACCGAAGGGTTGTCGGGGTTCTCGCGTATGGCCGCTTCCAGCGCGGCGGCCTTCTTCTCATCGTCGCCTGTCTTATCGGCCACCACCACATCCACCAGCGCGTCCACGGCGTTGCGGCGGCCGCTCCCGCCCGGAGCGCCTGGGCCGCCGTCGCGGCGGGCCTGTATCGTGCGCACTTCGAAATTACCGAGTTCTTCTGTAATGTCAGCGTACGCCTGCGGGGTGATGCGCCCGTCAGCGGAGGCTGTTTCCAGGCCGGCTATCATCTGCGCTATCCGGCCGGAGTTCCTGGCCACGAAACCGGGCAGCCGCTCCGGGGGCAGCTGGCCGAAGACGCGCAGCAGGGCCTGGGCCGATATGTCCGGCCGCTGTGTGACATTGGTCTTGAAAATGAAGATATCGCGGCCCAGCTCGCCGCCGGGGCCGTCCTTGCGCCCGGCCGCCAGGCTGGTATCGCCCCCGGGCGCCACGGTAACCGCCGGAGCCTGCGGCTCTTCCGCGCCAAGGCGCGGAGCTGCGGCCGGCGCCAGGGCCAGGGAAAAGAAAACCATCGCAGAAAGTATCTTCCTCATAAACTATACAGGATACACTTATCTGTCCGCATAAATATGATAAATGCCCTGTTGACTTTTGTCAAGGGCCCACCGGCCCGCGCGGCTGGGTCCTTTACCCCCGCCGGCCTGGGACTAAGGGCGCTTGCGGTTCCCTGGCGTTCAGCTAAACTATGAGTGGAGACTTATGAAAACCGGCAAGACCATACTGACGATAACCGCGCTGTTGCTCGCGGCTCCCTCTTTTGCCGGGGATTTCGCTCTCAGCATGATCAGCGCCCGGGACATCACCTCCTCCGACACCGCGATGGCGCTGCCGGTCCCCGCCGCCGAACTTTCCGTGATGGACGCGGCCGAAGCCGCCTCCTACCTGGCCGACCGCGAGGCCGCCCCCGAAAGCGACGAGAAGGGCGCCGAGGTCCGCCAGCTGGGCGGCGACGGCACCGTGAAACTCTACCACCAGTGGACCCGGGAGAACCTGGAGATCCGCTACCGGGACGAGCGCGGCCGCGCTATTCCCGCCGCGATGGCCGCCATCCGCCGCTTCATGCGCTGCCGCCTCACCGGCAGGGAAGCCGAGATCCCGGCCGGCCTTATAGAGATCATAGACGCGCTGCAGGACAGGCACGGCGGCCGCACCGTCACCGTGATCTGCGGCTACCGCAGCCCCGAGCTCAACGGCGCGCTCGCTTCCGATTCCAACGGCGTGGCCAAGAAAAGCCTGCACATGCGGGGCCTGGCCGCCGACATCAGCATAGAAGGGGTCAGGACCTCCGCCCTGCGCGACTCCGCCAGGGCGCTGCGGGCCGGCGGCGTGGGCTACTATCCCCGCGACGGCTTTGTGCACGTGGACGTAGGCGCGGTGCGCTACTGGTAATAAGGAAACAATGATATTTAGAAAGATATTCCTCGCCCTGTTCGCCCTCTCCACGGCCCTGCCGGCTTTCGCCCAGTCCCCCGCCGAGCAGGAATTCACCGAGAAAACCGAACTGTTAAGCGAAGTCACGGCCCCGCTCAGCCCCGCCGAGGCCGGCGCCCTCATGCGCCAGGCCGACCGGAAAGACCGCCTGCCGGTGATAGCCGCGGGCCTGATCATCATGGCCGGCGCCAAGGCCTGGAACGTCATCATCAACGGCCGCCCCGCCGCCGACCTGGCCTCCGCCTACGCCAGCGCCATCCCCGGCTTCCAGTACAACTGGGACGAGGTGACCGGCTGGCAGAAGGTGACCCGCAAGTACCGCTTCACCATGGAGAACTTCATCCAGGGCCGCGCGGTGGACATCGTTTACGAGGTTTCCTTCCTGCACGGCCCCATCGCCATCCCCGGCTCGGTGCGCAAGGGCCGCTATATCGCCAATTTCATGGTAAAGCCCGAGGCCATAGACCTCAAGTGGGGCTGGAAGGTCTCGCTGGAGGCCCTGATGTCCCACCCGATGAACATCGGCGCCTCGGACTCGCCCGTAGCCGCGCTGACCGCCGACCTCAAGTGGCAGTACGTGAAGCCCTTCAGCACCGAGCCCAAGATAGGCATCAACTCCGTATCGGTGGACGGCAACGGCAACCTGGAAGAACACTCTTATAACGACCTGGCCATAGAGCCCGTGCCCGTAGGGGACGAGCGCCAGGACGTACCGGTGGTGAGCTGGAACTGAAGGCCCAGGCCCGGTCTGGGCCCTCAGGCACTTGCGGATATTCCCAGGCAGGGTAAACTATAAGCATGAAGGGACAAGGAGACAACCACATGAAGAACATCATCCTCGCTTCCGCCGCCCTCTGCGTTTCGCTCTCGGCCTTCGCCTCGGCCTCCGAGGTTACCGCCGAGGATTCCTATTTCAAGACCGGCGCGGTGACCGTCTCCTCCGAGGAGACCGTCACCGACCTGACCGACGCGGACGCCTTCCCGGTCCCGCTGAGGGCCCCCGAGAAAGTCGCCGGCGCGGCCATCGTCAACGGCGGCGTGCAGGCCTGGAACGTCATCAACAGCGGCAAGCCGGACGCCAGCCTCTCCAGCTCCTACGCCAGCGCCATCCCCGGCTTCTCCTTCAACTGGGCCAACTACAGCGGCTGGAAGAAGAAGGAAGTGGTCTACACCTACTCCGTGACCAACCTGATGCAGGTGGACGTCATCAAGATCAAGTACGCGGTCTCCTACTTCTACAACGGCCAGGACCTGACCGGCGGCTCCAACAGGGCCGACAACGTGGAAACCGCCATGGCGGGCCAGCGCGGCGCCGTGAAGGGCCACTACATCACCAACTTCACCGTCCGCCCGCTGTCGATGAACATCAAGTGGGGCTGGAAGTTCTCGCTGAACGTGCGCATGTCCGACCCCATGAACGTGGGCACCTCCGACAGGCCCGTGGCCTACCTGCAGGCCGACCTGAACTATATAGTCTCCACCCCGTTCTCCACCAACGGCTCGGTGTGGACCTACGGCGTGAACGGCCTGGGCGCCTTCACCGACCTGACCGCCAACGACGAGAAGATGACCAAGGGCATCGCCCCGGTGGAACCGGTCGAAGTCTCCTCGGTGGCCTGGAACTAAGCTCTTAAAGCCAATAAAAAACCCCGGCCTGCGCCGGGGTTTTTTATTTCTCCGGCCGGGGCTAGCCCTGACCGCAGCACTTCTTGTACTTCTTGCCGGACCCGCAGGTGCAGGGGTCGTTGCGGCCCACCTTGGGCTCCTCGCGGCGGACGGTCTCAACCTTGATGGTCTCTCCGCCCTGCAGCACCTCGGGGTGCTTCTTCATCCACTTCTTGACCTCTTTGTCGTCGCTCACGTCCACGCCGGCCACCAGCATCTTGCGGTAGATGCCGATGATCATGGCGCGCATCTGCGGGTCCTTGGCCTGCGCCAGGATCTGCGGCGACATCTTGTCCAGTTCGGCGGCCAGTTCGTCGTCGGTCTTGTCGGCCGGCGCCTTCTCCTTCACCGGGGCGGCCGGCTTCGGTTCCGCGGCCGGAGGGGTTTTGTGGAGCTTCGCGAACTCCGGCGGCTTCGCCGCGCCCGGCGCGGCAGCCGCGGCGGGGGCACCCTGGCCCTCTTCTTTACCGCCTACTATTTTCTTTAAGAAATCCCATGCCATGTTTATATCTCCTTATTTAACCAGCACGCCGGCCTTATCCTTGAGATAAGCGGCGAGCGCGATGGAATGCAGTTTGGTCATAGGCGAGTCCGTGCGGGACGGCAGGATGACGGGGATGTTGGAGCCGGCCAGCAGCGTGGCGCTCTTCATCCCGGCGCCGAAGAAGCTCAGGCACTTGTACACCGGGTTGCCGGAGTCGAGGCTGGGGAACAGCGCGATGTCGGTATTGCCCGGCACAGCGGCGCCCTTGATGCCCTTCTCGGCGGCGAGTTCCTTGGAGAAGGCGATGTACACGTCGTACGGGCCCTCCACGGTGCAGTTCTTTATCTTGCCTTCCTGGTTGCGCTTGACGAGCTCGGCGGCGTCCAGGGTGCTCGGGATCTTCTCGTTGACCTTCTCCACGGGGCAGACCACGGCCACGTTGGGCTTTTCCACGCCCATCATGCGCATCATGTCCACGGCGTTGTTGAGGATCATGGCCTTCTGGTCCACGTTCGGGGTGATCATGATGGCCGCGTCGGTGACGGCGAACAGCTTATGGTAGTTGGAGAGCTCGAAGAGCACGAAGTGGGAGAGCACGGTGCCCTCGGCCACGGCGGCGATATCCTTGCGCAGGATAGCCTTCATGTAGAACTTGGTGTCCACGAGGCCCTTCACCAGGAAGTCGCCCTTGCCGGCGCGCACCAGCTCGACGGCCATATTGCACATCTCGGCGTAGTCGCTCTTGTCCACGATCTCGAAGATGTCGAGCTTCAGGCCCACCTTCTTCGCCATTTCCTCCACCTGGGCCTTGGGGCCGATCAGGATGCCGCCGGAGATGATCTGGTGCTCCACGCCCATCTTGCAGGCGGTCAGCACTTCGTCGTTGTTGGCGCCGGGCACCACTATGCGGTTGGTCTTGCCCTTCACCAGGCCCAAAAGCTCGTCAAAGTTCTTGAATTTCATTGTTTTCCTCCGGAGTAGTTTAAGTTGACCGAAAATCAGTACCGCTTTATCTTGGCGGGATGCCGCAGCGCTATCTCGGCCGCGGCGCGCAGCGCCGTCATCTCGTCGCCGCCCGGGTAGGAGAGGATCTGGGCTATCCAGCCCACGCGGCGCTTGATCTCGGGCACCAGCACCTTGTCGTAAGCGAGTCCGCCGGTCAGCACTATCGCGTCCACCTTCCCCTCGAGCACGGTGGCCATGCCGCCGATCTCCTTGCAGATCTGGTAGCCCATCGCGTCCACGGCCTCCCGGGCCTCGTCGCGGGTGACCTTGTCCGGGTCCAGGCCGCAGCCGGGCTTGATCTCGCCGGTCAGGATGTATTTCTCCAGCGCTATGCAGTCGGAGGTGCCGGTGTAGGCCACCAGGCCGCCCTGGCCCTTGAGCTTGAGCAGCATTTCCTGCCTGGTGTACTTGCCGCTGAAGCACATATTCACCAGGCCGCCGGCGGGCACGCCGCCGGAGCGCTGCGGGGTCATGGGGCCGTCGCCGTTGAGCGCGTTATTGACGTCTATCACGCGGCCGCCCAGGTGGGCGCCCACGGAGACGCCGCCGCCGCCGTGCATGACGATCAGGCGGCATTCCTCGTAGGGCTTGCCCAGCTGCTTGGCGGCGTGCCGCCCCACGCGCTTCTGGTTCAGGGCGTGAAAAATGGAGATGCGGGGGTTCTCCGGCATGCCGGAGTAGCGGGCCAGCGGCAGCAGTTCGTCGACCACCACGGGGTCGGCGATGAAGGATTTGATGCCCAGCGGGGTGGCGATGTCGTGGGCGATGATGCCGCCCAGGTTGGAGGAGTGGTCGCCCAGCACGCCCTCGCGCAGGTCGGCCAGCAGCTTGTCGTCCACGGCGTAGACCCCGCCCTCTATGGGCCGCACCAGGCCGCCGCGGCCTATGACCGCGCTGAGTTCCTTGAGCTCCACGCCGTGCTCTTTAAGGGCCTCCAGCGCCATCTTCTTGCGCAGGTCGAATTGGGCGGTTATCTTCTCGTGGTCATAGGGCTTCAGGTCCTCCGGGCTGTAGCGGACGGTCTTGTGGAAGACCTCCTTCTCGCCGCGGTAGTAGCTGACCTCGTCGGAGGTGGAGCCGGGATTGATAACGAGTATATTGTATTCGATCATGTTGTCCCCTATTTGAATTTTATCTCGTACAGGTACGGCGCGTTCTTCTTCTCTATGGTCAAAAAGATCTGCTTTCCGCCCTCTCCGGAGAAGCCGGCCTGCTCCTTGGCGCCGTAGCAGTACTCCTCGGCCCGGCAGGCCAGCAGCGTGAACGGCTCGCCCCACGGCCCCCACGGGGCGGGCGCCAGGCGGGCCAGGGCGGAGCCGTCGGGCCCCGAGTAGACCGCCAGGTAGCCGTTCAGGCGGGCGTTGTGGGATACGGAGAATTCTTCGGGCAGGCCGGCCAGCACATCGGCGGCTTCGGCGATGTCGGGGGTCCACGAGCCGGAGGAGGAGTCGGCGGCGTAATAGGCGTACTTGTCGCGGGAGGTCAGGCCGGACGGCCGCACCCGGGCCAGCTGAGCAGCGTATTCTCCGGGGCCGGTCATCACGCGCCCGTAGACGTAGATCCAGCCGTCCTCGTCGCTCAGGGCGGCCGAACCGAAAGCCGGTTCCACGTCGTTCCAAAGCGAATAGCGCGTGCCCATGCGGACCTTGGCGTAGGGGCCGGCCGGGGCGCCGGAGACCGCCAGGCCCTGCCCCACCCGGAAATAGTCGTAGGGGCCCTGGCCGAAATTGTTCATGATGGAGTAGAAAACGTAATACTTGCCGTCCGCCAGGAGCCCGGCGCGGGGCCAGAACTTGCGCACCTGGCTGTATTCGCCGAGGTCGCCGGACAGCAGTGGCAGCGGCCAGCCGTTCTCATCGGCAACGTAGGCGAGAGCGCCGGCCTGGGCGTAAGGGGCCGTGCTGGGCGCCAGCGCCGCGCCGCCGTCCACTATGCCCCAGACTTCGGCCGGAGCGCCGGTCTTCAACTCGCCGGCCCAGATATTGTTCAGCAGCCAGAGCGTGCGGCCGTCGGGCAGCGGCAGGGAAAAGTTGCCGCCCTGCGCCACCACGGTCCCGGTGGACGCCCGCTGCGCGAGCAGCGGGGTGCCGGAGGACACGGAAAATCCGGGAGCTGCCGCCGAAGGGGCGGCGAAAACCGGGGCGGCGGAGAGCAGCAGGCCGGCCGCCGCGGCCGCCGCGCAATTCCGCGCTGTTTTTTTCTGGGACTGCATTTAAAGGCTCCCGGCAGGTTTTGAATTCAAATTATAATATAATAGAAACCGCGCCCCGTGCAAACCGGGGCTTTTGCCTGTAACATATTAGTCATTGAATTTTACGCGGTCTCTGTTAGACTATCTATATGCTATCGCGCGCGAAGTTTATTGTAGCAGCCGCCTGCCTGCTGGCAGCGGCCGCCCCCGCGCGCGCCCAGGTAAACACCCCCACGGTCGGTGCCGTCACTACCAATGCCGTCACCTTCGCCTGGACAGGGGGAGCCTCCCCGTTCATAGGTGTTCTATCCGATACGGACACTTTCGCCTGGTATATCTCCAGCGGACCGGTCGTTTCACCGGTGACCTACAACTCACTGAACGGCAACGCGACCTATTACTTCCAGGTTAAATCTTCCGTGGATACGGACGCCGGATACAGGAGCACGCACACCATCACGCAACTGGCCGCGCCTACCGGCCTGTACTCGGTGCCGGAATACTTCACGGCCCAGTCCTCCTACACCGCCATAGTCACTATAGGCTGGAACGCCAACAACAACCACGAAGCCACCGTCTACGAGGTGGCCTACAACGACGGGGTCAACCCGGAGATCGTTGCCCCCTATATCAACCCCCTGGGCGCTCCTATAGACATAGCCGGCCTGGATGCCAACACAGCCTACAATTTCAGGGTACGGGCCCGCGGCAGCTCCGGAGCGGTTACGGCCTATACGGCTTATATCTCCACGGCCACCCCGGCGCTGCGGCTCTCCGGCCTCAGCGAGCAGGTATTCCAGACCAGCGCCACGGTGTCCTGGACGCCGGTGGACAGCGCGGTACAGGCCCAGGACTCGGAGGGTTACTCGCTGGAGTACTCCCTTTCCCAGTCCATGTCCTTTCCCGTGCCCTGGACCACGGCAAACTCCGCTATCGCCTCCGTGGCGCTGACCCCGCTGGTCCCCAACACCACCTATTACTACCGGGCCGGCTCGCTGAACATCTCCGGCCTGGCCAACGTGGAGGCCACCCGCGTCTTCACCACCCTTTCCCCACCGCCGCAGAACTTGGCGCGCATAGCCGTTGCGGACGGCTCCGCCACCTTCGGCTGGACGGCCCTGGCGCCGGCCGAAGTTATGGGCTACAGGCTGGAGGCCGCCACCGGCACCTTCTCCGCCGGGGAGACCGTACACTCCTCGGCCGCCTATAGCGCGGCGCAGAACTCGCTGACCATAGTGACGCTGGACCCGAATACCACGTACTACTTCAGGGCCGCGGGCATCAACACCGCTTACGCCCCCAACTACGGCTCGCAGCTCTCAACGGTTACGCTGGCGCTGCCCATCTCGCCCGGTTTCGTCACCGTAGCCGCGGCGCCGCAATCCATCACCGCAACTTTCCCCCCGCTGCCGGAATCGCCGCAGGCCTTCGCGGCCGAGGGCTACCTGCTGCAGGGGTCCACCACCAATTTCAGCGGCGGTACGGTCTACTCCTCGGCCACCTACGAGTACCGCGAATATCAGCAGTCGCTGACGCTGACGGGGCTGGCTCCCAATAATACCTATTACCTGCGCCTGGGTTCTCTGAACTGGCAGAGGACGCCTAACTTCTCGGTGCTGGGTTCTACGCGCACCGGTTTCCCCGGCAATTTAGCCGGGGTCTCGCTGGACAATGTCTGGAGCTCCAGCGCCGCCATCTCCTTCACGCCGGGGATAGCGGCGGAAGGCCATGTGGCCGATGCCTCCGTCCACCGCTTCTTCAACACTGTGGCGTTCAGCTCGGCCAGTCCCAGCGGCACCATTTCCAGTCTGGTCATCCCCGGCCTGGCGCCCAACACCACGTATTATTTCCGCGCCGGCGCGTTGTACAACGGCGCCACCGTATATTCCAATACCTCCCCTGATTACCGGCAGACCCTGCCGCTGCCGCTGGACGGCCTGGCTTTCGCGGGCGTCTTCCGCTCCAGCGTCACCGTCAATTGGACGCCGCTAACCAACGCCTCGCAGGCCACCTCGGCAGAGAGCTACCTGCTGCAGGCCTCCACCTCCCCCGCTTTCACCGGCGCGCTCTTCTCCTCGGCCACGGTCGACATCGGCCTGGACCGCCTGTCTATCACCGGCCTGAGCCCGAACACCAGCTATTATTTCCGCGCCGGCACCGCTAACCTTGAAGGCTCGGTCAACTATACCGCCACCCCCGCCACCTCGACGCTGGCCAACCCTCCGGTAAAGCAGACCCCGGCCATCACCCCGGTAACCATGACGGTGAAATGGCTGGCCAACGGCAACCCGAACGACACCCGCTACCTGGTGGAGTTGGATAACGACGCGCTGTTCGGTTCCATGGAGCCCTCCTCCACCACGGCGCTCTCCTCGGCCACCTTCTACGGCCTCGTCCCGAACACCACCTATTACGCCAGGGTCACCGCCGTCAATCGCCTGAACCGCGCCATCCCGGCGGTGAATTTCGACCCCTACGCCACCAGCGCCTACGACCCCGAGTACGCGCCGTTCCTGGCCTCGGAAGTGGGGGTCAGTTCGCTGACGGCGCGCTGGAATAACGTCGTCCCGCCCGTCAACCCCGCGGGCACCTACTACCAGGTCTGGATCTCCTCCAACACCGGTTTCACCGGCACCGTCCACTCCTCGGTGACGCTTAACCTGAGCGCCCCCTTCACCGGCCTGCTGTCCGATACCAGTTACCATATGCGCGTGTCGGCCCTGAACCTGACCGGCGTTCCCTCGGACCCGCCGGTGGAGCTGGGCACGGCGCTTACCCGGCCCGCCACCGCCTACGCCCTGCCCAAGGCGCAGGCTTTCTTCGACATGATGACCGACGGCTTCTCGCTGCGCTGGGAGCCCAACGGCAACTCGTCGCACACCGTCTACTACGTCGAGGCTTCCACCACGGAGAATAATTTTTCGACGATAATTTCCTCGCGCCTGGTCAACGCCCTGTCCTGCACTTTCTCGGACCTGGCCATCGACACCACGTACTGGCTGCAGGTCCAGGCGCGCGGCCAAAGCGGCCTGCAGTCCGCCTTCGTGAACGCCGGCTCCACCCGCACGCTGCTCTCCTCCCAGGGCAACGCGCTCGCGCTGCAGGAAACCACGGTCTCGCTGGAAACCTCCTACGGCACTATTTCCGTGCTGCTGCCTTCGGGCTCCATCGGCGGCTCCACCCGCCTGACCATCCTGCCGTCCACCTTCACGCTGCCCGGCCCCTCCTCGGCCGTCTCGCAGCTGACGCCCACCGGCATAGGGCTGGTCATCAACCATTTCCCCCCCACGCTGGTGCTGGGCGCCATCACCATAACGCTGCCGTACCGCATTGCCGACCTGCCGCCGGGCATAGACCGCTCGCGGCTGGTGCTGGCCCTGCACGACGATGCCAACGCCGTCTGGGTGCCGCTGCCCTCCGTGTCCGACACCGCCAACAACCTGGTGACGGGGCAGACCTGGCATCTCTCCACGTTCCAGCTGATGCAGTCCAACCCCGGCACCGGACTCTCGGCGGTAAAGATCTATCCCAACCCGTACCGGCCCAACTCCGTCTCCGACGTCATGCATTTCGCCAACCTGCCGGCCGGGGCCAGGGTGAAGATCTATACCTTCGTCGGCGAACTCGTGCGCAGCCTCAAGGCCGACGTGAACGGCATGGCGCACTGGGACGGCACCAACGACGACGGGCGCGACGCGGCCAGCGGCGTCTACATAGCTTTCATCCGCACAGGCGACAAGAAATCCTCGAAGAGCTTCAAGGTGGCGCTGGAGCGGTAATTATTATGAACGGGAAAGCGGAAAAAGGAATGCAGGCATTGCGAACGGCTTTAGCGCCGGCGCTGCTGCTTTGCGCCCCGCTGCTGGCCGCCCCGGCGGCGGGGGCCGGCTTCGACGCGGCCTCGGCCGGCACCTCCGCCGGCCAGTTCCTCAAGATCGCCTCCGGCGCCCGCGGCGCGGCGCTGGGCGAGGCCTATGCCGCCCTGGCCGACGACGCTTTCGCGCTGGACTGGAACCCGGCCGGCCTCATCCACATCAAGGAGAACTCGCTGGCCCTGATGCACGCCCCCTACCTGGCGGACTCCTTCGCCGACTACTTCGCCTACGCCGAAACGGCCGGAGAGGTGGGCGCCTGGGGCGTGGCGTTCAAGTACATGAACTACGGCAAGATAGACAAGACCGACTCCAGCGGCCTTGACCTGGGCAGCTTCGCGCCGTTCGACATGTACGTGAACGTGGGCTTCGCCTGCTACATCACGGGCTTCAATAAGGACCCGGAAGAGCGCTTTGTGCTGGGCGCCACCGGCAAGCTCGTAAAATCCAAGATCATCTCCGACGACAACACCGTCTCCGCCGACATCGGCCTCAACATGCCCTACATGTTCGAGAACCGCTTCCGCGTCAGCCTGGTGGCGCAGAACATCATGGGCACGCTGCGCTACGACAAGCAGGAGGCCCAGCTGCCCCTGGTAGTGAGGCTGGGCACGCTGACCAAGCTGGGCGACCACATGAACGTCACCGCGGACATCATAGCCGCGCGCGATAATCTGCCTTTCCTGGCCATGGGCAGCGAGCTGAACATGCCGATCTACGAGGAGATGGACATAGCGCTGCGCGCCGGCTTCAATACCCGCGCGGTGGGCGACCTGGGCGGCGCGCGCAACTTCTCCGTCGGCGCCGGCCTGCGCTACTCCGATTACCGCCTGGACTACGCTTTCTCCCCGTTCGGCGACCTCGGCACGGTGCACCGCATCTCGGCCGCCCTGACCTTCGCGGCGCCCGAAGGCCCGCCGCCGGGCTACAGGCCTTACAGATAAAAAAACCCGGCGCCAGGCCGGGTTTTTCTTTGGCGGCCGCCGTTCAGGGACGGCCGGGTTCCCGGCGCGCCGTCAGCGGGAAGGACATCACCAGCCAGGCCCCGGAGAAGATCACCCCCAGCGCCGGGTAGAAGCCGGGGGCTATGCTCCCCACGGCCTTGAGGCCGCTCACCCACACCGCGGTCACGCCCTTGGCGAAGCGGTAGGTGAAGGCGTCGGCCACCTGCTTGGCGCGGTAGCGCGTGTCGTAGGAGAACGGGATATAGAGCGTCTCCTTCGAGGCCCGGAAGATGGAGTAGTCCATGCCCTTGAACAGCAGGAAGGCCGTGGAGGCCAGGGCCAGCGACGGGTAGACGAACAGCAGCAGGCAGGAGATTATATGCACCGCCGGGATGGCCGTCAGTATGCCGCGCCGCGGTATATACCGCAGCAGGAAAGGCGTGGCCAGGAACTGCATGGAGAACGAGAAGATGTTCACGTTCATCCAGAAAGTGCCCATGTAGGCCGTGCGCTCGTCCTTGCCGGGGATGAAATCCTGCACCAGCTGCGTGAAGCGGAAGTCGAGCGCCGTGGCCACCACCTGGGCCGAGAAGATGATGAAAGCGATGAACAGCACCGTGCGGTTCTCCCTGAGGATGCTCAGGTGCAGGTGGCCTTTTTTGCCGCCGGCCTCTTCGGCGGACGGCTTGGGCTCGCCGGCCTTGCCGTAGGCTATCCAGAACAGCGCCGCGGCCGGCAGGATGATGAGGGCCCCGAACAGCACGAACAGGTCCGTGCCCAGGCCCATCACGTAGCGCCCGATCAGCCAGCCGCCGGTAAGGGACCCAAGAGCCCCAAGGCCGGCCACGGGGCCGTTGAAGACCTTGCCCTCCTCGTCCTTGAGCACGCTGTTGATGAAGGACCAGTACTGCTCCGAGATGATGACCACGTAGGATTCCTTGAAGACCAGCAGGAAGAAGGCGAACCAGCGCCCGGCAGCGTCGAGCAGGGCCCAGGCCAGCGCGAAGAAGGCCGCGCTGCCGAGCATGCTGACGGCCATGGCCTTCTTTGCCCCGAAGGAGGAGAGCAGGCGGCCGTAGCCGTAGATCATCGCGGCCATCATCAGCGGCACGCAGGCGATGGCGTAGGGCTTGTACTCGGCCCCGAAATGCTCCATGAAGATGGCTTCGGCGGGCGAGCGGACGAACTCGTAGCCGCAGAACAGGAACATGGCCGACAGGCCGCCCAGGAATACCGCTACGGCCACGTGCCGGCCGCGCTCCGTCTTTAAAGCCGCGAAGAGTGTGCTCATGTTATTACTATTATCCCAAATAACTCCGGAGGCCACAAACCGGAATGGCCGGCCCGGGGCGGGCCCGCGCCGCGACAGACGCCGCTCCGGCAATGAAAGCGGCGCTATCCGGGAATTCCCCGAGGCCCATTAAAGGTAAAATATATGCTGACGATGACAAAGAACAACAATGACTTGCCGGGCTTCAGGGACAAGCTGCACGCCGCCGCCGAACTGCTGGAGGCCATAGCCGCCGACCGCGGCCTGCTGGCCGGCGTGGCGGAAGAAGAGAGCACGCGGCTGCTGAAGGCCGCCGGGGAAATTTCCCGCCCGGACGCCCGCGCGCGGCGGCAGCTGGTAAAGGCCGCCATCCGCCGGCGCAAGGCCGCCCGCACCGAGCGCGCCGAGAGCGCCCTCAACGAGACCGGCATACGCAAATTGCGCCGGCAGTCCGTGTTCACCACGCCCAACGTCACCCCGCCGCTGGCCTGGGAGGGCCGCCCCTCCGACGTGCCGCCCGCAGCCGCGCACGAGGAGCAGAACTGCTATATCTGCAAGACCAACTACACCCAGCTGCACCATTTTTACGACCAGCTCTGCCCGGCCTGCGCCGAGGTTAATTTCCGCAAGCGCACCGAGACGGCCGACCTCACCGGCCGCGTGGCCCTGCTTACCGGCGGCCGCGTGAAGATAGGCTACCAGGCCGGCATCAAGCTGCTGCGGGCCGGGGCGCAACTGATAGTCAGCACGCGTTTCCCGCGCGACTCGGCCCTGCGCTACGCGGCCGAACCGGATTTCAAGGATTGGGGCCACCGGCTGGAGATCTTCGGCCTGGACCTGCGC
>MGTZ01000052.1:6291-10380 GCA_001799715.1 Elusimicrobia bacterium GWB2_63_16 | reverse complement strand
CAACGCCTGCCAGACCGTGCGGCGGCCGCCGGAGTTCTACCGCCACATGATGGACCGCGAGCAGGGCCCGCTGCGCGACCTGCCCGAGGCCGCCCGCAGGTTGCTGGGCGCATACGAGGGCCTTCGCGGCTACAGCCTGCTGCCCGAAGGCCCGGCCGCCGGCCGCGAGCTGGCGGCGGCGCTGACGCCCGCCGACGCGCAGACTGCGGGGCTTACCCACGCGGCGGCCCTGTCGCAGGTGCCGCTGCTGCCCGAAGAGCTGGCGGCGCAGGGCGCCCTGTTCCCGCAGGGCAGGCTGGACCAGGACCTGCAGCAGGTGGACCTGCGCGAGCGCAATTCCTGGCGCATGCTGATGGCCGAAGTGCCGGCGGTGGAACTGCTGGAAGTGCAGCTGGTCAACGCCGTGGCGCCTTTCATCCTGAACGCGCGCCTCAAGCCCCTCATGCTGCGCACCCCCGAACGCGACAAGCACATCGTCAACGTGTCGGCCGTGGAAGGGCAGTTCTACCGCAAGTTCAAGACCACGCGCCACCCGCATACCAATATGGCCAAGGCCGCGCTCAACATGATGACGCGCACCGCGGCGGCGGATTATTATACCGACGGTATACACATGAACGCCGTGGACACCGGCTGGGTGACCGACGAGGACCCGGCGCACATAGCCGCGCGCAAGACGGCGGAGCACCGCTTTCACCCGCCGCTCGACATCGTGGACGGCGCGGCGCGCATAGTGGACCCCATCATCGACGGCTTCAACACCGGCGAACATGTGTGGGGCAAGTTCCTGAAAGATTACAAGCCTACGGACTGGTAGCCGGGGCGGCGCGGTACGGGGAGTGCGGGGACATGAAAAATATCACGACCGAAGAACTGATCAAGCTGTACGCCATGAAGCCGCACCCGGAGGGCGGCTTCTACCGCGAGACCTACCGCTCGCGGGCCGCGGCGGGCGGGCGCAATCTCTGCACCGCCATCTATTTCCTGCTGCCGGCCGGAGCCAAGTCCCGCCTGCACCGGCTGGGCTCAGACGAGATCTGGCATTTCTACCTGGGCGGCCCCATCACGGTAGGGCAGATCTTCCCCGACGGGCGCGAGGAGCGCGTGGCGCTGGGGCCGGACCCGAAGGCCGGCCAGGTACAGCAGCACGCCGTGCCAGCCGGCTGCTGGTTCGGCGCCTACCCGGCGCCCGGAACCAAGTACGCCCTGGTGGGCTGCACCGTGGCCCCGGGCTTCGACTTCGCCGATTTCGAGATAGGCGGCCAGGCCGCCCTGCTCAAGGAGTTCCCCGGCTCCGCGGAACTGATAAAAAAGCTCGCCTGAACACCGTTTCCATCCAGCTTTCCAGATCGCAGCAGCATAAGCGCAGTTGCCGACGGCCGCGCACCGGCGGCGCGGAGATAGAGCGTACCGTTATTACGCTATAATTGTTAACCGCGGCGCCCATGAGCGCGGCGAAACGAGGAACGTATGAGACAAAAGAAAGCTTTCGGCGGGAAGTGGCGGCTGTCGGTCAGGATGCTGCCCCTGGTGCTGGGCGCGGCCGCGCTGAAGCTCATTTTTCATTACGCCGGCTGGGAATTCCTGGAGCTCAGCGCCCTGTTCACCAGCCTGCTGACCGGCACCGTTTTTCTGCTCGGCTTCCTGCTCTCGGGCGTGCTGGCCGATTACAAGGAGAGCGAGAAGATCCCCGCCGAACTGGCCGCCTCCCTGGAGACCATGGCCGACGACGCCGAGACCTATTCCGGCAACGCGGCGCCCCTGGGCGCGGAGCTGGCGCTGGCGCTTTCAGCCTTCTGCTCCTCGCTGCTGGGCTGGTTCCGCCAGGAGAGCGAAACCCCGGCCCTGCTAGAGGACCTGCGCGGGCTTAACCGCCGCCTCCGCGCCCTGGAAGGCGCGGTGCCCGTGAACCTCATAGTCCGGCTCAAGCAGGAACAGCACAATATGCGCCGCCTGATACTGCGCGTACACACCATCAGGCGCACCTCGTTCATAGAGTCCGGCTACGCCATAGCCGAAACCCTTTCGGCCCTGCTGTTCGCGGCGCTGATGTTCATCAAGCTGGACCCCTTCCTGGAGTCCATGCTCCTGGTGCTGCCCATCGCCTACCTCTTCATCTGCATTCTGGCCCTCATCCGTGACCTGGACAACCCTTTCGATTACTCCGGCGGGGCGGCGGCCGGGGAAGAGGTTTCACTGCTGGAACTGCAGGCCTGCGCCGGGCGCCTGGCGGCCCGGTCCGAAGCCCTGAAAGCCAAGTAAGCCGCGCCGGCCGCAAAGAAAAGGGGCCGCCACTGGCGGCCCCTTTCTTTTTGAGCGAGCAGACTCAGTACTTGAACTGCCCTTTCTCGTAGAGCGTCACTTTTTTTCCGCTCTTGAGGGTGGCTGTCACCTTCTTATCCTCGGTGTTGATCAGGTCCCAGTGCACCGCGGAGTCGTTGTAGCCGAGCCGGGCCTTGGTCTCCTTGGTCAGCTTCGCGGGGTTGCCGGTGAAGGTGTCCGTGTAGGAGTTGCCGATGGCCACGTGGCAGTTGCCGTGCTTGCCGCCGTGGTTCTCGTCGAACAGCGTGTCGGCCATGAAGCGGTCGATCTTGGAGAAGCGCTTGTCGGTCAGCGAGTACTCGCCCAGCTGGCTGGCGCCCGGGTCGGTGGCCATGATCTTCTTGACGTAGTCCCCGCCGGCGGCGGCGGAGATCTTTATCGCGCGGCCGTCCTTGAACTCCAGCTTAATTTTCTCCACGTAGTTGCCGCCGCGGAAGGCCGGCAGGTTGGCGTAATAGGTGCCGCGCGTGCCGCGCCAGTCGGGCGAGGTGAAGATCTCGAAGCTGGGTATATTGTGGCCGCTGACGCCCAGGAACTTGCGCTTCTCGCCCAGTTTCACCTCGAAGTCCATGGAGGCGGACTCGGTGCGGATGGTCTCTATGCCCAGGCCGTTGATCCACTTTTTGATGGACACGGTATCCTTGTAGATCTGGCCCCATTTTTTGGCCGGGTCGGGCTCGTTGAGGTAGCAGGCCTTGGCGATCTGGGCGGCATACTCCTTGACCGAGAGCTTCGCCTGTTTGGCCAGCTCCGCCGTCGGGTAGGTGCACAGCGTCCAGGCGAACTTGCCCTTCTCCTCGCGCTCGTCGCGGATGCGGAACAGCGGCTTGCGGGCTATGGCCACCTGGCTCTGCCGCTTGGTGTCTATGCCCTTGAGGTGGGTCAGCGAGGCCGGGGCGTGGATGAACACGTAGCCGTTGAGGTTATTGTAGAGCTCCTTGTCCCAGGAGCCCAGCAGGCCGCGCTGCGTGTCGTCGGAGTACTGGTAGAAGTCCCGCTCCAGCGTCGGCGTGGGCAGGAAATTGAAGATCACGTTGTACTTGCGCTGCACCAGCTTGCGGTAGACGATCTCGCCCAGCTCCCGGGCCTCGAGGTCGCAGCGCAGCAGCACGTTGTCGTACTTCTTGAAACCGGCGCGGCGGGCGGTGGTCAGGCCCCAGATCAGGGCGTCCGCGTATTTCTCTAGCTGAATTTTGGATAGCACGCTCATTGGTCCTCCTGCTGCGGGATTAACGGCTTTTTTATTATATGTAATTGGCGCTCCAACTAAAAAGCCGTTTTTGGTATCATGAGGGACCGAAGGCAAGGAGGCAATATGGGCGGATACGAGGACAGAAAAAGAATTTTAAAAGGCATCCTGGGCGAGCTGCATGCCGGCCTGCCGCTGGAAGAAGCCAAAAAGAAATTCATCGCCGAGATCGGCACGGTCACCTCCAGGGAGATCTTCGAGCTGGAGCAGTCGCTGCTCGAGGACGGCGTGCCGGCCGAAGAGATCAAGAAGTTCTGCAACGTGCACGCGCTGCTGTTCGACTCTTCCCTCGAGAAAAGCATGGCCGACCCCGCCGACCCGCGCCATCCCGTGGCCCTGTTCAAGGCCGAGAACGCCGAGATCCGCCGCAGAGTGGAGAGCGCCCGCGCGCTGCTGCCGGCCCTGAAGGACGGGAAAGGCGGCGACTGGGTACGCAATATCATAGAAGAGCTGCGCGCCGTGGTAAGGCATTACGAGCGCAAGGAACAGCTGCTGTTCCCTTACCTCGAGAAGGCCGG
>MGTZ01000052.1:0-6280 GCA_001799715.1 Elusimicrobia bacterium GWB2_63_16 | reverse complement strand
CCCCCCCGCCGCTTTCCCCGCCGCCGCCGCGGCGCTGCTCGAAGAACTGGACGGCATGATCTTCAAGGAGGAGAGCATACTCTTCCCTACCGCGCTGGAGAAGCTCAAGCCCGCCGACTGGGCCGAGATCTTCCGCGAGAGCGCCCAGGCCGGCTATATCTTCATCGACCCGCCCGAAGGCGTGGACGAGGCGCGCGACATAGCGCAGAACACCGGTTCCCTCTCCGGCGCCGTGGTGAACCTGCCCAGCGGCGATCTCTCCGTCACGGACCTGGCCGCCCTGCTCAACGCCCTGCCGGTGGACCTGACCTTCGTGGACGCCGACGACACGGTGAAATACTTCTCCGAGGGCAAAGACCGCGTCTTCCTGCGGGCCCGTTCCATCATAGGCCGCAAGGTGCAGAACTGCCACCCGCCGCAAAGCCTGGGCGCCGTGCAGAAGATCCTCGACGGCTTCAGGGACGGCACGAAGAGCTCCGAGGAGTTCTGGATCAACATGAAAGGCCGCGTGATACACATACGCTACTTCGCCCTGCGCGAGCCGGGCGGCAAATATCTGGGCTCGCTGGAAGTGACGCAGGACATCACCGGCATCAAGAAGATAGAAGGCGAAAAGAGGCTGGCTTAATATGGCTGAAAAGACCGCTGACCTGAACAAGACCCTGTACGACCTCACCGCCGAGCACCCCGAACTGATAGAGGTGCTGTTCGAACTTGGCTTCATGGGGGTTAAGAACCCCGTCATGCGCGAGACGCACGGCCGGCAGATGACGGTAAAGACCGGCTGCGGCCACCTGGGAATAGACCTCAAGCAGGTAGCCGCCGCGCTGCGGGCCAAAGGCTACACGGTCATCGAGTAGCGCGATAGCGGCCTCCCGCATTCGCCTGCCCGGCCAAAGGACCCAGGGCCCATTGGGAACTTTGCCCGCAAATAGGGGGTCCTTGGCACCTGCTATGACGGCGCCGCAACCGCTATCATATATACATGCTAAAGAACCTCTCTTTCCTCGTGGTCATAGCCCTTGCCGTACCCGCCGCCGCTCAGAACAACGATTTTTCAGCCCTCGAAGGCTTCGACGCCGCCCAGATCAGGGAGCAGCAGCTGCCCGACCTGCAGCTGCCCTCCGATAAGAGCTGGGGCGTGAACTATATACTCAAAGGCGTAGTTTCGGTTACCGAAGCCGGCCCTTACCTTAACACGGTGGACGGCCGCCTCTTCAAGCTGGACCTCAGCGACCGCAAAGCCGCCAGGTTCGACGGCAAGGCCGTTATAGTGGAAGCGCAGGCCCGGCAGGCCGACGACCTCTCGCTGCTCAAGATTAGGGAAATTTCCGCGTACGAGCCCAAGGCCGGCGAGATAGTGCCCGCCCCCTACCAGCCCCGCCGCCGCACCGCCACCCTGATCGAGAACAAGGACGGCCGCCTGGTGATGGGCAATGTGCGCATGTCCTCCGCCCGGGTCCCCGCTCCCGACGCCTACGAATGGACCACGATGACGATCAGGCCCGCGCTCATCAAGAACGTCTATTTCATCAAGAAGCCCTTCAAGCCCGAGATCGTGGCGGCCCATTCCTTCCTGGTCTTCACCTTCGAGCGCGGCGGCCTGGTGGACGCCAACGGGCACCAGCCGATGGCGCTGGCGCTGAGCATAGAGGGCAAGACCCGCGTCGGCCAGAGCTTCTCGCCGCTGACCGGCCTGAAGAACTCCTTCGGCATCAACTGGAGCCTCTCCACCTGGGAAGAATACGCCGCCCGCACCATACACGAGGAGAAGGGCCACCTGGTACCCTACCCGGTGCTGCTCGACCACGCCGCCAAGGCCGCGCTGCTGCGCGAGTCCATGACGCAGGCCGCCGTCGACCGCGAGGGCGAGTTCTACCACACCATCAAGAACAACTGCACCAACAACCTGCTCATCCTGATGAACCGCGTGCTGCCCAAGGAACGCCAGATCAAGCTGTGGACCATCCCCTATATGGTCTACAACGTGAAGGCCACCATGCCGCTGATGGTCATCAAGAACCTGCAGAAGAAGGGCATTCTCGGCGGCGAGACTACCGACATCAACGCCGGCACACTGCACACCGTGCTCCCGTAAGAGCGGCTGCGCCTGTAAAAAAGCCGGGGCGACCCGGCTTTTTTATTGGCCTGCCCCTATAATTGCTATATTTTCAATGGTGAAACCCAAGACCGACAAAAAGCCGGACCCCGGCATACTGGTGATAGGCGCCGGCCCGGCCGGGCTGATGGCCGCCGGCCGCGCCGCGGAGCTGGGCGCCAGCGTCACGCTGATAGAGCGCAACGCCCGCCCCGGAGTGAAGCTGCTGGTCACCGGCGGCGGCCGGTGCAACGTCACCAACACCGCCGACCTGAAAGGTTTTATCGCCGCCTTCGGCCCCAAGGGCAAATTCCTGTACCGCGCTTTCACCGTCTTCTCCGCCGCCGGCCTGACGGGCTTCCTCAAATCCTTCGGCGTGCCCACGCGCGCCGACCCCGACGGCAAGATATTCCCCGCCGACGACAGGGCGCAGAGCGTGCTCGACGCCCTGAATTGCTATACCAACCGCGGCGGCGTGAAGTCCCTGGCCGGGCGCGTCTCGGCACTGCTGCTGCGCGGCGGCGTCATAGAAGGCGTGGAATTCTCCGACGGCCGCAGGACCCTGGGCAGCAGGGTGATAATAGCCACCGGCGGCATGTCCTACCCCGGCACCGGCTCCACCGGCGACGGCTACGCCCTGGCGGCTAAATGCGGCCATACCATAGTCACCCCGCGGCCCGGCCTCACCGCCCTGGAATCCGACGAACCTTTTATAAAGGACCTGCAGGGCCTGGTGCTGCAGGACATAAAGCTCACTATTTTCGCCGACGGCAAGGCGGAGGCGGAGGGCAGGGGAGAACTGCTGTTCACCCATTTCGGCGTCTCCGGCCCGCGCCTGCTGGTCATGAGCGGCGCGGCGGTGGACGCCCTGGCCGCGGGCAAAAAGACCGAACTCTCGCTGAACCTCAGGCCGGACCTGAAGCCCGAAGCCGTGACGGCCGAGGTGCAGGCCTATTTCGCGGCCAACGGCGCCAAGATGTTCGCCAGTTACGCCAAGGCGGCCCTGCCCGCCTCGCTGGCACCCGTCTTCGAGCGGCGCTGCGGCATAGAGCGGGAGCGCAAATGCGCCTCTATCACCGGCGCCGAGCGCGCCCGCGTGGCCCAGCTGCTGCGCGATTTCAGGCTGCGCCTGACCAAGCCGAGACCGCTGGCCGAGGCCACCGTCACCCGCGGCGGCGTGAATTTAAAAGAAGTGGATCCGCAGACCCTGGAGTCCCGCCTGCAGCCCGGCCTGTACTTCTGCGGCGAGGTGCTGGACCTCGACGGCATCACCGGCGGCTACAACCTGCAGGAGGCCTTCTCCACCGGCTACCTGGCCGGCCAGTCCGCGGCAGGCGGCTGAAACTTCCGCTTATAAATAAAAAAACCGGGCTACCCCGGTTTTTTTGTTTTTTGGCGCGCCGGCTATTGCGGCGGCAGCGGGCCGCCGGCCAGCAGGTCTTTCACCCGCTGCTCGGTCACCCTCGCCGGGTAAGTGATGTCCCTGACGACGCCGTCCCGGTCTATCAGCACGGTATACGGTATGCCCCGCACCCGGAAGACGGAGAAAGCCGGGTCGCCGTCGGCGGCTATGTTGCCGCGCATCTCGCGGTCCTCCAGGAACTTCTCAACCTTGCTCCGGGATTCCTGGGTCACCGAGATGAAAGCCACAGGCTTGCCTTTAAATTTATCCACCAGTTCGTTCAGGTGGCCGATACTCTCCACGCAGGGGTCGCACCAGGTGGCCCAGAACTCCAGCACCACGGCCCGGCCGCGCAGCTGCTCCCAGCCGTCGAGCGCCTTCAGGTCGCCGCTGACCATGGTATTCAGGACTATGGCCGGCGCGGGAGCGCCTATGCCGGGCCTGGCGGACCGTTTAGCCGGGGCCGGCGTATCCGCCGGCTTGCCGCAGGCCGCGAGCCCGGCTACCGCCATCACTATCAGGATCTTTTTAAGGTTCATCGTCAGACCTTCACGCGCTTGTCCACTACCTTGCGTATTTTTCCGGTGCGCTGAATGCGCTCTATAGAACCGGGTTTTAGCACCTCTATGACCGGCTTGTCCAGCCACTTCATGCGCACGCTCTCGTGCAGGTCTTCGCAATGCCGGGAGATCTCTTTCCAGAGCAGGTCGCCCAGTTCGCCGGCGCGGGCCAGCGCGGCGGGGTCCTTCACCTCGGCGCGTATGGCCAGCGTGTCACGGTGCCCCTTCTTGCCTATCACCGCCTGGAAGTTGAAGGTGAGGTCCGGCACCTTGCCCAGCGCCTCCTGTATATCGTTGACGAACAAGTGCGCCCCGCCTACGTGGATGCGGTCGTCGCAGCGGCCGAGTATCTCGAACAGCGGCTCCTTGCGGCCGCAGGGGCAGGTCTTCTGTATCCAGCGGCCCAGGTCCCCCACGCGGTAGCGGATGATGGGCATATGCTTCTTGGTGAGGCCCGTCACCACCAGCTCGCCGATAGCGCCGGGCTTGGCCGGCGCCAGAGTGTCCTGCTCCACGAACTCTATGAACTGGCTGTAGGCGAACAGGTGATGCTGCCCCTTCACGCAATGGGGGCACTGGAAGCCCAACACGCCGGCGTCAGCCGTGGCGTAGCCGGCCGAGCGCACGTCCACGCCGGGGAACACGCTCTTGAAGAACTTCACCATCTCCAGACCGACGTATTCGCCGCCGTAGAAGATGCGTTTGACGCACAATTTATACTTGCCGGGATCGGCCTTCACGTACTCGGCGAGCTTGACCAGGAAAGAGGGCAGGCCGATGATGGCCGTCACCTTGAAATCCTCCAGGTAGCCGGTGATGTTCTCCAGCGGCAGGCCGCTGCCCACCGGCACCGAGATGGCCTTGGTATAGGCTATGGCCTTCTCCACCGACAGCCAGCTGGACCACAGGTTACCGGCCACGAAGAGGTTGGCGATGGTGTCCTTCTCGCCCAAGCCGGCGGCCTCCATCGAGAAGGCCAGCATGCGGCAGGTATGGTCGTACTCGTGCTGGTCGTAGAAGACGTACTTGGGCTGGCCGGTGGAGCCGCCGCTCGCGAAATAGATGCCGCGCTGCACCTTGGAAGTCAGCAGGTCGGCGCTGTCGGGCGGGGTGTTCTCCAGCACGTGGTGCTTCTCCAGGAAAGGCGCCTTCTGGAAATCCTCCAGCGACACTATGCGCGGCACGTCCTTGAAATGCCGCTTATAGAACGGGCTGCGGCTGCGGGCATGGTCCACCAGTTCGCTCAGGCGGTCGAGCTGCGAGGGCTTCTCCTCTATGGGCAGCCAGTTGACCAGCGACATCATCGGGAAGATGCCGTCGTGCGGGGAGCCGTTGGATTCCTCGAGCATCTTGCCCAGGCGCACCACGCGGGCTATGCCGGCGGGGCCCAGCACTTCCATCACGCGCTTGCGCTCTATGGAGCCGCCCACGCCGACGGTCTGTATGTAGCCGCGCAGCGGCAGCAGGCGGTCGCGCACCTCCTCGAGGCTCTCCACGGTCTTGACGTAGAGCACGCGGTTGAGCGGCGACACGCGGTACACGGGGTCGCTCTCGTAGATCACCGTCCAGTCGGTTTTAGGAGCCGAGCTGATATAGGAGGCTTTGCCGAGGGCCTGGTCCACCCGGGCGAGCTGGCGGGCCTTGTTGATCTCCACCATCTCGTCGGGGAAAAGTTTCCCGGGCGGCAGCTCGGCGGCCAGCTCGGAGAAGTGTTTGCGGGCGTGCTTGAGGAAATCGGCGGCCAGCGCCTTGTGGCGGGCGGCCGGGGCTATGAAATAAAGGGTATGCAGCGAAGAGCAGGCGGCCTGGTCCCACAGCGAGGCGTCCAGCGCCGCGCGGCGGGCCACGTTGTCCATCCCCTCGTGGTCCACGCAGCTCTCGAAGACCACGCCCACGCTGGTCTTGGGGCCGAAGCCCTCCACGCGCACGTCTATGGGCGCTATGCGGCGGTAGGCCTGCACGGCGTCGTAGCCGCCCCAGACGAAGACGGCGTTGACGTGGCGCAGCGCGGCCTCTTCCAGGCCCTGGCTGCCGCCCTTCCAGGAGAGCACGGCGGCGGAGCCGGCCAGCGCCCCGCGCTCGTCCACCTCTTTGAGCGCGTCGAGGAACAGGTTGATGAAGTTGGAGCCAGACGACGAAAGCTTGACGATATTGACGTTCTTGGTCAGGAAGCCGATTACCAGCGAGTCCAGGATCCCCAGGAAGACATTGCCGGCGCCC
>MGTZ01000051.1:6192-10832 GCA_001799715.1 Elusimicrobia bacterium GWB2_63_16 | reverse complement strand
GCTTCCGTTATCGGGGGGAGGATCTCCTCCAGCGGCTTGAGGTTGGCGCCATAGCCCAGCACCAGGTCCAGCAGCAGCACGGAGACCTCGGGCTTCTTCGCCTCGGAGACTATCAGCTTGTTGCGCAGGGAGAAGTCTATCATCGGGTGCGGGCGCCCGACGGTGAACTCGTCCTCGCCGAGGTCTATCACGGCGTGGCCGGACAGCTCCATGGAATTCTTCAGCTTCAGGCGCTTGTCGAGCGGGGCGTTGGACTTCACCTCGCCGATCAGGTCGGGCAGTATGACCTGCGCCTCGCCGACGTAGGTGCCGCCCGTGAACAGGCCGCGCAGGCAGCGGCTCTTCTTCTTTTTAGCCGCTTCCTTCTTAGCGAGTTCCTCTGCCCTCAGGTTAAGGTCGTAGATGATCTCGCGGGCCTTGGTTATCTTCCAGCCCTTGCCCAGGCAGGCGGCCTTGTAGGCGGCCTCCTCGAGGGTCTTGGCGGGATAGAAGTCTTCCTTGATCTTCTCTTTTATCTCGCCGCCGATGAACACCGCCACTACCGGCTTCTTAATTCGCTTCACCTCGGTCATGATCTTCTTGAGCACCTCGGCGGCCGGCGGCTTGGAGACCAGCAGCACTACGTCGGTGGAGGGGTCGGCTGCCAGCAGTTTCAGCGCCTGGATGAAGGTCAGCCCGCCGACCTCGGCCTTGACGTCCCGGCCGCCGGTGCCGACGGCCTGCGAGATGCCCGCGCCCTCGTTGGAGATCAGCGTGGTCACTTCCTGCAGGCCCGTGCCGGCGGCGGCCACTACGCCGACGTTGCCGCGGCGCACGGAGTTGGCGAAAGCTATGGGGGCGCCGTTGATGATGGCGGTGCCGCAGTCGGGGCCCATCACCAGCAGCCCTTTCTTCGCGGCGGCCTTCTTCAGTTCCACTTCGGTCTCTACCGGCACGTTGTCGGAGAAGAGCATGACGTTGAGCCCTTTCTCCAGGCAGTCCGCGGCCAGCGCGCCGGCGAAGCGCCCGGCCACCGAGATGACGGCCAGGTTGGCGCCGTCGAGCATCTTCACGGCCTCGTCGAGGCCCGCGGCCTTGCGGTCTCCGCCGCCCGCGGCCTGGGCCGGCTTCTTGTTGAGCAAATCTTCGGCGGCGGCGAAGGCGGCCGCGGCCGCGTCCGGGGTCTTCGCGCTGACCGCGATGGCCAGGTCGCTGTCGCCGGCTTTCAGGATCTCGGGGGTCAGCAGGCCCGAGGCCTTGATGATGCCCTTGTTTTCGCTGGTGGCCATCACCACGGCGGAGTCGATGACGCCGGGCACGCCGTTGAGTTTTTTGGCCACCTGCATCAGCGAGACCGAGTCGAAATACGCGCCTTTCTTGATCACGGTTTTTATCATAAGTTCCTTGTTTTAACGCGCCTCCAGCGCCTGCCGCAGCGCGAAGACCAGCCCCGCGCAGAAATCAGCTCCCGACGTGTGGCCGCTGGCGAGCGCCTCGAGCGCCGCGGCCCGCAGTTCCTTGCGGTCGCGCCCGCCCAGAGCCCGCAGCAGCCGGCCCACCTTGGCGTTCACCCTGCCCTCGTAGGAGCAGCGCAGGAAAGAGTTGGAGACCAGATTGCCGCCCTCGGCGTAGAAGAAGATCTTCTCTATCAGGCCCTCGGCGTCGTAGCGCAGGTTCAGCATGGCGAAATTAAAGCCCGCCAGCAGGCCGCTGAGGAAGTCGTCGCCGGAGGGCGTCAGGCCGAAGCCCAGGCCGCGCATGGTCTTGACGCCGCGGCCGTAATCGCCGGCGCGCATATGGGTAAGGGCCCGCTTGAAGCGGGCCAACAGCTGGCGCTCGAAGACGCGGGTGAAGGCCTTCTCCAGTTTCTTATCGAAGACGAAGGCCAGGCTCTTGGGCGGGGCCTTGAGCACCAGCAGGCGCTCCAGCTCCTTCAGCCCGGCGCTCAGGGCGGCGGGGGAAGCGTCCAGCAGCGGCACGGCCGATGAGTAGCGGGCCTCCGGCTCCTTGCGCAGGCGGTTCTCGTCGATATACAGGTAGAGGCGGGTGGAGCGCAGGCGCTTGGCGCCGGGCGGCAGCTGCCGCAGCACCACGTTCAGCGGCCCGGCGCCGGCGCGGGGGGGCACCACCGACACCAGCAGCCGGCCCTTGCGGAAATTCAGCGCGTTGGCGAAAGCCGAATGCAGGCGGTACTCGCCCTCAGGTATGCTGTCTCCGTAAGAAATAAGGTCCATATAACTTTTGCCGTCAGCCACCCGGGCCGGTACGCAAAACCGCCGTCTCGCACACCGTGCTCGCGGCTGCCCGTCTCGGCCCTCGCGCTATGCAAGCTCGGGCCTCCGACAGGCTTTTGCTTAACCAGCCCGGGCGTCCGGCGGCAGCTCTGTCATTGCCACGGGAAATTCTTTCTTTCGCCGATGAAGGGGAAGCGCTCGCGGGTCTTGGCTACCAGCGCCGGGTCCAGCGGGGCGTCGGCCAGGTAAATGCCTTCCGCCGTGCCGGCGTCTATCACCGTCTTGCCCAGCGGGTCGTAGCACATAGAATTACCCGAGTACTCTATCTTGCCTTCCAGGCCGACGCGGTCCACGCCTATGCAGTAGGCCTGGTTCTCCACCGCGCGGGCGCGCAGCAGCGTCATCCACTGCTCGGCGCGGCGCATGGGCCAGGCCGCTATCGCCACGTAAACATCCACGTCCTTGGCCTTGTTCCAGAACAGGTAGGGGAAGCGCAGGTCGAAGCAGACCGCCGGCATCACGCGCAGGCCCTCCAGCGTGAACACCTCCTGCTTCGAGCCGGGGTTGTAATGCTTGTCCTCGCCGCCGAAAGCGTACAGGTGGATCTTGGAGTAAGTATTGATCCTGTTGCCCTTGCGGTCCAGCGTGATGAGGTTGTTGTAGCCCTTCTCCACGCCGCCGTAGGAGATGTTGATGTTGTTCTGCGCCGCCAGGCCGGAGAAGAAGGCGCGGTCCTCGTCGTTGAGCTCGGAAGCGGTGGTATTCATCGTGAAGCCGCTGAGGGTCATCTCTGAGAAGACCAGCCAGTCTATCTCCTTGCGGCGGGGGAAGTTCTCCAGCAGGTCCTCGATGCGGCGCTTGTTGGCTTCCTTGTCCTCCCACTTCATGTCGAACTGGCAGAGAGCTGCTTTCATGTTGCGTTCCTCCGGAGCTTATTTCCTGGCGGCCTTGAAGGCCAGGGCCACCTTTTCCTTGGTGACCGGCATGGACTTGATCCGCACGCCGAGCGCGTCGGCCACCGCGTTGGCGATCAGCGGGGCGCAGGGGATCATCGTGTGCTCGCCCACGCCGCGCGCGCCGTAAGGACCGTCGGGCTGGGGCACCTCTATGATGATCGGCACCACCTCGTCGGGCATGTCCATCACGGTGGGGATCTTGTAGTCCGAGAAGTTGGGGTTCAACAGCCGGCCTTTTTCATTATAGCGCATGTCCTCGTAAAGCACGGTGGCGAAGCCCTGCAGCAGGCCTCCCACGATCTGGCCCTTGACCAGGTCCGGGTTGATGGCCTTGCCGCAGTCCACGGCCAGCGCCACCTTCTTTATCTTCATCTTACCGGTTTCCCGATCCACTTCCAGGATGATGCCGGCCGAACCCGTGGTGTAATGCACGTTAGGATGGCCGCCCTGCCCGGTCTCCGGGTCGCTGATGGCGGAGGTGAACTCCGGCATGAACACGCCGGACCCCATAATAGGCCCGCCCTTGAAGGTATGGTCGTCGGCCTGTATGCCGTTGATGACGAAGTCTTTGAAAGGCAGCCGGAAGTCCGGCTTGGTGCGGCAGCGCACGCATTCGTCCTCGAGGTACAGCGTGCTCTTGTCCAGGCAGTGCACGCGCTGCACCAGGTCGAAGATGCGCTCGCGGGCCTCCAGCGCGGCGCGCTTGACGGCGTTGCCGCAGCCCCACGTCACATGGGACCCGACGGTCTGCCACTCGTAAGGGTTGCGGTCCGTGTCCGGCGTCTCCACGCGGATCTTGGTCACCGGCAGGGCCAGCACCTCGCCGGCCACCTGGGCCATCACGGTGAGCAGGCCCTGGCCCATGTCCATGCCGGAAACCAGGATATTGGCGCTGCCGTCCTCGTTGAACTTGAGGAACGCGCTCGAACTGGCGTTGGGCGGCATGGCGGGAGCCTTCCAGAAACAGACCAGCGACTTGCCGATCGCTTTTCGGGGGTCCTTGGAGCGTTCCTTCACTCCCCACTTTATCTCTTTGCCTACCTTCTCTATGGCTTCGAGTATGCCGGTAGGGTTCATGTGCGCGCCATAAGGCAGCGTCTCGCCCTCCTTAATGGCGTTCTTCTTGCGGAACTCCACCGGGTCCAGCCCCAGCTGCTCCGCCATGCGGGTGATATGCGATTCGAGGCCGAAGAGGAACTCGGAGTAGCCGAAGCCGCGGTAGGCGCCGCCGGGCGGCAGGTTGGTATAGGTGCACATCGAGTCCACGCTGATATTGTCCACGCGGTAAGGGCCGCTGGCCGACAAACCCGCGGCGTTCACCACGTTGGCGCCGTACTCTACGTAAGCGCCGGAATCCCAGTACAGTTTGAAGTCCAGGGCGGTGATCTTGCCCGCCTTGGTGGCGCCCATCTTGATCTTGGCGGTGACGCCGAGGCGCTGGTAGGTGTTGTAGAACTCCTGCGCGCGGTTC
>MGTZ01000051.1:0-6181 GCA_001799715.1 Elusimicrobia bacterium GWB2_63_16 | reverse complement strand
TCGTCACGCCGGCCTTGCCGCCGAAGCCGCCGCCAATGTACGTGCTGATCACTCGCACGTCCTTATGGCCGATGCCGAAGGCCTTAAGCGTCTCGGCGAACACGTGACGCTGGGTGAAGGGGGACTGGGACGAGGTCCACATCGTCAGGCGCCCGGAGGCGTCGTAGAGTCCTATGGCGGAATGCGGCTCTATGGCGCAATGCGCGTAGCGGGGCACGGTGTACGTATCCTCGAGGACCAGGTCTGCGTCTTTAAAGCCTTTAGCGGGGTCGCCCCTGCGGATCTTGCGCCAGTGCGCGATATTGGTGCCGGGCTTGGGAAAGAACCACGGCACGTGCGAGTAATCCTTGAGGTCCGGGTGCACCAGCGGGGAATCTTTTTCAAGGGCCTTCACGGGGTCCATCACCGCCGGCAGCTCCTCGTATTCCACTTTCACCAGCGCCGCGCCGCGCAGGGCGATCTTGGGATCGGTGGCCACCACGGCGGCCACCTGTTCGCCCACAAAACGCACCACGTCGTTGGCGAAGATGTAGCGGTCGTTCATGTACAGCCCGAACTTATGTTTGAAGTTGCGCCCGGTGACCACCTTCACCACGCCGTCCAGTTTCTCGGCGGCGGCGGTATCCAGGGATTTGATCTTAGCGTGCGCGTGGGGGCTCTCCACCAGCGCCGCGTAGAGCAGGCCGGGGCCGAACTGCAGGTCGTCGGTATACTGCGCCGCGCCCTTGATCTTCTCCCAGCCGTCCACGCGCAGCACGGATTTGCCTACCACCTGCAGGCCGTCTCCGGAGAGCTTGGGCTTGGCAGCCTTTTTGGGCTTCGCTACGATTTTTTGAAGGTCCATATTTACCTCGCGGGGCCGCGGAAACTATTTCTGCGCCGGGGCGCAGCTGGTCATGTTAAAGCTTACAAGGGCCGGGACTTTAGTGGCGCCCTGCCCGTAGATGCCGCTCTGCACGCATTGGCCCGCCGCCGTGGGCAGGGCCTCCACCTTTACCGTATCCAGCGCCATATAGCCGGGCTGGCCGCGCCAGAGACGGCGCACGGTGTAGCGCAGCGGGGAAGTGCCGACAGGGGCCTCGTTCACTAATATCCGGGCGCCAGGCGGCTCGGTGACGACTTCGATAACCTCGTCTATATAGTCCGGGGCAGCGGGCTGCTGCGGAGCCACGGTCCGCTTGGCCCCGAAGGCGGCCCAGGGGTTGCCGCCTTTCATGGCTCCCTCTGGCATGACGCAGGCGCACAGCGCGGCCAGGGAGAGAACGAGGGGAAAGTGTTTCATGGTCATTTGCCTTTAACCGTCTCTTCGATGGCTTCCACTATCGGCTCGTAGCCGGTGCAGCGGCACAGGTTGCCGGCGATGGCCTCTTTGATGTCGTGTTTGGAAGCCTTGGGATTCTTCTCCAGCAGCTCGGTGGCTGAGAGGATCACTCCGGGCGCGCAGAAGCCGCACTGGAAGGCGTTCTTCTCGTGGAACTTCTTCTGCAGCTTCTGCGTCCACTTGCGCGTGGTGTTGGCGCCTTCGAGCGTCACTATCTCCGTCCCGTCGGCCTCTACGGCCAGCGCCAGGCAGGAGCGGATGGTCCGGCCGTTGAGCAGGACGGTGCAGGTGCCGCAGTCGCCGCGGTCGCAGCCCACCTTGGGGCTCTTGATGCCCAGCCGGCCGCGCAGCACGTCCAGCAGCACGTCGCTGGGCTCCACGTTCAGCGCCACCTGCTCGCCGTTAAGGGTGAATTTGATGTCGTGATTTTTCATAGGTCGCTCCGGTCAGCAGATATTCTCGGCGCCGTATTTGGCCCCTTTGCCCAGCAGCCTGGCGGAGGCGCTCTCGAGCGCGCGGCCCAGCATCACCTGGGCCATGTGCAGGCGGTATTCCTTCGAGGAGCGGATGTCGGTGATGGGGGAGATCTCCCGCAGCAGGGCCGCCTTGGCCTCCTGCAGCGTCTTCTCGCCCAGCTTGCGGCCGTTCAGCGCGGCCTCGGTAAGCGGGCAGCGGCCGGGCTTCGGGCCGAGCGCGCAGGCGGCCACGCGGTAGGTGTGGTCGGCGAAGACCAGCACGCCTATGCCGCCCTGGGCCAGGTCCTCGCCCTCGTAGCGGGCGAGTTTCATATAGCAGCCGGCGTGCTTCTTGTCCGGCAGCCGCAGTTCTATGCCCTCCACTATCTCGTCGGGGCGCAGGGCCGTGCGCTTGGGGCCGGTGAACCAGTCGGCTATCGGTACGCGGCGCGCGGCGCCGAGGCTGCGCGTCAGCACGACCGCGTCGTACACGGCCAGGGCGGGGGCGGAGTCCGCCGAGGGCACGGCGGAGCAGATATTGCCGGCCACCGTGGCGCGGTTGCGCACTCCGGTGGAGGCCACGGTCAGCGCGGCTTCCCAGAGCAGCGGGAACTTCGCCTTGACCGCCGGGGATTCTATCAGATCGGTAAAGGTGGTCAGCGCGCCGAGGCGCAGGATGCCGTCCTTCAGGGCGAAGGCGGCCAGCCCGGGAACGGCCTTGAGGTCCACCACCACTTCCGGCTTGGCCAGGCCCTCTTTCAGGTGCACCACCAGGTCGGTGCCGCCCGCCAGGGCCCGGGCCTTGTCCTTATAAAGCGAAAAGACATGAAGTACCTCCTCCATGTCTTTGGGTTTGACGTACTCGAATTCGGCTGTTATCGGCATTTTTCCTCCCGCTCAAAATGATCGGGCCGGGAGCGACGCTCCCGGCCCGGTCAGGCCCGGTTCAGGCGGTCCAGGCCACCACGCGGCCCATCGCCGACTCTAGCTCCATACCCTTGAGAGGGAAGAAGCCCAGCCAGCAGCGCTTGTTGGACAGCTTGTCTATCTCGCCGCCGATATTCTCGGCGTGCACGAGGCGCTTGGGGAACAGCTTGAGGTGCATGACCTGGTAGTAAATGTCCTGGGGGAACAGCTCGTCCCATTTCTTGCCGTAGTTGGCCTCGAGCTTCTTCTCGGCCTCGATGAAGAGCTTGGGGTGCCAGTTGCGGATGATGGTGTTCATGGGGTGGTCGGCCGAGCCGCAGTCCACGCCGATCCACTTGAACTTCATGTCGAGCGCCCACTTGTGAAAGCGGGGGCCGGGGCCGGGGTGCTTGCAGAAGTAGCGGACCTCGTCGCAGGTGCCCTTCTCGTACCAGGCGTACTTATGGTAGCCGGTGTTGATGATGAGGATGTCGCCCTTGCGGATGTCGGCGCGTTTCATCAGCAGTTCGGGTTCATAGAGGTCGTAGTCGCCCACGTCCTTGGAGATGTCCACGACCACGGCCGGTCCTGTCCATTCGCGCATAGGCACCTCGCCGATGGTGCGGCCGGCGCTGTAAAAGTGTATCTCACCGTCCATGTGGGTGCCCACGTGGTTGGAGGTGGTCATGACCTGGCCGTTGGCGCCCTGGCCCATATGCGCGCCGGCTATGCGCTTGAAGTACTGGAGCTGCAGCGGGATATAGCTCGGCCACGGGGGGGTGTGGATGCTCAGCGGCTGGGTAAGGTCGTACATCTTGGCTTTATCCAGGAATTTAATGAAGTCGTTGGGTTTCATGGGTCCTCCGGGCCCCCTGCCCGGGCGGGCCGGAGGGCGTCTTTCTATATATAAATTCTAACAAATGCGGGGTGGCAAATAAAGGTAAAAACCGGGGCGAAAACCGGGCAAAGAGCGCGGCGGCTAACGCGAATGGTTCGGGTAAAGTTTCTTCGCGCAGTCGGGGCACAGGCCGTGGGAAAGGTTGGCTTCCGGAATGTGCCTCTTCAGGTAATTCTGGAGTATTTCCCACTGGCCATCCGGGCCGAGTATCCTTTTGCAGGAGGAGCAAAGCGGCAGCAGTGACCGGAGCTCCACCAGCTCGGAAATATCCTCCACGACAAGCAGGGTGTAAAGCCGGCCTTCCAGAGAGAACGGGGAAGCGGAGATAAGCGCGGGCAACGCCAGGACCTTGTCCTTGAGCCGGATGGAAATATCCGTGCGCGAACGATGTACGGCTTTGCCCGAGAAGGCCGAATTCACGGAGTTGCGGACTACGCACTCGGAACAATGCGGTCCATGGCCGCAGCCGGCCGGCACGTCTTCGGCATGGATACAGTGCATGACCTCGCCGATCCTGTTGCCGTAGACCTTTTCCCCGGCCAGCAGCTGGCGGGCGGCCAGGTTGCGGTACAGGATGCGGGCGTCCTCGTCCGTCACCAGTACCATGGAGGGAACAGCGTCCAGGGCATGCCGCATGAATACCGCATTATCGAAGATGTTATCCATATCCCGCCCCTCTCCGCGGGCGCTGCCGCCCGGCGGATAACCCGGCTGACGTTCTAGTAAGACTTGGACATCAGCACCCGCTGGGCGGACGGCTTGCCGGTGAGGATGCAGACGCCGGCGCCCTTGGCTTGCGCCGGGATCTGGTCTTCGAACGGGATATTGCGGATGCTGGTCTCGAAGCGTTTGGCCATCTCGTCCTCCTGCTCCGGAGTGCCGGCCCAGTGCACCCAGGCGAAGCCGCCGCCCTCGTCCTTGAAGAATTTCTCAAAGTCGGCGATATTGTCGATGACCCGGGTGCGGGCGTCGCGGGTCTTGCGGGCGCGCTCCAGCAGTTCCGCCTGCATGGCGGCCAGCGTGGGCACTATGGAGGCGATGGCCTCGGCCCTGGGCAGGAAAGATTTGCGGCGCCGGCGCTGGGCGTCGGGGGCCTCGCCGGGGATCTCGGCCACGAAGCGGCGGGCGATGCAGAGCGAGCCCTTCTCGAGGTCCTTCGGCCCCACCTCTATGCGCAGCGGCACGCCCTTGCCTTCCCACTCGTAGTACTTGGCGCCGGGCTGCATATCCCTGTCGTCCACGCGCACGGCCACGCCGAGCGCCTTCAGCTCCGCGGCCACCCTGGCGGCTTCCTCCATGGTCTTAACGTGCTCCTCGTCGCTCTTGTAGATCGGGATCACCACCACCTGCACCGGGGCGAGCTTGGGGGGCAGGACCAGCCCGGCGTCGTCGGAATGCGTCATGATCAGCGCGCCGATGAGGCGGGTGCTTACGCCCCAGCTGCTGGCGTACACGTACTCCAGCTGGCCGTCCTTGTTCTGGAACTTCACGTCCGCGCCCTTGGAGAAGTTCTGGCCCAGGTAATGGCTGGTGCCCATCTGCAGGGCCTTGCCGTCCTGCATCAGGCCCTCGATAGAGAGGGTCTCCAGCGCGCCGGCGAAGCGCTCACCGGGGGTCTTGCGGCCCTTGATCACCGGCACGGCCATCACGTTCTCGGCGAAGTCGGCGTAGACGTCGAGCATCTTCCAGGTCTCTTCCAGCGCCTCCTTCTCGGTGGCGTGCGCGGTGTGGCCTTCCTGCCACAGGAACTCGGCGGTGCGCAGGAACAGGCGAGTGCGCATCTCCCAGCGCACGACGTTGGCCCACTGGTTGATCAGGAGCGGCAGGTCGCGGTAGCTCTGTATCCAGTTCTTGTACTGCGCCCAGATGATGGTCTCGCTGGTGGGCCGCACGACGAGCGGTTCCTCCAGCTTGGACTCGGGGTCCGGGACGATCTCGCCGTTGACGGACTTGAGGCGGTGGTGCGTGACCACGGCGCATTCCTTGGCGAAGCCGGAGGCGTGCTTCTCCTCGCGCGTCAAATAGGACAGCGGGATGAAGAGGGGGAAGTAGGCGTTCTCGTGGCCGGTGGCCTTGAAGCGGTCGTCGAGCTCGCGCTGCATCTTCTCCCAGATCGCGTAGCCGTGCGGCCTGATCACCATGCAGCCGCGCACGGCGGAATGCTCGGCGAGGGTCGCCTGCCTGATCACGTCCAGGTACCACTGCGAGTAGTCCTGCGCGCGGGTGGTAATGGCGGCGGAGGCGGCTTTCGGCTGGTTGACGGGTTTGTTCATAATCTCGTTTCCTCGGTGCGCGGCGCGGGCGGCGCTATTTGGAGCTGCGGATCTTGCGGATCACTTCGTTGACCCACTCGCTTTCCTTCACTACCTTGATCTGTTTGCCTTTCTCTATCCAGACGCCGCGGCCCTTGCCGCCGGCTACGCCGAAGTCGGCGGAGCGGGCCTCGCCGGGCCCGTTGACCACGCAGCCCATCACGGCTATCTTCATGCCCTCTGCTTTCTTGAGCAGCGCGCGGTCGGAATAAATGCGGTCTTCGAGCTCGCGCACCACCTTGCCCACGTTCACCTGGCAGCGGCCGCAGGTGGGACAGGAGATCAGGTC
>MGTZ01000050.1:0-31898 GCA_001799715.1 Elusimicrobia bacterium GWB2_63_16 | reverse complement strand
GCTATTTCCTGGCCGCCATGGCCGGGGACAGGTCCTACGAGCGGGGCCTGGGCGACGCGCTGAAATACGAACCGGTGCGCAGGTATAAGCTGTACGCCGCCTGTGCCCTGTCGCGCCTGGGCGCCGCCGAGGGGCACGCCTACCTGGCCGGCGCCGTTTCCGGCGCCGACCCGGAGGTGAAACTGGAGGCCATAGCCTGCCTGGCCTATTCGGCCGCCCCCGAGGCTGAAAGGCTGCTGGTTTCGGCCTCGCGGGACCGGTTCTCTCCCGGTTCGGCCGATAGCGCTAAAAGGGCCTTAATGTTGCGCAAACAACTTGCTATAATTAAAAAGTAAATCGCGTATATATATGATCGGTCTGGGGGCGGACTTATGGAAGGGAAACCGGACAAGAAAAAAGAATCTATAGACGAGATCCTCTCCGATCTCAACGGCCTGCTTAACAAAATGCCGTCCATCCTGGACGGGATCAAGATGCCCGAGATGCAGCCCATGGAACTTCCGAGGAGAGAACAGCCCGCCGCCGATACCCCGGCGCCGCAGGCCGCCGCCGAACCGGTAACCCCGGAACCTGATGCCGTTTTTTCCGAGACGCCCGCGGCCGAAGAGGCCGCCGCGCCGCGGCCTGCCGAACCGGTAACTCCGGAGCCCGCGGCAGTTCTTCCCGAGACGCCGGCGGCCGCCGGGGCCGTCCCGCCCGGGCCGGCGCCGGTTCAGCAGCCGGAGGCGGAGCCCGTCCCTTCTTTCGACGCCGAGAAGACCGTGGTGCTCGAGGCTTTTAACGGCCTCGGGGAAGGCTCGCCGGCGCCCGAACCCCTGGCCCCGCAGAGCCTCGGAGATTTTATGTACGGTCCCGGTTCCGAAGAGCAGCAGCAGCCCGTTCCCGCATTCGAGCCGGAGGCGCCCGAGGCCGGGATCTCTTTTGAACCTCAGCCCGAGACCGCGCCCGCCTCCGCTCCGGAAGCTTCCCTCCAGGCTGCCGCCGAACCGGAACGCGCCGACCAGGCCTCGCTGCCGGCCTATGAGAATACCCGCGATTTCGGCATCCCCGACATCGACGCGCTGCTGCAGCTGTCCGGGGACGGTTCCATACAGGAAAAGCCGGCCCAGCCGCTGCCCGAGGCCGGCGTCATACCGGAAGCGGTGCAGGCCATAGAGCAGGAACCCGCCGTATCCATACAGGGATTGGACGCGGCCGAGCAGCAGCCCGAACAGGCGGGGGAGATGATGGACGAGAAAAAAACCGAAGACATGAACGACGGACTGCCGCAGGATCCCGCGCCCGCGCAGGAGCCCAGCCCTTTCGACGCTTTCGCCATAGATTCCCCGGCCCCCGGGAGCGAGCCGCAGCCGCAGGGCGGGGGACTCGACCTGGAACCCTCGGCCAACGCCGGGCTGAACCTCGAACCTTCCGCGGAAACGTCCCCGGCACCGGAGACCGGCGGCCTGAACCTGGAGCCCTCCCTGGAAATGCCTCAGCCGCGGGATGCGGGCGGCGGCCTGAACCTCGAACCCTCGGCGGCCATGCCCGCGGACCAGGATGGCGGAGAAACCCTGCGCCTGGAACCGGCAGGGGAACTTCCCGCGCAGCCTGAAGTCGAAGCGTTTAAATTTGAAACCACGGCCGAAGCTGCGGCCGCGCCGGCGCAGGAGCCCGCCTTCGGGACTGAGCCCGCGGTTGGAAGCGCCTCCGCCGAACCCGTGCTGGAGCTTGGCGGCCAGCCGCCCGCGGCCGGCGGCATAGAACTTTCTCCTTCCCTGGACCTCTCCGGCGCGCAGCCGCAGCCGGAGGGCGCGGACCAGACCATCCCCGGCGGCGTGGGGCTGGAACTCAGCGTGGGCCAGCCTCCGCAGGAGCCGGCCGCGGCCATGCCCGGCGGAGCCGGCCTGGAACTGGGCGTCGGGAGCGAGGGCGGCGAAGAGACGCTGGTGGCGCCTCCCCCCGGCGGCGACTCCGACGGGGACAGGACGATGGTCTACCAGGCCGCCCCTTCCAACACTTCCCGCGCGCAAGCCGGCGACCTGGCGGAACTGGCCGCCAAGCAGGCCCCCGAAGGCATCCCCGCCGAGCGCCTGCGCACGCTGGCGTTCCTCTACGGCCCCGACGACAAGGCGCTCTGCGCCACCGCGCTGGCCGAACTGGACGCCATCTGCCTCAAGTCCGCCGCCAAGCCGATGTTCATTAAGCGCGCCTCAGTGAAGGAGTGCGAGCCCGACGTGAATCCGAACTACGTCCTGCAGACCGTGACCGACGCCGGCGCGCAGGGCCTGATCTGCCTGGGCAGCGTGCCCCAGGAAAAGGTCTACGAGATCGAGAACGCCTTCGGCACCTCGGGCGGCTTCTTCCGCTATTACGACTCCTCCACGTTCAGCCATTCGGCCGCGCTGGACCTGGTGGCCGACCTGATACTTCGCTGAAGACGCACAGAAATTATGCTGAAAAAATGGGACGTGGCCCCGGCCCCCACGGATAAAAATCCGAGCCGGCACAAACTGCTGATAAAAGGGGAGATGAAGGACATCTTCCTGATCGTCAAGAAACTCGGCAGCCTTTGCTCGCGTCCCGAGAAGACCAGCGGGGAATTCGACTTCCTCATCTACCTCTCCAAGCTGGAGATGGATACGATGAAGAAGCTGAAGTCCGTGACCGCCGAACTGAGCGGCCCGGCCCCGGTCGAGGAAGAACCTTTCGCCGACGAGCCCGCTCCTTTCGACGCGCCGAAGCCCAAGCTCAAGACCGAACCGGCCCCCGCCCCGGCGCCGCAGCCCGCGCCGCGTCCGGCCGAGCCGCCGAGGCCCGTGGAGCAGCCCCGGCCCGCGCCGGCCCCCGCCCCGGCGCCGCAGCCCGCGCCGCGTCCGGCCGAGCCGCCCCAGCCCGCGCAGCCTCCCGCCGGCAGACCCGGCTCCGGCGTGCCATCCATCTCCACCAGGACCAGGAAGGAGGAGCCCGCGCCGGTCCAGGCCGGTTCGCCGTCCTCCGCCGTACCGGCCGCAGCCGCGCCGTCCGCATCGGCGCGCATCAAGGCCAAGTGGTCCATGGAACTGCCGCTGATCCCGACCTACAGCTTCCAGACGCTGATAGCCGGTTCCCACAACCGGTTCGCCCACGCCGCAGCCATGGCAGTAGTGGAGAACCCGGGCGTGATCTACAACCCGCTGCTGGTGTTCGGCGGCCCCGGCACCGGCAAGACGCATTTCGTCAACTCCATCTCCTACGGCCTCTCGGCCTCGATAGGCCAGAGCAACATCTTCGTCACCGACGGCATAAAGCTGTCCAAGGGCGTGGAGATGGCCATCAAGGAAGGCGGCATGGAGCGCCTGGAGAGCCTGTTCTCCAAGGTGAAGGTGCTGATCATCGACGACGTGCACATGCTGATGGTCTCCGAGTCCAACAAGAAGTACATCTCCAAGTGGCTCAACGACTTCGTGGCGCAGAACAAGCAGATCGTAGTGACCTCCGTCTTCCCGCCCAAGTCCCTGTCCGGGCTGGAGGAGGCCATCGGCTTCGAGTTCAGCCAGGGCTGGATGGTGGACCTCAAGACGCCGGCCTCGCAGGCCTATAAGGCCATCCTCAACCAGCTGCTGCAGGGCCGCGACATCAAGCTCTCCGAAGAGGAGATGAATACCCTCTTCGCCTCGGCGGCCACGCCCTTCAACGAGGTGGCCAAGACGCTGGAATCGGTGAAGAAACTGGAGAAGTTCGTGGTGAACGCCATGAACAACTCCACGCACGCCCAGCTGCTGGAGATGCTGCTGGGGCAGACGGAGACCCCGGTGGCCGGGGCCGTTACCGAGGAGGACGCGCACCACGCCTCCTCCTGGCACCCGTCCCAGATAGATTCGGCCTGGTTCAAATGGGGCGTTTTCTATCCCAAGGGCATGAAGCGCGAGGCGGACTTCGCGCTGTTCACCCTGCACGAGCGGGCCAAGGAACTGGGGCTCAATACCGAGTGGAGCCAGGTCTTCATGGAGGAGTACAACTCCGACGAGCTCTACGGCATACCGTTCAAGATAGGCAATTTCGCCAGCGACAAGAACGTCAACGGCGTCATCGTGCTCGGCCCGCAGCCCAGTTCCGCGCTCGGGGCGCAGGAGGCGGAGTTCCGCCATATCACGTTCAAGATCCTCGACAGCTTCCTGGTGAAAGGGGCGTGGCTCTACGCCGACAAGATCAAGTCGAAGGCGGCTTATGCCAAAATTCTCATGGACCTGGTGTAAACGATGCTCAGCGAACTCGTAGGAGCGGGCATATTGGGCGCTACCGGCGCTTTCGGCGCCTACTGGTACCTCAAGTTCCGGGACGTGCTGCCCATGGAGAGCTCCCTGCGCGCCTCGCAGCGGGCGCTGCACGACTTCACCTCGTTCACCCGGGACACCATGGAGCGGGCCTACGCGCCGGAGCAGCCGGAGCATTACGGGGATATCGCCAACTACTACCTCATCAAGCTGCACAAGGTCTTTCCCGACAGCTGCCTGCTGGTCTTCGAGAAAGGGGACGGGCAATGGCGCCTGGTCAACTACCTCAAGCATTTCAAGGCCGAGCCCAAGCTGCTCACCTCCTACAAGTGGAGCGCCTTCGACCGCAGCCTCGCCGACAGCGAGCTGCTGCGCTTCGACGACGCCCGCGCCGGCGACTACCAGGGCGTCGCCGAGCTGTTCTCCATCTTCGACATCCGCTCCGCGCTGATCTGCCCGTTCCGGCCGGCGGCCGGCGCGCCCGACAGGCTGATCCTGCTCGGCGCCCCCACGCCCGCGGCTTTCGACGCGGCGCAGCCCTACCTGCGCTTCGTGGCCTCGCAGCTCTCCTCCATTTCCAAGGTCTCGGACCGCGTCTTCGCGCTGAAGAAGGAATCCGACCACCTCAAGCAGGAGGTGGACGCGATGGTAAAAGAGCTGGACGTGGCCGGCTCGCGCCTGATCCAGCGCGCCAGGGAGCGCAAGGCCCTCTACGAGGTGGTCACCAAGGTGACCGGGCCAGAGAAGGACGCGCAGGGCGGCTGCGCCGCCATCCTCAACATCGTCGCCAAGATGATGGAGGCCGACGTGGTGGCCACGCTGCTGTTCGACGAGAGCAAGGGCGAGCTGGTGGTCAGCCCCGGCGCCTACGGCATACCCGACGAGGACCGCATGCTCTACAGCATCCCGCTGGGCAACCAGGCCAGCGCCTCGGTCCGCACGTTCCTCAGCCGCAAGCCGTTCATCACCGAGGACGCCCAGGACGACCCCGACGTGCTCGCCCGCTACGCCAAGCTCTGGGAGATCCACTCGCTGATGATAGTGCCGATCTCGCTGCACGACCGCATCATCGGCGTGATGCGCGTGGGCAGCCGCCGCAAGGATTTCTTCACTCCCGACCAGCTGGAGTTCCTCTCCATAATCGCGGACGAGCTGGCCATCATCATAGAGATGTTCACCCTCTACGACAACCTCTCCAAGACCGCGCAGGAGCTGGCTCAGCTCAACAAGATGAAGGACGAGTTCCTGGCCACCGTCAGCCACGAGCTCAAGACGCCGCTGACCACCATCAAGGGCTTCGTCTCCGTCATCCTCAGCGGCGAGGTGGGGCCGCTCAACGAGCAGCAGACCAATTTCCTCAGCGTCACGGACCAGAGCGTCAACCGGCTCAGCAGCCTCATCAATAATCTGCTGGACCTGTCGCGGCTCAACGGCAAGGTGGAGATGGAGTTCCAGAAGGTGGACCTCTCCGAGATGGTGCGCAACTCCATCTCGATGATGCTGCTCAAGGCCCGCGAGAACAACGTGGAACTGGTCAACGAGGCCAAAGATCTGCCGCACGTGAAGGCGGACACGCGCTGGATCACCCAGGTGATAGACAACCTGGTCATCAACGCCATCAAGTACGCCGGCCGCGGCGCGCACGTGAAGGTGACCGGCACGGACAAGGGCGAGGCCGTGGTCATCTGCGTAGAGGACAACGGCCCCGGTATCCCGGCCGAGGAGCAGAAACTGGTGTTCGACAAGTTTTACCGCGGCAGGACCAGCCTCAACCAGGTGCCCGGCACCGGCCTGGGCCTGGCCATCTCCAAATCGGTGGTAGAGAAGCACGGCGGCAAGATCTGGGTGGAATCCAAGCCCGGCAAGGGCTGCCGGTTCTGCTTCGCGCTGCCCGTGGACAAGACCCGCAAAGAAGCCTGAGCAGGGGGAACTAATGAAGACTCTCGTCAGAATACTGCCGCTCGTCATGCTCCTGTCGGCCTGCGCCACCCCGCCGGTCCCCGGCACTTTCCGCGCCGCGCCCGAGCCGCTGCTCAGCGAGGGCTCCGCTCCGTTCGACCCGCGCAATATCGGCGCCTCCGGCGAGGCCGCCGCGCTGGACGCCGAGCGCTCCGCGCTGCGCCGCGTGGCCGAGCTCTTCATGGACGAGACGGCCCGGGCGGAGGGCTACGCCGCCCTGGAGGCCGGCCTGCTCAAGACGCCCCAGTTCTACGTGGCCAAGCGCAAGGTGCTCTCCGAGGGCCAGGACGGGGCCGCGTACCGCGCCTCGGTGCGCGTCTGGCTGTACCACGACCGCATAGCCTCGGCGCTGCGCGGCCTCAACCTCGCCGGTCCCGGCGCCTCCGTCCCCGCGGCGGCCTTCGTGCAGCGCGGTCCGGCCGACAAGGTTTTCGGCGCCGCTTTCCGCGAGGCTTTCTCCCGCCGCTCCAAGGTGGCTTTCAAAGATTACGCTTTCGCCGCCGACGCGGCCCTGCTGGCCGGGCCCGACGCCCCGCTGGCCGAAGCCGCCGCCGCGGCCGGCGCCGGCCTGCTCTTCTCGGCCCAGGCCTCGGTCGCCGCCGCCGGCGGCGGCCTGGACACCGGCTTCTACCCGGCGCGGGCCGACGCCTCGCTGAAGATCTACGACGCCCGCACCGGCGCCGAGCTGCTGGCCCTGTCCGCCCAGGCCAGCGCGGTGGAGTCCTCCGAGGCCGCCTCTTTCTCGAAGGCCCTGGCCGCGGCGGGCGAGCAGCTTGCCCAGGACGCCGCCTCAAGGTTCGCGCGCCTTTCCAAAACGGACGCGCCGCTGCGCATCAGCGTCTCCGGCCTCGACGGCCTGGAGCTGCTGGAAAAACTCAAGGCGCAGCTGCAGCGCGGCGATTTCTCCGCCCTGCGCCTCGAAAGCTATACTTCGGGCAAGGCGGTCTTTACCGCCGTGCCGCTGCGCGCCGACACGCAGGAGCTGGCCAGCACGGTGCTGCGGGGCGACTCGATAGGCCTGGAGCTGGACGCTGTGAGCCCCCAGGAGATGGCCTTCTCCCTGGCGCGCTGATGCGTAAAGCCGCGCCCCTGCTCTGCGCGGGCCTGGCGGCCCTGGCCTGCGGCTGCGCCGGCAAGTCGGTCCTGCTCGTATCCCCGGCTCTGCGCGAGCTCGCCGACCCCAGGGTGGCGGTGCTGCCCTTCGACAATCAGAGCACCGACCTGAGCGCGGCCGACGTTATGCGCAAGCTGGCGGCGGAGGGTTTCCAGCGGCGGGGCTACGCCACGCTGCCTTTCGAGGCTGTGGACGCCGCGCTGACCGGGCTGGGAGTCTCGGAGGGCGGGCAGCTGCCGGCCGTGAAGCCTGAGGAGATAGGTAAGGCGCTGGGCACGGACCTGCTGTGCTACGGGGATGTCAGGGATTTCACTTTTCAGAATCTGGGTTTCATCGTGCGCAAGAACGTTGCGCTGGACGTGAAGGTGCTGTCCGCGGCCAGCGGCGAGACGCTCTACGAGGCGTCCGGCACAGGGCGGGACCTGAAGATCTACACCGACAAGGACGAGGCCAAGGCCGCGTTCGTCGAACAGCTGGCGCTGAAGCTGGTGCAGAACCTGCTGAAGGCGCCGCTGAAGAAAGAGGCTGAAGCCGCGGCCTGGAACGCGCTGGACGGCCTGCCGCGCAGGCAGTAGAAAACCAGGGAGGGGAATATGAAGAAAACCGCATTTATCGTCGCCATCATCGTTACGGCTGGCTGCGCGCCTTCGCGCTCCGTCAAGCAGCAGCAGGCGCTCAGCGTGGACGTCACCGAAAAGGTGCAGTCCTCGCTGACCGGCCCGAAGCGCCGCGTCGGCGTGGTGGAATTCGAGAACAAGTCGGCCTACGGCCAGGGCCGCCTCGGCGGCGCCGCCTCCGACATCCTCGTCACCGAGCTTGTGAAGTCCGGCAAATTCATAGTGGTGGAGCGCGACCGCCTGAGCAAGGTGATGGAGGAACAGAAGTTCCAGTCGCAGGGCATGACCGACCCGGCTACCGTGGCCAAGCTCGGCCAGGTGATGGGCCTGGAAGCCATCGTGGTCGGTTCGGTCTCGCAGTTCGGCGTGAAGAAAGAGGGCTCCGACTACCTGCTGACCCAGTCCAAGCGGCAGCTCGCCGAGGTGACCGTGGACCTGCGCCTGATAGACGTGCAGAGCGGCCAGGTGATCATGGCCGACTCCGGCAAGGGCCGGGCCAAGAGCACCAAGGCCTCGTTCCTGGGCATGGGCACCAAGGGCGGTTACGACGAGACGCTGGAGGGCGAGGCGCTGCGCGCCGCGCTGGTGCAGTTCGTAACCAATATCGCCAGCCAGCTCAACAAGAAGGCCTGGAGCTGCATGATAGCCGACGCCTACGGCGAGGAACTTTACCTCAACGCCGGCCAGGATTCCGGCCTGGAGACCGGCTCCAAACTGGACTGCTACCGCCAGGGCGCGGAGATACGCGACCCGCGATCCAATCTGGTCATCGGCCACCGCGAGGAATATATCGGCCGCGCCGAGGTGGAGCGCTACTGCGGCGAAGGCGGCGACTGCGCCGTAGCCCGCGTGGTCAAGGCCGCCGGCGCCTCCCCGCGCGCCAAGGACGTCTGCCGCCTGGCCAAATAAGGAGCCGGCAACCCGACAGACCGTTGTCGGGTTGGCCTGCTATACTAAATTCATGCTGTCGACACTGCGCACACTGTGCCTCAAGGGCATAGACGGTAAGGAGGTCAGCGCGGAGGTGTATATCGCCTCCGGCCTGCCTTCCTATACCGTGGTGGGCCTGCCCGACGCCGCGGTCAAGGAGGCCAAGGACCGCGTCGTGGCGGCCGTGCGCAATTCCGGCTACGATTTTCCTTCCAGGCGCATCACGGTCAACCTGGCTCCCGCGGAGATCCGCAAGGCCGGCACGCATTTCGACCTGCCCATAGCGCTGGGCGTGATCGCCGCCACCGGCCGGCTGGGGGAACAGCCCCCGGCCCGCCTCAAGGAAACTTTCTTTATCGGCGAACTGGCGCTGGACGGCCGGCTGCGGCCGGTGGCCGGCGTGCTGCCCATGCTGCTGGCCCTCAAGGACCGCGGCGCGGCCGCCGTGGTGCCGGAGGGCAACGCCGCCGAAGCCGCGGTTTCAGGCGTGGACTGCCTGGCCGCGGCCAGCCTGAAAGAAGCCGCCGCCTGGGTGCGCGGGGAAGGCGAGTTGCGCCCCTGCGCCCCTGCGCCCGCCTCGCAGGGAGCCACGGCCGTTTATCCGGATTTCTCCGAAGTGAAAGGTCAGGCCTTCGCCAAGCGAGCCATGGAGATAGCCGCAGCCGGGTCGCATAATATAATTCTGGTCGGCCCGCCCGGCGCCGGCAAGAGCATGCTGGCGCGCCGTTTCGGCGCGCTGCTGCCGCCGATGACGCCGGACGAGTCGCTGGAGACCACCAAGCTTTATTCGGTCAGCGGCCTGGCCAGGGCCGGCGCCCTGCTGACCAACCGCCCGTTCAGGGACCCGCACCATACCATCTCGGACGCCGCGCTGATAGGCGGCGGCTCCAGCCCGCGGCCCGGAGAGGTTTCGCTGGCCCATAACGGCGTGCTCTTCCTCGACGAGTTTCCCGAGTTCTCCCGCCAGGCCATAGAGGCCCTGCGCGAGCCGCTGGAGGCCTGCACGGTCACCGTGGCCCGCGTCAGGGAGAGCGTGTGTTACCCGGCCCGCTTCCTGCTGGTGGCGGCCATGAATCCCTGCCCCTGCGGCTACCTCGGCCACCAGGCCAGGGAATGTGCCTGCACCCCGGTACAGGTGCAGCGCTACCGCGCCAAGGTTTCCGGCCCCATACTCGACCGCATCGACCTGCAGGTGCAGCTTTCCGCCGTGAAATACTCCGACTGGGCCGGCCTGCCTTCGGGGGAAAGCAGCGAAGAAATAGCCGCCAGGGTGCTGGCGGCCAGGCGGCTGCAGCGCGCCCGCTTCGGCCGGGAAAAGGCCAACGCTTTCATGGCCGGGGCCGAACTGCGCAGGCATTGCGCCCTGCCGCCGGGAGCCTCGGCGGTGCTGGAAACGGCCATGAACAGGCTGGGGTTCTCGGCCCGCTCCCTGGACAAGATACTCAGGATCTCCCGCACCATCGCGGACCTGGAAGGTTCGCGGGACATCAGGAAAGAGGATATAGTAGAGGCGGTGCAGTACAGGATGCTCGATAAGGCGGCCGTGCCGGCCGCCGCCATTTAACTGGAGGCATATGAAAAAGACAGTCTTCGCGGCGTTATTCTGCCTTGTTCCCGCCGGGCTCTGCGCCCAGCAGCCCCTGCTGGACATCAAGGTTCCGGCGGAACCGGGGATCAAGGTTACTACTCCGTCAGTCACGGAGATACAGCCCTCCACTCCCCCGGTTGCGGCGGAGATAATCCCGGTGATCGCGCCCGGCAATGTAAAGCCGATGTCAAAATTGAAACAGCAGCTCGCGGCCCCGGCCGCCGCGCCGGCGCCGAAGCCTGCCGCGGCCCCGGCGGCACCCGCCCCCGCGCCCGCCCCGAAGCCCGCCGCCCCGGTCAGGACGGTGGCCGCCCCCGCGCCGGCCCCGAAGCCCGCCGCCCCGGTCAAAACTGTGGCTGTCGCCGCGCCCGCCGCGCCCGCCGGGCTGCAGGCCGGGAAAACGCATAAAGTCTCCGGCGGCGACACGCTCTGGGACCTTTCGGGTAGATACTACCAGGACCCTTACAAATGGGGCAAGATCTACAACGCCAACCTGCAGACCGTGGAGAACCCGGACCGCATTTATCCCATGGAGGAGTTGGTGATCCCAGATATCACCGAGGAGGTCAGGCCGGTGCTGAAGCCGGCGGCTATCTCCGGCTCCGATACTTTCAGGGAGCCCGGGGTTTCGGTTTCCGAAGCGGCTCAGCCCGCAGTGACCGCTGCCGCCGCGCCCCGGCCCGCCCCGGCCAGGTCCGATGAACTGTTCAAGGACTCCGACGACCAGCTTTCCGAGGAGATGCCGGAGCACCATAAAGAATGGGCCAGCGGAGTGAAGATAGTGCCCGAAGGCTGGCGCGAGGACGGCGTGATAACGGCCAAAATGAAGAACGACGACGATTTCCTGGATGAGTCCATGGCCGTGTCCGGCGAGATGCTGCAGATAGCGATGAGCGGCTCCGACCCGGTAAAGCCGGGGGATTACCTGGCCGTTTACCTGAAGGGCGCCATGGCCTACGACAAGACCGGCAAGGAACTGGGGCTGGAAGTTCAGCCGGCCGGCCTGGCCGAGGTCGTCAGCGTGGACGGCTCGGAAGTGAAAGCCCGCGTCGTGGAGGCCGTGACGGCCATCACCAAGGGCTTCATAGTCAAGAAGAAGTAAACCGTCCCGGCTGGCCGGGCGGAGGGGGGGCGGAGGATGGGAACCTCTGACGCTGAGGAAAGGCTCGCGAGGGTCAGGCTGAATTTTTTTGCCTGCCACCGCGGGGACTGGCTGCTGAACCTCCTGGCCGTATACGGCGGCGCGGCTGAACTGCTGCGGCGCCCGGCCCGGGAGCTGGCCGCCGAGGCCGGTTTCTCGCTGGAGACGGCGGAGCGCTTGCGCGCGCAGGCCGCCGAAGCCGACCCCGAAGCGGAACTGCGCGCCGCCGAAAAGGCCGGCGTCGCGGTCTACACCGCCCTCGACGAGGGCTATCCGGAGCTTCTCAAACAGATCTACGACCCGCCGTTGGTGCTCTACTCGCGCGGCGGCCTGCGGCCGCTGCCGGCGGCCGCCATTGTGGGCACGCGCAAGGCCACGGCTTACGGCCTGCGTACCGCGGCCCGCCTGGCGCGGGAACTGGCGCAGGCCGGGGCGGCCGTGGTCAGCGGCCTGGCCCGGGGCATAGACACCGCGGCGCACCGCGCCGCCGTGGAGGCGGGCGGCGTCACCTGGGCGGCGCTGGGCACCGGGCTGAACTGCGTTTATCCGGAGGAGAACGCTAAACTGGCCGAAGCTATCGTCGAGGGCGGCGGCGCCCTGGTCTCCGAGTTCCCGCTGGACAAGGGGCCGCTGCCGGCTAATTTTCCGCGGCGCAACAGGATAATCTCCGGGCTGTCGCTGGCCACCGTGGTGGTGGAGGGCGGCTTCGAGTCCGGGGCCCTGATCACCGCGCGTTTCGCGACGGAGCAGGGCCGCGAGGTGCTGGCTGTGCCGGGGCCGGTGGATTCCCCGGTCAGCCGCGGGCCTAATTTCTATATCAAGAACGGGGCCTACCCGGCGGAGAACGCGGAGGATATCCTCGCCCGCTTCCCGCCCGACCGGGTGTTCGGCCTGAAGACCGGGAGGGGGAAGGGCGCGCAAAGCCCGGCCGAGGCGGCCCTGCGGGAGCTCTCTCCCGACGCGCTGGAGGCCTTTACGGCGATAGCGGCCAGGGAGCAGGGGCTCAACGCGGACGAGGTGACGGCGGCGCTGGGCTGGCAGGTGCAGCGCGCGGCCGCCGCGCTGTTCGAGCTCGAGGTGGCCTCGCTGCTGCTGTCGCGCAACGGCCGCTACTGCCGCGCCGTCTGAACCCTTTCTCGACCGCGCGGGAACTGGCCCCGCGCGGCCGCAACTATCCATGCACAGCACCCTGCATTATGGGGGAAAACGGAGCGGGGTTTTGCTTATAGGGAATAAATATAATATTATAGATATCTAATTTATGGCTGAAAAAACTGAAAAACCCGTTAAACCCTCAAAGACCGCCAAGAGGCATCTCGTCATAGTCGAGTCTCCGACCAAGGAGAAAACTATAGGCCGCTTCCTGGACGCCAGTTACGTGGTGCGCAGCTCTTTCGGACACGTGCGCGACCTGCCCAAGGACGAACTGGGCGTGGACGTGAAAGACAGATTCACGCCCAAATACGTGCTGGTGGAGCGCGCGAAGAAGATCATCGCCGAGCTCAACACCATCGCCAAGAACGCCGACGTCATCTACCTGGCCACCGACCCTGACCGCGAGGGCGAGGCCATCAGCTGGCATTTGCGCGAAGCCATCAAGGCGGACGTGCCGTTCAAGCGCATCAGCTTCCACGAGATCACCAAGAGCGCCATAGAGGAATCCCTCAAGAGCCCGCGCGACCTGGACATGGCGCTGGTCAACGCGCAGCAGAGCCGCCGCATCATCGACCGCATCGTGGGCTACAAACTTTCCCCGCTCCTGTGGAGCAAGATCAAGAGCGGCCTGTCCGCCGGGCGCGTGCAGAGCGTCACCGTGCGCCTGATAGCCGAGCGCGCCAAGGAGATAGCCGCTTTCAAGGAAGAGGACTATTACACGCTTTATACCCGGCTCGCCAAGGAAATGCCCGCCGGCGACAAGAGCGGCTACAAGGATTTCGACTCCAAGCTGGTGCGCTGGGAAGGCGCCGCCGTGGAGCAGACCATCCTGCTCAAGCTCTTCGCCGAGGATTACCGCTACAAGACCTCCGTCTTCAAGAAGCTGGAAGACACCGTGGAGGCCGGCACCCACCTGCGCAATTCAAAGCTGACGGTCAGCAAGGTGGACGCCAAGGCCGTGCGGCAGAAGCCCAAGCCGCCGTTCATCACCAGCACGCTGCAGCAGGACGCCTACAATAAGCTCGGTTTCTCGTCGGACCGCACCATGAAGGTGGCCCAGAGCCTCTACGAAGGCGTGGAGATGGACGGGGACCGCTCCGGTCTGATCACCTACATGCGTACCGACTCGTTCAACGTGTCGGCCGAGATGCAGAAAGAGGCCGCCAAGTTCATCGCCGAGATCTACGGCAAGGATTTCTGCCCGGCCAAGCCGCCCACCTACCTCAAGAAGGTAAAGGGCGCCCAGGAAGCCCACGAGGCCATCCACCCCACGTCCGCCTATAAGCGGCCGGAGGAGATGGCCAAGTTCCTCAACCCCGACCAGGCCAAGCTCTACGACCTCATCTGGCGCCGCTTCATGGCCAGCCAGATGGAAGAGGCCATCTTCGACTCGCTCTCCGTGGAATTCTCCGACGATAAAGGCCGCGCCGTGCTGCGCACCAGCGGCCGCACGGTGAAGTTCGAAGGCTACCTGAAGATCTACATGGAGGAGAAGGAAGAGGAAGTGGCCGGCGAGGACGAGGAAGGCTCGGCCGCCCTGCCGCCCCTCAAGGAGGGCGACGTCGTCATCCTCAAGGACGTCTCCACCAAGTCCCACAAGACCTCCCCGCCGCCCAACTACAACGAGGCCAGCATCATCAAGACGCTGGAAAAGCACGGCATCGGCCGCCCCTCCACGTACGCCGTCATCATCAAGAACGTGATAGACCGCGGCTACATCAACCGCGAGAAGGACCGCAAGCTGCTCATCACGGACCTGGGCGCGCTGGTGACCGAGAAGCTCAAGGACTTCTTCAAGGAGATCATGGAGATCTCCTACACGGCCTCCATCGAGGACAAGCTAGACGATATCGCCGACGGCAACATGGACTGGGTGAAGTTCATGGGCGAGTTCTACGGGCCCTTCGCCGAGGCGCTGGCGACGGCGGAGAAGGACATGACCAAGTCCCGCCCTAACGTCATAAAAACCAACGAGAAGTGCCCGCTCTGCCTGAGCCCGATGGTGCAGCGCGAGAGCCGCTTCGGCAAGTACCTCTCCTGCTCTCGCTTCCCCAAGTGCAAGGGCAAGATCCCGCTCGACAAGGAAGGCAACAAGCAGGAGTACTTCGCGCCGATCAAGACCGGCAAGACCTGCTCCAAGTGCGGCAAGAACGAGATGCTGCTCCGCAAGAGCGCCCGCGGCTACTTCCTGGCCTGCTCCGGCTTCCCCAAGTGCCGCAACATCGAGCAGCCCTCCCCCGAGGAGCTCGAGAGGCTGACCGGCCAGAAGCCGGCCTGACCTTCGCTGGGAGAAAAAGCCCGGGCTGCCCCGGGCTTTTTTATTGATAGAATATGGGCAGGGGCGTAGTTTATGCGCGCAAAGATACTTTTCGTGGACGATAATAAGGACCTCAGGGAGGATTTCCCGCTGTGGTTCCGCGAGTACGACGTCACCTGCGCCGCCAGCGGCGAAGAGGCCCTCGACCGCCTGCGCAAACCCAACTCTTTCGCGCTCGTGCTGCTGGACGTCTACCTGCCCGGCATGGACGGCATCGCCGCCCTGGAGAAGATCAAGGCGCTGGCTCCCGAGAAGCCGGTGATCATCATGACCGGCTATAGCAGCAAGGACATCGCCATACACGCGCTGACGGCCAAAGCCGACAATTACATAGAGAAGCCTTTTTCCATAGCCGCGGCCCGCGCCGTCATCGAAAAAGAGCTGGCGCGCTCCGGCGGCGAGGCCGCCCCGGGCGAGATGGACATGGCCGCCAAGATAGAGCACGTGCGCGGTTTCATCGAGGGCAACTGCTTCAAGAAGATAACCCTGAAAGACGCCGCCGAAGCCGTTTTCCTGACGCCGAAATATCTCAGTCGCGTCTTCCGCCAATGGACCGGCATGGGCTTCAGCGACTATAAGCTGAAGGTAAAGATGGAGCAGGCGAAAAAACTGCTGCATACCTCCGGCCTCACCATCAAGCAGATCTCGGCCAAACTGGGCTACGCCAACGCGGAGTCCTTCATCAGGCAGTTCGAAAAGATCCAGAAAACCGCGCCGTCGCGCTACCGCGCGGCCAGCAACGGCAAGCGCCACCGGCGCCGCACCGCCCTCTAAACTCCCCGAAGCGGAAAAAAGTCAATACAATGCGGAAACCGGCAATGGTAAGCCGGGCCGCCGCGCCGTATACTATGCCTAGCGGGGTTTGTGCGGTGGGGGTAGCGTAGAAGGGGCGGTGATACGCTATGGAAAAGCTGGACGCTGAGAATTTTGGCGCGCAATTGGACGCGATGTTCGGGGGTAACTCCTCCCGGGCTACGGTCGCGCCCAGGCCCGCGCAGGTCACCGCGCCGCCTGCTCCGGCGGCCCCGGCCAGGGCGGAACTCCCGCCCGCGCCCGTAAAACCCAAACCCAAAGTCTATACCGTGATCGTGGTGGACGACAATAAGGATTACCGCGACCTGGTAAAACATTTGCTTACCGTTCACCACTTCAACGTCATAGAAGCGGTGAACGGCGAAGAGGCGCTGCAGATGATAAACGCCAGCGTGCCGGACCTGGCGCTGGTGGATTTCAACATGCCCAAGATGAACGGCTACGAGCTGATACAGGAGGTGCGCAGCAATTACGAACTCAAGAACATGCGCATCATCATGTTCACCGGCGCCGCCAACCGCCAGCATTTGAAGACGCTGAATATGAACATCTCGGATTTCCTGGACAAGCCGGTGCCCAACGCCAAATTACTGGAGAGCGTGAACAAGGCGCTGGGCATAGGCCAGAAGCCAGCGGTCCCCGCGCCCCGGCGCGCGCCGGCCCCGGAGCGGCCGGCCGAGGCCGTGGAGCCGCCTCCGCCCGGCGAGTCGGTGCTGCAGATAGAGCGCTTCGGCCTGCCGGAAGAGGGGGAGGAGCAGGCGGCCCCGCAATTCGAGGCGCCGCCGCCCCGGCCCGTTTCCGTAGAGCTGCCGCCTGAGGCCCTCCGCCGGCCGGAGCCCAAGCAGGCGCCGGCCGCGCTGCCGGAACTGCCGGCGCTGCCGGAACTGCCCGAGCCACCGGCCCCAGCGGCCGAGCCGGAGCCGGAAGCGGCGCCAGAGCCGCAGGAGCCCGAAGAAGTAGTGCCGGAGATGAACGAAGTCTTTACGCAGGAGGACGCCCAGGAACTGGAACTGATCGACGCCGACGCGGAGAAGAAGCAGGAGGCGAAGGAAGTGATGGGCATAGAGGCCCTGGAGAAGGATTCGCCGCTGATAGGGATGGTGAATAAGATCCTGGTGCGGGCGGTGGAGATGCGCGCCTCGGACATACATATGGAGCCGCAGGAAGACAAGGTGTCCGTGCGCGTGCGGGTGGACGGCGTGCTGCGGCAGCTGACCACCCTGCCCATCGCCATACATCCCCGCGTGACCGCGCGCATAAAGATCATGAGCAGCCTGGTCATAACCGAGCGCCGCATCCCGCAGGACGGCCAGTTCCGGGTCAATATCAAGGGCAACAAGATAGAGTTCCGCGTCAGCACGCTGCCCTGCATCAAGGGCGAGAAGATAGTCATGCGCGTGCTGGGCCAGAGCAAGCTCAACTCCGACCTGAGCAGCCTGGCGCTGACGGAGCGCGAGCACCGCTGCGTGGAGGCGGCCCTGAAGAGCCCGCACGGCCTGATCCTCGTGACCGGCCCCACCGGCAGCGGCAAGACCACCACGCTCTACACCATGATCAACGTGCTCAACAAGCCCGACGTGAATATCATGACGGCCGAGGACCCTGTGGAATACGAGGTGCCCCACGTCAACCAGGTGAAGATCATCCCGGCGGTGGGCCTCACCTTCGAGTCCACGCTGCGCGCCTTCCTGCGCCAGGACCCGGACATCATGCTGGTAGGCGAGATCCGCGACCTGGAAACGGCCGAGATCTCCATCAAGGCCTCCATCACCGGCCACCTGGTCTTCTCCACGCTGCACACCAACAGCGCGCCGGCCACCGTGGTGCGCCTTACCCATATGGGCGTGGCGCCGTTCCTGGTGGCGGCCAGCGTAAAGATGGTCATCGCCCAGCGCCTGGTGCGCACGCTGTGCCCGCATTGCAAGCGGCCCGGCCATCTTTCCGAGGATGACGCGAGGTTCCTCAGCGACTCCGAGAAGGAAATGCTCAGGAAGGTCTGGCACGCGCCGGGCTGCCACCACTGCTCGCAGAGCGGCTACTCGGGGCGCAAGGCCCTGTTCGAGGTGATGCCGGTGGAAAGCTCCGCCATGCGCCAGCTGATAACCTCCAATTTCAACGTGGACATGCTCAGCGAACTCGCCGTAAAGGAAGGCATGACCACGCTGCGGCAGTCGGCCCTGACGGCGGTAGCTAATGGCAGCACCTCCATGGCCGAGGCGCTGAAGATAATGATGGGGTAGCCTTATGAACCCTATAGACCAGGATTATGCGGGCGCAGGGAGGGACCTCGGGCGGGAGAGGTACGGGATCCCTTACGAGGAGCTTTGCGCCGATTTCCTGGCCGCGGTCTCCAGGGCGGCCAAGAGCGCCGCGCTGTATTCGCTCAGCCACCCTGTGGTGATGGAGTCGCTGGGCCGTGCTTACGCCTCGCTGGCGGAGGTGCTGGAAGCCAGCGGCGGAGGGGAGCTTTCCGTCTCTTTCACCAACGACGCCTGGATGTTCAACGGGCGCGCCTTGCCGGTTACGGGAGGGGACCCGCACGGGCTCGACGGGATGCTCAAGGCCCACGGCGTGCGCGGAGTGATCTTTGACCCCGGGATCAGGCCTTCAGAAGTGGCGGCACTCTGCGAATTCCTCGGGACCTCGCCCAGGGGACAGACGGCCGGTACTTTCATGGCTTTCATGTCGGGCAGGGGGGTCACCCATATACGTTCGGAGGAAGTGCGCTATGTGAAAGAGAGCGGCTACGCAGGCAGCATGGGGGAGCCTCAGGCGGCAGCCGCGCAACCCCCCGCAGTAAAGCCCCGGCCGGCGGTACTTAATCCCGCCCCCAAGGTGAGTCCCCGGCCGGCGGCTCAATTTCCGGACATAGCGCCCGCCCCCGCGGCAAGGCAGGCCAGAGCGCCGCTCCCCGCGGCGCCGCCCCCGCAGGCGCCCTCTTCGCCTGCCGGCGGCGCCGGCGCTCCGGCGGGCCGCGGCGGGGCAGGCCGCGGCCAGGGCGAAGGGTCTGGCGCGGGCAGCGGCCGGGGAACCGGTCAGGGCGGCGGCCAGGGCGAAGGGTCTGGCGCGGGCAGCGGCCGGGGAACCGGTCGGGGCGGCGGCCAGGGTGAAGGTTCGGGTGCAGGCATCGGCGGCGGCCGGGGAACCGGCCAGGGCGGCGGCGCCGGCGGCGGAGCGGCCGGGGCCAGTCTTGGCGCGCTGCTGACCACGCTGGTGGAATCCGCGGTTAAAGATCCGCGCGAGCGAGTTAAAATGTACGAGGACACCCTTAAGATGCTGCGCGAGGGCATGGACAGGCAGATAGACCAGGCCACCAAGGCGCTGGCCGCCGAGAAGGAGGAGATCCTCAATACCCGCAACCGCACCGAGAGCGTGCTGTCCCACGTGGCCGAGGGCAAGGTGATAGTGGACAAGGACGGCAAGATCCTGATGATGAACCCCGCCGCCGAGCAGATCTCCGGCCACAGGCTTTCCGAGGTGGTCGGCAAGCATATCAGCGAGCATTTGAATCCCGCCGAGCATATGCTGACCATCTCCAAGGATATGGACCTTTCGGCGGGCAACCCCATCACCGGCGAGGTCAGCGTGGCCGGCGACGAGATGGTTAGCGGCGCGCTGCGGCGCTCCATGGCCCTGCTGGAGGACGACCAGGGCCGCGTGGTAGGCGCTTACGCGACGCTGCCCGACATGACCAAGTTCAAGGAGGCCCAGCGCCTGCAGGACGAGTTCCTCTCGCGCGTGACGCATGACCTGCAGTCCCCGCTGTCCTCGATCAGCGCGGCGCTGGAGATCCTCACGGAGAGCGCCGCCGCCAAGCTCAGCGCCGACGAATCCAATTTCCTCACTATAAGTCTGCGTAACAGCCGCCGCCTGACGGAGATGATACGCGGCATACTGGATTTCTCCAAGCTCAAGGCCGGCAAGATGTCGGTGCACCCGGAGCCTGTCCAGCTTAGCCCGATCCTGAACGAGGCGGTGGACAGCCTGCTGCCCTGGGCCAAAACCAAGGGTGTGACGCTGACGCTGCGCTGCTGCAGGCCCGACGTAACGGTGCTGGCCGACCACGGGCGCATAGTGCAGGTGGTGACCAATTTGGTCTCCAACGCCATCAAGTCCACGCCCCGCGGCGGCGAGGTGATAGTGGCCGCCGCGCGGGCGCTCACCCCGGACCACAGCGCGCTGGTGGGCGTGCGCGACACCGGCCCCGGCATCAGCAAGGAGAATATGGCCAGGATCTTCGAGCGCTTTGTGCAGCTCGACGAGAACGGGACCCGCGAAGGCGTGGGCCTGGGGCTTTCCATCGTCAAGGAATTCGTGGCGCAGCACAGGGGACGCGTCTGGGCCGAGAGCCCCGAGGGCCAGGGCGCCACTTTCTATTTCACGCTGCCGCTGGCTGCCTAGCCCGCGGGCAAATGCTAAAATTTAGCCATGAAACTCCTGGCGGAACAGTTCCTGCTGCACCTGCGCGCGCAGCGTAACTTTTCGCGCAACACCGTCAAGGCCTACCAGTTCGACCTCGGCGAGTTCCTCGCCTACGCGGCCGCCGCCGGGGCCGAAACCCCTAAGGCGCTCGACCGCCTGCTCATGCGCGGCTATATCGCCCATATCAGCGAGCGCAAGGTTTCCAGGAACACGCTGCTGCGCAAGATCTCGGCGGTGCGCTCCTTCCTGCGCTACCTGCAGGAGACCGGCCGGCTCGAGAACGACCCCTTCGACCTGATCACTATCCCCAAGAAAGAAAAGCGCCTGCCGCGTTTCCTTACCGAGGGGGAGGTGGGCAAGCTGCAGGATTTCAACAGGCCCGAAGAGGTCAACGCCAGGGAGAAGGGCTATTATTTCGCCCTGCGCGACTTCGCCCTGTTCGAACTGGTCTACTCCAGCGGGCTGCGCCGTTCCGAGGCGGCCGGCCTGAACATCGGCGACGTGGATTTTTTTTCTGGTTTCGCCCGCGTGATGGGTAAGGGTTCCAAGGAGCGCCTGGTGCCGGTGGGGGACAGGGCGCTGGAGGCGCTCAAGGCCTACCTGGAGACCCGTCCGCGGCCGCTGGCCCACGGCCTGCCGCTCTTCCTCAATCACAAGCATACCCGCCTGAGCGGGGCGGGCATAGCCCTGATCTTCAAAAAGATGGCCAAGCGCGCCCGTTTTGCCAGGCCGATGAACCCGCATTCGGTGCGCCACTCCTTCGCCACCCACCTGCTGGACCGCGGCTGCGACCTGAAGTCGGTGCAGGAGATGCTGGGGCATAAGAACCTGCAGACCACCGAGATCTATACCCATGTCTCCCTGGAGCGCCTGAAAGAGGTGTATGAGAAGGCGCACCCGAGGTCAAAGAAATAATGGATTACGGTCCCGCGCTGGGCAAAGCCCCCGAACTGCTGGCCAGCGCCGCCCGCGGGGCGGGCGCCGGCCCGGACCTGACGCAGGGCGGCGGCGGCAACGTTTCGGTGAAGACCGGGGCGGAGCTCATGCTGGTAAAAGCCTCAGGCTCGCGGCTGGGCGACGTTACCCCTGCTCGCGGCTGGGCGCTGGTCAACTACGGCAACATAAAGCGCCGCATAGCCGCCGGTTCGGGCGGGGACGCGGAGTTCTCCGACTTTATCCTCTCCCAGGCGCTGCCTGTAAAAGGCCAGCCGCCGGCCAAACCTTCGATCGAGACCGGTTTCCATTCGCTGCTCAATACCGTGGTCATACACACCCATTCGGTATACGCCAATGTACTGAACATGAGCGCCGAGGGGCACAAGCTCGGCAGGGAATTGTTCCCGACCGCGGAGTTCCTGCCCTATAAGGCGCCTGGGGCGCAGCTGTGCGCCGCCATAAACGAGCGGGCCCAGCCCGCAGCGCCGCAGGTCTTCTTCCTGGCCAACCACGGCCTGGTAGCGGCTCACGCCGGGGTGGAAGGCGCCCTGGAGCTGAACGCCAGGGTGAACGAGCGGATAAAGTCGGGCCTGGGGCTGCCGCCCTTCCGGCCGGCCGGGGGGGGCGCCGGCCTGTCGCCGGCCAACGCGGCGCTGCTGGCCAGGTACGGCAAGAGTTTCCTTCTGTCCAAAGTGCTTTCCCCGGACCAGGCCCTGTACTGCGGCCCGGAGGCCCTGGACGGGCGCTGCGGCGAGGCGGAGAATGAGGTGCTGGCCGCCCTGTTCTACATATTGGGCTGCATAGAGGGGCTGGGCCTTACCCCCAGGTTCCTGACCGGCCCTGAAATCGCCTATTTCGACTCTATGAGGAGCGGCCGCTACAACCGTAAATAGCGCTACTACCCTGCCGCGCGAGTGTAACCAAGTGATATTAAATAAATCTTGAAAATTCTGGATTTCTCTGCTATAACATAGCGACGATAATAGCAAACCCGGACCTGAAGGCCGGGGGCGCAAAGCCGCGGGGCAAAGGGACGAGGGTCCACACGCCGGACGGGCTGCCGAAAGTGAAAGCGTGTATTTTGCCGGCCAGGCTACCGAATGAGGAAGTCCATTACTGGGCTGTCCTGTTCGGTTTTTTTGCTTTCAGCGAGGAGGCTATATGTTCGGATCGGGCAAGGCGATACTGGCGGCGGCGGCACTTGTGCTGCTGCCGTTCTGCGCCGCCGCCCAGTTCGAGCCCGCCACCCCGCTGCCGCAGCCGCTGCTGTCGCACTCGGCCGTCATCATGGGCGGCCGCATTTACGTCTCCGGCGGCGTCAGCGACCGGGGCAGCGTGACCGGCGCCGGCTATATCAATAACGTCTACTACTGCGCTACGATGAATGCCGACGGCACGCTGGGGGCCTGGCAGCCCGCCAGCGCCATGCCCGAGCTGCTCGGCCTTGGCCTGCACGCCTCGGCGGTGCATAACGAGCGCGTCTACATCCTGGGCGGCATCAATTATTCCGGCCAGCGCAACCTCGTCTACTATTCCGGCGCCAACCCCGACGGCACGCTGACCGGCTGGTTGCGCGGCACGACTCTGCCGCAGCGCCTCTACGCCCATTCCGCCGCCGTCTACAACAACAGGATCTACGTGACGGGCGGCATAGCCCGCAATGTCGGCCCCGTGAGCCTGGTCTACTCCGCGGCTATCAACGCCGACGGCTCCATGGGCGCCTGGCGCGCCGAAACAGCGCTGCCCTCAGTGCTGTTCGGCCACCGCACTTTCGCCAAGGCCGGCAAGCTCTACGCCCTCGGCGGCTTCACCGCCGCCGGGCTGTACGGCGACGGCGGCCTGCCGCCGGCCGGGGTATCCCGCGCGGTCTACGCGGCGTCCGTCAACGCCGACGGCACCCTGGGCGCCTGGACGGCCCAGCCGCAGCTGCCTTCCAGCCTGGCCTTCTACGGCATGGTGGCCACCGACAAGAGCGTCTACGTGCTGGGAGGCTTCGACGGCGGCGTTACCAACGCGGTCTATTTCTCGCCCATAGCCGCCGACGGCGCGCTGGGCGCCTGGCAGGCGCTGCACGCCCTGCCGCAGAACCTGGTGTCGCTCGCCGCCGTGTCCACGCAGGATTACCTGTACTCCATCGGCGGCGGCCTTTCCTATATAGACGACCCGGTGGACTCCATCTATTTCTCGAAGCTGCGCTCCGAGCCCAAGGCCTTCGTCAAGATGACGCCCACCTCCATAAACAAGGACGCTAACGGCAAGTGGGTTACCGTCGTCCTCGGCCTGCCCGAGGCCGACGCGGCCGCCGTGCAGGCCGGCACCGTCAGGATCTCCGCCGTGAACGGCGAGCCCGTGACCCCGATAGCGCCCGACCCCAAGTTCGTCGCCAAGGTGCAGAGCGGCGACACCGCCGACTTCGACGGGCTGGCCGGGGTCACCTACCTGATGCTTAAATTCATGCGCGCCGACGTGGCCGCGATAATCCCCGACGGCGAGTTCTCGCTGAAGCTGACCGGCCAGCTGGCCGACGGCAGGACCTTCTCCGGCGAGAGTATGAACCGGGCCCTCTCCAGCAAAAAGACCTTTACCGCCTTGCTCGAGAAGCGCGCGGGCGAACGCAAAGGCCCCGGCGGCCTCAAGGTGGACATCCCCGCGGGCGCTTTCACGGGTAATCCCGAACTGCTGCTTACCGCCGCCCCCGAGGAAGCCGAAGAGGTGGGCGAGGGAGAGAAAGACAAGCGCGCCAAGGGGCTCAAGGGCCGCTCGCTGGCGGCTGTTTCGGAAGCTTTCGAATTCGGCCCCCACGGCTCGGTCTTCGGGAAGCCGGTAACGATCTCGCTGCCGTACCGCCCCGAACTGCTGCCCACGGGCGCCGACGAGAACGCCCTGCAGGTGGCCTACTGGAACGCGGCGGCCGGCGACTGGGAGATACTGCCCTCGGTAGTCTCCAAGGCCGACAAGACCGTGAGCGCGCAGACCGGCCACTTCTCCGTCTACCAGGTAATGGCCGGAGCCGCCCCCGCGGCGGTCCCCGCCGCTCCGGCCTCCGCCGCGGCGCTGGGCGAGGTCTATGTTTTTCCGAATCCCGCCAAGGGCGGCGCGGTGCCGGTGCTGCATGTGGAGGCCGCGGCCGGCGAGAAACTGCAGGTAAAGGTGTATTCAGCCTCGGGCCGCCTGGCTTACGAGGGCGCGGTGAGCGGCGCCCCCGCCGCCGGCGGCGCTTATGAACTGGAACTGCGCGGTTCTTTCCCCAGCGGCGTGTATTACTATCAGGCGGAGGTGCAGAGCGGCGGCGGCAAACTCAAGCGGGCGGGGAAGTTCGCGGTGGTAAGGTAAAGTTATGAAAGCCCTGGACGGCGGGACAAAAAAGGACTTGGCGAACGGCCTGATCTACTGGCTGTCGCGGCCCTACGCGCTGGCGCTGGCGGCCGCGTTCCTGCTCGTTCCCTCGGTGCAGCTCTCTCGGGCGCTGGAGAGCGGCGCGGACTTCCTGAATATCGGCGCGGGCGCGCGCGCCTCGGCCATGGGATCGGCCTACACGGCTCTGGCCGACGACAGCAACGCCATCTATTACAACCCCGGCGGCCTGGCCTACGCCCGCCGCGAGTTCTCGGTGATGCACTCGGCCTGGGCGCTGGGCGGCAGCTACGATTTCGCCTCCGCGGCCTTTCCCGCCGGCAAGTTCAATGCGGCCGTCTCGGTTACCCGCCTGGACCACGGCGGCCTTGAGGGGCGCGGCGCGGGCGGCGAGCGCTCGGGCGGTTTCTCGGCCTCCGACAAGGCGCTGGGCCTGGCCCTGGCGCGCGGCTTCGGCTCTTTCAGCGTGGGCGCCGGCGCCAAGCTGCTGTCGAGCAGCATAGCCGGCTACCAGGCTTCCGCGGTGGCTTTCGACCTGGGCGCGATGAAGAAGATGAGCGGCGCCCCGGTGACGCTGGGCCTGGCGGTGCGCAACCTCGGCTCGGGCATGAAGTTCGTCGACCGCCGGGAGAACCTGCCGCTGAGCCTTAACGCCGGCGCTTCCTACGCGGTGCTGCGCTCCGTGAACCTCTCCGCCGAGGTGGGCAGGCTGGTGCACGACCGCAAGACCACCTTCTCGGTGGGCACGGAATACGGCCTGGGCGGCATGCTGGCCCTGCGCGGCGGCTACGCCGCGGCCTCCGGCGGCGACATGGGCGCCATGACCGGCGGCGTGGGCCTTAACGCCGGCTCTTTCAGGATGGATTATTCTTTCGCGCCGTTCGGAGGGTTCGACACCACCCGCCGGTTCAGCCTGTCGATGGGGTTCTAGAATTCCAGGTTCGGGCGAAGCACGAACTGGAAGCTGTTGGGAGTACTGGTTCCGGCCGCGCTGTTGGAAAGCGGGCCGGAATATTTTTTGTCCGCCGTCCAGACGAAGCCCAAGCCCAGCGTGAAGGCCGCGCGGGACTTCTTCATCGGGAATTTCTTATCCACTATCAGCAGATGCCGTATCGGCTCCAGCTTCTCCTGGGAGAAGTCGGAGACGTATTCGAAGCCGCTGTTGTGCAGCCAGAAACTGCTGGCGCCGCTGCCGGTGAAATCGGTGCGGCTGCGCCTGAAACCGACGAAGAAAGAGTCGGCTATATGCCTGTCGCCGTGGAACTTCATGCCGGCGCGGAAGCTCCAGCGCAGACTGCGGTCCGCCAGGATCTGCTCGCCTTTCAGTTTTCCCTCCAGCTGCACCCAGCGGTCGCGTATCAGCACGTTGTCCTTGATATGGTGCGTGCCCATGTCTATCAGCATCCCGGAATAGCCGTTTCGCTTGCCCTGGAAAGACTTCTTGATAGTGTCGAAAGATACCACGTTGCCGAGGAAGACGGACAGGGCCCAGGGCTCCTCGAAGCCGGCGGTGGCGGCCTGCACCGCGTTGAAGTTGCTGGTCAACTGCATGTCGTCGTAGAAGCCGGGCTGGTGGCGCTTGATCAGCGTGCCGGCGTAGGGCAGCGGGTTAAGGCTGGCCTCCACTATCAGCGTGCGCGGCTTGTAAAAATTGGTGATCAGTTCCTTGTAGATCTCCGCCTCGTTGCTCACCCGCAGGTGCGGTATGGGCTTGCCGGTCAGGCTGTTGTAGACGCCGACGGCCGAGTAATAAGGGTCCAGTTCTATTTCCACCGTGGTCTTTTTCTCCGCCTCCTGGGCGGCGGCGGCGGACGCGAGGAGGAGCAGCAGGGGCAGCAATATTTTCATCAGGCCTAATTTATCATTTTTTGTATACTTTCCCCATGAAAATACTAGTCTTTTCCGCGCTGCTGCTGGCGGCGCAGGGCCTTTCCGCCGCCGGGATAGACGGCACCATCAAACGCCTGGCCGCCGCGCCCGGCGTGGTCAACGCCTCGTGGGGCCTGAGCGTGAAGGACCTGGCCGGCAAGACCGTGGCGCAGCGCAACCCCAGGCTGAACCTGACGCCGGCCAGCATACTCAAGGTAATGGTTACGGCGGCCGCGCTGGAGAAGTTCGGTCCGGAAAAAACTTTCAAGACGGGTCTTTATCACGACGGCACCGTCTCTAACGGCTTTCTGAACGGCAATCTCTACATAAAAGGAGCCGGAGACCCTTCGCTGGGGTCCGGCCTCATCAAGGACGCCAGGCCGCTGGAGGAAGTGTTCGCCGGCTGGACCGAGGCGCTCAAGGCCGCTGGCATCAGGGTGGTGAACGGGGCGGTGGCGGGGGACGACTCGGCCTTCGAAAGCTGGCAGCCCGGCTCCTGGGCCTGGGAGGATATCGGAAATTATTACGCCGCGCAGCCTTCTGCGCTGACGGTCAACGACGGCGCGTACCGCATAGTTTTCAAGCCCGCGGAGCAGATCGGAGGGGAAGCCTCGCTGCTGCGCACCGAGCCGGTTGTGCAAGGGCTGGAATTCGAGAATTATATGCGTACCGGCGCGAAGAGCTCGGGGGACAACGGCTACGTCTACGCTTTCCCGGGCCAGGGGCGCGCGGTGCTGCGCGGCACCATACCGCAGGGGCAACCGGAGTTCGCCATCAAAGCCGCCCTGCCCGACCCCGCCCTGTTCGCCGCCCAGAGTTTCGGGGCCTACCTGACGCGGGCCGGGATCAACGCCAACAAGAAACCTTTCAAGGGCGCGCCGGCGGCCGGCTCGCGGCTTACGCTTATTACCGAGACCGAGTCCCGCCCGCTCAAGGACGCGGTACGGGTCACCAACAAGCGCAGCTTCAACCTGTACGCCGAACTGCTGCTGCGCCACCTGGGCGGCGGCACGCCGGCCGCCGGGACGGCCGCGGTAAAGGCTTTCCTCGCCGCCGCCGGTACCGACGTGTCTGAACTTTCCCTGGCCGACGCCTGCGGCCTGTCCTGGCGCAACATGGCCAAGGCCGAGACCTTCACCGACCTGCTGCGTTACGCGCACGGGCGGCCCTATTTCCCGGAGTTCTACGAGTCGCTGGTCTCCCCCGGCGACCCCGACGCCACCGGCCATGTCAGGAACCTCGGCAAAGGCACCCCGCTGGCCCAGAACCTGCGGCTTAAATCGGGCTCACTCAACGGCGTGCGCGCCTACACCGGCTACCTCAAAACAAAAAAAGGCAAGACCCTGGTCTTCACCTCCATCCTAAACAATTATTCCATGAACGGCGGCGCCGCCGACAAAATGCACGAGGAACTCTTCCTCGCCCTGTACAACGGCTACTGACCACAAGAAAGTGGCCGGGTAAGTTCAGGGTTCTGGCGCAATAACCCCTCCAAATCTTTTACCTGGAAAATCTGGAGGGGCTTTTAGTTCGGTGTCCCGTCTGCTAGAATTGACCCATATCTGAAAGCCTAATTCTGTTGACACTTCAGCCTCCAAACTAAACCAAACAGGAGGCAGTCATGAGTGTCAACAATAACAGGCGTAATTGGACGATACAGCAGAAGTTGGAGATAGTCGAAGCCCGACTAAAAGGGCTCACGATCAGAGAAGTCAGTGAGCTCTATAATGTGCGGGGCGGCACCGTTTCGGACTGGACGGCCGCTTATGAGGCTCGCGGTCTTTCGGGTTTGGAGCCAGCCCGTGGCGGGAGGCCGCGGCCGCAGAGTCCCAAGGTTGAAGCCGCCGCCCAGGTAGTACAAGAAGTCCTGAAAGCTGACCCCGAAGCGGGCGTGGGCAAGGTGCAAGGTGCGCTTTTCAGGCAGGGTTTCCTGAGCTTGGCCCGGGAGACTGTGCGAAAAATGCTGCGCGGGCAGGGGCATGGCCCGCAAACGAGCAGGTTCCGGCGGCGGAACCGGCCGAAAAAAACGCGGACCTTTGAGCGGGCTAACCCCAACGATCTTTGGCAGACCGATATCATGACCTTCATGTTGAAGGGGCAGTACAGGGTCTACGTAATAGGATTCCTCGACGACAACAGCAGGTTCATAACTGGCTGGGGCTTGTACAGGTTCCAGACGAACGCGAACGTGCAGGAAGTATTCCGTGCGGCCATAGAGAAGCACGGGCTGCCTAAGGAAGTTCTGTCCGACAACGGGCGGCAGTATCACAGTTGGCGTGGGCGCAGCAGATTCACAGAGATGCTGACAAAGCTGGGCATCCGGCATATCCGGAGCCGCCCCTACCACCCGCAGACACAGGGCAAGATAGAATCTTTCTGGCGGAACCTGCTGCAGGAGTGCCTGCAGAAGACGCCGGTGTCGACGTTCGAGGAAGCTAAAGATAAAATCAGCGAGTACGTCGAGTACTATAACTTCAAGCGGCCGCACCAGGGCATAGGGAACCTGATCCCTTCGGACAGGTTCTATAAAGTGGGTGACCAGGTGAAGCAGATAATCGCTGCGAACACGGAGAAAGTAGGGGCCGAGCCTGTGCCTGAGCCGGGTTACGCGGCGCCGAGCTACCTAGTGGGCAATATCGGCGGGCGTGAATTGCGCGTGGTAGCCAAGGACGCGCAAGTGCTGCTGGGTGAAAAGGTAGAATCACAACCTGGAGGCAAGAATGGCACAGGCGAAGCTGGCGAGCCCGGTGGAGAGGCTGGAGTTGGTGTTGCTTGGGGTAGCGAGGGAGGCACCGTCGACGGATCTGTGCCGGCAGGCGGGGGTGTCGCGGGAGTTGTTCTACCGCTGGATGAAGCAGGTAAGGGAGGCGGCGCTGATGGCATTGGAGCAGGGCAAGCCGGGGCCGAAGCCGGCGCGGGAGGCGGCGGAGGAAGCGAAGCTGCTGGCGGAGAAGGTGGAGAAGCTGTCCCGGGAGAACGCACAGCTGCGGCGGGAGAAAAGCAAACTGAAACTGGTGCTGGGGGTGGCGAAGCGGATAATCCGGCGCCATGCCTGGGGCAGTGAGAGTAAAAAAAACGGCAAACGCTGAAAGAAACGCGTGAACTGTACCGCAGTGACTGGTCTTTGGAAAAAGAGAGCGGGGTGAAGGCGGGAGAGTTCGCCGCGCTATGGGGAGTAAGCCTGAGTACGCACTGGCGCTGGGTCGGCGGCAGGTTCAAAGATGCCGTCGGCCGAGCCCGGCGCGTCACGAAGGAAGTACGTGCGAAGATCCTGGAGATAGACCGCGAGAACCGGTCGACATGGGATACGCGCAGTATCGCTTCGGTTGTGGGCGTAAGCCATGGCAGCGTGGCAAAGGTGCTGGCCGAGGGCAGGGGCCCACGGCCGACGAGAAAAGCGCCGCCGCATACAGGCCGGACGAAGGTGCTGGCGCGGGACGTGTTCTGGTCTTCGGATTTCACTGAAGTGCCAGGGAAGCGCAAGCTGCTGAAGACGCTGGACGAGCATTCGCGCTACCGGCCCGGCTGGGACATCTGCCCGGAGAGCGCCAAGGCGGTGGTAGAGCACGCGGAAGGTCTGGTGAGATGTATGGGCAGGGCCCCGCTTGTGTGGAAATATGACCATGGTTCAGCCTTTACCAGCGAGAGGTTCCAGGCTTTCCTGCGGAGGCATTGGATAATAGGCTACCTGACGCAGAGAAGGGCCCCGTGGACCAACGGGAGAACAGAAAGGGACAACCGAGAGATAAAGAACTGGCTGATCCCGGTGAAAGACGAGGTTTCAGATAGCGAACTGGAGCGAGAGGTCCGTGAGGGGATGTTGATGTTGAACAACCTGAAACCGAGAGCGGTCCTGGGCTACAAGACCTCGGCCAGTGTATATCACATATGCAGCGGAGTCGAACACCTGGACAGGCCAGCAATCCTGAGAAGGCTGAAAGAAATAAAACGCGGTCTGGCGCCGCTGAAAGGCGAAAGACTGCATAGAAAAGCTGTGCGAGAATTGCTAAAACAATTGGGGTTGTATGAAGAGTGGGAAGTCGATGGAACGGCTGAAAGTGTCAACAGAATAGGCCAGGCGAATGCGTCAATTTAGACTAGACAGAACATGGATGAAGCTGCAACCTGGAGCGGTACCATGTATGCAGAAATTGGTGATAAGTCTGAGAAAGGTAAACTAGGAGATTGCTCTGGTTCAACATGGCTAATATATAAAAAAGCTGGGCGCGATTATGGAGATTACAGGCCTTCTGGTTGGTTCCCTACAAGCGGCAAGTTTGGAGAGGTTTCTAGTCCACAGGTTGGGGATGTTGTGTGGTGGCGTGGTCATGTCGCAATTTACGCTGGCGATGGGATGATGTGGACTGCACATAGACCAGGAGTGCGCTACGATAGGATGTTGGTAGAATATTGGTCTACAGCTAAGCCTAAATATTACCGTTTAAGAACAGAATGTGAAAAAGGAGTCTGGGATAAAATATGGGGCTGGATAAAAGACATCATAAAATAATTCTTATCGCTTTTGTGGGGTTGTCTATGTTGACTGCCTGCAAAACAAAGTCGGAGGGGGAACAATCCCTCCGGGGCGGAGATACCGCTTTGCAAGCGCTGGAATTGTTCTGTAAGAATGAATTTACCGGTGCCGTTTCTGCGGCTCGGTTCAATTATGCGAAACAGAGCCATGCAGAAGAAATGGAGGCGGAAATATATGGCGGGGCTCCGCCACATCTTGGCGCGGACCCAATAGTAATTGTATCGACATATTGCATTGTTGGCGTCTATCCCGAGAAAGATGGGTATAAAGGCAAAGTGATATTTGAGCGGCTAGCGTTTACACGCGGGAGTGGGAATGATGTTAACAATAACCCTAATCCGCCGCGAGAGATAATCCCAGAATATAGCGAAAGTGATGAGACTGAATATAATCTAAAAAAGATAGATGGTAGATGGTTCATTTATGAGCCTTTAGCAATGAGGGTTTCAATCGCTGCAATCAATAAATATTATTTTGAGGATGCCATGGCGTTTATGCCACAAGATTTCTGGATAGACCCTAAATTTTCAAATGAACAGAGGAAAAATATTGCTAAAGGGTTTAATGACATGGGGGTATTAATGCAAATATCCATGGAATATTTAAAAAGGCTTGAAAAACAATATGGGAACCTTGGCGGCCCAGAACACCCTGACAAACAACGCCAGCGAAGGGTTAAGGGCGGCTATAACGGGAGATGGGACTTGGAAGTGGTCCCAGTAGGTAATGAGTAAAGACTAGAGGTGACTGTTTGACAGGCGAGTAATTTTAGTAAGCAATCAGTATCCGCCCGAAATTGCCGGGCTTGTCTTTGACAAATTGAAAGGCGCACCATCCACGCGGTGACGCAGACTGGATGTTAAGATCGACTCTGGGCGGCTTTGGGATTAATCCTGTTACAGCATATTTAACAT
>MGTZ01000049.1:3830-9694 GCA_001799715.1 Elusimicrobia bacterium GWB2_63_16 | reverse complement strand
CCGACAGCAAGATCGTGCGCTCCTGCGCGGTCGAGGGCTTCCCCAAGTTCGTGCGCGAGACGCTGTGCGAGATGATCGCCTTCCGCGGCGACGACCTGCCCGTGAGCGCCATGCCCGTGGACGGCACCTTCCCTACCGCTACCTCCCAGTACGAGAAGCGCAACATCGCCCTCGAGACCCCGGTGTGGGAAAAAGAGCTGTGCATACAGTGCGGCTTCTGCTCCATGGTCTGCCCGCACGCCGCCATCCGCATCAAGGCCTATGACGGCGCCGAGCTCTCCAAGGCCCCGGCCACCTTCAAGTCCGTCGACGCCAAGGCGCCGGCCCTGAAGGGCCTCAAGTTCACCGTGCAGACCGCCGTGGAAGACTGCACCGGCTGCGGCGCCTGCGTGTACAGCTGCCCCGGCAAGGAGCGCAAGGAAGGCAAGGAGACCGGCAAGAAGGCCATCAACCTGGCCCCGCAGTTCCCGCTGCGCGAGACCGAGCGCGAGAACTTCAAGTTCTTCCTGGCCCTCAAAGACCAGGGTTCCTCGAAGGTCAACCGCAACACCGTGCAGGGCAGCCAGCTGGTACGCCCGCTGTTCGAATTCTCCGGCGCCTGCGCCGGCTGCGGCGAAACCCCGTACGTTAAGCTGATGACGCAGCTGTTCGGCGACCACCTGACCGTGGCCAACGCCACCGGCTGCTCGTCCATCTACGGCGGCAACCTGCCCACCACGCCTTACTGCGTCCGCGAGGACGGCAAAGGCCCGGCCTGGAGCAACTCGCTGTTCGAGGACAACGCCGAGTTCGGCCTGGGCATGCGCCTGGCCTACGACAAGATGAACGGCGAAGCCCGCGAGCTGGTGACCTCCATGAAAGAGGGCCCGCTGAAAGCGCAGGCCAAGCTGTGCGACGACATCCTCAGCGCCGACCAGAGCGAGTGGACCGGCATAGAGCAGCAGCGCGGCCGCGTGACCGACCTGAAGAAGGCCCTGGTCTCCGTGGGCGGCGAGCAGGCCGCCCGCCTGGGCACCCTGGCCGATTACCTGATCCAGAAGAGCGTCTGGATCCTCGGCGGCGACGGCTGGGCCTACGACATAGGCTACGGCGGTCTCGACCACGTGCTGGCCAGCGGCCGCAAGGTGCGCGTGCTGGTGCTGGACACCGAGGTGTATTCCAACACCGGCGGCCAGATGTCCAAGGCCACCCCGCTGGGCGCCGTGGCGCAGTTCGCAGCCGGCGGCAAGCCCCTGCCCAAGAAGGACCTGGGCATGATCTCCATGACCTACGGCAATATCTACGTGGCGCAGATCGCCATGGGCGCCGATTATAACCAGACCGTAAAGGCCTTCGCCGAAGCGGAAGCCTATGACGGCCCGTCCATAATCATCGCCTACAGCCACTGCATAGCGCACGGCATAGACATGGGCTCGGGTATGAACGAGCAGAAGCGCGCGGTGCAGAGCGGCCGCTGGCCCCTGTTCCGCTACAACCCGGCGCTGAAGGCGCAGGGCAAGAACCCGCTGATCATAGACAGCAAGGCCCCCACGCTGTCCGTGGCGGAATTCATGAACGGCGAGAACCGCTTCCGCACGCTGCAGAAGACCAACCCGGAAGTGGCCGCCCGCCTGGCAAAGCTGGCCGACGCGGAGTTCAAGTGGAGGCTCAGCGTGTACCAGCAGATAGCCGCCATGAGCTGCGAGACCCCGGCCAAGGAAGGGGAAAAGGTGGCCGTGTAGTATAGTATAGGTTCACAAAAAAAGGGCGGAGCCGAAAGGTTCCGCCCTTTTTCTTTCCAGGGGACGCTGCTTCCTAACTTCCTAATTCATTTGTTGGTGCCAACGCGGGGTTAAGGGCCTAATTAGGAAGTTAGGAAGCAGCGTCCCCTCGTCAAGATTGATGTAGGTCAAAGGGCCCAGGGAGGTCTGGGCCTAAATATTTTTAAAGCCTGGGCCCTTTGACGCTGATGGGGGGAGGGCCGATTGCATATACTCTATATGTAGTCGATGGATCAAGGAGTACACAACATGCCCAATTACCTCTCCTCCTATCCCGCAGCTCTCCTCGCTGTGCTTCTTTGCGTCCCGACTTTAGCCGGAGCCCAGGACCTGCAGATAACTCCTACTCCCGAAAACTCGCCCGAATTCACCCGTCAGGAACAAGACCTGTCCAAAACTTACCCGGGGTATTTCGAGATCAACCCCGATTCCGTAAAGGTCACCCTCATAGAGGTCAAGGAAGAGCCTTCCATGGACTATGTGCGGCTGCAGGAGCAGCCCCCCAAGGACATAGCCGGCATAGTGGTGACTATAGAGAAGATAGTTAACATCGCCTCCAAGGTCTGGGAGATAGTAAAGGAGAACCGGCCGGTCACCAATATCGAGACCAAGTACGCCACCGCCTACCCCGAGGGCGTGACCTCCGCCACCCAGTTGGCCGGCTGGAGCCGCCCCAAGACCTACGTGTACGGCTTCTACGCCGAAAACCTCTACGGTTCGGTAATGATAGACTGCAAATATAAGTTCTCTTACACCTATAACGGCGCCTATAAGGGCAACGGCAAATTCCTGACCGGCGTGGCCATCATACCCGAGGTGGCCAAGGTGGGCTGGGGCTACAAGTTCTATATGTCCGCCGCCGTGCCGGATTCCACGATAGCCAACGTCGGTTCCGACACCAACCCCGTGGCCGCCATGCAGATGAAGCTGACCTGGAAGATGTCCACCGTGCTCAAGGAAGTCACCGGCACCAGCGTATATTACGTGGAAGGCTCCGGCTACTTCGAAGAAATAGCCAGCCCCTGGAAGAAAGGCAAGCAGGCCGCGGACGTGAAGGCCGCCGCCCCGCTGCTGAACCCGGCCGGCGTATTCTAAGATTTAGTACCCGTCCCGGGTGGGACGGCAATTGAAAAGGAGGAAGTACAAATGAAGAGACTACTCGCAATAACCGCAGCCGTAACTTCGCTGTTCGCGGGCCGGGTTTCCGCAAACGACAACCTGGACCCCAAGTACTTCGAGATCGACCCGAACTCGATAAAGGTAGAAGAGATCGCCGACCGCGGCGGCCAGCTGCCGCTCAAGCCCGGCAACGGCACTATCCCTTCGCCCGACCAACTGCCCAAGCCGCCCTCGGGTCCGCAGATCAATCCCCCGATGCCCAACGGTCCCACGCTGCCCGGAGTCACCGGCACGGCCACGGACCCCAATGCCGCCTTCAATAACACGATCAACCAGATCAACAGCACCGTCGACACCATGGACAAGATCGTGAACCTGGTGGAGAAGATCTTCGCCATCATCGAGAAGAACCAGCCCGTGGTCAATATCACCACCAACTACGCCAACGCCGTGCCCTTTGGCACCAGCCACTGGACGCAGCTGCAGGGCTGGAGCAAGCCTACCACCAAGAAGTATGCCTTCTCCATGAAGAACGCCTACGGTTCCGAAGTGGTGAAAGTCGCCTACCAGGTGCATTACACCGCCAACGGCAACTTCCAGGGCAAGGGTAAGTTCCTGACCGGCGTCACCGTGGAGCCGATCAGCGTGACCACCGCCTGGGGCTATAAAGTGACCCTGATCTCCGAAGTGCCGGATTCCACCATCGCCAACGTGGGCACGCATGAGGACCCGATAGCCTCCATGCAGGTGCAGCTGAAGTGGACCGTCCACACGATGATCAAGGACATGACCGCCAAGAACATATACTATGTCCAGGGCGACGGTTTCCTGCAGGAGATCGGCGCTCCCACCAAGAACGCTCAGGACGCCCGCACGCAGGGCAAGATCGACGCGGCCAGCCTCAACGTGGCCACCTCGACCTTCAATTAAGCAGCAGTAGCAGAGTCAGCCTCCTTTTCACCCTCTGCGCCCGCAAAACGGGCGCAGGGGGTTTGTCTTATTACGGCGACGCCGCACCGGCTGGGACGCAAAAACAGGGTCTCGCACACCGTGCTCGCCCTTCCCCGTCTCGGCCTCGGCGCTTGCGCAAGCCTCGGCCTCCGACAGGGTTTTGCTTACCCAACCGGTGCGTCCTCACCTCCACATATCGTGTTTTAAGGAGGGGGAGCTAATCGGTTTCTTTGAGTTGTTTGAGGAGGTCTAACTGTTTCGGGGAAAGGTGGTGGGGGAGGGCCAGCACTATCTCGGCGTACAGGTCGCCGTGGGTGCCGTCCTTGCGGGGCAGTCCGCGCCCGGAGAGGCGCAGCCGGCGGCCGGCGGCAGTGGCCGGGGCCAGCTTTACCTTTACGGGGCCGGAGGGGGAAGGCACGGAAACCTCGCCGCCCAGCGCCGCGTCCCAGGGCAGCACGTCCACTTTTACCCGCAGGTCGTCGCCGTCCATCTCGAACCTGGGGTCCGGCAGTATGCGGATATTGAGGTAGAGGTCGCCGGCCTGACCATTGACCTCGCGGCCCTGGCCGCGCAGCCTGATGGTGGCGCCGTCGCGCAGGCCCTTCGGAAGCTTTACGTTTATTTCCCGGCTCTCGGTCTTGCGGCCGTTGCGGTAACTGAAAGCCAACTGCTTATGGCCGCCGCGCAGCAATTCCTCTATAGAGAGCTGCAGCTCCGCTTCCATGTCCAGCTGCGAGCGGCCGCCCTGCTCTTCCATGCCGCCAAAACCTTCGAAGCCGCCGAAGCCCTGGCCGCCGCCGAACATGGACTTAAAAAAATCGCTGAAGTCGGCGCCCTGGCCGAAGCCCTGGCCGCCCTGCCCCCCTTGGTAATGGTACTGGAAGCCGCCGGGCCCCTGGCGGCGCTGCTGCCCGCCGGGCGGGGGGCGGTAGCCCTGTGAGGAGGGGCCCTCTTTGCCGTACTGGTCGTAGAGCTTGCGCTTCTGCGAGTCGGAGAGGACCTCGTAGGCCTCGTTGATCTCTTTGAATTTGGATTCCGCGGTCTTATTGCCTTGGTTGCGGTCCGGGTGGTGCTTCATGGCCAGCTTGCGGTAGGCCGACTTGATCTCGGCCTCGCCCGCAGTTTTGGGGACGCCGAGCACCGAGTAATAATCTATGAAATCAGCCATAGTCCTATTTCAGTTTCAGCAGGAACAGGCCCATGCAGGCGCCGAAGCCGAGCATTACCCAGCGCTCTATAACGCTTTCGGAGACGCCCGGCAGCAGGTAGTTCAAGGCGCGGGCCGCTATCACGGCCAGGGCCACGACGCCCCAGAAAGCCCAGATCTGGGCTCTGGAGGCGTCCTCCTGCGCGGCCGCGCCTTCGGAGTGAACGGTCTCGGCGGAGCGGGGCGTCTCTGCGGGGGTATCGGTGTTCTTGGCCATATTATTTCTTCGCCACAAAAGAGATATCCTGGAAGATCACCGTGACGCCGAGCTCGTTGCCTTCGGGATTCTTTACCAGCATGGTGCTGTAGCCGATGATAAGGGGGGTATTGGCGTGCATGATGGAGATCTCGGCGCGGCGCACGCACTTGCCTGTGTCTATGGTCTCCTTGATAACGTCCTTTAGGGCGGGAAAACCTTCGAAGACCTGTTCGTAGCCTTTGTCATGGCAGCAGGACTCGGCGGGCATGTGCAGGATCTTGCCGGCCATCGGGTTGACGTAGACCACCTTGCCTTTAAGGTCCACGCTGATGAGTCCGCCGGTGAGGTTATCCAGTATGCACTGGTAATATTCCTGGACATTTTTTATCATGCGGATATTTTACAAAAATTATCGGGCGGGATAGCCCGGCCTTTTTGACGCCGCGCGAATATTTTGTATAATTTTCTCGTAACAGATTCGCCGGTAGCTCAATGGTGGAGCATTCGGCTGTTAACCGAAGGGTTGCTGGTTCGAGTCCAGCCCGGCGAGCAAATTTAAAACCCCCCGCAAGGGGGTTTTTAAATTTGCCCTCCGGGCCGGGTAACCTCGAGGCAACTTCGCTGGTTC
>MGTZ01000049.1:0-3788 GCA_001799715.1 Elusimicrobia bacterium GWB2_63_16 | reverse complement strand
TTAAATTTGCCCTCCGGGCCGGGTAACCTCGAGGCAACTTCGCTGGTTCGTGTGCCGCGGCGGCACTTTCCCGTCCAGCCCATAAGCTCCGCACACCTTATATCCCAACCTCCGCGCACTTCCGCTCTTGCTATTTATTATAATCTCCACATATATGGATACCAGGCCACGCCCCGAGGGCGGCAGTTTTCTCGCCCGCATTGTGCTGCCCAGCGTGCTGGCCATAGCGCTGTTCATCGCGGCCACCTTCCTTTTTATAATCCCGTCCTTCGAGCGCAACATGATGGACCGCAAGCGGGAAACCATACGCGAACTTAACAATACTGTGTATACCCTCCTGGAGAGCTTCCGGCGCGAGGAGGCCGCGGGCCGTCTCTCCCGGCGACAGGCGCAGCTTAAGGCGGCCCAGGCCGTACGGGTCCTGCGCTACGGCCCCGAGGGAAAAGATTATTTCTGGATAACCGACCTGACCCCCAGGATGATAGTGCACCCCTACCGCCCGGACCTGGACGGCAAGGACCTGGCCGACTTCAAGGATTCTCACGGCAAGCGCCTGTTCGTAGAGTTCGCCGAGATCGGCCGCCGCGACGGGGCGGGCTATTCCGATTACATGTGGCAATGGAAGGACGATCAGGCCCGTATAGTGCCGAAGCTGTCCCACGTCCGTCTCTTCGAGCCGTGGGGCTGGGTTACCGGCACCGGTATCTACATCGAGGATGTGCGGGAGGAGATGGCCCGCCTCGAGGCCAACCTGATAAAGATCTCCCTGCTGATAGCCGCCATCATAGCGCTGATCCTGCTCTACGTCAACCAGCAGAGCCTGCGCATCGAGCGCTCCCGCCGGCAGGCGGAGAAACTCCTTTCCGAATCCGAGGAAAAGTACCGCAAGCTGGTAGACGCCGCGACCGAAGGCATGATGATGGTTATCAGCGCGCGCGTCGTATATTCCAACCGCACCCTGGCCGACATGCTCGGCTGCGCCCCGGCGGACCTGGACGGCCGGGACCTGGCTACCCTGCTGCACCCCGGTTCGCTGCACAACCTCGATTACCTGCGCGAGCTCCTGGAGAGCGGCGGGGCCCCGCCGCAGGTGGAGGTCTCCATGCTGCGCTGCGACGGGGGGGATTTCCGGGCCCTGCTGACCGCTTCCCGACTGAACTTCTCCGGCCGGGACGGCATTATCCTTACCGTCAAAGACATAGACCGCCACAAGCAGACCGAGGAGGAGCTCTCGGAGAGCCGCGAAAAGTTCCGCCTGCTGACCGACAGCATCAACCTCGGGGTGCTCCGCCTGGACCTGGACTCGCGCCGCGTAACCGAGGCCAACCCGGCGGCCGCCCGTATGCTCGGCTTCGTCAGCGTGCAGGAACTGCTGGAGGCCGGGGCCGCCCCCCTGGCCCCGCTGGAGGCCGCGGGCCTGTTCAAGGAAGTGTCCGCGGGGCGCGCGGTCAGGGAGGCCCCCGCGGCGGTCCTGCCCGGTCAGCCCGGAGAGCGCAGCCTTCTGGTCTCCCTGATGCCGCTGCAGTCGGAGCCGGGAGCGCCCCGCCGCTGCGACGGCCTGCTCGAGGACGTTACCGCCCGCCGCCGCGCCGACGCAGAGCGGGAAAAGCTCCTTTCTGAATTGCAGCTGTCGCTCGGTTCCCTGAACCAGTCGGTGCGCGGCGTGGCCCGCTCTGTCGCGGCCTGCGCCCTTTCTACTCCGGTGGCAAAAGCCGCCGGGCTGATGACTAAAGCCGGCAGCAGCTGCATCCTGGTGGAGAGTGAGGGGGATTTGATCGGCATAGTCACCGACCACGACCTGCGCTCCAGGGTACTTGCCGGCGGCGCCCGCCCCGAAGACCCGGTCTCGCGGGTGATGAGCTCGCCGCTGGTGAGCGTGCCGGAGACCGCCCTGCTCTATGAGGCCGTGCTGCTGATGCAGGACAGGAACATCCGGCACCTGGCCGTGCGCGGCGACTCCGGCAAGGTTACCGGCGTCGTGGACGAGAAAGAACTTCTGGCCCTTAAATGGTATTCGCCGGCCGTGCTGATGGAAGAGTTCGCCCGGGCCGGCTCGCCGGAGGAAGTGACCGCTGTTAAATCCCGCCTGCCGCGCCTCGTAAAGACCCTCGCCGATAGCGGGGCCGACAGCGCGGGCATCACCCGCCTGATAACCGCCGCCGCCGACGCCGCTACGGCCCGCTTCGTGGAATTCGCCGTGCGCGACCTCGGCGAGCCGCCGGTGCCCTTCGCTTTCATGGCCCTGGGCAGTCAGGCCCGCTGTGAGCAGACGCTGGTGACCGACCAGGACAACGCCCTGGTTTACGCCGACCCCGCTCCCGGCAAGGACGCGGAGGCAGGCGAGTATTTCCGGGCCGTCGGCCAAAAGGTCTGCGGCTGGCTGGCCGGGGCAGGCTACCCGCTCTGCGCCGGCGAGGCGATGGCCGGCAATCCCAAGTGGTGCAGGCCTCTCTCCGCCTGGAAGGACTATTTCGACGGCTGGGCGGCGGTTACGGACCCGCAGTCGCTGCTCGACGTCAACGTGTTCTTCGACTTCCGTTGCGTGGCCGGCGACAGGGGCCTGGAAGCCGCGCTGCGCTCGCACGTCAAAGAGGCCGTGAACGGCAAGACGATCTTCTTCCTTAACCTGGCCAATAACGCGCTGCTGTTCAAGGTGCCCCTCAACTTCCGCGGCGGCGTGGCCCTCGAGGACGCCGGGCCGAACAGCGGGACTTTCGACGCCAAGAAGCTGCTGCGCGTCTTCTCCGATTTCGCGCGCATTTACGCCCTGCGCGCCGGCGTGGCCCCGCTGGGTACGGCCAGCAGGTTCGCCGCCCTGGCCGCGGCCAATGTCCTGGACCAGGCCGAGAAGGAATCTTTCACGCAGGCTTTTGAGACGCTGATGCGGCTGCGCCTCAGGCGCCAGGCCGCCCTGGCCGGCGCGGGTTCGCCGGCGGACAACCGCATCAAACCCTCGGAACTCTCCCAGGCCGACGCCCTGGCCCTGCGCGAAAGCGCGGCGGCCGCCTCCGCGGCTATCAATAAACTGAAAGATTTGGTAAAATTTCTCATCGTTTAAAATGTTACGGCACGGACGCCCGGAAGTAGCGAGCGCCCGTTTTTTATAGGAGAGTGCATGCTTCACGAACCTGCGTCACAATGCGGTCCCGATGCTTCTGCGGAGTATAAGCAGAATATCGGCGTCTGGATGTTCCTGCTCTACGCGGCTATCTACGCCGCCTTCGTCGCTATCAACCTGCTTAAACCCCTCTGGATGGAGAAGGAGATCATGTTCGGCCTCAACCTGGCCGTGGTCTTCGGTTTCGGTCTCATCGTCTTCGCGCTGATAGAGGCTCTCATTTACAACCACATGTGCGGCAAGCACGAGGCCGACAACAAACCCGCCCAGGAGGGAAAATAACATGGCAATAGCGATTTTCCTCACCTTCGTGGCGATGGTGCTCGGCCTGTCGTTCTACTTCGCGGCCAAGACCAAGTCGGCCAGCGGCTACTTCGCCGCCGGCGGCCAGATCCACTGGGCCGTCAACGGCATCGCCTTCGCCGGCGACTATCTCTCCGCGGCGTCCTTCCTGGGCATCTGCGGCATGATCGCGACCGCCGGCTACGACGGCTTCCTCTACTCCATCGGCTACCTGGCCGGCTGGATAGTGGCGCTGTTCGTGGTGGCCGAACCGATGAAGCGCCTCGGCAAGTACACCTTCACCGACGCGCTCGACGCCAAGTTCAACTCGCGCGGCATCAAGCTGTTCGCGGCCATCAGCACGCTGGTGGTCTCCGTGTTCTACCTG
>MGTZ01000048.1:80544-81666 GCA_001799715.1 Elusimicrobia bacterium GWB2_63_16 | reverse complement strand
CACCTTCACGTCGTTGAGGTAGTTGCCCGTCTTGACCGCGGTGGCGAACACGTCCGCCGGCAGGTCGCCGGCCGCTATCTGCGCGGCAGCCAGGTCGCCGGTGATGTTGGCGGCGTTGCCGCTTATGTCGCCGACTATCGCGTTGGTGACTTCCAGGTCCGTGAACCAGCCCTTGGTAACGCGGGTCCCGGTCGCACCCAGCGAACCGACGCCGGTGATGTTATTGCCGCTCATCTCTATCGCGCCGGTCATCGTGCCGCCGGTGAGGGGCAGGCCGGCGCCGCCGGCTTCGAAAGCTATCCAGGAGGTGCCGTTGTGGTAATACACTTTATTGTCGCCGGTATTGTAATACAGGGATCCGGAACCAAGCGTAGCCGGGGCGGCGCCGAGATTTCCCAATCTCATCTGCTTGGTGCCAAGGGACAGATCTCCGGTCAGCGTGCCGCCGGATATAGGCAGAGCGTTGTCAGCCAGGGTGCCCTGCGCCGCCGTGGCATATGCGGCAGAATTGGTGAACGCAGCGCTGCCAAGCAGGCCGGTCACACTGTTCAGGTTGGTTACCGTCGCGGTCAGACCGGTCAGGTTGGTGGCCGTGGCGGCGTTGCCGGTAACCTCACCGGTCAAGTTGCCGACAAACCCTGTCGCGGTAAGGATACCGGTATTGGGGACAAAGCTCAGTTTCGTAGTCGAAATACTAGCGGGGTTGGCGCCTTCTGCGCTAGTCCACAATGGATACACGGTTGCGTTGAGTGTGGGATCGTCCGTAGAGATGACCGGCAGTGTTATATCCGCGGTTCCGTCGAAACCTTCACCGTTTATCAAGCGCGGGATCTCCAACGCCGAAGCGGTGTCCGCATTGCCGGACAAGTTGCCGGTCACGTCACCGGTAAGCGGGCCGCTGAAGGCGGGAGCGGCCACGGTGCCGGTAAAGGTAGGCGAGGCCAGCGGGGCCTTCAGGGCCAGCTCGGTCGTCACGGTGGACAGGTTCACCAGCGCCTGCGGGACGGAAACGTTGTTGGCCAGCACGGCGGAGGTATTGGCCTTCAGGTCCAGCGCGGTCTGCTGCGCGGTGGACACGGGCTTGTCAGCGTCGGCGGTATTGTCCACGCTGCCCAGGCCGAC
>MGTZ01000048.1:74571-80450 GCA_001799715.1 Elusimicrobia bacterium GWB2_63_16 | reverse complement strand
TGGATAGAGCCGCCAGCTGCGCGGTGGACACGGGCTTGTCGGCGTCGGCGGTGTTGTCCACGCTGCCCAGGCCGACCATGGCGGCGGTTACGCCGCTCACGTTGCCGGTGAAAGCCGGGGAATCGAGGGGCGCCTTCAGGTTCAGCGCGGTCTGCTGCGCGGTGGACACGGGCTTGTCGGCGTCGGCGGTGTTGTCCACGCTGCCCAGGCCGACCTGCGCGGCGCTTAGGCCGGTCAGGGCCGAGCCACTCAGGTTGGCAAGATAAAGGGAAGACAGGGCAGGGATGCGGCCGTCGGCGCCCACAATGCCCACGCTGCCGGAGCCGGCCACGATGCCGCCGGACACGGTCAAGGCATCGGCGGCGGTATTGGACATCGTTACCTTATCGCCGACATTGTTCAGGGAAACGGTGGTGCCGCTGCGGCCCCAGGGGCTGATGCCGCCGGCGGCGAGAGCGTTCCAGGTGGTGCCGTTGTGATAGTAGAGCTGATTGTCGGTGGTGTTATAGAACATCGCGCCGCCGCCTATGGAGGCGGAGGGAGCTGAAGCGAAATTACCCAGGCGCAGCTGGCTGGCGGAAACGACGATGTGGGTGGAAACGGTGACCACACTGGAAGGAGAACCGAGGTTGGCCGCGGACAGCGCGTAAGGCACGGAGAGCAGGCGCGTGCGCGGGGTCAGCGGGGCGTCGGCGCCGATCTTCACTTCCAGGTAAAGGGCGTCGGAGGCGAATACCGCGGCCGGGAGGGTTTGGACGCCGCCCAGGCTGACGCTGAAGATGCCGTTGTCCGGCGTGACGCTCTGGGTTTCGCTCCAGAGCAGCGAGCCGGCGCTCGCTGCGTCGTAGACGCTGAAGAGTATGCTCTGTGCCCCCGTCAGCGGGTTGCCGGCGGTGTCCACCAGGCGTCCCTGGTAGTTTATCAGCAGCGGCGCGGCGCTTGCCATAGCGGGCAGCAGCAGCAACACGGCTAAGATTTTAGTGCTCAGGGCTTTCAGCGTTTTCATAGTGCCTCCGAAAATATACCCAAAAAATTCGTAATGTTCCTACCTTCAAGGTATAGCAACGACTTTGCCAAAACCACAGCAAGCGCTAATCCCGGGGCGGTGCCCCTGGTATTCCGGCGGCTTTGGCTGGAAATAAGGTTATATGTGTAAAGCTTCAGGACCTTTCTCATAGCCGTGAGCGGTTTTGGCATACCAATATTATAGGAATCTATAGATAAGGAAATGCGGCCGAAAAGTAAAATAGTTGTTAAATGGCCCTGTAGATAATAATCCACATTGTGGATTTAAATCCACACATAAAGTGTAGATAAATATCCACAACTATTCAATAGAGTATTCTTTCAGCTTGTTGTACAGGGCTTTTCGGTCTATGGCCAGCAGCTGCGCTGCTTTCAATTTATTCCCGCCAGTGGCCGCCAGGGCAGCGGCTATCAGGCGGCGCTCGGTTTCGGAACGGGCCTGGCGCAGGTTTTCTTTGAGGCTGAAATTTTCAGGCACAGGCGAAGCCGCCGGCGCGCACTGAGGGGCGCCGCCGCCCAGGCCGAGATGCTCGGGCTTTATCTCCCCCCCGCTGAGCAGCGCGGCGCGGATAATGACGTTCTTGAGCTCGCGCACATTGCCGGGCCAGGCATAGGCCTCCAGCGCGGCCAGCGCCGTGTCGGAGATGGTCTCTATCTTCTTGTTGACCAGCTTCTCGGCTTCCCGCAGAAAGAAGGCCGCCAGCGCCGGGATATCCTCCCTGCGTTCGGCCAGCGACGGGATGCGCAGCGTGAACTGGTTCAGGCGGTGGTACAGGTCCTCCCTGAAAGAGCCCTCCTTGATGCAGGCGGGCAGGTCTCGGTTGGCCGCCACTATCACGCGCGTGTCCACCGGGATGTCCTTCTTGCCGCCCAGGTGGCGTATGCGGCGCTCCTCCAAGACGCGCAGCAGCTTGGCCTGCGTGCCGGGGGTGAGGTTGGCGATCTCGTCGAGGAAAAGCGTGCCGCCGTAGGCCGCTTCGAACAGGCCGGGCTTGCGGCGGTCGGCGCCGGTAAAGGCGCCGCGCTCGTAGCCGAACAGCTCGCTCTCGACGAGGTTTTCGGGCAGGGCGCCGCAGTCGAGCGCCACGAAGGGGCTGCCGGCGCGGGAGGAGAGGCGGTGTATCTCGCGCGCCCAAACCTCCTTGCCGGAGCCCGACGGGCCGGACAGTATCACCGTCAGGTCGGTGGAGGCCACCTGGCCGGCCAGCGCCTGCACGTTCTTGATCTCGCGGCTGGCGCCGGTCACCGGCTCGGCGCCGTGCGCGCGCCTGACGTGGGTGCGCAGCGCGTCGAATTCCCGCTTGAGGCGGCGTTCCTTTACGGCCTTCTCCATGATCAGCAGCAGCTCGTCGTTGCCGAAGGGTTTTATCAGGTAGTCCAGCGCGCCCAGTTTCATCGCCTTCACGGCGCTAGTCACGTTGGCGTGGCCCGTAAGGATGACCACCGGCAGGCCGGGGTCCTCGGTCTTCAGTTTTTTCAGTATCTCCAGGCCGTCGGCGTCGCCGAGCACCATGTCGAGCACCACCGCGTCGAAGGTCAGCGAGTCGGCGAGCGCCAGCCCCTCGGCGCCGGAGGCGGCCGCGGCGCAGGCGTGCCGGCCGCTCTCAAGGGCGGCCTTGAGCACGTAGCGCGTGTCGGCGTCGTCTTCGACTATGAGGATGTTTCCCATGGCGGAGTTAAACGATCTTCCTGAAACGCAGGCTTACCGCCGCGCCGCCCTCGGCGGAGGAGGAGACCAGAATGCGGCCGCCGTGCTCGTCCATGATCTGGCGCGCCAGGTACAGGCCGAGGCCGGTGCCGTTCTCCTTGGTGGTGAAGAAGGGCTGGAAGAGGTTGTCGAGCATGGCCGGCTCCAGGCCGGGGCCGTTGTCCGAGATGGTAAGGAAAACTTCCTTCTCGTCGGGCAGCCAGCCGGCGGCCACGGTGATGCGCCCTTCCTCGGCGCCCTCCAGCGCCTGCGCGGCGTTGTTGAGCAAATTATAGATCACGCTGTGCATGTAATGCGGGTCCAGGAACACCTTGGGCGCCTTGTCGAAGCGCTTCTCAATCCTGACCTTGGCCGTCTTCAGCGAGCTGTCGATGAGCTCCAGCGCGGTCTCGGCCGCGGCGTCCACGGAGTAGGGCTCGAGGCGGCACATGCCGCTGCGCGAGAAATCCAGCAGCGTCTTGACTATGCGCGAGGCGCGCCGGGCGTTGCGCTCTATCAGCTCGGCGCCGGTCCGCACGCCCTCGGGCTGGCCTTCCTGGGCGCGCAGCAGCTCCGACGTGGAAAGGATCACGTGCAGCGGGTTCTTGATGTCGTGAGCGAACATCGACGTCAGCTGGCCCATGGAGGTGAGCCGGTTGAGCTTGCGCGCGGCGTTCTTGAAAACGTGCGGGTCCTTCAGCGCGGACCATTCGTCGGGAGAGACCGGGGACAGGAAAAGGCAGAAGCCGTTCACGGCGCCCTCGGCGCCCTTGAGGGCCTGCACGGTGAGGAACAGGCGGGCGATGCTCCTGGAGGCCGTCAGCATGTAGAAGCGGTAATTGCGCACGATGCCGTTCTTGGCGGCCAGCTCGGTGAGCTCGGAGAAATCTTTAAGGTCTTTCTCGAGCACCAGCTCCGAGACCGGCTTGCCTCCGATCTCCTGGCCTTCCCAGCCCAGCAGCCGCAGCGCGCTGTTGTTGACCAGCAGCACGGTGAGCGCCCGGTCCAGCACCAGCATGGGTTCCTGCGCCTGGAAAAAGATAGCGTCGACGAGGCTGCGGTGTATGGGGTTGGTGGCTTCAGCCATTTTCTTGCTCATCATAGTTTGGCCCTGTAGAGGTTCACGCTGCGCCTGGAAACGCGCACGCCGTAAGTGGTTCTAAGGGCCTCGGTGATCTCGCTGTCGGTCATTTCCCTGCTGCCCGCCCCCAGAATTTCCCTTATTCTATCAATTATATACGCGTTTCTAGACAGAAAAAGTCCCTTTATGGCCGTCTCCTCCCCCCGGGGCAGCAGGATGCTTTTTCCGGCTATCAGGCGGGAGACTGTGGCTGGGTTCAGCCCGGCGCGGGCGGCTATCTGCCGCTGGGTCAGAGGTTTAAGGCCGGACTCGCGCAGCAGATAGCCGGCCTGGGCCTCGAGGATAGCCGTCAGGACCTTATGAAAACCGGCCTTGCGCCAGGCGAGGCGCTGGGCGCGCGACAGCAGCGAGGAGGCCCTGGAAGCCTCGGCGCCGCTGATGTCGCCGCTCCGCACGAGGGCGGCCAGGGCGCGCCGGTCTATGCGGTAAACGCCGCGCACGTAGCCGGGGTGGGTGTAAGCGGCGGCAAGCTTCCCGTTCTCCGCCGTGACCACGGCGGCGCAGCGCAGGTAAAGGGCCGGCAGCGCCCGCGGCGGAACGCGCTCGTGGGCCAGCGTGAAAGCGTCGGAGAAGTTCTTCAGGGCTGAGGCCTCGGCCGCGGTAAAACCGCAGGCCCGGCCGGCGGCGGCCGGGTCGAAAACGGAGGCGGAGAGGAAGAATTTTTCAAAATTGGCCTGGCCGGCACGGCGCGCCAGCTCCAGCATGGCCGGGCGGTCAGCCAGCCATTCGCCCGCCCCGCCGGCCTCGGCGGCGGAGGCCAGCGCGGCGTCACCGCAGGCGTACGAAAAGGCGTAGGAGGCGCCCGGCAGCCGCCGGCGTATCACCGGGGCGGCGCCGTCCGGGCCGGCGGCGCAGAGGCGGGTAAAAAGCGGGTCGGCTTCCAGCTCGGCCGCCTGCCGCAGAAAATCCGCCTCCGGCGCGGCCAGCACCGAGAACAGGCGCAGGTCCTGGCTCTGCCTCTGTTCCTGGGATAGTCCCAGGACCTGTTTTTTGCGTTTTTCCATTGGAGGTGCCCCGGCGGAATTATAACATTTTAGCCGTTTCCGGGCGGGCGGCCGGGGCCGCCGTCGGCAGATTTGACAACCCCCCGCGAGTATTCATAGATTAACCCTATTCCAAAGCTTTTTGGTGTACGGTTCACGACAACAGACTCTCGCTCGCGGCGGCCCGGGGGACCCTGAGCGGGGGCGCAGTCCGAACAATTTTACCAGAGAGTCCTGGCAAATCGATCCCGAGGACAAGCCCATGAAGACCATGACCACAGGCAGGAAAGAGATACACCTTAGCGACAACCAGGCCAAGGTGATCAAGGACAAGTATTTGCGCGACGACAAGTCCGCCGAGGAGCTGTTCGAGCGGGTAGCCCGCAACATCGCCCTTTCCGAGATAATTTTCCATCCCAACTCCGCCAAGTGGGGTCTGTTCGAGGGCGTGACCGTGCGCCAGTTGGAGACCGAGGTCGCCGGCGGCAAGACCCGCACCCTGCTCTTCCACGAGGGCATAGCCGAATCCTCCGAGCGCGAGGCCAACTTCATGCGCTTCATCGCCAACCTGGAGAAGGCCTACCGCGATTATCCCGACGCCCGCGAGGCCGCCGACCGCTGGAAGAACGAATTCTACAACCTGATGGCCGCTTTCGATTTCCTGCCCAATTCCCCCACGCTGATGAACGCCGGGCGGGACCTGCAGCAGCTGTCCGCCTGCTACGTGCTGCCGGTGCCCGACTCGATGGAAGGCATAGCCAAGGCGCTGACCGCGCAGAGCCTGATACAGAAATCCGGCGGCGGCACCGGCTTCTCCTTCTGCCGCGTGCGCCCGAAAGGCGACGTGGTGAAGAAGACCAACGGCGTGGCCAGCGGCGCCATCTCGTTCATGAAGCTCTTCGACAAGCTGACCGACGTGGTCAAGCAGGGCGGCACCCGCCGCGGCGCCAACATGGGCATCATCCCGTACTGGCACCCCGAGATCAAGGAATTCATCACCATCAAGTCGCAGCAGGGCGCGCTGGAGAACTTCAACATCTCC